>NZ_FNNN01000076.1 GCF_900106755.1 Bacteroides faecis MAJ27
TATTATACATGACGATACAAAGAAAGATAAATTTCACTCAAATGGAGCGTTACGGTACCCATTGTGAGCAGACCTACAGAACGAACTTCAACCGTGGTCGTGCTAAATGCATAGACTGGGTGAAGTTCAACCTTGCCCTATGCCGACGTTACTTGAATATGGATGGTCTATTGGCTATAGCCATCGATCCGAGCTACATCAGCAAGTCGGGTAAGAAGACTCCGCATATCGGTACTTTCTGGTCCGGTTGTGCAAGTTCCATGAAGCATGGGCTTGAAATCATGGGGCTTGCACTTGTCGATGTCCATGCCAACAGTTGCATGATGCTGCGCGCCCATCAGACTCCATCTACTGGAGAATTGAAAATGCGTAACATGACTCTCGTGCAACATTACATAGCGGTCATCAAGCGTTATAAGAAGGATTTGTTGAAGGTCACCGATATTGTTGTCGCTGACGCTTTCTTCTCTATCCGTCCGTTTGTGGACGGAATCAAAGAGTGCGGTTTCCATCTTGTCAGCCGCTTCAGGGATACTGCGAGCCTATATTATGTGTATACGGGACCTCGTTCCAATAAGCCTGGACGTCCCAAGACACTTGACGGAAAAATCAACTACAAGAAACTTGACCTCACACGTATGGCAGAGTTGCATATTGAAGGACTTGAAGGCACAGCCTACACACTCATAGCCTATTCAAAGGCATTGAAGCAGAAAGTGCGTCTTGTCATTTGGGTTATGCCGAACGGAAAACACAAGCTTTTCTTCTCAACAAAGACATCCATGTCGGGTGAGGAAGTGTTGCGCACATACCGCTCAAGATTCCAAATAGAGTTTTGTTTTCGCGATGCAAAGCAATATACTGGTCTTACGCATTGCCAAGCAAGACACAAGAACCAGTTGGACTTTTCCTATAATGCATCATTCGCATCACAGAATGTTGCGAAAGTGATGATGAAGGAAAATGGAGTGCCGTATTCCATGGCTTCTTTCAAGGAAATCATGGCAAGCACATACATCGCTAAACTAATTTTCGACAAGTGTCAGAGTAAACCGAACCGAAAGTTAATTAGTCATACTATCAAAGAACTCTTTGGCTGGCAGCGTAAAGCCGCTTAGCCGTTATCTCAAATTTTAACGAACCATTGT
>NZ_FNNN01000075.1 GCF_900106755.1 Bacteroides faecis MAJ27
GGGACTATCCATCTGATTGTGTAAATAGAAAACTACGGGATTTTTCTCGTAGTTTTTTTATTTATGTATTAACTTTGTAAAAATCAGATTTAATGGACATTCCTAAAGAATTTTTAAGTAAAGAGTTTCTGTCCCAGTTTAAGACAGGCGAAGATGTGACTGCTTTCATGAAAGAGCTTCATACTCGTGTTTATGAACAAATGCTGGAAGCAGAGATGGATAACCATTTAGGTTATGAGAAACACTCCAATCAAGGAGATCATAGTGGCAACTCCCGCAATGGTAGTTATAGGAAGCAGATTCAAACAGAAATGGGTGAATCTGTTATTCAGGTTCCTCGTGATCGGGAAGGTGAATTTGAGCCTATTGTCATTCCTAAGCATCAATCCCGCGGCTTATCTATTGAACGCCTTGTCATCTCTCTTTATGCCAAAGGTATGAGCGTCGCTGACATTGAGTCGGAGATGCAGGAAATATACGGTATTAACCTCTCCACCTCCGCTATCTCCATTATCACCAATAAAGTCAGCCAGGCTGCAACAGAGTGGCAAAATCGGCCTTTGGAAAGTTTATATATGATTGTCTGGATGGCATCGTATTCAAAGTCAGAGAAAACGGCAAAGTGATCAACAAGACTGTTTACCTATGTGTAGGTCTGAACAAGGAAGGCTTGAAAGAAGTATTGGGTATGTGGATTGGCAAAAATGAGAGTGCCGCTTTCTGGATGGGTGTTTTAACGGATCTCAAAGCCCGTGGTGTAGAAGATATTCTGATTACAGTTACTGATAACCTGAATGGATTTACGGAAACCATCAAGAGTGTATTTCCTGCCTCTACTACTCAAATATGTGTGGTACACCAAATTAGGAACTCCTGTCGCTATGTCGTCTGGAAAGAAAAAAAGGAGTTCACTGCCGATTTGAAGAACATCTATAACGCACCTACTAAAGAAGCAGCTGAGATGGAGTTGGATAACTTTGAGCAAAAATGGGGTGCTAAATATCCATATGCGATACGCTCATGGAGAAATAATTGGGAAGAACTGACCGTGTTCTTTGATTTCCCCGTCGAGATTAGAAAGATTATCTATACCACTAATCTCATTGAAAATCTGAATGGGAAAATTAGAAAGTACACCAAAAACAAGCTATCATTTCCGAATGATGATGCGCTGAAAAAATCTGTCTATCTGGCTATTAACGAAATCGAAAAGAAATGGTATCAACCTATTTGGAATTGGGCATTGATATTTAACCAATTTATTACTATATTTGAAAACAGGATTCAAGTATAAAACCCGAATCCTGAAGTTTTCTATTTACACAAAATGGTGGACAGTGCC
>NZ_FNNN01000074.1 GCF_900106755.1 Bacteroides faecis MAJ27
GAAGAAGACGATAAACATTTAACTCCATTTTCTATAAATTTGAAGGCAAAGATAAGAATTTGTAATTTCATCCCTCAGATTTATTCATTGATCCTCAAATACAATGTAACATGGTTCAACAAATTTTATCTCTACAAAGATACTATTTTACTTTCAAATTTTAATAGAAAAAATTAATAATACAATTGCACAACATTGCTATTCTATAAAAAACAGCAAATGAATTTCTTCAAATGCTGCCTTCTATTCCACTTTCTACTAACAAAGTTGATGAAAGTCAAACAAAATCATCTCTAATCCAACTCTCTACAACTTCAAGTTTTGACATCTAAACTCCACATTTCAAATAAATTATAGTCATATATCCTCCTCATATATATTAAAAAAACGCCATCCTTCCTGTATCTTATATCTATTACTAAATCCTTTTGGCACATATAGATTCATACTTCGTTTATTACTTCCATGCCAATGTTTTTCTAAAACTGAAGGAGGATTCTTGCTTCTACAATATATCGTACGTAAATTTAGACTTTCTTTAAATGCATTATGTTGAATTGAAGCCACATTTTCAGATAAAGTTACTTCTTCGAGATTAGCACAATGCCCAAAAGCACAATGTCCAATATAACTAATATTGTCTCCAATATAAAGATTTACCAATCCTGAACAACCATCAAAACTATAATTTCCAATATATTCTAAACTTTTTGGAAATACTAAAAATGACAATCCAGTACAGTTTGCAAAGGCATTATCTCCAATTGCTGACAATTTATTAGGTAGTACAATAAAAGAAATATTGGAACAACATTCAAAATCTCCATAATCAATGACCTTTAGATTTTGCCCTAATTGTACGAATTTTAAGCTTTCACATTTACTAAACGCAAATTTTCCTAAATCTTCTAATCCATCACCAACTACAGCAGAAATCAAATTTGGAGAATCTGCAAAAACACTATGCCCTATCGTTCTCACTGTATCAGGTATCGTTACAGTAGCCAAGCCCGTACAATGAAAAGCAAAACTTTCTATCGAATCTACAGTTTTAGGAAAACTGATTGATTGTAGTTTTTTACAACATTCAAATGCCGCTCTTCCAATAATTCTAATAGATTCAGGCAGTACAACAGAAACTATATTCATACTTTTAAATGCAGCCTCCGGAATCGAACCAAATTGTTTAGACTTCGCATCAAATATTATGGTATTCCTTAGATTGATAAAAACCAAGTTCTCCATTTTTCTAATGTAAGCATTCAGCAAACCCCGTATTTCCCCCTCTGAAAGTTCTTCCTAGTTTTGCGTGAATTTAAAACGTGAAACAATGAAGAACTTAACTTTAG
>NZ_FNNN01000073.1 GCF_900106755.1 Bacteroides faecis MAJ27
AAAAAAATGCCTTATCTCTGACTCCTCTAAACTGTGCTCTGAATGCCTTGATTTTAGCATTGAATGATTCTGCTGCCGCATTAGTTGCCCTTCTTTCAAAGAAGTTGATAATATTCATATAGTGTGTTTGGATAGAGCGCGCTACCCTTCCAAAAGTCAGGAAGCCTGATTTATCGACTTCGTCATACCACCTTGCAAGCCTTGTCAAAGCAATATCTTTAAACTTACACTGATGATAGATTGAGCCTAACCGCATGGCCAGATAATATCCCTTCTTTATATCGGGATATTCTTTAAATAGAATCTCAGCCCGTATCCTTTGAGACTGAGTCCATAGCGATTCTTTTTTGTAAAGCAGATAAATACTCCTTGCCAGCAACTGCTTTCTTGTATCTCCATTAGCGAAAACAGGTGCATGATATATCTTTCCGCAGGCCTTTGCATAGGCAAGCTGCGTGGACTCCTCATCCAAAGCCTCCCAGCGGGCTTTCACACGCATCTCCTGAACTGCTTCATGAGCTAGTTTCTGTACATGGAAACGATCTGTAACGCGTTTGGCGGCAGGGAAGCAAGTCCGCGCAATCTGTTCCATATTGGGGGCCATATCCAAGGTGATCTCACGTACCTGATAGCGACGACGACGCGAAAGTTTAAGCAGGACAGAGGTGACTGTACAAACATCCGTACCTTTAATGATAGCGATAATACTGCCTTTACCACCGTGAGCCTCTTTATTAATCAACACAGTATATAGTTCTCCACGAGAGAGGGCCACTTCATCAATACAGACGTAGGCACCAATGTTCTTCTCAAACAAAAGCCAGTTCTCTGCATGGGCAAGCTGCTCCCAGCGGAGGTAGCCACTTAAATGGTTGCGGTATTGACGTTCAAACAAATCCCCGTCAACGCCATATAAAGTACCCAATAACTTGCAGCCGATCGGATGATTATCAATATAATTCTTTTAAAAAAGACGCAAAATCCTGCGTCATACGAGTACCCTCAGCTAACATGCGCCAGTTACGGCAGATATAATCATTGCTCTTCTTTAATATCCAGCGACGACGGCGAATGTTCAGATACACTTTCTTACCACGAAGGGGAAAGTCCTGAACAACCACCGGATCATAAAAGCCTTTACTCTCAGTGGCCTCACCGGAATACTGCTCAGGAACCAGATTCTTCTCTTCAAGGTAAATCACGATTTCATTCACCCTTTCTTTCACATCAACAACATCAAAGTAATCCAAGGTGCCTTCAGGGAGAAGAAGACGATAAACATTTAACTCCATTTTCTATAAATTTGAAGGCAAAGATAAGAATTTGTAATTTCATCCCTCAGATTTATTCATTGATCC
>NZ_FNNN01000071.1 GCF_900106755.1 Bacteroides faecis MAJ27
GAAAGTCAGATCTACATCGGGACTGCTGCTACATACGATGGGAAAAATTGCCATTGCATTAATTACTCTAATTTTTAACTAAGGAATCAAATACTGATTCGGATAAATATTAAATTATGTGTTTTAAGAATCCGTTTAAAGATAAAGATGATATCTGTTTTTTTGCTGCTATAATTTGCACTGCTATAGCGAATGGGGTAGCAATTGGATTACCTAAAAGTAATATTCTAGGTTTGACTGCAATATTAGCATTTGCTTTAAATATGTTTATAACGAAAAGAGGCATAAAAGGTATACCTCTGATTATATTAGCTATTATCATTATCTATTTTTATCTAATTAAATAAAAAGCGAACAGATTTGAGGCAAATTCGGTACGGAAAAGAATATATTTAGGCACGGATTACACGGATTAACACGGTTGTTTTACGTAATCATAGCACTAAAACCGTGAAATCCGTGTAATCCGTGCCTAATCCTCAATTTATAATTTTGTTCATTTCCGTGCGGAAAGAAACAAACTGAAAACAACCGGAGCTTCGGATTGATCCCCTATTTCATATAGAAATCAGCGGGATTGAGTAACTTCTACATAAAAGTTTTAGGGCATTCTATTGTCATCTGTCAGACTTTAGTGGTTAAAATGTTGTAATACAGTTATTTGTGTCATGACAATAAGCCTGATAATAAGGCTGACAATAGAAAACAGGTGTTTTATTGTCAGCCCATTACCCAAAGATAAATCCTGCGATTTAAATATCCTCTCTTTCTCTTTGCATTTTTTGAGCGCTCACTTTGCTTATGACAACTAATCAAAGTCGTTGTGCCATACCAGTAAAACAGTTGTGCCAACGTAGTGACACAACCGTGCCAATACGGTGGCACAGCTGTGCCAAGCCTTTGGCACAACCGTTTCCAATAGAAGAAACAACAGTTCCAAGCAAGGAAACGACAATTCCATAAACACGAAACAACAGCTTTCTACAGATGAGCAAGTAAAAACATCCGCCCTGTCATTTATCCCCTTCAAGATTCGCAAGAATAAGGGAACTCATTGATGCATCCTATCAGAATTGAAAAAAGAGGCTGACAATAAAACGCCTGTTTTTCTATTGTCAGCCTTATTATCAGGCTTATTGTCATGACACAAATAACTGTATTGCAGCATTTTAATCACTAAAACCTGACAGATGACAATAGAATCTGCTTAATTTTCAAATGTATATATCCCCATAATAGATGTTTTAACTTCTAATTTGTAACTTTTTCTATGATGACTAATCTTAAGAATCTCCAATATCAAAATTGGGCTGCCAAAGAATCCCTTCTTCGGCAGCCCTTCTTCATTGAGAATCAAAAAAACAGAGAGAGTAAGATATACTTTATTCCTGACCTCCCCCTAGAGCACGGTATAGGTTAATTAGACTTTGTATTTCGGTAAAATGATTGGCTGTCTGTGACAGTTGTGCACTGAGCAATGACTGTCGGGCAGTAAGTACTTCCAGATAAGTCGTATTGCTATGTTCCATCAACAGGGAAGTGCTTCGCACCGCTGTTTTCAGAGAAGCGACCTGTTTGTCCAGCAAGATTCTTTTCCCTTGGCTGGTGGAAAATATAAAGTCACTTGACCCACTATTATACTCCCACTTGACCCATCAAAAATATATTAGAATTAAGTAGAGAAAAATGCATTTTAAC
>NZ_FNNN01000069.1 GCF_900106755.1 Bacteroides faecis MAJ27
GAGGTTGTGTCAAAACGCTGGCACAACCTTTTTTTATGCACAAAGCCCAGACTTTCACAAGCCCGGGCTTTGTTATTACCCAAAGTTTTTGTATCTTTAGGCATAAAGTTTTTCGTTATGGCAAAGTTACATTTTCGTCCTTACCTTCCCAACCAAACCGTTCTTTTTCCCGGAAGAATTGATGAAAACATAGCAGCGAACGATCCGGTTCGCATAGTTAATACTGTTGTTGATAATCTCAATCTTGACAATTTCAAGAAGCTTTATAAAGCAACCGGTCGTTGTCCTTATCATCCTAAAATGATGCTTAAGGTGATTATCTACGCCTACATGAACAATATCTATTCGTGCCGCAAAATAGAGAAGCTTCTCCTACGTGATATTCATTATATCTGGCTTTCCGGTAATGAACATCCGGATTTTATTACCATCAACCGTTTTCGAAACCGTGTAAAAGAGGAAATAAATACCGTATTCACGCAGTTGGTTCTTGTCCTTGCCGACAAAGGTTTCATCAGCCTTGACGTAGAGTATATCGACGGTACCAAGATTGAGTCCAAAGCCAACAAATATACTTTTGTCTGGCGCAAGACAGTCGAAAAGAACCGTACAAAGCTGATGGATAAGATCCGCATTCTCCTGGAGCAGGTGGATGAAGTCATAGCCCAAGAGAACTCCATGAAAGATACACCCGTAGAGTTCACTCCCGCCATGCTCTCAGATATAGTGAATGAACTTAAAGAGGTGCTGGAACACCAGCCTGTAACAAAGGACAAGGAACAAAAGAAGGTCATCCGGGAAAAGAAGAAACAGGTCCGGGAACTTGAGGAGTACCGTGACAAGTTGATAGAATACGACAACCATCTTGATACTCTTGGAGAACGCAACTCCTACTCCAAGACCGATCCTGATGCCACCTTCATGCGCATGAAAGAAGACGCCATGAGAAACGGACAGACCAAACCCGGATATAATCTGCAAATAGGTACCGAGAACCAATTCCTCATAGACTTCCGACTGTTTCCCAACCCAACCGACACACTGACCCTCATACCTTTCTTCCACTCCTTTGAGCAACGCTATAACCGCTTACCAACTGTCGGTGTGGCAGACTCCGGTTACGGCTCGGAAGAAAATTATCGGTTCATGCAAGATAATGGGATAGAAGCCTTTGTCAAGTACAACTACTTCCATAAAGAACAGCGTCCCCGTTATACCCCCAATCCATTCCATGCGGAGAGTCTCCATTACAATGCGGGGGAGGATTATTACGTTTGTCCTATGGGGCAGCACATGAACCGTATAGGAACTAGACGTGACAAAACAGCAAGCGGATACATCACCGAAAGTGCCCGATATAAAGCACAAAGATGTGAAGGGTGTCCTTTGTGTGGCAGTTGCTTTAAAGCTCGGGGGAACCGTATGATAGAAGTCAACCACCGGTTAAACCAATACAAACGGCAGGCACGGGAAAGGTTACTCTCGGAAGAAGGCATCAGGCATAGGGGAAGGCGATGTATAGAACCGGAAGCAGTTTTTGGACAAATGAAACACAACATGGCATACAAAAGGTTCCGGCATGTGGGAGAAGACAAGGTTACAATGGACTTTGCCTTCTTTGCTATAGCTTTTAATATCAAAAAGATGTGTACAAAACTACTAAAAGCAGGAAAGAGAAGGAGTGCACACACTATATTTATCTTTATCAGACCACGTGTGACTCAAAATACGACGAATATTAAGCCTTATTACCTAATTACTGAAAAAATAGTCGCATAGACAAAAAAGAGGAACGACTATTTTATATTAAAAAAAGAAGGGGATG
>NZ_FNNN01000067.1 GCF_900106755.1 Bacteroides faecis MAJ27
TATTTAACCAATTTATTACTATATTTGAAAACAGGATTCAAGTATAAAACCCGAATCCTGAAGTTTTCTATTTACACAAAATGGTGGACAGTGCCTATTTTAGCTAATAGCTGTCAAGAATAAACTCTACCTACCACAACCAATGAAATATATCCTCCTCATTTGAAATGATACTTAATAATAGGTTGGTCACTATTTACATCTGTTGCAATGATCATTTTAGTTGTTTCATTTACTGAAATACCACACACATAATGATCAAGTACATATTTACATCGTGGTTCACCATCCAAATCAAAGACATATATATACTTTCCTCCATCGGGCAAACGGCCACTTTGTTGAGCAATATCTTTGAATGAAGTACCGTGAAACACTGTATAAATAGCGCTATCCGTAACTTGCACATCACTAAATCCCATAATTCCTGTCGGTATCCCATAGCCATCAGCTACTTTAAATTCTGGTTCTCCATTTTCACCAATGCGAACAACATACGTACTATCTTTTAGATTATATACTTCAAGCACTTCACCTAATTGCGTTACCATTGCTAACACATTATTATGCGAATTGTAATCAAGAAAGCTTCGCCATGCTTGCGCTAAAGCTGGACGGGCATTTTGTAATGCTTTCTTTTTTACTGATGGAATAGTACCAATCTTGCTCATAGAGATTCCATTACGGTTTACCCAACATAAACGACTATCACCTGAATAATCTGGAATAATAAAGGAAGTATCATTATATATAGCAAAATCAAGCGGTCTTAAAATATCTTCACCCAATGTTACCACTTCGTCACGGAGTAGTAAATCATCGGATGAAGAAAAACCTAACCTTATTAATTCTCTTTTATTAGCGTCTAATGTCCATATATTATGATTGTAAAAACGAATATTTTCTATTGACAGCATTTCTGCAGGTGAATCGCCACGCCTTCCAAAAGAAGATAAATATCGAAAACTAGGATATTGAAACAGATGCGCATAATAATCAATACCGTGCAAATCCATCACAATGACCTTATCTCCTTCTACACGTACGCGAAATGGATAGCGAAAAAAAATAGAATCCAACTCTATAATCTCTCCTTTTAACTCTTTTTCTTGTGGAAATTGAGAATAAAAGAACACATTATCTGGATATTCCACCTGCTTCGTACCACAAGAAATAAGGAGCAAAAGAGGCAAAAGCCTAATATAACCCCTCAAGACTATATCCTCCAAAAACATATTCAACCTTCCTATGAGATTTAGGACAATCCACCGAACCTTTTCCAAAACACTGAGTAATAGCAACATGCTCATCATCAGCTAAAGCTTCTATATTATAGAGAAGCAAAGCACTTTGCACATTTTTATCAGAACCTAAATGTTGAACAAGCAAAATCGCTACTATACAAAACAAAAAAACAACCAATTTTTTCATACTATTTATATACTAAATGATTAATTAAAAGTGCAAAAATAGTACTGAGACAAAAAATAAGCAAAAAATAGATATGACCATTTCGGACCTAACCATATTTTCTTTATAAACAATCAAACAAGAATTCAAATTATCTCCATTTCATCGACATTTTTATTATTTGCCTGTTCAAAAAGGTTTTCCCCAAAAATTAGTTGATATGCACTATTTTTCCTCTGTATGTTTATAGAAAGATCATTTTCTTTAAATAATGCACGTAAACGATCTACCGCTTTATGCATTCGTAAAGTATTACCTGATCCGTCAGGCCATAGTTTATCCATTATTACACTGTAAGCAATCAGTAAACCCCGTATCCTAGACCATAATAGTTCTTCATACCTTTGCGTGTGAATTATAAAACGTAAAAGATATGAAGGTAAGCAA
>NZ_FNNN01000063.1 GCF_900106755.1 Bacteroides faecis MAJ27
TGGTGGAAAATATAAAGTCACTTGACCCACTATTATACTCCCACTTGACCCATCAAAAATATATTAGAATTAAGTAGAGAAAAATGCATTTTAACCCGGGTCAGTTTTAATTATAATTCTTTACAGTAGATACTACTTCTTTTTAGCATTAATCTTTCTTACAGAATCTCCCGTAAGTTCAATTTTGTGTGCAGTATGTACAATTCTGTCCAGGATTGCATCAGCTACCGTAGGATCACCAATTGCATCATACCAACTTTCAACAGGAAGTTGTGATGTTATTATGATTGATTTTAATCCGTGTCTGTCTTCTATTATTTCCATAAGGATTGACCTTTCCTTGGCATCCAGTCCTATAAGAAACAGATCGTCAAGAATAAGAAGTGAACACTTTTCAATTTTTTTCATCTCTGCGTCAATAGTCCCCTTGTTTTTGGCAAGTTTAAGCTGTCCCATAAGCTTTGACGCATTAGAGTATAAGGTCCTGACTCCATTTTTGCATGCTTCATATCCTATTGCTGAAGCTATATAGCTTTTGCCTGTTCCAGAGCTTCCTGTGATAAAAATATTCTGTCCGTCTCTTATAAAATCAAGAGAAGCAAGTCTCTCGAGCTGGTTTCTGTCAAGGTTCCGTTTTATTGTATAGTCTATTTTCTCCATATATGCCTTATATCTGAAGTTTGCAGACCTTATCAGTCGTTCAATGCTTACATTACGTCTGTAATCATACTCGCTTTCAAGAAGCCATTTCAGGAACTCATCGTTTGTCATACCATCAGAGGATGTTGTCCTGCAGTCATTTCTGTATGTTTCAAGCATACCGTAAAAACGTAATTTAGAGAGTAACTCCATTATTCTGTCCATATTTTTTTCGACAGTTCTGTTTGTTTTATTATTACTTGTCATTTTTTTCTATGTTTTTAGAGTTAAAATAATCCTTACCTCTGAGATTTCTGTGTTTAGTGGTAAGTTCGGGAGCCAGCCCTTCCATTTGTACATGAAACTTTTCATCTTCCCTGTTTACCAGAAGACTTTCAAGTTCGTTGAATCCGAACATGCATGATTCCATTGCTATCTGGCATGCAAGAACCACTCTGTCGTGTCCGAAACGTTCGACAAGACATAATATACCATCAGCTGAACGTACGGCCTGAACGGGATATTTTTTGGCAACAGCCACTAGCTTTATATACTCTTCCATTACCGGATCGATTTCACGTGCCTTTCGGTATACATCATCCATTCTGATTCTGTATTCATGTAGTACTCCGGGAAGTTTATGGGAAGGTTTTTCTGAATATGTGAAAGGAGTATCATCTCTGCGGTGTGTCGTTATATGTCTGAATTTATGATATATCTCCACTGTGTCCTCATCATACAGTAATTCTACAGTATCGCCGATATACTCTTTAGGGACACTGTAATAGTGATTGTTAAGCGATACATAACTGTTTCTCATGACAGTTGCCATTTTTCGGCTTTTTGATATAAATCTTGTAGTCGGTAATGTATGCAGCCTGTCTTTCTCTACCTCCAGGAAACGCTCCTTACGGCTGTAGCTGCGGTTGTACATTTTTCGACTGTTCAATGCATCCGTATGTTTCATTATTTCTATGTTCAAGGCTTCAAGATCATTGAATTTCAATCCTGTCATCTTTGAGTAGACCTCCCTGTAAAGCAGTCTTACGGCATTTTCAACCAAAGCCTTGTCTTTGGGTTTGCGAACTCTTGCCGGAAAGACAACACATCCGTAATGGTCTGCAAATGCAGCAAAGTCATCATTTATTACAGGCTCTATTCCACCGGGCTTTGTTACTGCAGATTTGAGGTTGTCGGGAACTATGGCATTGGGAACACCTCCAAAATAATGGAAAGCATTTTCACATGCCTGGATAAGATATTCTTTCTTTTGCGATGGTACAGCCTCGTAATAAGTAATCTGGCTGCAAGGAAGTATCGCAGCAAAGACTTCTACGGGAATCTTATTCCCTGTATTACTGTCTGAAATATAGAGTTTGTCACCGGCAAAATCCACATACATCTGATCACCCGCTATATGATCTATGCGTCCAACAGGTATTTTTACTTCCTTCTCACGTCTGATATATAAGCAAAATGAACAGTAACTGTAACCTTGAGGACGGTTTTTCAGATATTCCTCATACAAGGACCTTCTTGTTGTTCCACGGGATTTAAGTCGTTTAATGTACTCTGGTATATGTTCTTGAAGATACATATACTCTGCAGATCCTGCTGATTCGTTGTCTGTCTCAGCACTGAAAAGTTCATACAAATGATGCTCGTCCATTTTCAATAGGCGTTCCAGCTCTATACCCATATCTTCGTATATACGGACATACCGTTTTACTGTATTACGTGAAATCAGAAGGGAAGAACTGATACTACGGATACTCATTCCTGACTGGAAACACCGCAGTATGTGCTTGATTCTTATTTTCATTCTTTAAAATTTTTATTCGGTTAATAATACCGGGTTAAAATGCTTTTTAAAGTACAAAAACAAGACTGAAATATGGTAATTCTGTAGGGTCAGTTTTGGTTATAATCCAAGTGGATCAGTTTCGGTTATAAAGGTGGGTCAGGTGACTTTTATAATAATGGGTCAAGTGACTTTATATTTTCCA
>NZ_FNNN01000062.1 GCF_900106755.1 Bacteroides faecis MAJ27
GTAAGCATTCAGCAAACCCCGTATTTCCCCCTCTGAAAGTTCTTCCTAGTTTTGCGTGAATTTAAAACGTGAAACAATGAAGAACTTAACTTTAGAAGAATTTAAAAGGATTCATGAAGAATGGAAGTCAACTGAACTTTCCATTCGTGACTATTGTCACAACACCGGCTTTGAAGAAAGCAGGTTTTATTATTGGCGTAAGAAACTTACAGAAACCATGCTGCCGCAGGCGGGCGGTTTTGTTCCGGTGAATCTGTTTAACCGGAACGGCAAGCTGGGCATGTCTGCCACCGGCAACCCTAAAGAAGCAACGGATCATGTACCCTGTGAAGTGGTATATCCCAATGGTGTCATCTTGCGCATCCAGAGTGAATTGTCTCTGGAAACGCTCCGTTCGTTAATCCTCTTATACCGGTAGCCCATGTTCAACCTCAATGATTCCAACCGCTTTTTCCTGTACCCGTATCCTACGGACATGCGCAAAAGCTTCTATTCGCTGAGCGGCATTGTAACCAACCTCATGGGCATGAACGTTCAAGACGGAGATGCCTATATCTTTATCAACAAATCATTGACAGGGTTGAAGATACTCCATGCCGAGTACGGGGGCCTGGTCATCTACAACATGAAACTTGAACGGGGAGCCTTCAAACTCCCCGACATTGACACCGATGACCCTGCCACTTCAAAGGGTATAAAATGGGCTGACCTGATGATGATCGTACAAGGGATATCCCCTTCGGAAGTTCACCGGTGCAGCCGGTGGGAGCCCAAGAAAAAGTAGTGTTCCAAGTCGTTTTTTACGGGCTGAAACTGAGGTAAAACGGCCTGATTTTCGTATCTTTGCAATGTAAGAAAAGAACAGAACCATGTCAGAAACCTCCAACCAGAAAGCCCTCATCGAGCAGTTGCTCAGCGACCGTGATGCCGAGTTCCGGCGGGCGGTGAAAGCGGAACAACAGCTGAAGGAACTGTCGGACGTCAAAAGGATGCAGGCCGACTACGAAGCCAGACTGGCTGAAAAGGAAAAAGCCATCCAGGAGCGCGACCGGGCTTTGGAGTCCAAGGAAAGCCGGATAGCACAACTTGAACAGAAACTTCTTTATCTGGAGCGCAAGATGTGGGGTGCCATGTCCGAGAAGCGGCGTATTCCTGATGACCCCAACCAGCTCAAGCTGGACTTTGATCAGCTGGAAATGACACCGGAAGAGGAAGAGACGGTCCGCAAGGCTGTTGAGGAGGTTGCAGGCTACAGAAAGGTGTCGGTCAAGGAACATGAAAAACGGGTTCCGGTCCGTCAGAAACTTCCGGATAACCTCCGCCGCGTGGAAGAACATATCTATCCTGACGGCTATCTGGGTCATGAAGACGAATGGATCCTGTTCGAGGATGCCGAAACGTCCGAACACCTGGAACTCCAGCCTGCCGAACTGTACGTCCGGGTGACCATCCGGCATAAAGGCATGCGCAAGAAGACAAAGGAAATCGTTACAGCGCCCGTACAAAATGAACCCATTGCCAAGAGCTATGCCAGCGCATCGCTGCTGACCGACCTGATGGTCGGGAAGTATGTGGATCATCTTCCTTTCTACCGCCAAGTACAGATGTTCAAACGGTTGGGAGTCAGCATACCCCCTTCCACAATCGAAGTCTGGTTCCACGATGTGGCCGACCTGATGCGGCCAGCTTACTACCGGTTGAGGGAACTCGTCCTGTCCACCGATTACATCCAGTCCGATGAAACGACGGTTCCCATCATCGACAACGAGAAGCACCGGACGGTAAAAGGTTACCTGTGGCTGGTACGGAGCATGGTCAACGGTCTGGTGTTCTTCGCCTATAATGAAGGTTCCCGGGGAGCCAAAGTGGTCCTGCAGCTCTTCAAGGATTATCAGGGAGCCATACAGACGGACGGCTATGCCGGATACAACATCCTGGAAAAACTGGAAGGTATAACGACATTGGGATGCTGGGTACATACCCGAAGGTACTTTGACAGGGCTTTATCCCATGACAAGGCGAGGGCGGAATATGCCTTGGCCCAGATCGGCATGCTTTATGATGTGGAGAGCATGGCAGACGACCAACATATGGATACCCTCCAGCGCATGGAGCTGAGGAAGCGGCTTGCCTATCCCATCATACGCGCTTTTGAGAAGTGGTGTATCTGTGAACAGGGAAATGTGCTTCCGAAGAGTCCCATAGGAAAAGCCATCGGCTACTTCCTGAACAACTCTCGCCAGCTGGCAAGGTATACGATGGACGGAAGGTATCTCCCAGACACGAACCTGATAGAGAACAGCGTGCGTCCCGTAGCTGTCGGACGCAAGAACTATCTCTTCTGCGGCAATCACGGCGCTGCTGAAGATGCTGCTGTCATCTACTCCCTGATGGGATGCTGCAAGGCGGCAGACGTGGACTTCAAGCAGTGGATGAATTATTTTCTGAACCATGTCCATGAATATGACAGTGACTACTCCAAGGATCTGGTAAATCTGTTGCCACACTCTTTAAAGGAACAAGGTATCATCTAAGAATCTCATAAAAACTAAGAGATGTCTCGTAAAAATAGGGACTTTTTCAGAGAAAAGTCGGAATTTTTAAGAGGCATCTCTTTATGTTTATAGACCTTGCAGGACGGGGGTTACTAATTGCTTACCTTCATATCTTTTACGTTTTATAATTCACACGCAAAGGTATGAAGAACTATTATGGTCTAGGATACGGGGTTTACTGATTGCTTAC
>NZ_FNNN01000060.1 GCF_900106755.1 Bacteroides faecis MAJ27
TTTGTTCCTGTTCTTTTTCCCTAATGTTTTATGGTATCAATTTTTTGCGTCCGGCTTCCGGCTGCTTTTTGTATTTGGTATCAAAAGGTCGTTCTACAGGGTGTGCCAGGAATGATAATTCGGTATCAATTTCTTTCCCTACAGTATATCAAAAAAGCATAGGGACAAAAACCCAACTTTTTAAAATATGTTTTTTTTAGATAGGGACAAAAACCCAACTTTTGATTGATTATTTGTATCATATAGTGTCTTTTTTTGTTAATAGATGTTCTTTTCCCTAAAGTTTGTGTTAAGATTATGAGAAAAGTTCCTTTTTTATGGGTTTATGTAATAAGAAAAGTTCCTTTTTTGTGTGTTGGTATGATTATCAGGTTTTTTTTTATCAGCTAGTGATGGTAGTACCCTTAAAAATGAAAGGGTAACTATCTGAAAAACAACAGATAATGGTAAAAAATCAGGGACAAAAAACCAACTTCTTAGGGACAAAAAACCAACTTCTTAGGGACAAAAAACCAACTTCTTAGGGACAAAAAACCAACTTTTAGACCCCTCCTAGGGACAAAAACCCAACTTTTATTCATCTTCTTTTTCTTCTCCAATCATTCCGGGGAGTATTTCTACTTCTTTTAATAATACGGATAAACAATATTCTGCTTTATTTGAAATTTTATTCCAGTTATCTCTAACATATTCGCCTAGATAAAGCATCTTAGTTACTACTGCTTTATAGTTGCTTAATGTAATCTGTGGAATAAACTGCTGCAAATGCTCGTCCTTCATTGCAAAGTGCAAAGAACAAAAATTCGTTATCATCTTCTTTTGTCCTTTTAATAGTTCTTCTTCCTTCTTTGATAATGCAGACTTAATAACTTTGAAATTAAGTTTATAAGGCTGTGTATCGCCTGAATTACGATAAACTTCTGCCATTTCAAACCAGCAATCAGCCTGTTCAAACAAATCATCGTAAACAGGGCGTATTACACGTTTATACAAATCTTTAAATTCGGGGTATTTATCTTCTAATTTTAAGAATTTCCGAAATCTATCCACATAGATAGAAAAACCACCTTTTTCTTTCCATGAGCTAATCAGCATATACATTCTTATTGTATATCTACTTTGCGCTCTTAAAGCTATCTCTTTTATATAGCGTGTAAAACCTCTATCAACATTAATGAAAACTTTAGCAACCTCTCTATCCATTTCTAAAGAAAAACCTCTTGAATAAGGAGTTTTGGGTATATTTGCCTTAGTGAATAAACCAGTAATAGACCAACTATCCTCACCTGTTATTGGGTCTTTAACATCAAGCTCTACAGGAATACTGATTAATTTACGAACCATGCTTTTTACTTCCTTGTATTGGTCTGGATTAACGCCCAAATCCCGATATGCGATATCTACTCTTATACGGTCTGAATATTCTTGAAATAAAGATAATTGCTCGCATGGAATAGATGTACCATATTTATCTAGATGCTGAATACTTAATTCTATGACATCCTGTAATTTCTCTATAACAGCAATTAAGATTCTAATCTGTACTGTCTTAAAATCACCAGCCATTAATGTAACTACATTAGGTTGTTTCAGCCATGTGGGATTTTCTGGGAGTTTCACAGGAAGATTTGTACGAGGATGCCCTTTCCTAATTCTAACAATCTCACCGTCTATTTCTTCTTTTTCTTCTTTCACCGCACGTTTTCGGGCTTTTATTTCTCTATTTACCATCGCTTATTATTTTGACTGATTAATACTCCAAAAAAAAGTAGAATAAAGAACACAAACATAAACTTGGCTATATAAAATAGCCCTATGAAAATCATTCTAAAAATAGCAATGATAATTTCTAATAGATTTCTTATTATGTTCCTCCAGTCCATTTTCTTTGTTTTATAATTCCTGTCGCCAAAGCTCCGGCTGCACTATTGTATAACCAGCACTTTGCAAATATACTCTTTTAAATTCATCGGGCAACGTTCCTTCAAGGAATTGCTTTTTATGCCTTGATGCAGTTCGGCGGTCATATGGACTATTTTTAGACCAACCTCTTTTAAGAATTAGTTCCTTAAAGCATTCATCTAATGTTTTTGCTTTATCTATCATAATCTTTTCGTAAAGAAATTATAGGGTTTTTCATCCCTTTATACGTTTCACAAGGATTTCCTAACAGTTCGCACATAACAAAATGTACAATTTTTCCTTCATCCAATGATAAATTCGATTTATTTGCTAATTCTACAACTAATGTATATTGATAACTATAGTTCTCAACAACAATTTCTTTTTCATTGGAAACTTCATTGTAAATCTTTCTATACTTATGCCATAAAGACGTATTAAAAAGCTCTACCGTAAGAAAATTGTTTACCTGCTCTGTTGTATAGTCTTCTGGCAAACGTTTCCCTGTAAGTCTATAAACAGCCTCCATTTTTGCTTTTTTTCCTACAAACTTTTTTTTCCCAATCATCTGACAAGAAGGAAGTTCATCCCTAGATATAAAAGGCTTCAAATCTGACACCCTACGATATACCTTATATTCAATAAACATTCTATCTATATTTTGATTATATGACATCTATTCCCTTTCACACTATTCGAAAAATTATGGTCATTTATCCCAATCATAATTATCGTAATCTATTTCCTTTCCTGTAGCATGGCATTCAGCCACATAATCAGCCCATTTTTTTCGCTTCGTCACATCAAAAGGCATACGTAGAAACTCATCCTTCCAAGGCTGTATAAAGTAACCAAAATCGTGTTTGTTCGTTACATACTGAACAGCATCTCTAATGGCGTTATACTCATATCCTTCTTTCAACAATGGTTCGTCACCCAGTTTAGAGTATATGTTTGCCACTTCCCGAAGCATCTTTGCAAATTCTTTGTATGTGGCAAAATTCTTTTCTTTTTTATCCATAATCATTCTTTTTTGTTTTGAGTATTAATTTTTTTCGATGAAAGTATTGGTTGTATTCAACACCCCGGCTGAATCTCGACTTTTGCCATCTCTTATGAAGATTCCTTCTTCTTTCAACCGTTCATAATCAAATTCATTCATCATGATAATGACAATATTTTCATTTGTATATAGCTTACACTTCATAAATTGAGTACCTTCTATTTTTCCAATTACGTCTATTTGGATTGTTCTTTCATTCATAATTCGTTTATTTATATATCGATTTGAGGATTATTCTTGTTTTTTTACTTCATATCCCTTTTCTCTGAGATACGCTGCTATATACTCATCATCTCCGACATCATTAAGGACATCGAAAAGATAACCTTTTACATAACTGGCTACTGCAACCGCATTTGCATACTCGATGTTCTGCGAAATGAATCTCACTTTCTCTGTTCTTCCTAAGCCTCTGAAGGCTTCTTCAATTTTGCTCATATTTATACTGTTTTACGCTAATTCTGTTTCAATAAACTTCATCATCTGATTGTGAAAAGAACCACTCCTTTTTTGCGCAGCCTTACAATCATCAATGGAAAGATTCGATTCCTTAATTATCCCTATTGCGATTGCTGGCATATCTCTGACTACTACAATATGCTGAACAGCAAACCAAATACCATCAATAAATTCATTATTCATATCTTCATTTTATTGGTTAAAACTCATATTCACTTTCATTGAAATTTTCGATTGAATAAATTAAACCACCGAAGTCACCTGCTGAGAAGCCTCCAGTAATATTACTTCGATGTGTTCCCTTATACTTACCAAAGGTTAATGTTCTTTCTTGATTCATTACTATTCTGTTATGCGTTATTTGGTATGATAATCCCATTTTATCTTGACTTATATATCTGGAAAAGAGACCTGTGAACTAAAGACTACTCTTTCTTTTCCTTACGCCTCGATTTGAGAAATTCTTTAGCCGCTTCTTTGTCCTCATGTACTTCATCTGATACATAATATATTATAGCCTTTGAATTGTGAGGATTGTTTTTCCACTTTCTTCCTATTGCATCCGGATTTACAACATATCCTTCTTTTGCCCATTGCAGGGCTGTTAGGCTCTTTTGGTTCATTCTCTTATACCAAAGAACCTTACGATGCATTTTTGTCCGGGGAGTAATTACTCCGTCTGCACATACCAGTCCTTCACAGTTGTAACCGGGGCTTTCCAGAAATTCAATTTCTTTTTGAATTTCTTTTATGCTCATTTTCTCGATGCGTTCCATGTATTGTGCAATCGTTTCATCTGTCATATCCGCTGCCATATTTCATGAATTTATGTATTAAAATAAGGCTATTAACTAGTTTAATAGCCCATTTTTGATTTCAAATACTATCAAACGTATTTATCCAATTCTTTTTCTAGCTTTTCCCTATCAATCTCTGGAAATAGTTCAAGAACAAGACTTAGCGAATCGCAATAATTGTTTGCATAGTTTTCTGTATCCATCAATCGTAACACCATTGAACAAAAAATACTCTTTTCCTGCTTAAAAGTACGATTTAACACAGAACTAGATAATCTGAAAATTTTCTTCTCTACTCCAATCATAAATTAATCCTTTCACATTTCTAATAATTGACTATCAATCTGTAGTTTTCTTCAATGCTTCAAAAGAAGACAAGTAATCATCAACAGCTTTATTTAACGCTGCATATTTATCTTTCCACGTCCTTATTTGCCGTTGTGTTTCAATATACCTATCATTCAAAGTTGCATAATTCTGAATAGCAAATCTAATAGCTTTAGCATCTGTTTTTTCACCAGATAATTTTTTTAGATTTTCTAACTCTGCGCAGGCTGCATCGTCTAAGCGTAATGTAAACTCTTTTTTCATAAAAAAATGATTAATGAATTAATACTGAAAAATAGCACTAACAGTTGGCTACGAAATGGATTTAAGAAGCAATGTTTCATGATTTTGTTTGCTGTTCTTTATACTGGCAGCCAAACCAGCTTTAAAGGTTTGTTTATCTCTTTATTTTCAATACTCAAAGATAGTGATTTTCTATAAATGTCGCAAATAATAGGACAATTATTTTTGTTAAAAATGGTTTTAGGTTTATAGACTGCCGAGGTTTTATTTTTCCCTAAAGTTTTTGGTATCATAATAATGTTCTCTTATCGTCCATGCCGGGCAGAACCCGGAAAAGTACGGTATCAAATACCTTCCCGGTTTCTCTCCAGTGCA
>NZ_FNNN01000057.1 GCF_900106755.1 Bacteroides faecis MAJ27
TATTTAACCAATTTATTACTATATTTGAAAACAGGATTCAAGTATAAAACCCGAATCCTGAAGTTTTCTATTTACACAAAATGGTGGACAGTGCCTTATAAGATAAATCATTCTTTCACTGGTCTAATTGCCATTTTAACCATACTTGCATTCCAACTGCCATTATAATAATAACTTGTCGAATTATAATAGAAAACATAGCCAAAGCGCCCGTAGGTATCACTATAAGATTCTCCAGTCCAATAATATCCACTGCTTTTGTCCATGATTTGCGTCGTTCCTATCGGACCACTTGCTGGAAGTTCATAGCCTGTAGAAGGCAGAAAGATACTATTTCCATTACCTCCTGTTACTTTCATACCGCTTACCCCGTTTACAGTCGCTCTTGTCCATGTACATTTCTTTATCAAGTCTATCTGCTCAGCCTTATTCGGTAATCTCCATGTCCCTCCCCAGGTTGCACGCACTATATCATACTTAGTCCCACAAATATTATCAATATTCGGAGCTACATAATTGGGCATAATTCCACTATTAGCAACATCTCCCCACAGATAATATCCACCTTGTTCTGAAGATGCTGTAGCTCCCAAATTGAATGAAGCCCATTTCACACTAAGCCCTAAATTCACGGCTCTATATGGCGATTGTTCTCCCAAAGGAATAACTATTTCTGTTCCATCTTTAAGTACAATTCTTAATTCATCTTCTGTTACTTCTACAGACTCAAAAAACGAATCACCATCTTTTCCAGAAGCCTTTATTGCCTTTCCATTTTCATCAAGCAATTTGGAATAAGTATAGCCATTATCATAACTTATAATCCAATATCCATCAGAATCTGCCTTCAAGAGTGGAGTAACAGCATCCATTCCTGATGCAGGAATCTTATTTCCATTAACATCATTAAGCCATGTTGTTTCACCATTAATAGTCTGTACCCAATAGTATCTACCATTGTAATAGCGTACATTGATTACTGGAGCATCCTTACCATCTACTCCATCCTTTCCATCAGAAATTATTACCCGTGAACCATCTGAAAATGTGAGTACATAATCCTCCCCAGATGCAGTAACATTGGTTAAATACAACCTACTTTGAAGTACCCCTACAATAGCACTGATTGATGTGATATCATCGTTCAATGCTTTCAATTGCTTTTCAATAGAGGTAACCCTATCATCTAAAGAATTAACTTTATCCCATAACTCGCCATCATCGTATTCGCTACACGCCGTTGTGCAAATTAACAATAACACTAACTGGCTAATAAATTTAAACGCTTTCATTTTTATCAATAATCAAAACAATATAATCATTAAAACAAACTCTCAATAAACTTCATCAAGATATTAATACAAAATTTCACCTACAGCTAAAAGACAAGAACCCATAGAAAATCAATTATATAAATTAATAATATTATGTCATACACCTTCAGACAATAGATTATTATTCTTCAATTATATTCTCAAAATCTTTCCACTCATATGTATTTTGATAAATAAATGAGGAATTTTGAGGAACATATAAAATACATTCTTTTTTATCTACATTCCTAAATACCCATTGTCCCAATTTAGGAGGATTTGGTCCTTTTTTGCAATGTATCTCTTTTAATCCAACACAAAAAGAAAATGCTTGATTACCTATCAACATTAAACTACTTGGCAAAGTAATTGTTGCCAATTTTGCACACCTAGAAAAAGCTCCATTATCTATTTCGATAACACTCTCAGGAATTTCAACAGAGGATAAATTATTATAATAATAATTTGTACTAAATGCGCCTCCATCAATAAATGTTACCCCATAAGGTATAGAATACATCAAAGATTTACCTTCTGGAAATTTCCAGAGCTTGGTCATATCTCTACTAAACAAAACACCATCAACTGTCGCCAAATATATATTATCTTTAGAGACATTTATTTCTTTCATTTTTTTACAGTCTTCAAATGGTTGACCACCAATATTAGTTAAATTTCCTGTAATAGATATTCTAGTCAAATAATCACAACGATCAAAGGCATACCCCTCTAATTTTATAATACTTTCTGGCAATACTATAGATTCTAAAGAATTACATTTGTGAAACATTTCAGAAGATATTATATTATTTTGAGTAAGATATGCTTTGACATCTGCACTATTAGCATTCCCTGCATAATAAAAATCTCCTCCATTTACAATTGTAGCTTTTTTTATATCCAAAACAGCTAAATTTCCATCCGTTACATTACCAAAAGCATCATTCCCCATCATTTCTCGTAAAAAGCGAATATCAGTTCCATTTAAATTTCCACTTAGAGTAAGCTCTTTTATTTCATACTTATCTATCTCATTTATTAAAGATGGTAAACTTCCGGCTATCTCCACATGTAATGTTAATGGTTGCATTTCTCTTTTTTGTTTTATTTCAATAGTTTCAGATAATGAATTGTCATTATTCCGAATACAAATCCACCCCAATCTACTTGCATCACTTATATTTTCATCTATATTAAAATACAATTTAGAAGAAGCCAATCCTCTTGTCGAAATATCACTCACCTGTTTAATCCAATTACATTCGTCTGGAATTACAACATTATATTTCACATTGGAGTTTACTAAAACCTCAACCATTTGTTGCTGACAAGATAACAAATACTCTTTCTGAGAAATTACAATAGCATCTTTTTGAGCTTGAATTACTTTCAGCAACTGTTTAATATTATTGCTTTTATCATAAAATTCAATTTCAGTTTCTCTTTTATCGTATGTATCATTAGGAGAAATAATATAATATAAAGTATGACTTGATGTACTTCTAGCTGTTATAGGCTTAACCCAATCTACCATCGGCATTTTAACCTCAAAATCAAAATTACTTTTTATTTCAACAACTATAGTCTCGCCTTTATCACTGACCAAATATTCATTTTTAGTCAATAATAAAACAGCTTCACCTGTCTGATATACTTTTACCCTTTCAGATAATTTCTCCCCTTGGATAATTATTTCTCCTTCACGTTTATCATATTCTTCACTTGGGGAGATTGCAAAAGAATAAAAGTTAGTAGACAAGCCACGAGCACGTTCAGAAATAACAGGTTCAATCCAAGACCTACTATTTTCAGCAACGGTAATTTTATGATCTATATTCGACTTTACCTGTAAAGTAATAATCCCCCCATCTTTATCAACCTCAAATCTATCCGATGTCAATGTTAAAGCATCTTTTTGTTTCTGATTGATTATGATGTTTTTAGTCAATTCATCAGCGCTAATCTTTAATACCACATTTCTATCATCATATCCTGCATTACTAGTCACTAAAATAGTTAATGTGACATTTCCTGCTTTACCACTTGAAGGAGACACTGTACACCAATGATCTCCACTCTGTGTCTCGGCAAGGGAAACTGACCAATCCTTATTAGTAGAAAAGGAAATAGTTGTTCGTTCACCTTCTGACATGACATTGATTCCTTGACTAAAAGCTGTTTCACATTCAGATGTAGGTACAATTTCGGTTTCTATTTCAACTTCTCTCTTCTCATTTTCTTCACTACATGAAAACAAAAAAATGGAACACGGATACATTAGGAATAATCCTATTCGAAAAATTTTAAATTTATAATTCATAGTTATATTCATTTTTACACATCTAATTATAATTCATACAATTTCTCTATATCATCTAGAACTAGATCATTTAGAAAATCATTAATGGCAGAATACATAGCGCAAGAACCATTTAGGCTTTTAGCCATTTCATTTTCAGGAACAAGTTTGCTACATTTTCTAAGAAATATATTTATCAACTCCAAATCCCATTGAACATAAGGATTTCTTTGAAGAACCAACCAATCAAGATCATCTTGATGTTCAATTATAAATTCTTTTGAAATATTAGGACTATATGAATATAACCTGCTTCCCATTTTCTCGTATCTTTCAATCACTTCATTCAAATCATCTTGTGTTATCACATATTCCATACCCAAAAGATTCTGCAATTTAGTCAATGTTTCTACAATGCTTCCAATACCCATTTGGGCGAAAAAGCCATTATTATTCAATAAATCTTTTAACCAAACACAAGACTTTACATCACCTTTGATTTTACTTACTAGGTCCCAATCCCACTTAGTAAACTCATTCTCAGCCAAGTCACTACAAACTTGAGGAATATTATGAAAATCAATATTATAATTAGAATGGAACAATCTTATTTGACGACTATCCATTTTCAATTCACGTAAATCATCAAGCGACGATATTTCCGAAATTAAAGTAGATGGAATCATATCATAACATTTCACTGTAGTATTATAGCGCTTATAACACACACGATATAATCTATTATCAATAGTAAATTCCTGACCTTTCCGCTTTAAGACAGATAAGTTCGTAATATAATACCATTCACGTGGATCAATTGTAAAACTATTATTTTCGACAATTTTATGTACTCCCGTATAAATACGATTCTCATATTTGACTACTTGTTCGTCACTCAATGGATAGTATTTTCGAATAAGATTACGAAATAAAATTAATCCTGCTACAGGTTCATTCAATATATATTGTCTCAACAAGGCCAAACATGCCATATTTATTTGCAATTGAGCTCCATCTTTTATCCTTTGTATATTATCAATATTCAGTTGAAACTGTTTCAAACTTTGAATATTATAAAGTAAGTCACTTGTACTATTCATCGTCTGTCTTAAATTAAAGCTTAAAAAATTATTGCATAATAATATATTATCTTCCATAATTCAATCATAAAAATAAAAGGTTCCTTTATTAACAATCTCTTCATACAAATAATCCATTATATCATTATGCAATGACCCACCAAATTCTAGAATATCCTTTGTTGAACATAATTCATTGAAATATCCACTTTCTGCAGCGTCTTTTAACCACTGTCCACGCAAAATCATATCATGAGGAAG
Organism: Bacteroides faecis MAJ27; assembly: GCF_900106755.1. GTDB lineage: Bacteria > Bacteroidota > Bacteroidia > Bacteroidales > Bacteroidaceae > Bacteroides > Bacteroides faecis. The sequence continues at coordinate 4,953 of NZ_FNNN01000057.1, forward strand.
TTGAGCTACTTTTTCTAGTATTGAAAAATCTTTATATTCCAACAATAAAACAAACTTAACAGCTTTCGGAAAATGTTGCCAATCTTCAAAATTAATATAATTAGACAAGTGTTCATTTCTTACTTTAGCAATTGTCCGGCAAAACAATTGTGCCCCTAAATTCAATATCAAGATTCTTTTATCCAAGGCTCTGATATCAGAAGGATTAAATAGTAAGCCACAAGACAAAAAATAATATCCAAGCGTCGAAAATGTCTGATAATATTTTGGATCATTTACAACATCTAACAAGTTTAAATAAGCCTCTCCTACCGCAACGGCATCTTGTTCTGGTATTTTAGACAAAAAATCATGCTGAGTAAAAGTCAACTCTAAAATCTTACCAAGATATAGTTCTGACTTATTTCTATCAGTACGAAACAATTCATTAGCTATATAGCTATTATGAATTACGATTTCAAGATTTGTCATATTTATAAATTAATTCAATGGCTCTTTTATATCTAATATTTAACCAAATAAGGTTTTTGAATATTTCCTTCTAAACGATACTTCACCACATAAAAACATCTTGACAACGGGAGATTTCCCTTCTGACTAAAGATTTGAATATTCCAACTTTATCATTTAAATCTAATTCTTCATCACTATATGCAGCAACAGCCCCCATTAATTCGACTAAAATGGAGACTGAACGCAGCAAATCAGTATCAATTAAGCGATGATATGTATCAACATGCTTATCTATAAAAATATCAAGTGCAATAAAAAACGTGTCCTCTCCTCTATCATTTGTATTTATAATATCAACAAACGCCTCTAAATCATTACAAAAATCATCTTCACCATATCCAAACATTTCGTTAGTCACCGCTCTAGAATCATAACTAGGAACACCTATAATATGTTGTTTAAATGCTAGAAACTCTTCTACGATTTCTATCCTACCTAAATTTCTCAAAACAACGGATAAAGCTAAATAATCTTTTCCGTTAAATGAACGATATTCTTTTTTCATATTTATTCTTGATAATCTACAACTATTTCCAAAATCTATTTACTGATTCATAATAATCTTCCAAACTAGAAGAATCTTCGAGAAAAGTATCTTGAGCAGATTGGACCTTTTCCATTAGATTTACCCACTCCTGATTAGCATTACTTTGTACAAATTTACCCTGTGTATACGCTTCTTGAAAGTCTTTTTTCAACAGTTCGTAATAATCTAATCTGAAATAGAAATCACAATCATTATCAACCGAATGGGTAGAAACAGAGAATATATCCCCTTTTTGTGGACGGATAAATAACTTCTTGGCAAAAGCCTGAAATAACATTGCTAATTCGCTTCCATTAAATGTTTGTTTTTTAGTTTTCATAAATAAATTTTCTTTATCCTCACGTTCCTCTAAGGTAGTAATAAATAAAAGAAGCGCGGAACTGCGTGCTATCACTTGTTCCAGAAGGTCCTAGCAAAACCCAATACTACAAATGAATAGACAGCAGACCCACGCCTATACGACGTGAGAACCGACTATGCCATTCTTGTAGTATTTTGAAAATTTGCTAGTTTTTCTGAAACAAGAATGAAGCACAACGCTTCTTACAATTTTTTCTAAATAAAATTTTGAGGTCTATCACCATAGACTTCGTTCGCAAAAATATAAAAGATTATTTGCAAACGCAAAAATACACAAAGAAATCTTTCTGTATTTCAGAATTTAATTCTGCATTATTTCATCACTGCTTACCGTTACTTCTCCCCCAATCTATTAACAAATAAATTATTCTTTATTAGAAGTAAACTTGTTTTTATCAAGAAGATAACTTACCTTTGTTCAATACAAATCTATAATTGCAACCTTTGATTATACAAATACAAGTTTTGTTTTTATAAACGCAACTTGCATTTATAAAAACAAAAGCTTCATTTTAAGTTTGGAATAAACCCAAAAGAACTTTTCTATTAGAAGAAAAGAAGTTTACTTCCCATAGAAAGGAACTTATCTATTAGAAGAAAAGAAGTTTACTTCCCATAGAAAGGAACTTATCTATTAATACTTTAAGACTAAAATAGTATGGCACGATACATCATGGAAGAAATGCCCGACATGCAGAAGACGGGCAAAAGAGTGACTTATCCAAAGTTTGCACAGATAGACAACGCAGATATAAAAGAGTTAGCGAAGCGAGTTGGAGATGTCAGCGGATTCAGCGCAGGAGATATAGAGGGCGTACTGCTCCAGACAGCTATAGAAATGGCACATCTGATGGCAGAAGGACGCTCGGTAAAAATAGACGGAATAGGAACATTCACTCCGGCACTTACCCTAGGCCGAGATAAAGAACGGGAAAAAGCGGGAGAAGGTGGGAAACATCGAAATGCACAGAGCATCTTTATAGGCGGCGTGAATTTTCGGGTAGACAGAACAATGCTGAGAAATATCAGCGAAAGATGTCATTTGGAAAGATCCTCTTGGAAACCACAACGCTCCTCACAAAAGTTCACACCCGAACAACGACTTGCATTAGCGGTGAAGTACCTTGATGAGCATCCTTTCCTAACTGTATGGGAATACCGGAAATTAACCGGATTACTACAAACCGCTGCCGCCAATGAACTGAAGCAATGGGCCAGTTTTCCGGACTCAGGTATCGATATCGCCGGAAGAGGTTCGCACAGAATCTATATAAAGAAGCAAGTAATTACCGAAAAATAATTGAATACGATGAGAGATACTCACTAAAACGATGAGAGATACACGCTTCAAAGCATATTTTGCCCAAAAAACAATGTAAGCGTCTCGGCGATGCCGTCTTTTCTTTAATTCTACTTCTTCATATCTTTGCTTTCATATTAATCAATTCCTACTTATATGACTGCACATGC
>NZ_FNNN01000056.1 GCF_900106755.1 Bacteroides faecis MAJ27
TTTAACCAATTTATTACTATATTTGAAAACAGGATTCAAGTATAAAACCCGAATCCTGAAGTTTTCTATTTACACAAAATGGTGGACAGTGCCAATTCACAATACAGAATTCAGCCCTCTTTTCACTTAATATACTTTGAAAACTAACCTATAGCTTATTCAAGTCTGACTCTCATCTCTGTCACAGTCGGCTCTACGAAAGACTGACGTCCACCGTTTTCACCACGCAGACCATTATTTGAAGTTGCATCGTTACGATTCGGCGACTGATCGCGTACATACCATACTCCATCACGTTGCTCGGTGTCTTCACCATTCATTTTCCAATAACCTACCAGACCATCTGATTTCGAATCTACAAACATCATATTTTCGCGAATCTGATTGGCAGTGCGTGCTACTGACCATAAACGTACTTCGCTCATATATCCATTCCATTTACGGCTACTGTCATAGTCATAAGCATAGCCGATACAGAAACGTTCGTTCAAGTCGAATGTCAGTGAGCCAACAGTCTTATCGGCTATTTTCTCACCATTGAGATAGAGAGTAGCCATTCCCGCAGAAGCATCATAAGTGAACGCCACATGATACCACTTATTCAACTGGAACACAGACACATCAGGCATCTGCAATGCAACACTACCCGCCATCTGAAGTTCGTTGTCCGGGTGATTCAAGTCACCGGTACGCATAATTAAAGTACCTTCATTACCCATAATCGTACCCAAATTTTTCCAGCGCAAAGCATAAACCAATGCTTCGAAAGTGACGGAACCCGTTGATTTGTACACTGACGGCAGACGCACATCAAACCAACCCGGATTCACACGGTACACCTTATCAATGATAATCGGCTTCCTCACAACAATGTAAGTAACACTTGTACTGCTGATCTTTTCCACATCCGTACTGTTCACTAACACAGGCAGAATATAAGTCACCCCATCTTCACCTTTAGTAATATTCTTCACTAACAACTCACATGGATTGGCATAAAGTTCTCCTGCCTTAATGGTCGACGAAGCTCCCAGCATTTCATAGTTATCAGCAGTCAGAAGCTGTCCGGTCGTCCCATGTTTTTGATTATATTCATCCACAAGGTCCTGACCGCCTATCTGATAGCTCACCTTTACATCACTCTTCATCATATTTGACAGACGTGATATCAATTCACAGTCATAAGTATCTGCTTCCACTTCCACTCTTATCACATTACTCTCAAAATAAAGTTTGGATGTCAACAGATCACTTTCACTATCGTTACAACCAGCACCGAAGAAAGACAATGCAACCAGTGCACTTGCATATAAGATTTTGATACGTTTCATTACTGTTCTGTATTTTCATTAGATTGACTGTCCATATATTCCTTATAGGCCTCTTGATTGATTTGTATCGCATGGCGCACAAAATTGTAATCACGGGCATTATCATAGTCATTATCGAGTCGGAAAGCACCTACGCCGCCCTTCGGACCATTGACATGGTTATAGGCAGCCTGAGTCAGCAAAACACCACCGGACACCCATGATGACTCGAAGTTCTCGGTAAAGATGTGCTTACGATAGTCATAGTATTCTCCACACCAGCTTTGCAAGGTACTGACTCTCCTGTCAAGATTGGAATCTCCATACGCCTGAGTAATGAAATAGTCGAAGTAGGGAGCCGATTCTTTGTTCGAATTCCAGATTTCACCGTCTATCATAAAATAGTAGTACTTACCATTCGGACGTTCAGTTGCCTTCGGACCAAAGTATTTTCCTATCTCTTCTACCAAATAATGCAGAAATTCTCCACGCGGACCACCACGGCGGTCTTTCAAACTTCCGACATATCTTCCTCCGTCACCACCGTTATCCGGTTCCCAGTCAATGTCCAGACCATCATAATCAGTAGCTACGATAGTATCCACCAACGCCTTGGCATATTTTTGAATCGCTGTAATGTGATCTTCCGCACCCTTCTCTCCACTGGTAAAGCCCCAATATTCTTCTGTAGCCTTTTTTACCAGTTCATTGATTTCTTCACTGGAGGCTTCCGGGTTTTCAGCCTGTACTTTTTCTGAAACGGAAGTAGGCGTAATACCTGTCCCGATATTATGCAAAATGTAACAGACAGTGATCTTACCACCTTTCTTCTTCTGGAAAATCTCCTTATCGGCCAATTTTGCTTCATTCAAACCAAACGGACCGCTCCACATCGAAACCATATCGATACTGTCCGGCAATGATGCCAGATATCCCTTACGGATAGGGCCTTCGGGTGACCAGTTACTAAACCATCCGAAAAAAATGGGACGACCGTAATCCTTGCTTGTTGCCTTCCATGCACGAAGATCTGCATAATATTGTGCACTTTCTTCGTTATCCATCGTATTGTAACCACCGATATGCTCAAAGTCTTTGCTTTCTATATCGACACACGACGTAAACACCATCCCAATAATAGGAAGTATATATAAGATTCGTTTTAACATTTTCATATAAATCACAGATTAATAGATTCTATTTTTACAATCCCACCATAGCTGAGTGATTGCTTTATCTTTATCAGCACCACCCAAAAGATTCAAAGCTTCTTCATAATTGGCTCTGTCGTCTGCCGACTGAGAGAAGCTGAGAGGATACACCATACGGCGGATACCACCTTCACGAGTCACACCCTGCCCACGATTTGTCTGCACCTGGTTCAGTTTCGGATAACCGGTTCTGCGCCATTCGGTCCATGCTTCGTGTCCGTTAGGATAAAGGGCAATCCACTTCTGAATAATGATTTTCTCCAGTTTTTCTTCCGTCCCACCGCTGAATTCAGGTGTCGCGGCAGTAGGAGCAGCAGCACTGTAGCTATAATATGAAGCTCTCATATTATGGGCAATCGGAGTCAAGCCGGATGCCAAATAGTCATCTACAGACGAACTGACACCGTTTTCATCAAAGGATGTGGCAACACCTTGTTCATACAGTGCCTTCGCATCTCCAAACTCTGCTCCCCATCTCAATGCAGCTTCCGCTCTGAGAAAATACACTTCAGAAGCACGCATCCAGTAAGTAGGCGTGTTCGCAGCAATATTAGGCTTGGAGAAGTCGGTGTAAATCGTGTTTTGCTGATAAGCATTGCCGGGAGGAACTGCCTGATATTTTTTACCGTCATAAGCCTCTGTTGCATACGCACTGGCGGAAGCTTCAAAATAAGCACCCAGACGCGGATCTTTGTAACCCAACAAATAAGAAAACATGGAGGATCCCATACGACATTCATTATATTGGTTTGACAACCATTCTATGTTGTTACGAAATACCATTCCGGCTCCACTGCTCATCTGCGCTTCGTCCGCTTTAGCAGTCATCACGCCGACTTCGTGCTTCAAAGCTTGCAGTACATATTTCTTCGCAGTCGTTTCGTCAGCGTAACTGATACGCATTGCCAGCCGTAACATCAGCGAATTGGCATATTTGACCCATTTTCTCGTATCACCGCCATATACGGCATCATAATCGGCAACAATGGTTGCTCCTTGTTCTACTCTGGCTGTCAATATCTCAATAGCAGCAGTCAGGTCAGCAAACATAGCATTGAATGCGTCTTTCTCACTGTCAAAAGGAATAACCAAAGCAGGCTCACCCGCATGTGTATAAGGAATCGGTCCAAATGTTTCGAGCGTCTTATGCCATGCCGAAATCTTCAGAATCTGAGCCAAAGCGAAAACTTCCATTGATCCGGTTTTCTCGGATTCTTGTCTGATTTCCTTCCATGAGGAAAGCAATTCTGTATACGAATTCTTATAAGTAGCAGCCACCCAAGCGTCCTGTAAGTAATAGGTAGTATTGTTGCTACCGCTATACCAGTTGTTATTCTGTCCGAAAAATCCGCACCACGAATCGGCTGACAAATTGTAAGCAACCTGATATTGATTAATAGCCTCTGTATCGTCAGCTTGTGTTCCTACGGGAACTACAGCTCTTTGCATTGCTGTAACGGCGCCTCCGATGGCAACACCATCTCTTATCCCCATTTCGTTGGTCATCTCGAATGGATTGGTGTTTATTTCTTCGAAGTCACAAGCAGTAAAAAGCGCCAAAGCGCAAATGCCTGCCAATAGTTTATATTGATTTATCTTTTTCATGGGTCAATTATAATTTAAATTTAATACCGAAACCGAAACTCCTTACACTCGGTTGCATGAAATAATCATTACCTTGACCGTATGTTCCTACAGACGGAGTCAGTTCCGGATCATGCGGAGCCTTACTGTAGATCATCCAAGGATTGTTGGCAATGAATGACAAAGTAACATCTTTCAGTATATCCTTAAACCAAAGGTTAGGGAACTTATAACTCAAAGTCAGTTCCTGCAGACGGATGTTGGTAGCACTATATACATAATATCCGGAGGTAGTATAGTCTCCCGTACCTATCAACTGATAATATTTCTGAGCATCCACTCTTCCCTGTCCGGGCAATAAGACACCACCTGCGTCACGCGCTTCGGCAGATGTTTTTGATACTCCGAAACGGTCGAGGACAGCTTGGGTAGAAGAAGTTACCACACCACCGAAACGTCCGTTGATCAAGAAACTCAAGCCAAATCCTTTGTATGATAATGAGTTGCTCCAACCCATATTAAAGTCCGGTGCGGTCTTTCCTAAGAAAACCGGTTCACCCTGCTCGAGTCCGAACGAGCCGTCTTGCTTGATTTCAACATAGCCCTGGCTATCCTTCTTCAAGAAGGTATTGGCATAAATATCATTGATACTGCCCCCTACTTTCAGAATTACACGCCCGTTGTCTTTCCTTACTTCCGGGACGTTAATAGGTTCCGGGCTCATACTGGTATGGTAGTTTTCCACCATTTCTTTAATCTCGTTCACATTGCGGGAGAAGGTCAGGTTTGAAGAGAAGCTAAAATCCTTGAAGCTGTCTCTATATCCCAATGAGGCTTCCCATCCGTGATTCTGTACGTTACCTGCCTGCAGATAAATTTGTTTGTAACCCGAAAACTCCGGCAAGTCTCCGATAAATGTCTGATTGTATGTATTCGACTTATAATAAGTGACTTCTGCACTCAACTTGTTCCAGAAGCGAACACTCAATCCGAATTCATACGAACGGGTACGTTCTGCCTTGAAGTCGGTAAACGGATAGATACCTGTGGGAGATAACGCACCGCCCACTATCGGAGTGGTAACTGTTCCCGGAGTAAGTCCTGATTTAGATACCGGAGAACCTACTTCCGTATAAGACCCGCGCACCTTTAAATATGAAATAAATTCGGGCAGTTTCACCATTTCAGAGATAATGCCGGACAAACCTACCGACGGATAGAAGAATGACTCTTCATCGGTGTTTACCAACCTTGAGTTCCAGTCATTACGTCCGGTCAAAGTAAGATAAAGCATGCTTCTCCAACCCAGCTCGACATTAGCAAAGATAGCGTGATTGCGCACGCGACTGTCACCTCCATCTTCGGAAATACGACCGTTGGACGGGTCGATGTTGCTGGCTGCAAACAGGTTTGTCACTCCGAGCAATGTTCCTTTATAACCTCTTGCCAGCGACCAGTAGTTAGAATAACTATAACCCAAGTTGGCAGAAACATTGAAGTCATTAAACTGCTTATTGATGTTCAGCATAAAGTCAGCGTATTCCTGACGGTCTTTATAGTTGCTATAGTCATAAAGCCCCTTTCTGCCTTCGGCGAATTTTTGATCGGAAGTAGCATAAACCTTACGTTCGAACTGGACATGAGTATCGTCCATACGATAACGTCCGGCAAGATTTATCCAGTCTGTGATCTTATAAGTCAGTCCGACGTTGAACATATAACGGCTCTTTTCATTGGTTGCTATATTGCGGTAAGCAGTCCAGTAAGGATTCTGTGAACCATAAGTAGCATCGGCAATAGGCCAATACTGTATCGGAATGTTACGACTCTGATCGTAACGTTCAAAAGTCTTGATATCATCGAAACTTTCGCCACGCGGGAATAGATAAGCGGATATCACCGGATTCCAATATTGTCCCTGCGATACCATGTTTTTATCTTTCTGCTTCACGTAGGATGCACCTAAATCCAACTGCAATTTATCATCCAGAAAAGTAGCTGTATTACGAATCGTAAAATTCAAACGATCATAAGCATTGTTAGGAACAATACCTTTTGAATTCGTAGAAGATACGGAAGCAAACGTCTGGTTCTGCTTTGTACCGGTCGACAGTGTCAATGAATTAATGAAATTAGTTCCGGTATTAAAGAAATCACTCTTAGGATCATATGAATTAGGTCTGGACAGCTTATCGCCCCAGCTTTCGAACATACCTTCTTTATTTCCATAGGTATTCTGGAATTCAGGCATCATATATGCCTTACTGAATTCGGATGAAGAAGAAAATGATATCTGCAATTTCCCTTCCTGTCCTTTCTTCGTAGTAATCAGGACGACACCGTTTGCCGCGCTACTACCATACAGAGCAGCAGCCGAAGGTCCGCTCAGAATAGAAATACTTTCGATATCTTCCGGGTTAAAGTCGGCAACACCTTCTGTTCCGGCTTTGCCTTCACCCATGATACCACTGTCGGTGTTTCCCATATTGGTATTAAACAAAGGAATACCGTCAACTACATACAGTGCATTATTGTCTCCTTCGATGGATTTTGCACCACGCATTACTACACGCGTTGCACCACCGACACCGCTACCACTTTTGTTGATACTCACACCCGCTATCTTACCGTTCAGCGAATTAATGAAGTTAGCGTCTTTGATAGCGGTTATTTCATCTCCTTTTACTTGTTGCACATTGTAAGACAGTGCTTTCTCCGCACGCTTGATACCTAATGCCGTAACAACGACTTCGTCCAGTACCTCAGCATCCTGCTTCATGGTAACCGGATAAAACTCTTTATCGGAAACTGCAATCATTTGAGTTGCATATCCTATATAAGATACTCTCAGCCTGGCATTGCCGGGACCGCTAATAGAAAAGTTTCCATCAAAATCGGTTATTGTACCCGTAGAACTACCTTCCACTGATATATTTACCCCAATAAGAGGTTCACCATTCTCATCGGTCACTTTTCCCTTAATCATTTTCTGAGATTGTTGAGATTGCGCAGCAGGTTTCTTTTCGGTAACTATGATATAATTACCCTGAATCTGATACGAGAAACCAGTTCCTTTTAAGATTGCGTCGAGTGCAGTTGCCACTGATGCGTTTTCCAAGTTTAGTTCGGCTATTTTCTTTCCTTTCAGTTCGGAATCACTGTAATTAATAGACATCTTCGACTGCCGTTCCACAGCTTTCAACGCATCTACCGCAGTGATATCTTTTTGCTTGATAGTTATTTTACTATCATTTTGAGCAAAAGCGAGGGTCTGCAGCAACAATAGACCTAAAAAAATGAGAAATACTCGCTTTTGAGCAACATTATCTGCTATTTTTTCATAAATTTGTAGCATCTTTTTAGTATTAGTTAATTGGTTATTATTTTATGATCAATTGAAATAGCGTCAAGACACGCTAATATTAAAAAGAGAATGATTTCACATCCGGGAGAAACGGCCATTTCTTCCGGATATTTTTTTGCATAATGTATTAAATTAAAAAAGGTTCAACAATTATTCTTTATTCGTTATCTGTAATATAGCATTTATTTCCCCTGATTACATATTTGACATCTCCCGCTACTTGAGTTATAATCTGCATAACTTCTTCCAAAGTGGCTTTCTGTTGGAAACGGAAACTATACGTTTTATCATTCAGGCTGTGAAGGCTATAAACAAAGGTATAAGGGAACTTACGTTCGAGGCTTGTGAAAATCTCGTCCAGATGTATATTGCTGAAAACCAGTTCTCCACGCTGCCAGGCAGTCACATCTTCCATTCGCGGCGTTTGAAGGCTACGCTTTCGGGTCTGTTTATTATACATTATCTGCTCATTAGGTTTTAAAATCACATTAGATAATAGGTTATTAAATTCTACTTTCACACTTCCTTCCAGCAGAGTTGCAGTCAATTCATCATTCTCCGGGTAGGCATTCACATTAAACTCTGTTCCCAAAGCAGTAATTTGAAAATCATTGGCTTTTACAATAAAGGGATGTTCTTTATCCTGCTTTACCTGAAAATTTGCTTCACCAATCAAATATACACTGCGCGTTTTACCAGTAAACTGTTCGGGATACAGTAAAGTACTTTTCGAATTCAGCATCACCCGTGTACCGTCAGGCAATGTAAATTCACGTATTTCCGCTGTCGGTATATAATATTCTACCAGATCCTTTTGCGGCTTGTCCTTCTCCAGCATCAGATAGATTGAAACAGACGACACTGCCAACAAGAAAATAGCTGCCGCTCTCCATATAAGCAATTGATACTTCTTATCGGAACCGGCAGGTTGCATTCCTATATTTCGTTGCATCCGTTGTATCGACTGCTGCATGCCACGGGGTACCTTCTGTTCTCCCGCTTGCTGCCACAACGCATGGAGTGCTTCTTTTTTTTCTTCCGCATGGTTCTCATCTGCCAACCATTGCTGCACTCTTCTCCGCGTGCCCAATGAATATTCATTATGCCCGAATAACTCTATAATATGCTGAATATAATTTTTCATCCTCGTTTTTCTCCTTTATACTTTAAATACAACTAAAACAAAAACACTACTTAAATGAAAACAGAAAAAATAAAAAGAGGAGTACTTTCTTCAATTCTATAAGCACCAGATAAACCTGATGCTCCACCGTGCGAATAGAAATATTGAGCCTCTCCGCTATTTCTTTATAACTAAGTTCTTTAAAACGGCTAAGCTCGAATATTAATCTCCGGCGTTCCGGCATTTTCTCCAGAGTCAGGCGAATGACAAGCAGCATTTCTTCATAATATATGTTTTTCAGCGTGTCCTCACTTTCCATCAGTTCATGAAGTACCGCCTTTTCAAGATACCCTTCCTGATAGTCCTGTTCTATTTGCTGGTGTTTGAAGATATTCAGAATAATGTTTCGAGTCATTATAAAGAGATAGTTATCCAGTTCCTTTTCATTGTCTAGCCATATCTCGGGTTGTAACCAAAGTTTATAGAAAACATCTTGCGCTACATCCTCTGCATCAATCTCTGACCTAAGCAGCATCTGTGCGTAATTCTTTACTTTTGGGAAGTTTTCAGTAAAGAAACGCTGAAACTTTAATTCAATTTGTTTCACATTGATTTCCATTTTTGCTAAGATAATTATCGGTTACAAATATAAATTTAAGCATTCTCAAAGATTAGAAGGCAATAACGTCTCAATATTAAGACTTGTTTGCGTATATTTGCAATTATTCCGCATTTCAATTACAATCATAAAATTATTGACAATACAAAACTTCTTTTATAGCATACCAAAAAGAGAACAAACGTAAATACATGTATAAGAAATTGACTCCTTATCTAAAAAAGAGGAGAAGAGCCGGTCAGTGGTAAAAACAGAGAAACAAGAGGAGTATAAAGAAAAAAGAGGTTGTGTCAAAACGCTGGCACAACCTTTTTTTATGCACAAAGCCCAGACTTTCACAAGCCCGGGCTTTGTTATTACCCAAAGTTTTTGT
>NZ_FNNN01000055.1 GCF_900106755.1 Bacteroides faecis MAJ27
ACGGTTGAAGTTCGTTCTGTAGGTCTGCTCACAATGGGTACCGTAACGCTCCATTTGAGTGAAATTTATCTTTCTTTGTATCGTCATGTATAATACCTTAATTCCGCAACACTATTATAAATATAACTTTTTAAGTACCTGAGCAACAAAAAGTTGCTCAGGATTTTGTCATGTCAGATTTTTCACCTATCTTAGTGTTGCAAATCAAAATATGTATCAAACCCGACAGACATGGCAAAGAAAGCAATAAAATCTGAGAAACTCACTCCTTTTGGAGGAATATTTGCAATGATGGAGCAATTTGACTCCACATTGTCATATGTAATTGACACAACCCTCGGTCTAAGATGCAGGCTGTATGGTTATCAATACAGCGAAATCATCCGTTCTCTCATGAGCATCTACTTCTGTGGCGGCTCATGTATTGAGGATGTCACAACTCATTTGATGCCCCATCTCTCGCTTCATCCGACACTTCGTACCTGCAGCTCTGACACTATCCTCAGAGCGATAAAGGAACTGACGCAGGAGAACATTTCATACACGTCAGATACGGGTAAGAACTACGATTTCAATACGGCTGACACCCTCAATACCTTACTGCTCAATTGTATGTGTGCAGCTGGTCAGCTGAAAGAGGGTGAGATGTATGATGTTGATTTCGACCACCAGTTCATAGAAACAGAGAAATATGATGCAAAGCATACATACAAGAAGTTCCTTGGTTATCGACCAGGTGTGGCGGTTATTGGAGATTTGATTGTCGGCATTGAGAACAGCGACGGCAACACAAACGTCCGTTTCCATCAGAAGGACACGCTGAAGAGATTCTTCGAAAGGTTTGAACAGAACAATCTTGTTATCAATCGTTTCAGAGCTGATTGCGGCTCGTGCTCTGAAGAGATCGTGGAAGAGGTTGCCACCCACTGCAAGACCTTCTATATCCGTGCCAACCGCTGTAGTTCGCTCTACAATGACCTCTTCGCTCTCAGAGGCTGGAAGAGGGGAGAAATCAACGGCATTGAGTTTGAGCTGAATTCCATTCTTGTAGAGAAGTGGAAAGGCAAGACATACCGGCTTGTGATTCAAAGGCGGAAACGGATGGACGGTGAGCTTGACCTCTGGGAAGGAGAATACACATACCGCTGCATCCTGACCAACGACTACGAGCCTTCCGTAAGAGAGATTGTCGAGTTCTATAACCTCCGCGGAGGAAAGGAGCGCATCTTCGATGACATGAACAATGGTTTCGGATGGTCCAGATTGCCCAAATCCTTCATGGCAGAGAACACAGTGTTCCTTCTTCTTACAGCACTTATCCGTAACTTCTACAAGGTCATTATCCAAAGACTTGACGTAAAGAGGTTCGGACCCAATAAAACAAGTCGCATAAAAGCGTTTGTCTTCAGATTTGTCTCTGTACCAGCCAAATGGATCAGAACATCAAGGTGGTATGTGCTGAATATCTATACCTGTAATAATGCTTACGCAGATGTATTCCAGACTGATTTTGGATGACGACTACAACTTATGGGTATGATACTGCGTATTGTCTCAAGTCGCATTGTGGGGTAAGGGGGTATTGTAGGCAGAAGTGGGTATTTCAGCCTCAATTTATCTAATAATTCAGTAATGAGAGAACGTGTACACGTAAATAGGACGATGAAGGACTTAGTTGCGGATTTGAGGCTTATGAAAAGCGTATTGCTTTCTCAATACATGCCGTTCCTCTTCGCTCAGCGACAGGAAATAGGCTTTCCATCCCGGACAGAAATTGATGTGCCATCGCCAAAAACGACCCAACAATGACTTGGGTGAACGGTCGTATCGCCGCCTCAGTGGGCACTGCTGACAGTTATGTTTCTTTTCCAATACTTTATCTATTTATCTTTCGTAAAACTCTCGTGGCAAAAATAAGGATTATTTTCAGTGATCAAGCACACAGTTCATTAAAAAAGAGAGGATTTGCTAAGATTCAGAATAACGACGAGCCATCGACCCCAACGGGAGTCGAACTTCAAGTAACCGCACATGATACAATGTGCGGGTCGAAGTGCCTTCCCAATCCACGACCCCAACGGAGGTCGAACCTTTCTACAGATTATATGGTTCGACCCCGTTGGGGTCGGATGTATAGGAGTCATCTGGCCATCCGCAAGTCTTTGACATTGCGGTTAACGGGGGTGAGACCCTTTTCAGGGTCTGTTTGTTTGCACACCTTCATTCTACATAAACGGCTAAATTCAAATATTAAAAGCGTTTACATATTGCAACGTATTTATCTGTTATGCTCCTATTAAATTGTTCTATATCCTTATACTTTTCAACTAAATCCTTTATCACAGGCGCATTTAAATCGACGTTTAGGGTATATTGAACAAAAGCACGTAGCATCTCATAATTATAATTTACTCAAGTTTCGGATTTAGGTTGAGAGGATAGATTTGGGCATAAAAAAGGCTTTGAGGATTTCCGTATGTCACGGAAATTTAGTAATTTAGAGGTGCCCAAACAACTAATTACAATCACTCAAAGCCATGAGCAAAATTACAAAAATTCCATCGGAGATCCGCAACTTTTTCACGGGAAAACGAATCAATCCCGCATTTTCCAAGTTTATGACCCTCCTTGAGGGGATGAGGATTTCAGACAAAGATCTCGGAGGGAAAAAACGTGAGAACTGTCAGCTTACCAACCTTCAACTTTTCCAGATCATATTGATTCTGCCGTTTATGGCCGTCCCGGGTTTTTCTCATTATGCCGGATCGTCAATCTCGAAACTGTTCGGGGGTAAGAAGGACCTACTCTATTCGTTTATGGCCAAGGACAATATAGACTAGCAACATCATCTGGCACATCGCCTGTCATCTCATCAAGGCCGTGACCATAAGGAAAGACTATCAAAAGAGCCATCTTCCGGCAGTGCTTATTGTGGATGATTCCGACCTGCCGAAGACCGGATTGAGGATGGAGTGTATTGGCAAGATATTCTCGCACGTGTTTCAGCGGTGCATTCTCGGCTACAAGCTGCTGGCCCTGTGCTGGAGCGACGGCCGCTCTCAATTTGTCGTGGACTTCTCGATTCACGGCGAGAGAGGGAAGGTCGATGGCAAGGAACAAGGTCTTACGGCCCGGCAGCGCGAGAGGCGCTACAACCGCAAGCGTGACAGAGACTGCCAGACCGAAAAACGCAAGGAAGAGTATTTCGTATCCAAGCTTGAGCGCCTGAAGAGCATGGTGAAGAGACCATTGGAGGATTGTTCGCCGATATATATGAAGGCGTACACGAGCTCACCGTCGTGGAAAAGATCTGGTCAATCATTATTGATGTAATAGCAATCGTGGCTGAGATTTTTACCATTGACGAGAACGAATTGATGGAGCAAATTATACGGGATAACCGCAGGTTCAAGGCCATGCAACTGATCGCTCAGACTGCATAAAACCTAAATCCGAAACTTGAGTAAAATACATAACTGTAATAATCTACTACTAATCTAAAATAAAGCGATTATAAGCTATCCTTTTTCCTGTGTTTGTTTTAAAGTTTTCACCTATACACTTTTTTATCTTTTCCTGTTCTTTTTCTTTATCCATAACCGTTAAATTTTCAAGCAAATCAGCTTCCCATTGTATTTGAAAATCAAGTCCATCAATTTTAGATGGAGTATGATGGTTGCCTATTATAAAGCATATTCTATCAATATTTTTGTTATAGCCTACCTTTTTTAATATTTCTTTCGCTACTGCTGGTCCTTCCTTTTCTTGATAGACACCATCAATAGAACCGTATTTTTTTTGTGCTTCAACCGCACCAATATCATGTAGTATAGCAGTAATACTGATGAATTCTTTTTCTTCCTCTCCGATATTTTCTCCGTTCATTATATCTTCTGCATTTTTCAAAACTTTAAGAGTATGCTCTATGCCAAAAGGAATCTCTTTGAATACTTCTTTCATCTCTATAATAATTTTTTCTTTAAACACAAATTGCCTCCATTTATACCTTATAGGTGTTTTAGTTCTATCTATCCATTTTTTTGTTGGCCGCTACAATCAGCATCATGGGACGGCGCATTTCATCCTGCATCCCCGGAATATCCATCATGTTTTCCGGCGGCTGCGGCTCCACAATCTGATTTATTATAAAACCATTTGAAAGCAGTGTATTTAGATATGTGGTCAGTGTTCTATGATATTTTGTAACCTTTTCTCCCAAAAACACAGCTGTCCGTTTGCCCTCATAATAATAATTATCCACCGGAAAATGCAGTATTTCTCCTTTTTCGTTATAATGCCAGTCTTGTGTTCCATAGGCAGTAAAAACAGGATGTTCAACCGTAAAAACTAGCTTACCACCAGACTTCAGTATTCTATATATCTTTTTTACTAAAATCTCATAATCTGCTACATAGTGAAACGCAAGTGAACTTAATATTACATCAAAACTCTCCTCTGGGAATTCCACATCTTCTATAGCACAGCATTTATATTCAACCTGTGGAAAATGTGTTTTTTCTTTGGCTACCTCGAGCATTTTATGAGAAATATCAACACCTACAACAGAAGAAGCACCGTGTTCCATCGCATAAATACAGTGCCATCCATAGCCGCATCCTAAATCAAGCACACGCTTATCTTTAAAATCCGGCAGCAGCTTTCTCAATGTTTCCCATTCTCCTGCACCGGCTAGTCCCTGCTGTGAGCGACTCATTTGACTGTATTTTTGAAAAAATATATTATCATCATATTTGTTTTCTTTCATCTGAATTCCCCTCGTTTAAAAAGTTATTTATCTCCGTTGCAATTTTTTTCACT
This sequence comes from Bacteroides faecis MAJ27, assembly GCF_900106755.1. GTDB lineage: Bacteria > Bacteroidota > Bacteroidia > Bacteroidales > Bacteroidaceae > Bacteroides > Bacteroides faecis. Next base: position 4,819 of record NZ_FNNN01000055.1, read on the forward strand.
TCTTTATAAAGCTTCTCGGTCATATCGTAGCATTCAAAAAGTGAAAGACCGAGTACTTCAAAAATATGATTAACCCTTTCGGCATATTTTTCAGGTTTATATTCAAAAGTTTCAAGCAGTTTTATAGCTTTCTTTTCGTTAATGCAATAAGCATTATTGCATGCAAATAGTACTTGATTTAAGCATGAAATAATACGAAAAACATGGCCTGCAATATAATATTTATCCTCTGCTCCCGCATTTGCTTTTACAAACATTAAAGAGAACTCTGCTTCAAATATAAAAAAGTTTATCAAGCTCTTCTTTAGAGCACCAGGGTAAATTTCTGCCTGATTTTTTAATTCGCATAAGCTTTCATTCTTAGCATATTGTATCTTGCTGATCGCCAATTCTCCACGATACATAGCACTTATATAACCATGGGGATGCCCAGTCTGATAATTGGCAGTAACAATTCCTTGCTCCGTATCTTTGATTATTTGTTCCACCCGTTTTATATCACGTAAAATCAAGTCAACATGATACCCGTTTATAACTAACCATCCGCCGCCATTAACCCAATCCCCCCACGCTCCGGGAGGTACAACAAGGTCGTTTCTATTCTCATCATCCAATTCTGTAGCAATTTGATTAATCGCTGTCAGGTCAAATGATTCTGAATTGTAATAGATTCCGATATCTATATCAGAATCCTCTGTATGGGTGCCTCTTGCACGTGAGCCCCCTAATACAATGCCTTCTATGCAAGGCAAAGAAGATAATTTCTCTGTTACTATTTGAATTACATTATCTACCATACGAACACACTCCTTTTATCGATTAAAGACAAAATACTTTCTTTCCGTAGTTCTTCGGGAAGTAATCCTTCCCGATCTGCCAAACATACTGGTCGATTTGCTTCAAGCTAAATTTATCCAAGCCATAGAAGGCACGGAAATCAATCAGTATATAAGTCTGAGCTGCTTCTTTCATAACCTCATTTGCAAATACAACCTTAATCCCGGGTCGTTCAAAGCCTACATCCATGCCACCGGCTCCGGTAAACAGGGAAACGGCTATAAGTTTTTTACTCATTTTCAGACTTCTCCTCATCGTGGATTTTAAATATTAAGCAATGCTCTTTTGAGTCCAAATAAATATCAAACTTTGTTTTTCCTTTTTCGACCCCTAAATTGGAGATTACCGACTTCGGCAAGCGAACTCGCATGTCCTGCTGCAAAAGATAGGTGTCTAAGTATATTCTCTCATCCATATCCCATTCTCCTTCTAGTGATGGACTAATTTTACCCTATTTTTAGTCTAAAATCAATCGGTTTGCTACTCTGGACAGTATAATAATATCAAGCCATCTGTACCAAAAAACGGACTTTAACCTGACAATAGTCCTATTGTCTCAATCGTCAAAAAAGTAGTTTCTTGTCTCAACCTATCAAAAGGCAGACTATGACGCTATTGTCAAAACACGAAAAAAGGGATCCCAGGAGACTGCCAAAATCGGCAAATCTCTCGAAATCCCTTTATTTATAGGCTGTTTTAGGACTTTTTTACTGATTCCTTGACAGAAGAACAACCGTCTCCACATGGCTTGAGAGGACAGAATGAATGTCATTTGAGTACGTCCGTTCTCGGAAACATATCCACTTCGCTTTTGGCACTATCGGTATACGGGAACATATCCAATCTCTCTCTGGAATGTATGTAAGCGCCCAATAACGAGGTATATTGAAAATCTCCAAAGTCACTCGACTTTGGAGATTCTTTTCTTTATTTACAATCTGCTTGTACAGTTTCTGACCATGGCAAATAAGCTTCTAGAGCTGCTTTTTTTGCGAAAGACTCTTCATTTGGCAACTTCTCCAAAAGATAGGTGAGATATTTCTCTGAGTCTAAGCCATTTCGTTTGGCAGTTTCTAAAAGTGACAGGATGATCGCGCTAGATTTGGCTCCTTCAAAACTTTGAGAGAAAAGCCAATTCTTACGTCCCATGACTAATCCTTTAATCGCACGCTCAGCCAGATTATTGGATAATACTAAGGAACCATCTGTTAAAACTGTTTTAAATGTTTCCTCATATTTCAAGGCATAGGTGATCGCACGGCCTAACTTCGATCCTGGGAGCACTGATTGATTGCGACACCAATCAAAGAACGTTGTCATCAATGGCGCTAATCTTTCTTTGCGCTTGCACAATCTTTCAGCTGAAGGCAGCTCAGCCCAAGAGGCTTCTAGTGAAAACATCTGGTCACAATAGGCTAATCCCTTGCGCCCCAATGACTGCTTATCTGCCTGTTTCGGCGTTGCTTCAAAAAATTTTCGGCGTACATGTGCCCAACAACCTACTAACTTTGCTTTAGGTAGTTGGCGATACGCTGACCACATATCACAGTGAACATAGCCATCATATTCGCCGAGAAATTCTTGAACAGCTAAGCCACTTCTGCGTTGATCATGATGATAGAGCGTGATTGGCTGTGCTGCTTGTTTTCCTGACAGGAATGTCCAGTAATAAGTCAAGGGAGTCTCATTTTCTAAAACTCTATAAGCTGTTTCATCCGCATGAAGAAGGTCTTGTGTTAATAATTTTTCGTGTAGTAGCTCATAGAGCGGTTCGAAATAATACTGACTAGACTTGATATGCCAATTAGCTATCTCCTTACGGCTAATCGGTAGCCCCATTTTCTGCCAATCCGCTTCTTGTCGATAGTTTGGCACTTTCAGTGTGAATTTCTGATGAATGGTGTGCGCAATAATAGAAGCTGAACCAAGACTATGCGCCAAGGGCGCTTTGGGTACAGGGGCCTTGATGATTTTATCTGTCGCATTTTTCTTGCTACAGGCAACACACTTATAGGCATGCTGAATATGATCCACTCGTTTTAACTGTGCAGGAACATAGATTAATTCTTGTCGTTGCACACACGAGCCGATTTCTTTTAACCTTTCATGACAATCTGGACAGGTACAAGCCTCTCCCATCAATTCATGGTGGATGACCTCTGGTTTAAATTGCTGAAAAATGGCTTGTCGTTTGCCTTTCGCTTTTTTCCGACGATAAGTAATGGTTTCTTCTTCTAAGTTACCTGGGACAGTCACTTTCTTCTTCAGGCAGTTCCACGTCATCAAACAGGCTCAATTGATTCTGGTTATAGTCACGCTTTTCAGAGGATTTACCATAAAGTTTTTTGGTAAGGTAAGCGACTTGTTCACGTAAAAGCGCAAGTTCATTAGACATTGCTTCAATTGTTTTTGTCAGTCTTTCAATCGTTTTTTCTGATGATGACATCTTCGTTAACTCCTCAAGATTTTTCTTTATTATACGCGAAAAAAAGCCGACATTTCAATAGAAATGACGACTTTGACTCTCTAAAATTTTAGGTGTAATAGAAAATCCTTTCATTAACCATTCGACTTGTTCAGGCGTTAAAGCCTGAACTTCCGTAGTATTTCTTGGCCAAGTTAGTTGTCCATTTTCAAAACGTTTATAAAGCAACCAGAAGCCTTCACCATCCCAGTAGAGGGCTTTAAATCGATCACTTTTTCCACCACAAAAAAGAAAGACGGATTTTGAAAAAGGGTCTAAAGCGAATTGTGACTGAATGAGGTAAGCCAGTGAATCGATTCCTTTTCGTAAATCCGTTTTCCCACAAACAATGTAGACGGGCCCCAGATCACTTAAGTTTAGTCCCATAAGCGAACACCTTCTCTAAAATTTCATTTCGTTGAGATACGTCAAGTGATGAGAAAAAGCTGAGCTCAATCGATCCCACTTTACAACGAAGTAAGAGCTCATTTTTAGTTCGTTGTTTAAAGTGTTGCGTGCCAGTTTTGGGCATCGCTAGAGGGACAATGGGTTGTTTCATCATAAAAAACCTCCAATCTTCTGTTTGAATACAGTATAACTGGAGGACTAGATAGATGCGATACACCTTGTTATTGGACGCTTACGAATGTATACCATACTTTTAAAAGGCAGAATAGCATTTTAACTTATGCTACCCTACCTATAACTAAACATTTACAGTTGCATGTGGCCTATTGTTTTTAGCCGTTAAATATTTTATAACTATTAAATAGCGATACAAATTGTTCGAAACTAATATTGTTTATATCATATATTCTCGCATGTTTTAAAGCTTTATTAAATTGATTTTTTGTAAACAGTTTTTCATACTCTTTGTTAACCCATTTCATTACAAAAGTTTCATATTTTTTTCTCTCTTTAAATGCCATTTTTGCTGGCTTTCTTTTTAATACAATTAATGCGCTATCCACTTTAGGTTTTGGATGGAAATAATACCTAGGAATTTTTGCTAATATAGAAATATCTACCTCTGCCATTAACAGCAATGCTAGTGATCTGTTTGTATCTAATAAACTTTTAGCAAAACCATATTCCACTATTAAATAACTTATTGTGGCTGAACTTTCAAAAACAATTTTTCGAATTATATTTGTGCTTATGTTGTAAGGTATGCTGCCAAATATTTTATATGGATTGTGGCTAGGAAATGTAAATTTCAGTATATCATCATTTACTATTTGATAGTTAGGATAATTTAAGAGCTTATTACGAGTTACCTCACATAATTTAGAATCAATTTCTATCGCCGTAACAAAATTACATCTCTTTACCAATTCAGCAGTAAAATGACCTTTCCCTGCACCTATTTCAAAGATGTTATCTTTTTCATCTAAACTTATGCAATTCATTATTTTTTCTATGTGATATTTTGAAGTAATAAAATTTTGACTATCTTTTATATTTACTTTGTTCATTACAATGGTTCGTTAAAATTTGAGATAACGGCTAAGCGGCTTTACGCTGCCAGCCAAAGAGTTCTTTGATAGTATGACTAATTAACTTTCGGTTCG
>NZ_FNNN01000050.1 GCF_900106755.1 Bacteroides faecis MAJ27
AGAAGAAGACGATAAACATTTAACTCCATTTTCTATAAATTTGAAGGCAAAGATAAGAATTTGTAATTTCATCCCTCAGATTTATTCATTGATCCGTAAGTTTTAGAACAATGAGTATTGTCCGTTCCTCAGACTTTTCATATCCCGTTCTTTCACCACGTCGTCTTCTGACAAATTTCCGATAAGTAGGGGAGAGTGTTTATCATGTTTCTTCATATTGTATTCCACGCTGTTATAGTTACCTTTGATGGCATAGCAGTAAATGCATCCGTTGAGACAGCTTTCATAAGTGCCTATATCGATACTTTCAATGCAGTTGCAGATGTTGCGCTGATTCTTATCCTTTTTAGCAAGAATCGGATAACCGGTAATTCTTTCAATCAGTTCTTTGTCGACACATAGCCCCGCAGGAATGTTCAGATGTCGCAAGTCAACTTTAGAGGTACAGGTATCCAATTGGAGGGTTGGGTATGCATCCATCGTTTGCCTGAAAGAAACGGCTATCTCTTCTATTTCTTCTTTTGCCGGTGGCTTGATGTTGAACTGTCCTACAGCGGTGCGGATGTGCTGATAGTGATCGATGAACCCCAGCATACATTTTTCAGTATGATCTTTGAGTCCGTCGGCAATACGGGCAAACGCTTCTTTGTGGAAGGAGACGTTGAATTCTTCGTTCGTCAATATCGGGTCATAGCGCCAGATAACTTTCTCCCTCCCTATTTTATCGGAGAGACGTTTAAAGATGTCTATTCGTTTAGCAACAGAAGGCAGGTTGTTTTCTAATTTTTCTCCATATGGATTTAAAGTGAACTGGAAGTAGTATTTGTAGTCTTCCAGTTTATCCAGCTTCTCAATCATCGGAGCCGGATTTTTTGTCCAGAATACAATACAGTCTATTACGGCAGGATTTAAACTGACCTTGCTGATCATCTTGGAATTGAAAGGATTGGGTACTAACACATATCCTTCCTTTATCCGGTTGAAGAACCATGGAGAATAAAATGCCGGAATATCTGTCCGGCGACTGGCACTGATTATCATATATCAAAGTTACGGTAAAACAACCGTATCCCAATATTTTTCGGGTGAAAAAATGATAAATGGAATGGAGATTGGTAACCTCCTTACTTATTGGCATCTGTCAGCAAGGGAGTATATTGAATAAAGATGCTTATATTATATGTTGGAATGTCACTTTGAGGAAGATTGTGAATGAATATGTTAAATGTTAACATGAGAAGTCTAAAATGTTAATAGGATTTCGAGACTATTAAACCGTGTTATAATATCGTCTGTTTTGGCTCTGAAATTTGCTATTTACCTGAAAGTTGGTACTTTTGTACAGTGTTTTTTTCATAAGTATTAGATTTAAGGTTAACAAAAGATTGGTTGCTCGCGATGAGTAGCCATTTTTTGTTTTTATACGGTTGCAGGTTCTTTAATCATGGTCAGCAGCATTTTAAATCTTTCTGCTGCCGTAAGGGCATGCGGAGCGTTAGCCGGGAATACGATGCTTTCTCCTGCTTTTACAATAAATAGTGTTCCGTTTACGGTAATATTTGCACTGCCTTCCAATACTTGTACGAGTGCGTCGAACGGAGCACGATGTTCACTGAGCCCTTCACCTTTGTCAAAAGAGAATAAAGTGATGTTTCCTGCCGGACTTTTAATTAACTGTTTGCTGATAATGCCTCCTTCTGAATAATCGATAAGGGAAGCTAAATGAAGCACTGTTCCTTTTTGAAATGATTGTTCCATAATTTCCAGTTTTTAATGAATATAAGATATAACAGTTATCGAAAGTGTATTGTTTGTTTATAACAAAACTCGATTTTTATTGTTATAGTACGAGTTAGTTATTGCATGGCTTATTAAAGAAGCGAATCGTTCTATCTACAACTTAAAAACTTAACATTATGAAGAAAAAAATCTTATTGTTTGGAGCACTGGTCGGTGTTCTGCTATTGTCTTCCTGTTCGGGAGGGAACAAGAAACAAACTGTGTCTTCGGAGAGCCCGGAGGAATTGGATAACGCTAGTAAAGTGATCAATTATTATCATACGTCACTTATCGTATTGAAACATATTGCCAATGCGAAAGATATAAATGCGGTATTGGGATATATGGAGCAGACAGGTAAAGTGCCTGAAGTAGCTCCGATTGCGCCTCCGGAAATTTCTGCACGAGACACTGCCGAACTAATGGACCCGGGAGATTATTTTAATGCGGAAATCCGTCAGAATCTGAAACAGAATTATGCCGGATTGTTTCAGACAAGAACACAATTCTATGCTAACTTTAATAAGTTTCTGTCATATAAAAAAGCTAATGAGACGGCTAAAGCCGGTGCGTTGCTTGACGAAAATTATCGGTTGAGTGTGGCATTGTCTGAATACAAACAAGTTATTTTCGATATTCTGAGTCCTTTGACAGAGCAGGCGGAAAAAGAAATTTTAGCCGACGAACCCTTAAAGGAACAGATAATGGCCATGCGCAAAATGTCCAATACAGTACAAAGTATCATGAATATATATTCCCGCAAACATACGATGGACGGTCCGCGGATTGACCTGAAAATGGCAGAGTTGAGAAAAGAATGGGAAGCTGCGAAAAAACTTCCGGCAGTGACAGGTTATGATGAAGAAATAAAAAACTATCAAAGTTTCCTTTCTACTGTAGAGTCTTTCATGAAAGATATGCAGAAAGCAAGGGATAAAGGCAAGTATTCGGCTGAAGACTATGATGCGATGTCAAATGCCTATGAGTATGGGTTATCCGTGATTTAATAAATGAAATGTCTCTTTTTTACAATACATTTTCAAACGAGGGCTTTACTTTTGCATTTGAATAAAGAAGTAATATCTTTGCTGTATGCAATCATTTCAGATTATAAAACCCTGCACCGCGTTAGCACCTTATATCCGGCATTACTGGATATTGCAGGATGACGCGGTGTTTCCTGTTGCCGAACGGGTTTTGCCTGTGGGTTGCATGCAGATGGTATTTCATAAAGGGAGACAGCTTCTGTCACTGAGTGAGTCGGCATTACAGCCGCAATCTTTTATTTCCGGTCAGTCGGTCGGATTTTCCGATGTGCAGTCAACGGGAAAGATTGAGATGATCACTGTTGTTTTCCAGCCATATGCGGTCAGACCATTGCTCCATATTCCCGGTTATTTATTTCATGGACAGAATATTTCTACTGATGCGGTGGAAGATGTGGAACTGTCGGATTTAGCCAAACGGGTGACTGATATTTTTGATAATATCGCTTGCATTCGTTTGATTGAGCAGTTTTTCATTCGCCGTCTGTACTCTTTTGCGGAATATAATATGAGGAGAATGTCTGCCGTTTTCCACGAAATAGACCTCCAGCCGCAAATTAGTATTTCGCAAATGTCGGAAGTGGCTTGTCTGAGCAGCAAACAGTTCGGGCGGATTTTTGCCGATTATGTGGGAACGACTCCTAAGGAGATGGTTCGAATTGTTCGTATGCAGCGTGCATTATCAGTGTTGCAACAGAATATGGCCGCTCCTTTTGTACAAGTAGCCTATGAATGCGGGTTTTCAGATCAATCTCATATGATTAAGGAATTCAAACTCTTTTCCGGCTATACTCCTGCAGAATACCTTTCCGTTTGTGCTCCCTATTCCGATTATTTTTCGGATCTCTGAAGATGTCCTTTTTTTCCTATCGGGACTTATGTGGTTCTCCTACTTTTGCATTGTCTTTGCAAAGGCTTAGTAGTAACCATAAAAAAGAATGAGATGAAGAATTTAATTGCATTTTTTGAGATCCCATCCACTGATTTTCGTCGGGCAGTCGACTTCTATGAAACTGTTTTGGAAACCAAACTTTCTGTATTTGAATGCGAAAAGGAAAAAATGGCGTGTTTTGAGGAAGAAGGTGAAACTGTTGGAGCCATTTCTTATTCCTCAGAGTTTGATTTCCTTCCTTCGGAACATGGAGTTCTGATTCATTTCAATTGTGAGGATATAGCACAGACTCTGGAGAAAGTACTTCAGAAGGGTGGAAAGGTAGTGATTCCCAGAACAAAAATCGAAGTGGAAGGTAGGGGCTGGTTTGCTGTATTTACTGATTGCGAGGGAAATCGGATTGGTATCTACGCTGAAAAGTAACTAGTCTGTACCGCAGTATTGTGAAGTTCGCCCCAAAAGTCAGATATAAAACTTTTGGGGTTACTTCATTTTCTTTCTTCTGTTTATTCTATAGGAATATAGATTTCCGTCAGTAGTTCTTCGGGGGCTGTATCACGCGGATTATTCAGATAACGTTCGGCACTAGCCTCGTCACGTAGTGTACATTCCATTTCGGGCAGATATTTTCCATAAATTGTATCATATACAGCTTGCAGGTTATCATACGATCCCTTATAAAGAAAGATTGCATAGCGTCCGGCGGGGAGCGTTTTGAATCCGATATCGCCTTTCGGGGCAGTTTTTATGGGTAGTACCATGCACACATCCGTACGTAGTTTCTCCGTTGGTGTTACTTTCGGATCATCATGGTAGATACAAAGAGGGCTACAGTCCCCCATCGGCAGGTTTTGTTCTCCGATAAACTGGCACAAGCGTATCCAGGTACCACAGTAGTCATTTTGTTTATAGTCACCTGAAAGGCGGATATAGATCAGATTCCGTTCGGGTACATTTTTAATTTCTCTTTTCAGTTCCAGGTCTGGCCTGATAATCGCTGGTTTCATAATTACAAAGTTTTTATTGTTTCGATACTCTAAAGGTGAAATACCATAAAATTGCCTGAACACTTTAGACAATGAAGAAGGCGAAGAATATCCGATCCGATAGGCAATATCGGCTATGGGAATATCCGAGTAACGTAGTAGCCGTGCAGCTGCTTCTGTCCGCGTCCGGACAATAAACGTGCCGACAGGCTCACCAAGGAAAGCTTTCATAATCCGATGGAAGTAGAAAGGAGAGAAATTTGAAATTCTGGCCAGTGATTTCAAATCAATGTCTTCTCCCAAATGCTGGTTGATGTATTCAATGACGGCATTTACACACTTCTGATATTCTTCCTGGGTTGTCTTTTTCTGTTGCATGGGCTGATTTTTATTTCACTTCGCAAAGGTATGGGTAAAAAAAGTAACGGACTTGTCCGATGTTGCTAAAATATATTTTTTCTAGTAAGATTCGAAATTTGTCATGTCGGACTTCCGGGAATCTTTTTTGATAAATCACTGCTCTTCCAATGTCGTAATGGCATAAAATTTGGTCAATAGGTCGACAATTAATAACGGAATAATTTTCAACGTTTAAATAACGTTAATCTTACGAAGAAAATTCTCTGTTTTGTAACAAACTATTGCTAAAAATGTTATCTTGCTTTCGAATTATAAATAAAGAATAGCCATGGATAAAAGAATCGTAGGGACTAATGCCGGTAAAGTCTGGCTTGCCCTAAAAGAAATTGGTGAAATTTCGATACCAGAGCTGGCGAGAAGATTAAATTTGAGTGTTGAAAGCACAGCGTTAGCTGCCGGCTGGTTAGCGAGAGAGAACAAAATCTGTATTCAGAGAAAAAATGGACTACTTGCTTTATCAGATGAAAACAGTTTCCCTTTCAATTTTGGATAATTGTTGATTTTGTCTGTAGATATTCTTGTAGTTCCGCTAACTTAGAAGTAAGGAAATATCTGTGGAATACCATAAGTTGAGCTTGAACCTGAATAGATTATTTTTTTGAAAGAGTTACTTGGTTTACCGGGTAACTCTTTTTGTTTTTAATAAGGCTTGTTTCTTTATTATTAATATACGAAAAATATGTACTTTTGTGCCGAAATAATATGTTGAAATTGACAACAAAAGAAGTTTATGGGTAAATTTTTGCTTATTCTGGGGCGCGGAGTTGGTCAGGTGATGTTTCAGAATAATGCGCTTTCAGGGGCGCTAATGTTGGTTGGAATTCTTTTGAATTCGTGGCAAATGGCTTTGTTGGCCGTTGCAGGTAATGTGATAAGTACGTTGACCGCCTATATTTCCGGTTATAATCGTGAAGATATAAATAATGGGCTATATGGGTTTAATGGTACTTTGGTAGGGATAGCGGTCGGCGTGTTCATGTCGGTTACTGTCGGCTCTTTAGTATGGTTGGTGCTTGCTTCCTGTTTATCTACCTGGATTGCCCGTCTTTTGGGGTTGCAACGTTTTTTGCCGGGGTTTACGGCTCCTTTTATTCTTGCCGTATGGATATTGCTGGCTGTTTGTGCCTGGATGTTTCCTGCTTTGTTGCTGTCTTCGGGAGATGCTTCCGGAGAACAGAGTTTGGCATTTTTCCGTGCATTTAGCCTGAATATAGGACAAGTAATGTTTCAGGGAAGTAGCATATGGACCGGTGTGCTCTTTCTTTTGGGAATTTTGGTCAATTCGCGTGTGAATGCTTGCTATACGGTTTTGGGAGCGTTGCTGCCTATTCCTGTAGCCATATTATTGGGAGTCGAAACGATGGCAATGAATGCAGGATTGATGGGATATAACGGTGTGTTATGTGCCATCGCTTTAGGTGATAAGACGTGGAAGGGAGGAGCATATGCCATATTCTCTGTGTTATTATCTGTTATGTTCCAACTTTGGGGGATGAATGCCGGAATCACTACGCTGACTGCCCCATTTGTACTTTCTGTCTGGGTAACTCTTGGTTTACAGAAAGGAATGAGGGCTGTTACCGGAATCTGATGAACCCATATATACTTTCTTCCGGGAGGAGAGGGTTAACGAATTTATTTCTATATTTGCGGTCAGGACAGTAAATAAAGAATCATTCATCTGCTTATGAAACTCTGTATATAGCTACGCTCAACGGATAGCGCATTTTTTCTATAATGAAGCTATTCTGCTAATCCGGTAGGTCAAATCTATCGGGCAGAGAATTCTTATGTTTTTTTATGAATTTGCGGAGTTGTGTATTGTATCGGATGCAGTACGCAGTTTCGTGTTATTTAAAGTTGAGCAATGAATAATTATACTTATAAGCAAATCTGGCTTATCAATTTTCCTGTAATGATGAGCATTCTGATGGAGCAATTAATCAATATTACTGATGCTGTTTTTTTAGGACACGTAGGGGAAGTCGAGTTGGGGGCGTCTGCACTTGCAGGGATTTATTATCTGGCAATATATATGCTGGGATTCGGATTCAGTATTGGATTACAAGTGATGATTGCCCGTAAAAACGGAGAGCAGCATTATCAGGAGACCGGACGAATATTCTTTCAGGGATTATTGTTCTTGTCGGGGATGGCAGTCTTACTTTGTTGTTTCATTCATTTTGCTTCTCCGTTTATTCTAAGGCGGTTAGTTTCTTCTGATGAAATATATCAGTCAGTCATTTGCTATCTGAACTGGCGTAGTTTCGGATTGTTGTTCTCGTTTCCTTTTCTGGCTTTCCGGTCTTTTCTGGTAGGGATAACAAATACCAGAGCATTGTCGGGAGCAGCTATTGTTGCGGTTTGCATTAATATTCCCCTCAATTATTGGTTGATATTCAAGTTGAATTTGGGAATTTCCGGAGCGGCGATGGCATCTTCTCTGGCAGAGTTCGGGGCTTTCTTAGTGCTTCTGGCATATATGCGGATGGGAGTAAACAAGATAAAATATGGATTGAAGTTTGTCTATGATAGGAAATTGTTAGCGAAGTTATTGTACTTGTCGGTATGGAGTATGCTCCATGCTTTTATCAGTGTTGCTCCCTGGTTTCTCTTTTTTGTGGCAATAGAGCATTTGGGGCATACGGAACTGGCTATTTCTAATATTACCCGTAGTGTTTCTACTTTATTTTTTGTAGTGGTGAATTCATTTGCTTCTACGACCGGTTCATTGGTCAGCAACCTGATTGGGGCAGGACGTGGGAAAGAACTTTTTCCACTTTGCCGTAAAGTTCTTAAGTTAGGATATCTGTTCGGACTTCCATTGGTGGGAGCGGCTCTTCTATGTAGTCAGTGGATTATAGGATTTTATACGGACAATGACTGGTTGGTAGAACAGGCATTTTATCCATTTATGGTCATGCTGCTGAATTATATCTTTGCCTTGCCCGGATATGTATATATCAATGCTGTCACTGGAACGGGAAAGACAAAACCGGCTTTTGTCTTTCAGCTGATAACGATATTATTATATTTGAGTTATTTGTATCTTTTGAGTGAATGGTTTCATGCCCCTTTAGTAGTGTATATGACGGCGGAGTATTTGTTTGTAATCATGCTGGGGATACAATCTCTTTTGTACCTGAAGAGAATATTGGATAAGAATATGTACTTTTGCATCTCTGATGATTGATACATTTTTTCGAAATGACAGAAGATATAAAAAATAAATTGTTAATGTGTGCGGAGATTTATCATTGTGCCGGATTTATTACAAGTGATCCGGTGCAATTTCCGCATCGTTACACACTGAAACAGGATATAGAGATAAGTGGGCTGTTGACCGCGATTATGAGTTTTGGTAATCGCAAGCAGATATTGAAAAAGGCAGATGAACTGCACCGGTTGATGGGAAGCTCACCATATCAGTACGTATTATCATGCCGATGGAAAGATGATTTTCCTGCGGGCGTGACGAATAGCTTTTACCGGATGCTTTCCTATGCCGATTTTTACGGATATTTTCAACGTTTGTATTTGGCTTATTCTCAGTTTGAAAGTTTGGAAGATGCTTTGCACACGTATCCCGGGATACCGATGGAAAAGTTATGTGCCTTTCTTGAAGTTTCTGCTAAAAGCCCTCAGAAGAAACTGAATATGTTTCTTCGTTGGATGATTCGTCGTGATTCGGAAGTTGATCTGGGCGTTTGGAAGAGTTTTGACCGTAAAGATCTGATTGTTCCCTTAGATACACATGTTTGTCGGGTAGCTTATTACTTCCAATTGACGGATGCGGAAACTTTTTCCTTGAAAAATGCCCGTAGGATAACTGCAGCATTGGCTGAGGTCTTTCCGGATGATCCCTGTCTGGGTGACTTTGCTTTATTTGGATTGGGGGTGAATGGAGAGATTTAAGTTCTGTTTACCCGGCTTTTTATTTTTTGGTCCAGATTCGTGTGTTAAGATTTAAATCCTCTATAATGGAGACTAATGCATGAATCATACTGAAATCGTTCTTGAGCTGGCTAAGGTCATCAATAGATTTCCAGATGCTGGCTTCAAAATGATTCCTGGATTCGGGAATGGCGATCAGGATATTGGAATCTTTGAAACTAATTGTAATGTTTTTATTGAATTCTCTGTCTAATGCGAGAAGACGTTCCATCATTGAAGGAGAAAGGAGATAACGTGCTTCAATTTGGTCTGTGGAGTAAACATCGAATGTCTTTTCAAAATCCGGGTTTTCCAGCTTTACCCGTGAACCGCTGAAGCTTAGTTTGAACAGACTGTTCCTTAAAACAGTGGTGTGCCCCTGAAAATCTTTCTGAAAATCGGCGATGAAAAGGAAACCTTTGAAAATATCTACCCAATAATGACTCGTTTGTCCTTTCGAATTGACACGTGTTTTTCTTTCTTCGGCATGGACTTCCGCACAACTAAAGTCAGTTTTTCCTACCCGCCCTTGTATGAGATCTTCTGTATGATAACGGTCGGGCGAAGTAAACAGGCCGCAGCTCCGGAATATACCTTCTTTGATTCCCTCTTCCGGTGTGAAGATGGCATTATCACAAAATGATTGCAATACTTGTGCGATAACCTTTTGTTTATAATACGAGGATAATTCCTGAGATTTGGCGTTTACACAACTGTAGTATGCCAACAAAGCAAGCCCGGCTGCAATACCAACTCCAATAAGTGCAGCGTTGATATAAACTGAAAATGCAGAGACAATCACGAAAACAACCCCTCCTACCCATATTCCGGTGGACTGTCCTTGCTTTTTTAGTTCTTTGCGTTTTTGCTCGAGGCTTTGCAGGGTGGGGGAAAGGCTTTGTGTTAATGTTTCAAATTGCGGGTTTTCTGCCATATTTTATATTTGTCTTTACTGTTTCAACAGGTTATTAACATTTGGAACAGCACGTTCCTGTTCGGAAATGGAGAACACATTTTTGCGCGTGAAACCAAACATTCCGGCTAACAGATTTGACGGAAAAGTCTGTACGGCATTATTATAGTCAGTGACACAAGCGTTAAAAGTCCGGCGTGCTGCCGAAAGTTGTTCTTCTGTTTCATTAAGCGCACGTTGTAGTTGTTCAAAGTTTTCAGAGGCTTTCAATTGCGGATAGTTTTCTGCAATGGCAAAGAAGTGTGTGCAGGCCTGTGAGAAAGCAGAGTCCAGATTTTCTTTTTCCTGACTGGAGAAAGAAGCATACGACTTGTTTCGCATTTCTGTGATTTGTGCGAATGTACTTTTTTCGTGTTCTGCGTATTGTTTGACTGTAGCTACCAGATTAGGAATCAGGTCGTATCTCTTTTTTAGCATTACATCAATGGCTCCAAAAGCATTTTCAGTCTCATTCCTTTTTCTTACCAGCGAGTTGTAAATAGCGATGAAAATCACTGCAATTACAGCTATAATGATGAATATAGTCATAACTAAGTATCTGGCATCCTCTTGCCGCTTTCTATTTTTGTGAATTCAGAGTTATTTTGTTGCGTCAAAGATAAAGAATAAAACTGAAAAACGGAACAGCCTTTTCAGTAAAAATGTATGGTAGAATATTTGCTGAATATATCTGATGGCAGCCAGATAAAAGGGAAATTCCGGTTATAATCGAAAAAAGTGGATTCAGAATCAACTTTTACGGTTACAACCGGAAATTTAGACAGGTATCAGGATGCTTGTATTTTGTTTGTGTATTCTTGCCAACCGGGTGCGGTTTTATATTTTTCTATGGATTCGGCGGGAACGCGAATGACGGTAATGTCATCCGGAAATCCGTACCATACCTTTTCAAATACTTGTGGAGGAGTTCCTCCTTCTACTTTGACTTCTTTAATACCTGTATTATTGAAAGCTGAAAAATTAATCTGTGTCACATGCTCCGGAATGGTCAGTTGGGTGACTTTTCTGTTGCCACCCAATAATCCCTGTCCCAATATTCGGATACTTTGTGGAATTTCGAAATGTGTTAATTTCGGGCATCCTTCAAAGCAATAAGCTTGAATTGTTGCATAAGGGTCATCATTGGATGTCGGTCCATAGGTTGTCACTTCTGTCAGTTCCGGACAATAGTAGAAAGCTCTGCTTGCTATGTTTACAATACCATTAGGCAGTTTTACAGTGACGATACCACTTTCCCGAAATGCTTCCAAACCTATTGTTTTAACACGCTCAGGTACTTCTATCAGCTTGAGCCGTGAGGTATTTAAGAATGCTTGTGCACCGATTTCTGTTAGCATATCAGGCAATAGAACTTCTTCAATACCGGCATATACAAAGGTGCTGGCAGGCAGTTTGGTTATCTTTGTCTGACTTAAATCCACCTTTTTCAAGTTATAGCAATAGTAGAATATATCTTCTTCAAGTTGTTCCAGAGTCGAGGGAAATATGACTTCTTGAATGGTAGAATTGAAGAAGGCCATATTTCCTATAGATTTTAGTCCCTCATTAAGTATTACCTTGTTTATTTTGCTGCCGTTAAAAGCATTTTTGGGAATAGACTTCACGCTATTGGGAAGCGTGATTTCATCGTATCCTTTCAAAACCTCCGTCAGAACTCCATTTTCTACGCGGACAGGTGAAACCTGAATAGTGAAGCTTCTTTGCTTTCCTTCTATCGTTATGGTTACTTCCTGTTTGTCGACAGGGATAGATGAAGAGAAACCACTGATCTGTTCCGGGGCAACACTCACAGGTCGTTGTTTCCCATCATCATATTCGCCTGTCACTTTGAGTCCAGTTAAGTCTATACTCTCTCCTAATGCATAAATCGTTTTTGCAGGCAGTTGGTCAATAGAAAAATTTTCAAGTAAGGCTCCTGTCGGTTCAGATGTTTTTTCCGTCGGAGGTGAATCCTTTTTATATTCATCGTTTTCGGTGCTGCAACTTATTAATGTAAATCCTGCTACCATTTGCAGCCAAAGTATTATAATTATATGAAGTCCGGTTTGTTTCATTGTAATCAAGGTTTAGTTAGGGAATTGGGTCAAACGTATTTCTATTTTTACGACTTTTCCGGCTTCTACGCTTCTGCCGGAAGACCATATCTGGTAATTATCAGGGCCGCCTCCTTCTTGTACCACGAATGTAAAGAACCGTTGCGACTGTGCTGCGAACCATTCTTCTTGTGGTAAAATAAAGGTGGCTATCCCGCTTTCATTGGTCCGGGCAACCGCAGTAGGTAAGGTCAGATTATCTTTCTCAAATACTTTATAATCTTTTTCATTATACATCTTTACGGGAATACCCGTTGCAATTTTTCCATTCTCATCATAAACGACAACCACTACTTTAGCTTCTCTCACTTCTTCGTTTCCTTTTTCACATGCTATCATAAAAAGTATGATACCTAGTAGAATAACAATCTTTCTCATAATCTTTTTTTCAATTTTAATCGAATGCAAAAGTAGCGAGATTGTATCAATTTTGAGTTATGATACAACCTTATAAATCTAACACCTCTATTTGGAAAATGTTGATATTCAGATTGTTATTTTGTGTGGTGCTTCAGCTTTCTAACACAGGTCTAACACCTATCCGAAAAGTGATAAAAACAGGTCCTTGTTGGTTGTTTCCGCTGATTTGATACGTGATTTGAGCCGTGACTTGCGGGCATATACATTAGCTACTGTATCTTTCATAAACAGACTAATTACTTGTGGGGAAAAACCGACAAAGACATAACATAATAATCGGATGTCTGCTTCTTTCATTGCAGGGAAGTCGGTACGTAGCTTTTGCATGGCATTATCATGACAGGTATTTACAATTAGTTCCAGTTCTTGCAGCATCTCATTGTTCTCCGAAAAGTCGGTGATGATCTGCTTTACTTCCTGAAACATGGCAGCCTGTTGCGATGAGGTGTTTTCGCGTTCATAATAGGTTTTTCCTAGTTTGTCGATGATGTCAAAACGAGAAGCAATCAGTCCTTTTAAATGATTTTCTGTGTTGCGTTGTCCTTCCATACGCTCTGTCAGAGTTTTATATTCGGAGTTGGCTTCTTCTACTAATAGCAGATAGTGGTCGGTACGTTCGCGTTGCAGTCGCAGGCGTTGGCGGATGATATAATAGCTTATACCTAGCAGTAGGATAATGATACTTATGGAGATGATTTCTAAAGTTGTGCGGTTTTTCATTCGATACTCTGCAAAAGCAGATTGTTCCTGAAAGTATTCTCGTTCAACCATACCAGCAGAAAACTGCATGTTTGATCGTGTCAGCGAATCGGTCAGGTAGATATAGCGGTGTATATTTTCGGTTGCCTTTTCAAAGTTTTTGGATTGTGCTTCAATACGGTATGCAGTGTATTGTAAGTCTGCCATATCGCGGATATCCGTGGTATTAGCTTCCGCCAGTTTCAGGTAATGGCGTGCGCTGTCTATCCGATTCTTCAGTAGGTTTACATCCACTAGTGTGTGGTATCCATATAATGTATCTTGCCGGGCGGAAAGTTCGATACGTTGTAGTAAGTCATGAGGAATCTGTCGTTTGCCAGATACCACATAAAGCGAGGCAAGGTTGGTGAGGCTGGCTTTGGCTAAATGATCGTTCTTTTGTTCATCAGCTAAATCAAGAGCTGCAGAGTAGAGACGTATTGCTTTCTCTATATCTTTTGAATGAAAAGCTGCTGCTGCCATATCAAGTGTCGACTCTGTTTCTTCACGAACATGATCCGACTGTCGGAAGTTATTACGGGCTTCATGGAAATAATGGTAGGCCCTGCTATAATTCATCTGTTCATAATATACTTCACCGATTTGACCGTATAACAGTCCTGCATAATAAGGCTCATTAGTGTTTTTCAGCTTTTCTTCAATTTTGAGAAAAAGGCGCAATGCTCCCGGTTTGTCTCCTGCACGTAGCTTGATACGTCCCCAGTAGTAGAGGGTTCTGCATTGATTGCGTAAATTCTTCGGGCGGTGTGCATAATAGCTCCATGCTTTTTGAATAAGTGAATCGTCGGTTATTTTAATATGATTCTTATCTAAAGCTGCAGAATAAAGCAAAGCATATTTAGCCTGTTCGGCCTGACTGCCTTCCCTCTTAAACTGCTTTAATATTGTTAAGGCACTGTCCGGTTTGTTTTGTAACAGAGCTTCCACTTCGTCAAGCCGGGAAATATATTCTCTATTATAACATCCTGTAAAAAAGAGAATTGCTGATAATCCAAGTATAATTCTGTATTTCATGTTGTGAATGTAGTAAAAATCTCCCGGAATTATTAAAAACTGGAGTGAAGAATTTATTTTTTTGCTGTTTCCTGTTGTTACTTTATTGATGGTTGCTTAATTGATGCTTGCTTATAGTCCTGTCAAGGCACAGGACTGTGCTGGCAAGGTAGGTGTTCATACTTTTATGACATTGGTGCTTCGGGGGATATTTTTAGTACGAAGATGGTTGGCCAATAATCACTCTTTCAGAAAGAAAAAAAATAATTTTAGTCTCACGGTCTCATTGTTGGCTGTGTAATATGTTTATAGTCAACAATATAGTAAATGAGAGATACCTTTCCGAACAGGTATCTCTCATTGTTTACCCATCAAAAAACACTTGTTTTCGGTTATCTCTCATTCCTATCTCTCACATCATAGTAAGTACATAAGATGTGGTCGCTATATCTGTTTAAAACCAGCAGTTGTTTGTATGTTAAGTCACTGTATCCCATATGTTATCCTATATATATTATTGTATTAACTAACCGACATCTTCATCGTTCTACCCAGGTGAGCAGTCTTTATCACGTTGGTAGACAGGTTAGTTCATTATTGTGCAATGATCCGTTCACCCGGGTGGAACGATGAAGATGTCGGTTAGTTAATACACAAACTTTAGTTGATAAACAGGTTAAGTCAGGCTATACTACATGCAAAGAAGCGGTAAAGTATATCTCATGGAAAGTACATTTCAGCGGAAAGGACAGGTACTTATGAATGAGATGAGAGATAACCGAAAACAGGTGCTTTTTGGTAAGCGTCTCGGCGATGCCGTCTTTTCTTTAATTCTACTTCTTCATATCTTTGCTTTCATATTAATCAATTCCTACTTATATGACTGCACATGC
>NZ_FNNN01000049.1 GCF_900106755.1 Bacteroides faecis MAJ27
TGAGGTATTTCTTGAGGTATCTGGACAAACGAGTGAGGACACCTCTAATTCCAGAGGAATTATGGAAAGACGCCAAACATGCAACCTTTTCCGCCTATGACAGGAGTCAAAGTCTGACATATATAAAACGTTGTGTACAACTGTTTGAACAAACCAACAAAACCAAATATTTTAGTGATTTCAAAGAGTTTGTCTTTGAGTCATCAGTGGAAGATTTCTGTGATGTTTCAGGCGCAGATGTTGTGGTATCGACTATTCATAAAGCTAAGGGGAGAGAATTTGATGACGTATATATGCTCATATCTGATAATTATTCGAAAAATGTTCATTTGATGCGCCGGTATTATGTGGGAATGACCCGTGCAAAAAAACGATTGTTTATACATACAAATGGCGATTGCTTTAATCACTTAAGTGTGGGCCAGTACCATATCAGCACAAAAGAGTATGAAATGCCAGAAGAAATAGTTCTCCAACTCTCTCACAAAGATGTTTATTTGGGATTTTTCAAAGAACTTAAGCAAGAGGTATTGGCATTAAAAAGTGGAGATTTTTTAAATTACAACAATTTTGTTTTGTATAACATCCTAACTAAAAAACCGGTAGCAAAGTTGTCACAAAGCATGCAGATTACATTGTCAGAATGGCAAGACAAAGGTTATAAAGTGAAATCCGCATCTGTTCGATTCGTTGTGGCATGGAAGCCCAAAGATGCACCGAAAGACGGACCGGAAATAGCCGTCTTATTGGCAGATTTGCTTCTTTCCTTGTAATCAAAATGTATGACAGTTACTTCTTTCAATAAATAGAACGATGGCTGTATCTCAATTCGAAGTAAAATAATCCAAGCAAAATCTGTCACGAGCAAATTTGAATAAATATAGGGTATCAAATTTCAGGAATAGCATTTGGTCTCAATACCGTATTTTAGAATATTCTAAAATCTAAGGGATTTTTTTTGTTATTACAAAAAAACAATATGTTTTTGTAATATTCTTCGTACATTTTATCCTCTGAAATGTGGCAAATATTTTTTTCTGTCGTATTTTTGCAGTGTAAATATCTATAATATAGATACCAATGGATCAATTTTGATACAAGATAATAGAAGAATCATGGTCTAAAAAAAGGCTGTGTGATTATTTGCTTGTTCTTCAGAAGGAGGATCGTTCATCTTCTGAGCAATACATTCTGTCTTTCTTTGAAAAGTTGTTTGCCCTTCTGGTAACTTCTTATATGAGCCAGGATTTAGAGAGAGGTGATAATTATTTGCAGCGGGCTGCTAATGGATTGAGTAATGAAACTTTATGGAAAACCGCAACAAAAATATTTATGAATGTTCCGGGTGTTTTAGGCAAGAGCGTAACTTTTGTTTCCGTCTATCTGGCTTTGGATTCTGCCTTGTTGGGAGTGAAGAAATGGCAGTCTTTAAGACGCGAGGACCGTCATGCCCTGTAATCCCATATAAGCGGTTTCCTGATCGTCAGTAAGGAACTGCCCTTGAAGTCTTTCTCCAATTATGTCTGTTGGCGTGATTACAGTCTTACGCATAAAACGATTCTTCCTTTATCCGCATTATTTCCTGAGTTTATCCGGTGTATTATAAGTTTTCCTGTTTATGACAAATATCTTGATTTTATAACCTTGATCTATTCTGCGCATTATTACCTTTATGATGAGGAGTCTCCCTAATTTTCGGATTTTATATTTGATATGCTCCGATCCCGGGATTGTAAGGTGAATGACAGATTATATGATGATTTATGTCATTCGTCTTTTCTCTATGAGATACAGACTGAATTCCGTGATTATTGTGTCAGAAAAAATATAAAGGAGCAGTCTCTCTTTTTAATGGATCCGCCTTCTCCGCAGGAGCCTGTCTCTCCGTCCGGCCCACAACTGGATCCTGCTGCCCCCTCTTCCTGTGGTACTTCAATCAGTAAGAAAGACTATTTCCCCAACCTGTCATTGGATGAGAGGAAGATCCGTATCCTTTATAATGCATTGATAAGGAACGGCTTTATTTCACCTGATACCGATTATTCCGTTTTTCATTTTCGTTTTTCCGGTAAGAGCAAGCCTGTGGAGACATCGCCCGTATGCTGGGACAAGAAAAAGAAGGAGCTTGCTTATCTGATAAAACGTTTGACTCGTAAGGATATTCATGATCCGGATTGTAAAGATGCTACCAGCAACGATGTCTACTCCAAAACTAAAAAGTTCTTTATAGTCAAAGTAGAGAGTGGCGTCCTTCCGATAATCTTAGTGACATGGCTTCTAATTTGAATTTTGCGGACAAAGAAACGGTTGATGGCCTGTTGGATGAGCTTTTTGAATGCAGCTGATTGTTTTTTGATCCCCCTTTTTATTTCTGCCGGTTGGAAGGAATGGCCGTTTCTCTTTTTTATAGGGAAGCGTTCATCTTGATGTCTGAGGATACTGTCCGTTGATTCTCTATTTCCCTTTGATACCGCATACCCTTTATCACAGTATGCACAGTTTTGGGTATATTTCTGTTTCTAGCCACTTTCTATCGTTCGGATATTGTTTCTATCATCGTGCCCAAATGCTTCTATCGTTTCTATCGGGGGGTATATCGGGGCCTGTAAATGCTTATTTTCGCACACACTAACCAAAAACACAATATATGATGAAAATATTAGATCCGATCAGGATTCTTGAAACCATTGAAAAGCTGGGTGCCAGAAAGAGCATCAAATACGCTTTCATAGGGACAGGTTGCATACTGGTTGTTGTAGTTCCTATTTGTTATGCTATTACGTCCGTCAAATCTCGCGGTAAGAGTAAGGAGCAGAATAATGCATCTGCGAACAAACAGGGGGAAATTAAGTGTACTTCTGAATGTAAGATACGGGGGAAGGATCAGACCCACGCCCATCGTATGGAGGAAAATGCACAAGTTCACGAACATCATATGGAAGAGATTGAAGCCAAGAAAAAGGCTGACATTGAAAAAATGGAAAAACGTGATGAACTTCGTAAGGACAGAGATGCGGAAAAAGCCAATCAGCCCCTTGTCGGTCTCCATTTGAACGGTATACCTGAAAGCTACCACGAAGCTGTGAAAAGCGGTACTGTTCATGTCAGCCAGGAAAGGAGTCTTGGATTCTCCTGGCTGCGGGAGGGGTATGATACCGGTCTTGCCGGTCCGACCGACTGTGGAAAATCAGTTTTCATTATGCAGGTTGCTACGGCTTTGGCGCGAGGTCGTTGTGATGTAAACTTGTCTTCAGAATGGCATGACATACCACCGATGTCGGTTGTCATGTTCTCTCTTGAGCAGAGCAACCATGAGATAAGGGAGTATTATGACTCCGTTATTGATAATTTGTCTACCCTCAAATTATATGCCGGAAGCCAGATAACCCCTGCCCATATTATCACTATCATTAAGGAAGAGCTGGAGAAAGCCGGTGGCTTGGGAGTGGTTGTCATTATTGATAACTATACCAAGCTTGAAGGACAGTCGGGTGTCAAAGCCATGAGGCAATTTTGTGCGGATTTGGACTATCTCCGTCGGCTGGGCCTGGAAAAGGGTAAACCTCTGACGCCTCTTAAGGTATGTCATGCCAAGTCTGACTGGAAACTAACCAATCCTTTGACTCCTGCAAGTGTAAGAGGAGACAAGAGGAATGTTTGTTTCACAAACAATTTTCTGTATCTTACATATTGCAAGCTGGGTTCTGATAAGCGTGTACTTGGTTTCATGAAATTGAAGCATGGTAATAAGGAAGCCGTTTCCATATTGGAGTTTGTCGGTACAAAAATAGATCAGTTCCGCTACGTTGGAAAAGGCGGTAAGAAAGATCTTAGTGAACCGGCAGAACCTGCTGAAGAGAGCAGTGGTAATAAAGGTGGCCCGGGTCGGAAATCTAAATATGGTCTTGAGGAGGTCATGGTCTTTTATAATATGGTACAGTCGAAAAAATGTACATACGAAGATGTTAAGAGGGATTATGGTATTTCGAGAAGTGCGATAAGGAAAAGGGTCTATCGTGCCCGTATAGCACATGGTACGCATGGGTGATAAAAGATTACAATAGAATGTACAGACAGTGATATTATTTCATGTGTCTTGTTGTCTGTGAAAGGGGAGGACAAATTCAAAGGGGATAAATGTTGTGGATTGTATAAATTGCATACAATCAGAAAGATATAAAAAATAAAGAGATGTGGGTGATTTGTCCCCCTTTCGTGTCTCGCTTCCGAGTACATGTCAATTTTTCACTGACCGATTTATAGTACATGATCAATGACACTACTTCGAATGTACAGGTCTCTGCTTTCATTTATCCTACTTCGTCTGCTTGAAAAAACGAAAGGCAACTATTGAAACTTATTCCTTCAACAATTGCATTGTCTTCTCTATCCCCGATACTCACTGAGATCTCATCTTCATCAACTCCCTTTTGTATTATGAGCAACTGGACTCTGCAATATTTCTCTGCATCCAAACTACCCTTTAACCAGTTTACAGGATGCAACATTTTTGTGTCCACGAGAACTACTATTATTATGAAGTGGTTAATTAAATAGTATAGTTCGTAACTTTTATAGAGATGATGGTAGCTCCATCGTATTCGGTTTACAGGAGCCGATTACAAATCACTTTGTGCTGCCTTGATGGAAACCGATAGGTAGTGAGCGACAAATGAAAGTCATCCCAAAAGATGGATAGGTGAGTTATAGGGAGATGAATGAGAATGGACTATTGCTGAAGCATCGTTATTGCGTAAGTAGAAGTCACATCAAAACCAAAATCTAAAAGTAATTTAGGGGTAACTGTTGGGGACACCTGTTTACCAACGCTAGATGTGCGATGTAAATATGGCATGAACCTGTGTAGGCTCTATAAAGGAACGTGAGAAACAGCTATGGAATGCCAAGAGAAAATACTAACGCATTGACATGCAAGATAGAAAGTACTGTTGTTCGTATCTGTGTCGGGTTGTTCTGTAGTAATGATAAAGCTTCTGTAATGGGAGTATACCAACCGAATCATGGCTGGGATGAAGATTAACAGACGAGGAAATTGACGGCTGGTATCCTTGGTGGAAAACTCTTGATGAAAATGGCAATCAGCTGGGTTATGGAAGGATAGCCAAACTGATTGGAGTGAGTAAGAATGATGTGAAAAATGCTTTTAGAAAGTATGAGAAAGAAATCGGATTGAGTTAATACAGATAAGAAGGACACCACACACCGGCGCTCTCCTTTCTCTTTTTTAGGGGTGTAAATGCCACTTTACAGGAGTGTAAATGCTGAATGTATGAGTTTTCGATTAATTCAGCATATTATAACGAATTGCATTGTATATCAATTGCTTATATATGAAAAAAAACTATCTATCTCTTAGAGGGGGTAAAACGTTGCACCTTGAATATGATAATGGGCGTGATGACAATAATTCATCGGCCTTTACACTTCTCTATTCCATGTATAATTTGTTTTTTAAATCTCTCTCTTTTTTAATAGTAAATGCACAGACATACATTTTGCCAAAACAAGAGAAAAGATTGTATGTCATAATGTTCAATTTGAAAAAGTCGAGACTGTCTAACAAGTCTCTTTTTAACGATTTCTCCCTATCAGAACAAGGTGATTTTTTTTCTCGGGTTGTTAGACAGTCTTATTTTTCTAAAGAAGAGTGCTTTACAAATCCTCTTAATATCAAAGTCTTACATGAAAAACTATTTGGTCACCTTGTAAGTTCCGCTTCCATAGTTCTTTGACTTTATCTCTCCGGGAAGAGTTACGGTGGCGGTCACACCCTTAGGAATGGTGAATTTCCAAATCCAGGTGTCTCCTTCATATTTCCAGGCGCTTTTGATGAGTCCGGCGGCGGAACGGTATTCGGCAGTTACGTGTCCCAATCGCTTGTCTGGAATGGGCTTCATAATGATATGCTTGAAGCCGGGGGTGACAGGATCGGCTGCGATGCCGGCAACGGTTTCCCAAATCCATTCACACACACATCCGTAGGCATAATGATTGAAGCTGTTCATGCCGCGTGGTCCCATTCCTTTGTCTATCATATAGCTGTTCCACCGTTCCCAGATGGTGGTAGCTCCATTGTCCACAGAGTACAGCCAGCTTGGATTCTTACGTTGGAAGAGCAGTTCATAGGCAATGTCTTCCATGCCATTCTCCGTGAGGGTAGCCATGAGGATGGATGTGCCCAGGAATCCGGTCTGCAAGCAAAGATCGTGTTGTGCGAAGTTTTCGCGCAGGCGGTCTATCATCTTCGATTTGGCTTCGCCTTCCACAAGTTGGTTCTTCAGGGCGAACAAGGCAGGAGTTTGCATAGTGTTGAGGATGGCGGTTTTGAAGGTGCCGTCCTCGTTGAGGAAGTTCTCTTTGATGTATGCCTTTGCCGAATCAGCCATTTGCTGGTACTTGCCGGCATCGCGACCGGTGGCGGCGGCCATGTCCCGCATCATGAAAGCATCTATCACCCAGTAGGAAGCACTCAAATAGTTCCAGTAGCTGATGGCATCAGGAAGCGGACCTTGGGGAGAAAAAGCCAGTCCGCTGCAGCTTTCCAACGGTTCATAGCTCAACCAGTCGGCCCATTGGTAGTTGCCGTTCTCACTGCAGAGGGTCTCATGGTTATACTTGGTGTCGTTGATATGGTTCATAAACAAGTTCATGGCGTTCCAGTTTTCCTCGATGATTTGCGTATCACCGAATTGTTTCCATACTGTCCAAGGTACGATGATTCCGGCATCGGCCCAACCCAAACGCATTTTCTCATCGCCGTATTGTGCCAATGGAGCCACTCCGGGGAATCCGCCCAAACTGTTCTGGGTATCGCGCATGTCACGCATCCACTTGTGGAAAAACTTCATGGTGTTAGCAAAGAACGTACCAGTTTCTGCAAACACTTGTGTGTCTGCTGTCCATCCCAGTCGCTCGTCTCGCTGCGGACAGTCGGTAGGTATAGACAGGTAGTTGGATAGCTGTCCCCAATAAGTGTTGGAGATGAGCTTGTTCACAAGGTTGTTGCCTGTGGTGATAATGCCGGTCTCCAGTTCCTTTGTGATGGAAGTGACGGGTATGGACTTTAACGACTTGATGGCGACATTTCCGGTGGCAGTTATGGCGACATAGCGGTAGCCGAAGAAGGTGCAGTGAGGATAATAAGTCACATAATTATTTCCGGCAGCAAAGGTGTAATCCAGACGGATGCCGGTGTGGGGGATGCGCAGATTTTCGCGGTGGCAGCTTCCTTCCGGACCGTCCATGCCGCGAATCTTGGCACCATTGCCGTCATTGAGCAACTCTGCGGGAAGGCATGTCAACACTGTTCCCTCGGCAGCTTTGAATACGAAAGAGGGTACACCGGCACAATTTTGTCCGAAGTCCACCACTAATGTCTCTCCCGGACTTACGGTCATCTCCGTGCCCGATGTGAACTCACGGGTGATAATCACCTTACCGAACTCATTCTCCTTCGCTCCTTCTATATTCTTCCAGGCATATGCTCTGACAGGAGCGAGGGCGAGATCTGTGCGCAGGTAGACTTCTGCTCCGTCCGAAGGTAGGATGTCGCCAGAGAATTCGGTATTCTCTTCGGGAATGGAGAGTTCATCCACACATTCGTAGCCCATCGGTTCGCGTGCATCGTACTCTTCTCCGTCAAAGATACCGGCATGTTTCACTGGGCCGGCAATTCCGGCTTTCCAGTTTTTAAGGTCAGTACCGTAGCGCTTCTTGCTTCCGTCAGAAAAAGCCAGTTCCAGAACACCGCGGAAGGCACATTTCTTGCCTATCATACCGTCATGTCCTCCGGGGGTTATGATTTTGTCACCCCACCATCCCGGCGTCACCTGTACGGAGAGCATGTTTTCGGCGTTTGGTTTGGTACGGATGATATCTGTAATATCATAGGTGAAAGAGCGTTTGGTCTTGGCATAGTGTGTGAAACCCGGTTTCAGAAACTCCCTGCCTACAGGTTTCCCATTCACATATAACTGGTAAACTCCTAGTCCAGCGGTCATCCACTTGGCGGAGACAATTTTCTGTTCGTTTCTCACGGTGGATACGAACCAACTCGCGCCATCGGCTGCGCGCCCGTTGTTATGTCCTTTCACTACAGAAGCGTCTACTGCGGAAATCCATTTGGATTCGTTCCAGGCTGATGCTTCCAATGCGTCGGTACGTTTTCCGACTTCGGTTGCGTTTATCAGTCCGCTATTCGAGAAAAATGCGAGAATCATTATCGGGATAAGATTCGCAAAACAATGGAGACTCATTTTCATACTTATATGTAATTTTTAATATTAAAAGATTAACTTGGGAATGTCGTTTTAGTTTTACGGAATTTGCACAACAAAATTACAGAATTATATGATATGACAGACGATTTCTGCATTTTTTTTGACTTAACGATGGTTTCTATTCAATCTGAAACTGACTCATAAGTTCGATCCGGTTGAACAGGTGGCAGGAGTTTTTTACGTTGGATGATCGATTATCGGGCAAAACTATGATTATTAACAAATAATATAATAAATACATTCATTCTGTTGTATCAATTGTTTGTCAAATAAGAAAAGAAGATGCCAATTATTCATTGTAATCATTCTCTGTTCTTGACACGAGAAACTCGAATAAACTCTATTTAAGTTTTTAATAAATAATGAGGGGGTATAAACGGTGTTCAAGTCTATTATAAACTCTTTTTTGACACTTTCAATATTTGAAATAGAATTATTGCAACAGAAATGAGGTCATACCAGCATTTTGAGACCTCATGTTATTTATATTTTTTCATTTTGATACCATAATATCAAAATCATGAATAGATTTTATTCTTTTATTTCCATTATGTTTTCGAAATAAGTTTTCCAGCTTGATTCAGAATAAGCTATATCGGTTCCGGCAAGTACATAGAGTGTGGCTCCTTTCGTCAAATCCGCACTGAAAGAAGGAGCTGTCAAATGAAACTTAGGAGGAACAACAGATAGCATCGTAATTGTTTTATTGGTGCTCCATGGAATGTAATGTCTTCTATAGAAGTCACTCCACTACCTAATGTGACATTGGTGAGGAGAGAGCGATTGGCAAATGCACCTGAACTTATCGTCGCAATATGCTTAGGAATGATAATATGGGTTAAGGAACTGCAAATATAGAATCTTGTATGGCTATAACCTTCATTCTCTCAAAAATCACTGACGGATAAAACTTTTTAGTGTTGACAAAGAAGAAGGAGGAGATATATTTTTCTGTTTATCATATATTTACGTTCTTGCATATCTTATTATTGGGGCAGACAAAATTAAGCAGGAAAAATGCTAAAAAAGACCTATTTGGTCAGTCGCTTACGTTTTAACCAATTTATTGCTATATTTGAAAACAGGATTCAAGTATAAAAACTGAATCCTGAAGTTTTCTATTTACACAAAATTATGGACAGTGCCTTTTCAAATTCTATCCGATACGGTAAATGTAAACAATTACATCAAATACTTATTGCATCTGCATTGAATTTGTTGCTACCAAGAATGAATAGAGGGCGTTAATACACGCCCTTCCAATATTTGCACTAGGTTTAAATGGCTTCAATATCAGCGGATGACATTCTCCCAGTCAAACATGTCAAGCTCCGGAATATCTCTAATAGAAACTCCGATCTGTTTGAACAAAAACAGAATCATTCGTTTTTTTATTTTTTAGATAAAACCATCTTCTATTATCAATACACCCCTGAGGTTTTTGGGGAAGTTCATCTATTGAGGTAATACCAAGTGCTTTATGAAGAAGTTTTTCATTAAGCTTTTTCTTCCCTTTTATGTAAAACAAAAGATATTTATCTTTATATTTAATCAAATCAGAAGGAAGCTGCGGTTCTTCTTCCTCGGGAATATAAGTATTCCAGTTTGCTGAATAATAATATAACCAGTAATCTTTTGTCTCGTACTGATAAACTGTAATAGTCAAGTGTAATCGGTAACTTTGTCTCGTCAAAAATCGGAAAAGTAAAATCGACATGATTCTAAAAAAAATAGCATTGTAATTTTGTGGTGCGAACTACTAATTACAATGCTATGACCGAGACTTCCAATTAAAGAAGTATCTGATGTGGTACAAAGTTAACGAATTATTTTCAGATAGCCTAAATAAGACACAAATAGGTCAATCCTTAGGTCTTCACCGTCAAACGGTGGCCAAGTATCTGTCTATGACAGAAGAAGAGTTTATTTCCAGCCAGAGCTATGACCGTCATTACGGTCATAAACTTGACGGCTATGAATTTTATGTAGTCAATGAGTTGCGCAAGTGGCCTTTTTTGTCCGCTCCGCAACTCCATGACCGCTTGAAAGAGCATTTTTCGGATCTTCCCTGCGTACCCCCCCAAAAAAAACGGTCTTCAACTTCGTCAACCGGTTGCGTTTAACGCACCATCTTCCCAAGGAGTTTGAAAAGAGTTACCGCCCCTACGAGAAGCAACCCGGGACTCCCTATGGCGAATACGCCCAATGCGACTTCGGTGAACAGTGGATGAAGACACTTCAGGGACAGTCTTTAAAAGTGTATTTCTTTGCGATGTGTCTGAGCCGCAGCAGGTATAAGTTCGTCTACTTTAGCCGTACACCGTTTACCACCGCTCTTGCGGTTTATGCCCATGAACTGGCTTTCGAGTTCTTCGGGGGAGTACCCCGAAAAATAGTTTATGACCAGGACAAGGTGTTTCTTGTCAATGAAAACCTTGGTGACCTGGTGCTTACCCGCGTTTTCCGCACCCTTGTCCGTGAACATGGCTTTGAACCCGTGTTCTGTCGCAAATCCGATCCCCAGAGCAAAGGTAAGATAGAGAATGTCGTCAAATATGTGAAGTACAACTTCCTTCGCGGCCGCGAGTTGGTTGACATGGACCTGCTCAACAAGGTAAGTCCTTGGCTGGTTGGAACGCACGGCCAACGGCACGGAACATCACGGCATACGTCGTGTCCCGTCTGAGGAGTTTGAGACGGAAAAAGCACACCTCATGCCTTATAAGGGAGTCCCGACTGTTCCTTGCGAAACCCTCTTGCCGCATCACGTGCGAAAGGACAACGTGATAACCTACCGGGGCAATTATTACAGCGTTCCCACAGGCACCTACCACGGCCATCAGACGCTGGTCTATATCGAAGAAAAAGAAGGCCGGCTATATATCTACAGCCATGAGACAGGCAAAACCCTTGCCGTTCACAAAATAAGCGGAGATAAGGGGCGTCTGGTAAGCAATACCTCCCACCGGCGTGACCGCGAAGCCTCGCTGGATGATTATGAGGCTTTTGTACGCAAAGAACTTCTCGCAAGCACGGTGATTGATACATATTTATCACAACTACGTGTGCATAAGGCCCGTAATTACCGCGACAGCCTCCAGTTTATAGTCCGGCGCCACGCGGCATACTCGGATATCACGCTTACCGAAGCTTTTGACGAGTGCCTCAAAGCAGGTGTCTTCAACGGATGCAGCCTGATGGAGGTTGCCGAGACCCTCAGGATCCGTAAAGGAGAACCCCCCATTGAGGTCCGGACGGAAACCGAGCCGGTTCCCGGGGCTGATACATCCGCCATGATCCCCGAGAAAACAGACATATCCACCTTTAACACCCTTTTCGTATGATAACAAACGAACAAATCAAAAACCTGTGCTCGCGTCTGCGCCTGTACGCTCTGCCACGCCTGCTGGAATCAGAAGCTCATCTGGCGCAGGAGCAGGGAAAAAAACATGTAGAGTTCCTGCATGACCTGCTCTCCCGCGAGGTTCAGGAAAGAGACAGCAAGGACTTCCAACGGCGGCTGAAAGCGGCGGCCTTGCCGGCAAGACACGACCTCGACCTTTTCGACCACAACTACTCGCAAGGTATAACCGCACCAAGATTGCGTGAACTGCGCCGGCTGGGGTGGCTCGAACAGAATTACAACCTGATACTCATGGGACCTTCCGGAACAGGTAAGGCCTTTATCGCCGCAGGACTCGTGTACGAAGCTGTGGGGCAGGGATACAAGGCGTATATGGTCACGATGGAGGATGTCATAAACACCATCAAGATGAAAACGCTGATGCCTTCGGCCATGAGCGCATACAACCGTCTGCTCAAAGCCGACCTGGTAGCCATCGATGACATAATGCTCTTCCCGGTGAAAAAAGAGGATGCCGCAGGATTCTTCAATCTGATCAACACGCTCCACGAGAAAGCCTCACTGATAATTACCACGAACAAGGCACCCACCGAATGGGCCAAAACGCTGGATGACGAAGTGCTGGCTTCAGCAATACTGGACAGGCTGTTATATCACTGCGAGGTCATAAAACTCACCGGGCAAAGCTACCGGATGGGAAACCGAAAATCCATTTTTGAAGAGGAAAAAGACACATCTTTGGCTGGGGGTACCCCCAGCCAAAGATGACCGACATTAAAATGTAATCAATAGTATAAACTGATAGTCTCTATTATTAGATGGTGATTTAACTTTACCGAAAAATGACGATTTAAAATTTGCTTATTACATCAAGACTTGTTCTGACAGTTTGTTTACTATCTTACAAAAAAAACTGTCCGATGACATTTGCGAATGTTACATACATTTCCTCACTCTTACAGCCGAATGAAGTTTTATCAGCTTCATTCGGTTGTATTGTTTCCTGATTTTGCAGCTGATACTTTCTTGCGACTGTTATACCTTCTATAAAAGTCTGCATGGGCGTTTCCTGAAACAGTACTTCCCAGAGTGGGTTCTTTCCGTGTTGTAAGAGTTCATCCATGTGTCAAGGTCATTTTGCAGTTGTTCTATAGTGGCATAGATTTCCTTTCTGGATGCGATGGCATAGAACTCGTTCTGCACAGTTCTGTTGAACCGTTCACAGATACCGTTTGTCTGCGGATTTTTTGCCTTGATTTTCGAATGGTCTATATCCTCTACAGCCAAATACAGTTCATACTCATGGTTTTCTCTGTTCTCACAGTATTCCGTACCCCTATCAGTGAGCATACGCATCAACTTCAAGTCATATTGTTCGAAAAAAGGAATGACCCTATCGTTGAGCATATCAGCAGCTACAAGTGCATTTTTCCTATCATATAGCTTTGCAAACCCTATTTTGGAGTAAGTATCTATGACAGTTTGCTGATAAATGTGTCCGACACCTTTAATATATCCCACATAATAAGTATCTTGTGCGACAAGAAAACCGGGATAATAGGTTTCGATTTCTCCATGAGCTTGTTTTTCCTCTTTCGCTTTTTCCAATGCCGCTACCTGGTTCTCGTCAAGGATGATACCCTCTTGTTCCACTTTGGTGGATAATGCTTTCAGCGTTTTTGGAAAGTCTCCATATCATGTCGTAACCATATGGAATGTACCCCTCCCGGCGTAATAAGAATACCTTTCTTACGGAGTTCATTAGATACACGGACTTGTCCTAATGCGGGGTTGTCTATTGCCATTTGTACAACAGTCTGTTCGATATGTTCCTCCACACGGTTCTTCATGACCGGTTTACGGTGGGAAATCTCCTGCAAGGCAACTTCACCGCCTTGTTCGTACAACTCTTTAAAACGATAAAAACTGTCACGGCTATAGCCCATAATCTTGCAAGTTCGTGATATATTTCCTAACTGTTGGGAAAGTTCTAGCAATCCCAGTTTGTTCTTAATGACTTTTTCTGCTGTCGTCATAACTTAATCTGTTTTCTATTACAAAGTTATTCTTTTTTATGCGTAACTGTCAGATTAAGTCTTGACTAATTCATATACAACAGAACAGCATTACCAATTACAGAACGATAATTACGACCTTCCAAATACATATTTTACAACCTTGGCATTAGCTTGTTTTTGTGAAATAAAGTCTCTTTCAATATAGATATCGGTTACTTTCATTGCTTCATCAACATGATTTAATGCCGAGTGGACTGTGTACTTATCAATGCCAACTTTATTGAGGGCAATGGTAGCCCATGAATGTCGTGCTGCATAGAGTTCTAAATTATCTACTTTTAACAATTTGTCTATTTCCTTCAAGCCTACATTGATGGCTCTGTTAAGGTTGTTGGCTGTATTGTACATTTGATAGAATCTGAATGCTTTTTTACCTGTGTAATCTTTGTATTTCTCCATGAGAAAAGATAGGATAGGAAGAATTTTACTTTCATTTTAGCTTTATCAAGCCTTCTGCCTGTCGTTTTACTCCTGTTATAAGTGATTGTATTGTCTTGGAAAGCATTACAGCTATGTAAATCTACAGAGTTCATACCTATTAAACAGAAGGATAGAATAAAAGAGTCTTTAGCTAAGTTGAACGGGCGGATTCTTTCCTTACCATTGGCGTTGTAGATATAGGGCAACTTTAATATTTGATTAATTGTTTCTGCTGCCAATGCTTGTTTGCGTGTAGTTTCCTGCTTAGGGACTTCGACATGTTCAAATGGAGAATGTGGTATCAGAATTATATTCCTATCATAATCGTTGTACTTCTTCTTGGCTTCATTAAACAAGTGTCTAATACTTCCTAAATAGAGTGAAACAGTTCTATTGGAGGGAATTCGTTTTCCTTGTTTCTGTAATTGAATGACTTTTTTTCTCTTTTGAGGTTGAGGTATGTTTTGAAACCATTAAGGAGTTGAGAGGTCACCTCATTTGTCTTTAAATGCTCCTTGCCTAAATAGCTTATGAAAGAATTGAGGGCAGACTGATAATTCTTCTTTCCTTTGATATCTGTCATCTCCAACCATTCCTTACAAAACAGAATGAAGTCTATGGGCTGTGTCTGCTCTCGTTTTGATTTAAGGAAAACTAAAATATCATTTAAAGTGTAGTGATTTATCTCTAACTGGAGTTTGGTACATTTTTCTTGGTAAGTACTGATTAGCTTATCCACTTCTCTCTTTACGGTAGTACCTTCCTTGAAATTGAAAGATTTGGTTAAATCCTTAGAGGTTACAAACAGACTGCTTGATAGCCTTTTAACCTTTCTGTCCTGTGTAAATCTCACCTTGACGTTGTAAGTTCTGTCACTTCTTTGTTTGGCTCGTTGGACTTCTGCTTTGATTGTTAACATCTTAATCTATTAATTGGATCAATGTAAAAACCTGAGGGATTTTCATTTTATGCATATAACTTAGTAAGTCTGTATAAAAAAATGCCTTATCTCTGACTCCTCTAAACTGTGCTCTGAATGCCTTGATTTTAGCATTGAATGATTCTGCTGCCGCATTAGTTGCCCTTCTT
>NZ_FNNN01000047.1 GCF_900106755.1 Bacteroides faecis MAJ27
ATTGCTTACCTTCATATCTTTTACGTTTTATAATTCACACGCAAAGGTATGAAGAACTATTATGGTCTAGGATACGGGGTTTACTGATTGCTTACGATATATTAATAGAGGTTACATAGCGTATTGGCTAGGACAACTGTTAAATAAAATGGGAGATTATAAAAATGCATATTTTTTCTATTCTATTTGTATCTTTTATTGGAAAAGATACTCTCCACACAGAATTTCTAGGGTTGAGGATGAATTAGTTATTTTATTGAGAGAAACACCAGAGGCCACAGAATTAAAGAAAATAGATATAGATATTATTGAAGGATTATGTAAATCATATTGTAGCAATACTATATCATCCTAAGACTCACAGACATATATAAATCATTACACAGCTTTAATACCATCTAGTAAATTCTGCTAGATGGTATTAAACTCTAAAGGAGGTTCTTCATTGCTTCATCTATTTGCTCATTCTCAAAGCTATCAAGATAATACTGTGTCGTTGACAAACTTGTATGTCCCAATGATTCGCTTATCAATGCGATGTTTACACCAGAACGTTTTAATACTGTGGCAAATGAATGACGCGCAACATAGGTTGTTAGCGGAATACTAATATCCAAATGGGCACCTATCTTTTTAAGAGCTTTATTCATGCCTTTTATTACTTTTCTAATCCTGTCATATTGCTGTTGTTCAGTAATATGAAAATTACGGTCTAATATTGGGAAAACATAATCATTCAGCTGTGAGTCCGGTTTCCTATATTTATCTACAATTTGTACGGCTTGAGGCAAAAGTTGAAATGTAATAGGCTGCTTTGTCTTATGTCGTACAAAGCATATTCGATTATTTATAATATCTGAATATTTCAAATATGCTATATCAATCATATTCATACCACAACCAAGATAACTAAAAGAAAATAAGTCTTTGGTCAAATGAAGTAATGGGCTATAATAAGTTGTTATCTCCATTAAATCAACATTCATTATTTTATGTATTTCAGCCTTAGGAATTGCCCTCTTGCATTTACCCTTACGATAATGAGATATTTTGAATTTTACAAAAGGATAATACTTCTCGTTCACCACATTATCTTCTATTGCTTTATTATAAACAGCACGTAATTCTCTCATTCGTATTCCAATCGTATTATCAGAATTACCACGTTTACGAAGATAAAGCTCATAACGCTTTAACCAATTTACATCAATATCCGTGAAAGATATATCCAAATTACCTGCGAATCTCAATACAGAATTATAACAACTAATGTAAGCCTTGGCATTACCTAATCGCTTCTCGGCAGTCATATACTGTATGATGTATTGAATATAATCTCCCACATTCTGTTTATTACAACTTCGTTCCACGTATTCAGCCAAAGATTGTGGAGTAAAGTCTTTACCAAGCGCTTTCAACTCAAACATCATATTGACATATTCTTGCCTCGTTTGATTCATGATACTCAATAACTGTTCACGATTGGGATAGTTTCTTTTAGGTTCTTCTTTATCAAAATTCCAACAAGAAGCTTTAATTGAAATTCCCAAAGATTTAAAGTAACGTAACTTACCTTGGCTAATTCTCAACATCAACGGGTGTTCTCCATTAGCCAAAACTTTTGATTTAAAACAAATAATGCCTATATTAGCATCCATAACGTAACATATTATTGTCACATTTTGGTTTGCGCTATGGTTTACACCAATAAACAAATAAGAGATATTTTAGAAGTCAGACATAAGATTTGGCAAGAACCAAAACAGCCATAAATGCCTTATAATCAGAAGCTCTGCTGGTAGCTTTCAAAGGCGTCAGCCTTTGGAAGACGCAGGTTCATAATCATGAGGTCCCCGGTTCAATCCCGGGTCCCGCTACTTGATAAGAATAAGGCATTTGGGAGGCTTCCACTTCTGGGTGCCTTTTTCTTTTTTACATCAATTGGTAGCAGGTGACGCTATAGGTGACGCTAATTAACGAATAAGCCCCCGAAAGCTATCCATAAAGCTTCCGGGGGCAATTCTATTTTACACTTTTATTCCCATTCGATAGTCGCATTAGGCTTCGGTGACATATCATAGCAAACACGATTCACATTCTTCACTTCTTTCAGAATACGGTCTGTGATTTTCATCAGAATAGGCCAGTCTACCGGTTCAATAGTAGCTGTCATGGCATCTACCGTATTGACAGCGCGGATAATCACCGGCCAATCGAAAGAACGGGCATTATCACGTACACCAACAGATTTAAAATCGGGTACTACAGTAAAGTATTGCCATACTTTTTTATCCAATCCGGCAATCTGGAATTCCTCACGTAAAATTGCGTCAGATTCACGTACTGCTTCTAAACGATCACGTGTAATTGCTCCCAGACAACGTACACCTAAACCGGGACCGGGGAAAGGCTGACGGTAAACCATCTCATAAGGCAAGCCCAACTCCAGACCACAAGCACGAACTTCATCTTTGAACAACTGGCGCAAAGGTTCTACAAGCTGGAATTTAAGATCTTCGGGCAGACCGCCTACATTATGATGAGATTTCACCATTTTAGCAGTCTTCGTTCCACTCTCCACAATATCCGGATAAATAGTACCCTGACCCAAGAAATCGATACCATCCAGTTTACGTGCTTCTTCTTCGAACACACGGATAAACTCACCACCGATAATCTTACGTTTCTGTTCGGGATCTTCCACGCCTGCCAATTTATCCAGGAAACGATCTGTTACATCTACATAAATAAGATTGGCTTTTAACTGGTTACTGAACACCTCGACAACGTCTTCAGACTCACCTTTACGCATCAAACCATGATTGACGTGCACACATACCAAATTGTCACCGATCGCTTTCAGAAGCAAAGCAGCTACCACAGAACTGTCAACTCCACCCGACAATGCCAGCAATACTTTCTTATCGCCTACCTGACGCTTAACCAGTTCGATCTGATCATTGACAAAGTTTGCCATGTTCCAATTAGCTTCAGCTTGACAAGTATCGAATACGAAAGACTTTACAGCAGCTTTAATAGCCTCGATATCATCTGTAAATGCCGGAAGCTTCACTGCACAGGTTGCTTTATCGTGACCGGCAGCCATGACAGGGATACCCATTGTATAAATCGCCGGATCTACGTCAATAGCAACGCCGTCAATCACATTGTTAGGTCCACCATTGATAATAATACCCTTTACGTTGGGCAATGCTTTCAGTTCTTCCACTGTGATATCGTGAGGATAAATCTCACTATAAACTCCTAATGCACGGATGGCGCGAGCCAATACCGTATTCTCGTGACTACCCAAGTCAAGGATAACAATCATGTCCTGTTTCATCTGATTCTGGTTCTTTTAAGTTATTATATTGTATAAATTTGACTTTACCTTCAATTAGTCTGCAAATATAAAGATTTTAAAAGACGCTGCAATGTCTTGATTCCCAAAGTTTCATTTCAAATTCAGCCGAATGCCACATTTCTTTATCGCAACGACAGAATCCGGACTCTTTCCGAACACTTCTTTTTATGCCTTCAGCCGCATCACAAAGCGACTTCCTTTACCCAATTCACTTTC
This sequence comes from Bacteroides faecis MAJ27, assembly GCF_900106755.1. GTDB lineage: Bacteria > Bacteroidota > Bacteroidia > Bacteroidales > Bacteroidaceae > Bacteroides > Bacteroides faecis. The sequence continues at coordinate 3,581 of NZ_FNNN01000047.1, forward strand.
TACCGTCAGTGTACCACCATGTGCTTCCACAAAGTCCCTCGAAATAGACAAACCGAGTCCGCTTCCCTGAACTTTGGTGCCGGGAACACGGAAGTAACGGTCGAAAATACTCTTGTGATAACGGGGATCGATGCCTTTACCGAAATCCTGAACGTACAGGTCGATCATATCTCCTTCCTGCCTGGCACCAATCACGACACGCCCGTTTTCTTTAGAATAACGAATCGCATTGCTGAGCAAATTAGTCAATACCCAAGCTATCTTTTCACTATCGACAAAGAGCTTGCCGATTTTCTCTTCCGGGTACTCTACTTCTATCTGGATATTGAACTTATCCGCTTGTACCTGATTAGCTTTAATCGCATATTCTATCAGTTCAATGGGCTTCGTTATCTTCGGCATTAATTGCAGCTTGCCTGCCTCTACCTGAGTCATATTCAGCAATTCACCCGTAATGCTCAACAGGCGTTCGCTATTTTCCTTGATGCTTTTGGACAACTGTTCCTGTTCATCATTCAGCGCACCGACACGTTTATCTTCCAATAGTTGCAGACTCATCATGATAGCCGCAATCGGAGTTTTCAATTCGTGTGAAATGGTCGAAATAAATGTAGTCTTGGCAGAATCCAGTTCCTTGAATTCCGTTATATTCTTCAGCAAAATAACATCCCCTAATTTGCTGGGTTCATCCTTTCCGGCTTCCGTATTAATGATGGGGATATAGGAAGCCTTGAAATAGCTTTCTTTATCATCGGCATATATTTTTAGCGGCTCTTTCTGATCGCCTGGTGTCACCAGTTCACGAATCAGCCGGCGGAGCAGATCATTCTTCAAAGACAATTCTTCTGCCGATTTACGTATGACATTTTCTCTTTTCAGATTGAGCACATTCAATGCTTTATCATTAATAAACAAAATCTCACGGTCCATATTCAAGCCGATTATCGGATCGTCGATACTGTTCACGATGGCCTCAATGAATTTCTTGGCAGAAAGAATATCCGCTAACGTACTTGCCCGATACTCGGCCAAACGTTCCGCCATACGGTTGAAACTCTCGGCGACTTCCCGAAACTCCTGATTATTTCTCATATCCAGCCGTTCTTCATAATTATGATTGGCTATTTCAAGAATCCCTTGTTTCAGTTCCTTGATGGGTTTACTGATTGTTCGGGGCAACCAATACAGCAATGTCAATCCGGTCAATATACAAATACCGCCGGTAACGGAAATCCACAACAGAGCACGCTCCAAGGCAGGCATAGCAGCAGGACTGTCGGGCTCTGTGGCAGTCAGCAACTGAAGATTCACAACAGAAAGCGTCACCAATAAAATAATCATTCCCGCTAGCATCCCGATGCCGAGAATCAGTTTGGTTTTAATATTCATATCGTTCATACGGTTAATATTATGCAAGTATAATCAAATCTACATTAGCTTGTGACAAATTATTTAAAAACTTTCTATATCCAAGTATAGAGCAGATAGCACGAGGAAATCTCAGATTAGGAATTCCCATACAGACAGACGATATCTGTTTTTCCTGACAAACTTTGACAATACTCCCCAGAATATCCTTCGACTGTACCTGAACGACCTCCCCTCCCAGTTCTGCCACCAGTTTAAAATGATTCAACAGATAACGCTGACTAGCCAAATCAATCCTGTCCATACTCTCTTTCGGTGTCTGCACATAAAGAGCGACAAAAGTCGTATTATACCGTGTTGCCAGACGTGCCGCTTTCCTGATAATCCTTCTGGGTGTCTTCTCATGACTACTGATACAAGCCATAAATTTCTCATGCCTGATGCCGACTGCAACACCCATCACCACTTCGTTCTCCACTTTCTTCTCCACCCGAAGCGCCACTTCTTTCAGGGCCAGTTCGCGCAATTGAAGAATATTCTCGGTCCGGAAGAAATTATCCAATGCCGTCTGAATCTTTTCCGGACGGTATATCTTTCCTGCTTTCAGACGTGAGATCAACTCTTCCGCTGTCAGGTCGATATTCACAACCTCGTCTGCTTCCTGAAGCACGCTGTCCGGGACCCGTTCTTTCACTTCAATTCCCGTGATCTCCTGTACTTCTTCATTCACACTTTCAATATGCTGGATATTGATAGCAGAAATCACATTAATCCCCTCATCCAACAGAGTCATCACATCCTGCCAACGCTTCTCATTCAGACTGCCTTCCACATTGGTATGTGCCAGTTCGTCCACAATCACAATCTCAGGATGAATACGGATTATTGTATCCACGTCCATTTCCTCCAACTCCTTTCCTTTATAGAAAATTTTACGTCGGGGGATAACAGGCAATCCTTCCATCAGTGCCTCCGTTCCCGCACGTCCGTGAGTCTCAATATAGCCGATTTGTACATCCACTCCGTTGTCCAGTAATTCATGGGCCTCCTGAAGCATACGATATGATTTACCTACACCGGCTATCATGCCGATATATACTTTGAATTTGCCTCGGTGAGACTTCTTGATCAGATCCAAAAAATGTTGTACACTCTGTTCTCTATCCATATCCATTTATTTAATTCCTGTTTATAAACTATTTCAACCCGTAATAATCATCACGATCACCACGGGTCTCTGTATAATAAAAATTCATGAGTTTATATCTATGGCCTTAAAGTTACGCCAAAAACCAAGAAAGCATCTTCAACACATGGATTCCATATAGCCTGTGCAAATATCGGCAATGAAAACTTATCATTAATTTTTATCTCTGCCATTCCTTTTAATGCTATATTAGTCACGGCGAAACCACTATTCGTGTATATACTCTCCGCCTTATACGGCACTGCGCCACAAGTTACATTTAAATCGACATTTTTCACACTGAAAGGATAATTAAGTTCCAGATAGGATGAATAATTTTGTTTTAGTTCTCCGCTATCATTCAGTTTCTTGTCTTTTCCGGCAAACATCGTATACCATGCCACGGACAAAGGAAACTTCTCTACGGGCAGCGTATAAGATAATCCCGCTTCAAAATGATGTCCCGTTTCATGACTTTTAAAATTAAAATACTTGTATGCTCCTTCACCTTCCCACCACAGGTCGGCAACAGTCAGCGTAGGGCCTGCTTCACCCAACTTATAGGCAAGAGTCAGATCCAGTTCCTTGTTGCCTCCACTGAAATTAGTAGATCCCCATGCGGTAACAGAAAAGTTTCCGATCCCAAAACCTAGTGTGGGCTGAAAAGCTGCACCTCCCCCCTGATACATACCACGCCAGACATAGGAACTGACCACATCGCCCTGCACTGTAAATTCCTGTGCTTTTACCTCTGTTATACTCAATGCGCATACGACTGCTGCAACCAATGATCCCAAAACAATCTTCTTACTAAAAAAAGTCTTCATATTTATCTTTTTTATTTTATGTTTCTAAAAAAGAGCAGCGCCCTGCCCAGCCCTGTTTATCTGAACCGCAATAAATAACTAAAACGATTCGGACAGGAACGCTGCCCACTACTGTTTGATTATTTATTCTCTTCCAGTGCTATATTCAGTTTCAGCACATTAATCTTCTCCGTTCCGAAAAGTCCCAGAAAAGGTTTCTCCACACTTTTATCAACGATTTCCTTTACCTGATTCTCCGTCAGTCCACGCGCCTGTGCCACTCTCTTTACCTGCACGTACGCACATTGTGGAGTAATATTCGGATCGAGACCGGAAGCACTTGCTGTTACCATCTCCGCCGGAACTTCTTTACGGCTCAGATAAGGGTGATGTACCAGAAAAGTGTCGATACGTGCTTCGACTTCAGCCAGATATTCAGGATTCGTAGGTCCTTTGTTACTACCGGAAGAGCTGGTGGCATCATAGCCGTCTCCGGCACACGAAGGACGTCCCCAGAAATAAATGTCTTTCGTAAACATCTGACCTACATTAGCCGCACCTACCACTTTTCCATCCAGTGTGGCTACTTCAGCATTTCCCTTATTAGGACCTGCAACCTGTGCAAACAACCACAAAACAAGAATATAGAACACGGAAAAAAAGACACAGAAAACGAGAGTTATCTTTAGTGATTTAAATAAAGTTTTCATCGCTATTGTTTTTTAATTAAAAGAATAAACCTACTAATAAATCGATCAACTTGATTCCGATAAAAGGAGCAATCACACCGCCCACCCCATAAATCAACAGATTCCGGCGAAGTAAGGCACTTGCACCTATCGGCTTGTACTGAACGCCACGCAAAGCCAATGGAATCAGAATCGGAATAATAATGGCATTGAAGATGACTGCCGAAAGAATCGCACTTTCAGGACTATGCAACTGCATAATATTCAGTGCTGCCAATTCGGGAATAGCCACCATAAACAAAGCAGGAACAATGGCAAAATACTTAGCCACATCGTTGGCAATAGAGAAAGTAGTCAGTGTACCACGAGTCATCAGCAACTGTTTACCGATTTCCACAATCTCAATCAGTTTCGTTGGATCATTATCCAGATCGACCATATTACCGGCCTCTTTCGCAGCCTGTGTACCACTATTCATTGCCACTCCGACATTTGCCTGAGCCAAAGCAGGAGCATCATTGGTTCCATCCCCCATCATTGCCACCAGTTTACCGGACTGCTGCTCCTTCTTGATATATTCCATTTTATCTTCCGGCTTGGCTTCGGCAATAAAATCATCCACACCTGCCTTCTCTGCAATATATTTGGCAGTCAGCGGATTATCGCCGGTCACCATAACCGTTTTCACTCCCATCTTGCGCAAGCGTTCGAAACGTTCCTGAATGCCCGGCTTGATGATATCCTGCAATTCAATCACTCCCGTCACTTTCTGGTTTACACATACCACCAAGGGCGTACCACCATTGCTTGAAATAGCAGCAATCACCTCTTCCACCTCTTTCGGAAATTTATTTCCGGCACTTTCCACTATCTTACGGATAGCATCAAAAGCTCCTTTACGAATCTGAGTTCCATCCGGCAGATCAACGCCCGAACACTTGGTTTCGGCTGTAAACTTAATCATCCGCGCACCGGTCGTATTCAAGCTGCGCATACGGATGCCCGATTCACGTCCCAGTTCTACGATTGATTTGCCTTCCGGAGTTTCATCGGACAGAGAGGAAAGCAGACAGTTTTCTACAAAAGCGTGCAGATCAATGCCCGGCGCAGTGTGAAAATGGGTAGCTTTACGATTACCGATGGTGATAGTTCCGGTCTTATCCAGCAACAAGGTATCAATATCGCCGGCAGTTTCCACTGCCTTGCCCGATTTTGTTATCACATTCGCACGTAGTGCACGGTCCATACCGGCAATACCGATAGCAGAAAGAAGTCCTCCGATTGTTGTCGGAATCAGGCATACAAACAAAGAAATAAGTGAAGCAATGGTAATGACAGTATTGCTGTAATCGGCAAACGGTTTTAACGTCACACACACAATGACAAAGACAAGTGTAAAACCGGCCAGCAGAATAGTCAGTGCTATCTCATTCGGAGTTTTCTGACGAGACGCACCTTCTACCAGCGCAATCATTTTATCCAGAAAACTTTCTCCCGGCTGAGTGGTCACCATTACTTTTATATGATCTGACAATACTTTCGTACCGCCTGTCACCGAACTCTTATCACCACCTGCTTCCCTAATTACCGGAGCAGACTCCCCTGTAATCGCACTTTCATCGATAGAAGCCAGTCCTTCGATTATTTCACCATCGGACGGAATCACATCTCCGGCTTCACAAACAAACACGTCTCCTTTCTTTAATTGCGAAGAACTGACAGTCACTATTTTATTGCCTTCTACCTTTTTGGCAGGTGTCTCCTCACGTGTTTTACGCAGACTATCGGCTTGCGCCTTTCCCCGTGCTTCGGCAATAGCTTCGGCAAAATTGGCAAACAACAGTGTGATAAACAGAATGATAAACACAGCTATGTTGTAAGCAAACGAACCTTGTGAAGGGTTTATGATGGAGTAAAGTGTCACAAACAACATGACCACCGTAGCCACTTCGACCGTATACATGATCGGGTTCTTTATCATCAGACGTGGATTTAACTTCACGAATGACTGTTTCAAGCTTTCTATAACTTGCTCCTTTTGAAACAAAGAAGCTGATTTCATATTTTTCATATCTCTCTAATTCAGAATTACAAACTTAAATGTTCGGCGATTGTACTTAAAGCATGTACCGGGAAGAATGACAGAGCAGCAATAATAAAGATTACGACAAATGTCATTATACCGAAAGTCAGCGTATCAGTCTTCAATGTTCCGGCACTCTCGGGAATAAACTTCTTCTGAGCCAGCAGACCGGCAATGGCAACCTGTCCGATTATAGGAAGGAAACGACTAAGTATAAGCACAATACCACATGTCCAGTTCCAGAAATAAGTATTATCGCCCAGTCCTTCAAAACCTGAACCATTGTTAGCGGCAGAAGACGTATACTCATAGAGTTGTTCACTCAAGCCATGGAATCCGAGATTATTCAGCCATCCACCCTCACTTTCTACAAAGTCCGGATGATGTGTATATATATAACTTGAGATAGCAGTAAACACCAATATGACGAACGGATGCAACAATGCTACGATCGTAGCTATCTTCATTTCACGGGCTTCTACTTTCTTGCCCAGAAACTCCGGTGTACGCCCTACCATCAAACCACTAATAAATACCGCGATAATAATAAATGTATAATAGTTCATCCAGCCTACACCGACACCACCAAACCAAGTATTAATCTGCATATTCAGCATCTCCATCATACCAGACAACGGCATAGTAGAATCATGCATACCATTCACTGAACCGTTGGAAGTAACAGTAGTCACAATACTCCAGAGGGCTGTAGCTCCGGCACCCAAACGAACCTCTTTACCTTCCATCGCGCCATTATCCTGCGCAATTCCCAATGCATCGATACGGGGATTTCCGCCCATCTCCTGACTGACATTGATGCAGACACCCACCAAAAAGGCGAAAAGCATCACACCGAAAATACTATAAGCCAGTTTCTTCCTGCGAGTATAGAACCCTAATGCCAATGCCATTGCCATCGGAATAATCAAGATAGACCAGCATTCCACCATATTGGTAAGATAAGTAGGGTTTTCCAACGGATGAGAAGAGTTCACGCCAAAGTAACCGCCACCATTTGTACCTAATTGTTTGATAGGTACAATTGCAGCCGTAGGTCCTTGAGAAACCATCTGCTCCTGTCCTTCAAGAGTAGTCACCTGCATCTTTCCGTCAAATCCCATCGGGGTTCCCTGAAGAATCAGGATGAAACCTACAATCAAAGAAAGCGGCAGCAGGATACGGGTACAACTCAATACCAGAAAATGCCAGAAGTTACCGATTGTTTTTGTTGTCTTTGCAGCCATGCTTTTCATAATACCGGCCATAGCAGCCATACCGGTTGCAGCGGTAATAAACTGGAAGAGCATAATGACAAACAGCTGTGTGAAATAAGTCAATCCGCTTTCGCCGCTATAGTGCTGTAAATTACAGTTGACCATAAAACTGATACAGGTATTGAAAGCCTGATCCGGTGTCTGCGGCCCGTTACCGTCTGGATTCAAAGGCAACCATCCCTGCGAAACCAATAATACCATTCCCCAGAAAAACCAGAAAGCATTCAAAATCAGTAATGCTTTCAGGAACTGTTTCCAGCTCATTTCTTCCTTGGGATCAATTCCGCATACTTTATAAATGATTCTTTCAACAGGAACCATAAAATCCGACCAGGTTTTCTCTCCTTTATAAACCCTGGCAATATATTTTCCCAGTGGATAAGCCAGAATCACCATCAAAGCGATCTGTGCAACCACACCTAAAATTTCTGTATTCATACTTTTACCTTAAACTGTATAACTTTAAAACTTCTCGGGTCTGATGAGTACATACATCAAATAACCGAAGATTGCAATACCTAATACAAATAATGCTGTGTACATAATTCCTTCTCCTTCTTTTTAGATCTCTTCAAACCAGTCTACACATTTCCAAAACAGCCAGAAGCAGGCAAAGCCGCTTAACAGGCAAAAAATAAATGATAGTGTTACTTCCATGTTTTTTCGTTTAAATGATTATTTTAAAATTTCTTGGTAGACAGTATGCCAAATGCGTGCCAAAACAATGGAGTAAACAACAATAAGCTGATTGATAGAGCAATACAATAATTCATTCTGCTCATAGGTTCCCATCAGACCCTACCATTTTGAAAAAGCATCCCTATTTTGAAAAGGTTACTGCTTTCCAGACAAAATGTAAGGATCGATTTTCAAAACGAAAGAGTATTCCCATTTTGAAAAGGTGAAATAAACTGGTCATCAAAAGATAACACACTGATAATAAACGCTTAATGGATAAAAGAGGCTAATTGGTATATACTTTGCCCTTCAGCAGGTATGAAACTATATATTATATCAAACAGATTACCCGTAAAGGTTGCCAACCCGAATGGCACATTCGTCTTTTCACGCAGTGAAGGCGGAGTGACAACGGGATTAGATTCTCTTGAGACATCTTATGAGAAGCATTGGATAGGATGGCCCGGAATATGCGTTAATAAGGAAAAAGACAAACAGGAAATCAACGAAAAACTGCTGGAACTGAATTTCCATCCGGTCTTTTTATCAGAGGCACACATCAGAAACTACTACGAAGGATACAGTAACAGTACTATCTGGCCTATGTGCCATTACTTTTATGCTTATACCTTATATAAGAAGTGTTTCTGGCAGTCTTATCAAGTAGTCAATCAACTTTTCTGTGATGAGATTTGCCGCTTGATACGTCCCGGAGACAAAGTGTGGATTCAAGATTATCAGCTGATGTTACTCCCCGGTATGCTAAGAAAAGTATATCCGGAACTCTGTATCGGCTATTTCCATCACATCCCCTTTCCTTCTTACGAACTTTTCCGTATCCTTCCGGAACGTGCCGAAATACTGAAAGGATTGCTGGGAGCGGACTTTATCGCTTTCCATACCCACGACTATATGCGTCACTTTATCAGTGCCGTAGAGCGGGTACTGCACATCGACTTCAAACTGGACGAAATACAAATTGGTAACCGGGTAGTAAGGGTAGATGCTCTGCCCATGGGAATCAACTATGAGCTCTATCACAATGCCTCCCAAAATCCTGTAGTGCGGCAAGCCATCGACCGCAACCGGACCCTTTTCGGTAACCACAAATTAATCTTATCCGTAGACCGGCTGGACTATAGCAAAGGAATCCTCCACCGGCTGCATGGCTTTTCCAGTTTTCTCGAACATCATCCAGAGTATCATGGAAAAGTAACATTGGCAATGGTAATCGTTCCTTCCCGCGATCACGTAGGAAGTTATGCAGAGCTGAAAACGAAGATAGATGAAGAAATAGGTTCTGTCAACGGGCGCTACTCCACGATGAACTGGACTCCCGTCTGTTATTTCTATCATGGCTTTTCATTAGAAGAACTTACTGCCATGTATTATGTAGCCGATATTGCCCTGGTAACTCCCTTACGCGACGGCATGAATCTGGTAGCCAAAGAATATGTAGCTTCCAAATGCGATAACACTGGTGTACTTATCCTCAGTGAAATGGCAGGAGCCGCAGTAGAGATGACAGATGCTATTCAAATCAACCCGAATGATTCGGGACAAATAGAGAATGCTATCTGCCAGGCCCTGGAAATGCCGGCAGAGGAACAAAAGTTACGTTTGCAGCGTATGCAGAAGATATTGTCCGTACAAACAGTCAATAAATGGGCTGCCGACTTTGTAAATGGCCTGGACATGACTTGTATGAAGAACGATTCGTTACGGAAAAAACGTATCACTGCAGCAACCATTGCGCAAATCAAGCTGAAATACAATCAGGCAAAACAACGCCTGATCTTACTGGATTACGACGGAACACTGGCAGCGCTCAAGACACGCCCCGAGGATGCGAAACCGACTCCCGAACTTATTTCTATTTTACAGCAGATGACTGCTGATCCCTCCAACCATATTGTCATCAATAGTGGCCGGGATCATTTTACATTAGAGAAATGGCTCGGTTCGCTCCCTGTCTGCATGGCAGCCGAACATGGAGCTTTCTATAAGGAAAATGGTGTATGGCACAAAAATATAAAGAAATTGGAATGGAGCACCGGACTTCAGTCCATCCTGCAAATGTTTGTGGACAAAACTCCCCGTTCGCGACTGGAAGTAAAAGAGACGGCACTGGCATGGCATTACCGCGAAAGTGATGCCTGGTTGGGAACTTTGAGAGCACAACAGCTGGTCAATGCACTAATTTCCATTTGTACCAGACAAAAGTTACAAATCCTGCAGGGGAACAAGGTCATTGAAATCAAATCGCCAGACTACAACAAAGGATCGGAAGTAAACCGGTTGTTATCCAACAAGCGCTACGACTTTGTGATAGCAATGGGAGACGATACGACAGATGATGATATGTTTCAGGCTTTGCCCTTAAATGCCGTTACTGTCAAAGTAGGCAGTATTTCGGAAATAGCCAATTACAATTTACCGTCTCAGACCGATGTACTTCCTTTCCTGCAAGCCATTATAGGCAGACAAAAGGGAAGCGGTATCAATACTAACAGCACGGTGAAAAAACGGCTTGCCTCCGCTCTCGACTTCTTCAAGGATTTATTGAAAACTAAATAAAACAACCGTTATGAATACTCTGAATTATGGTATAACAGGCAACTGCCGTACGGCAGCCCTTATTTCCGAAACAGGAAATATCGAATGGTTATGCTTTCCCGATTTCGACTCCCCTTCCATCTTCGCGAGTCTGCTCGATCGCGAAAAAGGAGGAAGCTTCGGGTTCGAGGTATCCGATGATTACCGGATTACTCAAAGCTATGTACCTCATACTAATATTCTTTCTACACAGTTCTCCTCCAGAGAAGGAGAATTCGTTGTTCTCGATTATATGCCCTGCTATCGTTCCAAGGACGGTACAGGCCACTATCTGCCGGCAGAATTATATCGCTATATACATTGGCTGAAAGGGAAGCCCCGATTCAAAGTGAATTATCAACCGGCTCCTGACTATGCACGAGGCAAAGTGATTCTCAACATCACCTCTCAGTATATAGAAACATATTGTTCTTCCGAGAATAAAGACAGACAATATCTATATGCCTCCCTGCCATTGCAGGATATTGCCGGAAAAAAAGAGATAATACTTGAGAAGGATGAATTCCTGTTACTCTCTTATAATGAGAAAGTAATTCCGATCGACATTGAACGGGAGAAAATCGAATATTGCCGTACCCTTGTATACTGGTTAAACTGGACAAACCGGGGGAAAAAATACACCTTATACAATGATGTGATTGAACGCAGCCTGTTGGTGCTGAAACTTATGTCATATTATAATGGGGCAGTACTTGCTGCAATAACAACCAGCTTACCGGAGTCGGTTGGTGACGTACGAAACTGGGATTATCGCTTTTGCTGGCTCCGAGATGCATCTATGGCCATTGAAACGATGTTTCAGACAGGACATACCGGTGCAGCCAAACGTTTTATGAAATTCATTCAGGCAACTTTCGTAGCCAAGCACGACTACCAGATAATGTATGGCATCCGCGGCGAGCGTAAATTAACAGAAGTGATGCTTAACCATCTGTCCGGCTACAAGAACTCCGTACCTGTGAGAATAGGCAATGATGCCTACCACCAAAAGCAAAATGACTCCTTCGGGTATCTGATGGACTTAATTTATCAATATTACCGACTGATGCCCGGCACTCTGGATGAAATAGAAGATATGTGGGAAGTGGTGAAAAGTATTCTGGCAACTGTAATAGAGAACTGGCAAAAGCCTGATAAAGGCATCTGGGAAATCAGAGGAGAGAAACAACATTTTGTATCTTCGAAAATAATGTGCTGGGTAGCTTTAGATCGTGGAGCAAAAATCGCAGGTATGCTGAATAAATATAACTACAGCGAACGCTGGCAACAGGAAGCAGACAAAATCAGAAAAGACGTGATGCAGCACGGGTGGAACGAGAAGCTCCAGAGCTTCACACAGACTTATGACAATCAAGCTATGGACTCTTCTTTATTGTTAATGGAACCTTATGGATTTATTGAAGCAGATGACATTCGCTACCATAAAACAGTAGAGTCCGTAAAGAATGCACTTTTCCACAAAGGGCTGATGTATCGCTATAATAATGAAGATGATTTCGGTTTACCCACTTCCGCCTTTACTATTTGCACATTCTGGCTTGTACGAGCCTTGTTCGTCACCGGAAAGAAGGAAGAAGCACGGTGTTTGTTCGATGAAGTATTGAAATATTCCAATCATCTGGGATTATTCAGTGAAGATATTGATTTCGACACAAAAGAGCAATTAGGAAACTTTCCACAAGCCTATTCACATCTGGCATTAGTGAATACTGCTATTTTATTTGCGGAAGAAGAGAAAAGACAGGCTTTTATCCGCCCTTAATTTAAATCCTGTTTCTTCTAAAGAAGCGTTGAAGAAAGCAATGAAATCATTTCCTAAACCGCCAAAACACAGAAATCCCCGCCAGTCAATAAAGACCGGCGGGGACTCTTTAAAAACGGCGGCTACCTACTCTCCCACTGTTACGCAGTACCATCGGCGTGACGAGGCTTAACTTCTCTGTTCGGAATGGGAAGAGGTGGAACCCTC
>NZ_FNNN01000019.1 GCF_900106755.1 Bacteroides faecis MAJ27
TGTCATCAGATACATACTGCTATGCATCCAACAAGCATTGACGGTTCTATTTTTTCTTGTACTACTTGTATTGTTTATCAATATTTCAAAGAACTTGGTTGCTTTCGTTTCAAAAGCGGGTGCAAAGGTAAGGGATTTTATTTTAACTGCCAAACGTTTTCGGAAGTTTTTTTTAATTTTTCTTTTTATATCGTTTCTCAGGCTCTCTTGCGAAAGGGAAAGAAGGTAAAGAAGAAAAACAAACCGCGTTTCTTTGCGAATCGGACTGCAAAGATAAGAACTTTATTCAATAACATCCAAAACTTTCCGGAAGTTTTTTTGTTCTTATTTTAAGCTGCCGTACGCTTTTACACTAAGTCAACTTATCAAGGCTTTCTTCTCTTGGAAAGCGGGTGCAAAAGTAGTAGCTTTCAGCTTATGCTCCAAAATTATCGGACTGTTTTTTTGAATTATTTTTGGATATCCATGCTAAGGGGCTGATTCAGAAGGATGTTGTAGAACATAAATTTACCGGGGATGGCAGAAAGGGGGAAAGGGACACACCTTATTATATTCACACACGCGGATGCGGGCGCGAAGGGAACAGATTTCAACAGGAAGGAAGGGAAGGATAGCGGTGAGTCATTCATGAAGACAGTATGGATGGACTAAAAGCGGAGAAGAAACTCTCATGGAAAAGGGTTTTTCTATTGTCACTTGTCACTTTTCAAGTCAAACAGTTATTTATCAATGGATTAAGAGTGACAACAAGGTGATAATAGAGGTGATAACAGGGTGACAATAGGAAAAGCATGTGAGGGTATTGTCACTTTTTGGGGAACAGATTATCGCAGACAGACAAGGGACGTTCATGGGAAAGTGGCGGCTGAAAGGAAAAGAAGAAACTCCGAAAGTATACTGATAGCGATAAAGAAATACGGGGATGCAGGCAAGGGATTAGTTTCATGCGGGGAAAACAAAGGTTTCATATAGGAGAAACTCTAGTTTCAAGCAGGGGAAACTAAAGTTTCAAACCATCTGGAACTGGAGTTTCAAGAGGCAAGAAACTTCAGGAAACAACCGGAGACGGGAGCAGAGGACCGCATGAGTGGATAAGGAGGAACGCATGATTGGAGTGAAATGAACGCACGATTCAATCAACCCGACCATAACAATGTCCCGATTAACCTGTTCTCTTAGAAAAAACAGGAGTATGGATATAAGCGAAAAAAGCATTTATCACACAATAATAGAGGAAGTATCAGATCTTAATACCTGATATATCAATTATTAACAGATGGAACGTCAATTATTAATAGTTGACAGATAAGAGGTTAACATACTGAATACGAAACTATAGCATCAAGAAAAATGTGTATTAAAGCATGAATATAGAGTGAGAGCAAATGCCTGCTACCACACTTGCTACCACAGCTGCTATCACAGCTGTAACAACGATGAATAAAGGGATACAGACAGATAGTGAGAGCATGGGAGCAAAATCTATACTAAATCAATAGGAGGCTGAATCAGATGCAGCCAAATAAAGATTGAGCATCTCCGAGCAAAATCCACCTCCAGTTGTTATTCAAAGACAAGGATATATTATACAATAAAAAGTCAATGTCATGGAAAAAAACATTTTTAAGTTAGATAATGAACAGCTCAAAGTGATTGCATGCTCATTTCGTGATAAAATAGAAGAAGGGTTAAAGACAGAAAATGCAGAGATACAATGTATTCCGACTTTCATTACTCCCCAAACAACTCATATCAATGGTAAATCACTGGTACTCGACCTGGGAGGAACCAATTATCGAGTGGCAATCGTAGATTTCAATAAAGCAGCCCCTACCGTTCATCCGAATAATGGCTGGAAGAAAGATATGTCAATCATGAAGTCTGCCGGATATACCCGCGAAGAGTTATTCAAAGAACTGGCCGACATGATTGTAGGAATAAAGCGTGAGGAAGAAATACCCATCGGTTATTGTTTTTCCTATCCAGCCGAATCTGTACCGGGTGGAGACGCCAAACTGTTGCGTTGGACCAAAGGGGTAGATATAAAAGAAATGATCGGAGAATTTATCGGAAAACCTTTGCTTGACTATCTGAATGAAAGAAATAAGATCAAGTTTACAGATATCAAAGTACTCAACGATACTATAGCCAGTCTATTCGCCGGTCTCACGGACAGCAGTTACGATGCATACATCGGCCTCATCGTAGGGACAGGAACCAATATGGCTACTTTTATCCCTGCTGATAAAATACAAAAACTAAATCCGGCATACAACGCACAGGGGATGATACCGGTAAATCTGGAATCAGGCAATTTCCATCCACCCTTCCTCACTGCAGTAGATGACACCGTCGATGCAATCTCCGGTAACCCGGGAAAGCAACGCTTTGAGAAAGCGGTATCCGGCATGTACTTGGGAGACATTTTGAAAACGGCTTTTCCACTGGAAGAGTTCGAAGAGAAATTCGATGCTCAGAAACTGACTTCCATTATGAACTATCCGGATATATACAAAGATGTATATGTGCAGGTGGCACAATGGATATATGGCAGATCTGCACAATTGGTTGCCGCCTCACTTACAGGACTTGTCATGCTGCTGAAATCGTACAATAAAGACATGCGAAAAGTTTGTCTGGTAGCCGAAGGCAGCCTTTTCTGGAGTGAAAACAGGAAAGATAAAAACTATAACATTCTTGTTATGGAGAAATTAAGGGAACTTTTCAAGCTGTTCAACCTGGAAGATGTCGAAGTGGATATCAAAAGCATGAATAACGCGAACCTGATAGGAACTGGAATTGCAGCATTATCCTAATGCCCCTGGCATCGTTTGCTTCACATCGTATATGCATGTGCTGAAATCGACAGGAAAGTGAGACCGGGACTCGCAATAAGGGGATCAATATGTCTGTATCATTATTTGGGGTACGAATTATGCGGATTAACACGGTTTCCAGTAGTATATATAATCTCTTGGAACTGTGAAATCCGCATAATCTGTGCCCAAATTAGGTCTATTAGCAAGCCAATATTCATTTTGCCCCTTATCTGCCCGGCACTATTTATTATATGGAATAACGCTTAAACGATAATTGTCGTCAGGCAACAATTCCGAATCAAATTCGATTTCAATATCTTTAGACTCACCTTTCAGCAATGTAAAATAATTATCATTCATCAGCGCAGGTAATATACGTTCTCCGTCTGACGAACGGACGGCCTGCACGTGAACAGCAAAAGCGACTGATGGACCTACATTCTTAATCGTAGCTTTTATCACTTTCTTGTCTCCATGATCCGTCCGGTTCACTAGCTGAGATGTCACATTCAGCTTCGCTTTTGATAAAGTATTCAATGCTTTATAGTCGCCCGGCTTGTTGGAACGCCAATAGAAGTTGTCAGAAAGCAGATTTCCATTCGCATCGTTCAATTCCAGTTTTATAAAATGAACCGGAGACAAATCCGTCGGTTTCTTTTTCTTGCCATACAGTTCAAATTCATAGAGTGAATACCCCCACATAGTAGCGCATTTCACTCCCTGCATTTTTACATAGCGAGTACGTACAGGCTTTATCTTTATTTCTTCCAGTCCGCCTTTACAATCTTCATTGGAATAAATTTCCTTCCAATGCGCCGCATCATCAGAGATCAACAGTTTATAGGACTTGGCATGAGCTGCTTCCCAGTTCAACGCAATGGTGGCTATTTCCGCAGGTTCGCCCAAATCTACATAAATCCATTCATCATCACGAGGCTCACTCGCCCAGCGACTGCCGTCACTGGCATCAATAGCGGCCCCGGGCTCACCGGCATCTTTAGAGACGGAAGAAGCAAACGCTTTTTTACCAAAAGCAAGATTGTCCGTAGTAAAATTCAGATGGAAACAATAAGAATCCTTATTGGCAGCTGCATTCAATGTGACATTCTGAGTGTAACGTCCCATTTCTTTCCCATCCAGATTGTAGACTCTGGCGGTTGCTTTCAGTCCCTGCAAATCTTGTAAAGTAGTATTAATAACCTTCACACTATTATCAGCATAGCTCCACTGGATGTGAACAGGTTCGCACGCCTTCTTAATTCCCCAGTAAGCTCCTGTCAGATCATAATAATAATCATAGGTCTGCCACACCAAAGAAGGATAAGCCGACTGTCCCATCCAAGTCAGGATGCCGGATGCATCGTCCCATATATGATGCTGGAAACCTTCGTACATCGCCTTGTTCACTTCTACATTCACCAACTGGGCTTTCCGACAGAAATCTTCGATTCCCTTAGCTTTTCCATAATTATACTCCACCGTAGAGAAATATTTGTCAGGTCCCGCATTACCTCCGGAGTTACCAAAGAAATGTTTATTCCACATTTCATTGCGCGGCCACCAGTTCTTTTCGGGAATAAATTTCTTGAAGCTTTCGAAAGTAGTGAAAACTGCCGTACCAATTTCCGTACGAAGTCCCCACCCTCGGGTGATATTAGCACCATACCCATAAGGAGCTTTCGTAAAATACCAGTTAGGATGAGAATTCATCCAGGGGCCGCTACCGGAAAGCCCATCGCTGTGCGAATTGGCATGGTATGCCCTATCCCCTCCATCGTAAACATTCACATCTTCTTCCAGCCATTTATTGAGTGGGGGTAACGGATAACCCTCATTATCTCCGCACCACACAGCAATGCAGGCGTGATTGCGTAAACGCTTTATCTTTTCAACAGCATTCATATTGAAGGCAAAGACGTCATCAGGGAGATTGGAGTTTGAATTCAGCCAGAAATCATCCCAAACCATGATACCATATTTATCGCAGGCCTGATAAAACTCGTCATCAGTAACAGAACCTATCCAATTCCGTATCATATTGAAATTCATCTCCTGATGAAGCTTCACTTTCAAATCATATTCTTCCCCCCGACAGCGTAACATATATTCACTCATTCCCCAGTTGCCACCTTTAAGATATACAGGTTCACCATTTATTTTGAGATGAAGTATGCCATCCACCATTTCATAACCATATTCCCTTATACCGAATGTAAGCAGCTGTCTGTCTGAGACTTTTCCACCGACAGAGTATGTCAGCTCACACGTATAGAGATTCGGTTCACCGTAGCCGTTAGGCCACCACAAGGCAGGGTTACGGACTACCAGTTGCTTCAATTTCGTGTTATCGAGCAAGAAGTCACGTTGCTTGCCCGCTTCAATTTCCATTTCTTCCGAAAACTCAATGTTACCGGGCCGGATCACTCCTTTCAGTATTCCTTTCTGATCGACCGCTGTATTATTTCTCAGTTCCAGCTGCAGGCTTAAGGTCGCTTCGTCCCTGGAAGGCACCTTCGAACGTATCCATGGATCGATCATGGACACTTCACGGGTCTTAGTCAAATAGACATCATCGGTTATGCCACTTAAAAGTCC
Source organism: Bacteroides faecis MAJ27 (assembly GCF_900106755.1). Taxonomy (GTDB): domain Bacteria; phylum Bacteroidota; class Bacteroidia; order Bacteroidales; family Bacteroidaceae; genus Bacteroides; species Bacteroides faecis. The sequence goes on from NZ_FNNN01000019.1 coordinate 5,415, forward strand.
CGGTACATAAGGCATCCAGTCCCAGCCTGCACACGAAACGTAAGTAGGACTTGCATAGTTGGGAACCGGCGTTCCAACCCAATGTACAAGAACGGCCAGTACATTCTTGCCTTCTTTTGACAATAAGTCCGTTACATCAAAGTTTCCTCTGTGCATAAAACCATCAAGCAACCCCAGGCGTGTTCCATTGAAGAATATTTCTCCCTTGCGGTTCACTCCTTCAAAATTCAGCCAGACTTTTTCTCCGGTTTCCACTTTGGGAGAAAGAAATTCTGTGCGATACCAAAAATTGCGGTCGTACTTCGATTTATCTATCGTATACGCATTATCACCAAAATTCGGATCGGGCTCCAACCCTTCCGAAACGTACGAACCGAAAACAGTTCCCGGCACCGTTGCCTTCACCCAGCCTTCCGTATTATACCGGACGGACATAATCAACGAAGGATCGGTAACTTCCGCCTGTGCCTTCACTCTCCAGACAGCCAGATTTCCTTCGCTATTCAATGATATTTTTTCCTTTTGCGCTTGAGACGTGATACTTGATAACAGTAATGTAAGTATCAGTGTAATCTTCCAAATATTCATGCTCTTCTATGATTAATATTTCTTCTTTTACTAATAAACAATTAGTATTAGGACGATTGAACACTCAAATACTACTAAAAAAAGAAAGTTGATTATAGACTCACGAATCCTCTGTATGTGGTATGGTATTAGCAGATTACTTATAGTAAGGAGCTGTCTTAAAAGTACAGGCACCGAAGCTAACAATATGATTGTTAATGATATAATAAGATTCAGAGGAATAGGTTAAGCTTTGCACACCTCTCCTTTTTGAAAAAAGCATATCATTTTGAAAAGAGTAAGAACCCATAAATTATCAGATGACAATGAAAGTTTGCAAATTTGAAAGAATGAATAATGAGGATGAAGTCAAGCAAGTAATCGGTTGCATACAGAAAGAGCATCCTTACGTAGCCGTCATTCCTGTATTGACACAATTGCAGGAATGGTTACAGGCTATTTCCGTCAGTTGGTTTCATGAAGAAGATGAAACGTCTCATACGATAGTTAATGCCATTGAGGAATATTGCCGTACTCTGACCGACCGTCTCATTTCAGACCGGAAACTGAATCAAGACATGAAAGTCCAAATTGAGAAATGCATAGAAAAGATACAGGTCTTGGTGGAAGATAAGGCAGACTTACTGACCGACAAAATAATAAAAGCCGAAGTATACGGACTGTCCAATGAATTATTTGCCTGCTGCCTACGTCAGCAAGGGCTTCGTGCACAAACTCTGGATACCGGAAAGTTCATGCAAATCAACCTCGAAAGGAAACCGGATATTCCATATATCAAGGAGTCTGTTCAACAGTACATCAGCGAAAAACGGGATGCCGATATTTTCATCGCTCCACTTTCCCTCTGTAAAAATGTATATGGCGAAACAGATTTCATGAATGAAAAACGTAACGACTACTACGCCACAGTACTCGCCACCGCATTCGGAGCAGACGAACTGCTCTTATCTACCCAGATCAACCATATCTATGCAAACCGTAACAGCCGGAGAGAACAGCACTCACTGACATATACAGAGGCCGAACAACTGATCAACAGCGGAGTATACTTGCTCTATGCCGACTGCATCAGCTTAGCGGCACATTCCAATATAACTATCCGGCTGACGGACACTCATGACCTGACAACGGAACGGCTTTATATCTCATCCCACGACACGGGCAACAGCGTCAAAGCAATACTTTTTCAGGATTCTGTCACATTTGTACGTTTTACATCATTGAATGTCCTCCCCGGATATTTACTAGTGGGCAAATTGCTGGAAGTAATCAACAAATATAAGATCAATGTCATTTCAATGGCATCATCGAATGTATCCATTTCTATGGTGATATCAGCCAGCCCTGACACTTTGCGGATTGTGCAAAAAGAGCTCCACAAGTATGCCGAAATGGTTATTGACGAAAATATGTCTGTGATACATATCATTGGTTCGCTCCATTGGCAGCGTACCCAAGTAGAAAGTCATATAATGAACACTATCAAGGATATCCCCATTTCACAGATTTCTTATGGAGGAAGTGACCAGTGCTTCACCTTATCTGTACATACCACGGATAAAAACAGACTTATCAGTTTGCTGGCCGCCCATTTCTTTGAGAACGAGTTTGCTACCTGACTTCAATCCAGACATCCCACTTTGTCAGATCTTATACTCCTCGATCTTACGATATAAAGTAGTGAGACCTATCTTCAACAAACGGGCAGCTTCGGTCTTATTGCCTTTTGTATATTCCAAAACACGGGCAATGTGCCTTCGCTCCATTGCAGCCAGTTCAAAACTGCCCATGCTATCGTCCGAACATTCATAATGAGTATTCTGAATTTCAAGAGGCAAGTCACACACATCCAGACGTCCACCTTCACAAACAATCAGGCTGCGTTCAATTACGTTCCTCAATTCGCGGATATTGCCCTTCCACGGTTGTTGCTCCAGTGCTTGCAGAAAAGCCGGAGTCATTTCGCTGATTGCATACGACAGTTTTTCAGAAAAGCTCTTGGCAAAAGCAGTAGCAAGGATTCTTATATCACCGGTACGCTCACGGAGAGCCGGAAGATGTACCTGGAATACGGAAAGCCGATAAAATAAATCCTCACGGAAACGTCCCGCTTTGATTTCCTCTGCCAGGTTACGGTTGGTAGCAGCTATGATGCGCACGTTCACCCGGGTAGGTTTCGTATCTCCTATCTTTATATATTCGCCGGTTTCGAGGATACGCAATAACTTGGCTTGCAGTTCAAAAGCCATTTCACCGATTTCATCCAAGAAGATGGTTCCATTATTAGCTTCTTCGAACAGTCCTTTTTTATCTTTCAAAGCTCCAGTGAATGATCCTGCTTTATGCCCGAACATTTCACTCTCCAGCAGTTCCTTGCTAAAAGACGAACAGTTCACGGCAACAAAGTTCTGCTTATTCCGCTTACTATTATAATGTATAGCCTGAGCAAATACTTCTTTTCCGGTTCCCGTCTCCCCGGTCAATAAAACCGGAACATCAGTCACCGATACTTTCTGTGCCAGCATAACAGCCTCTTTCAGTACTTTCGATTCTCCCAGAATGGAATCAAAAGAATATAGCTGGCTGACTTTCTTTTCCAGTTTCTCCAACCGTACATTCATCTTCGCCTTTTCGACGGCACGGCTGATCAAAGGAATGATCTTATTATTATCGTCTCCTTTCGTGATATAATCGAATGCACCGTTTTTGATTGCCTGCACCCCGTCGGGTATATTACCGTGAGCAGTAAGAAGAATAACCTCTACATTCGGGGCTGTCTTTTTAATATTCAAGACCAGGTCGACTCCATTTCCATCGGGAAGAAAGACATCACACAAAGCCACATCCGGCTGTTGAATTTCCAACTGTCTGATAGCTGCCTTGCAATCACCCGCCTGACATACCTCATAGCCCTCCAGTTCGAGCATACGAGCCAATAGGCTACGAATCTGAACCTCATCGTCAATGATAAGAATTTTACTCATAATTAATTTATAAAAAATGAAGAAAGACAAACAGGGTGCGCAAATATAAGTCTTTTTTCTATGATCCGAGAACAATTCTCTCCACTTTATTGTTATTTCCATAGGAAACTATTTACGTGATAAAATTATGAAGATAATTATTATTGGAGGCGTTGCCGGAGGAGCTACCACTGCTGCCCGGATCAGACGCACAAATGAAACAGCTGAAATTATCCTTTTAGAAAAAGGGAAGTATATCTCTTATGCCAATTGTGGGCTGCCCTATTATATAGGAGGTGTGATTGAAGAACGGGAAAAGTTGTTTGTACAAACACCCGAAGCATTTTCTACGCGCTTCCGTGTAGATGTCAGAACTGAAAATGAAGTCATCTTCATCGACCGGAAGAGAAAGACAGTGACAGTGAGACAAAGCAGTGAAGACTCGTACGAAGAAAGCTACGACAAATTACTGATATCAACCGGAGCTTCTCCTGTAAGACCTCCCCTGCCGGGTATCGACCTGAACGGAATCTTCACACTGAGAAACGTTACAGACACAGACCGAATCAAAGAATATATCAACAGCCATGCTCCCCGAAAGGCTGTTGTCATCGGAGCCGGATTTATCGGGCTGGAAATGGCAGAGAACCTGCACGCGCAAGGAGCAAAAGTTTCTATTGTGGAAATGGGAAATCAGGTGATGGCCCCCATCGACTTCTCGATGGCATCTCTTGTACACCAACATTTGATGGACAAAGGAGTGAACCTGTATCTGGAACAGGCTGTGGCATCCTTCGAAAGAGACGGAAAAGAACTGAAAGTGATCTTTAAGAACGGAGAGTCTATCTCTGCCGACATTGTCATCCTTTCCATCGGCGTTCGCCCGGAAACGACATTGGCACGTGCAGCAGAGCTAACAATCGGCGAAGCAGGAGGAATTGCCGTCAACGACTATCTGCAAACTTCGGACGAATCGATTTACGCCATCGGTGACGCAATCGAATTCCGCCATCCGATCACCGGAAAACCGTGGCTTAACTACCTTGCCGGCCCTGCCAACCGTCAGGGGCGAATTGTAGCAGACAATATTCTGGGAGCACACATCCCCTATGAAGGAGCCATCGGGACTTCTATCGCCAAAGTGTTCGATATGACGGTTGCCTCTACCGGCCTCCCCGGCAAGCGATTGCGGCAGGCAGAAATCAATTATATGTCTTCCACCATTCATCCGGCCTCTCACGCAGGATATTATCCGGATGCCATGCCGATGAGTATCAAAATCACTTTCGATCCGAAGACAGGCAAACTGTACGGCGGACAGATTGTCGGCTATGACGGTGTAGACAAACGAATTGACGAAATCGCACTCGTCATCAAGCATGAAGGTACGGTCTATGACCTGATGAAAGTAGAGCAGGCTTATGCTCCTCCATTTTCTTCAGCCAAAGATCCGGTAGCCGTTGCAGGATATGTAGCCGAAAACATCATCACAGGGAAAGTACAACCCGTCTATTGGAGACAGCTAAGGGATATCGAACTGGAAAACAATTTCTTGCTGGATGTACGTACTCACGACGAATTCTCGCTCAACACACTGCCGGGTGCAGTGAACATTCCCCTGGACGAACTACGCGACCGGCTGGACGAACTGCCGAAAGACAAGATGATTTATACATTCTGTGCTGTCGGCCTCAGAGGATATCTTGCCTATCGTATCCTGATACAACACGGATTTGAAAAAGTACGCAACCTTTCCGGAGGATTGAAAACATACCGTGCTGCCACAGCACCTATCATCCTGAGGGAAGATAATGACAACGAAATAAAGGAAGCACCTGCACAGCCGAAGGCAAGCATACAACAGCCAACTCCTACCGTATCGCCTGTCGAAGCCGTGAAAACAATCCGTGTAGATGCCTGCGGACTGCAATGTCCGGGTCCGATTCTGAAAATGAAAAAGACGATGGACACGCTGGCTTCAGGAGACCGGGTAGAAATCACCTCAACCGATCCGGGATTTCCTCGTGATGCCGCCGCATGGTGTAATTCGACAGGAAATCAATTGATCTCCAAAGAGGCGACAGGAGGAAAATCTGTGGTCGTGATAGAAAAAGGCGAACCTAAATCCTGCAACATTGTTACTTCCTGTGAAGGCAAAGGGAAAACTTTTATCATGTTCAGTGATGATTTAGACAAAGCTTTAGCTACCTTTGTACTCGCCAATGGAGCAGCTGCCACCGGACAGAAGGTAACGATCTTTTTCACTTTCTGGGGACTGAATGTTATCAAGAAACTGCACAAGCCGAACGTAGAAAAAGATATCTTCGGAAAAATGTTCGGAATGATGCTGCCTTCCAGCTCCCGAAAACTGAAACTCTCTAAAATGAGCATGGGAGGAATAGGAGGAAAAATGATGCGGTACATCATGAACCGGAAAGGAATTGACTCGCTGGAGTCTTTACGCCAGCAGGCTCTTGAGAACGGTGTAGAATTTATCGCCTGCCAAATGTCTATGGATGTCATGGGAGTAAAACAGGAAGAACTTCTGGATGAAGTGACAATAGGTGGAGTGGCAACATACATGGAACGGGCCGATAATGCAAATATCAATCTGTTTATATAAAAAGAACAAACAAAAAGAACAAGCAGTATATGAAAACAATATGTGTAATGCGCGATGTATTCAAAGCAATGGCAAGATTTGAAGATTCATTTGAAAAAGTATATAAGATATCCTTAAATGAAGCGATGATCCTATGTGCCCTGCAAGAAGCCTCGCCAAAGAATATGACAGCTACAAGCCTGTCTAAACGGACGGAACTGACACCCTCACACGCTTCAAAAATGCTCCGGATTCTGGAAGAAAAAGAACTGATCGTCAGAACTCTCGGAGAAGTAGACCGAAGATTGATGCAATTCCATCTCAGTCAGAACGGTAAAAAGCTAGTCGGAGAATTAGAACTCGAAAAAGTGGAAATACCGGAATTACTGAAACCACTGTTCGAATCGACAGATTAATCAGGCAGTCGGATACTTTAAATATCGACTCGCTAAATAATAAAACGGTGAACCCTCTATAGTTATGTTACAGGTTGTTCACCGTTTCTTATTTATCCATTACCGCGTATTACTCTTATCGGATATACGCGCGTATCCTTATTCTTCAAGCCATCCTTTAAGAAGTGACATCACTTTTTGTTTCTGATCTTCGGGCATCGTACCGATGCGTGCCAGATGACTGCCTCCCGGCTCTACAAAAACATGAATATTCTTTTTATCCTTCAGCCAAGTCACTCCGGCAGCCGTCCAAGGATCATTCTGGCCATAGATGAAAATCATCTTCGGATCGTTCTTCTTCAGAAACCGTACAATCTGTTTGCTCAGTGTTTTATCGAATTTCATATTCTTCAGGTCTTCCGGCAGCATCAGCCGGCGCAGATAATCCTTACTGGTCTTTATAGAAAGGTAAGGCTTAAAGGGACTGATGTCATATCCATAATACCCTAATTCACGGGCAGCCTGCACGAAGAAAGAAAGAGTCGGACTGTCTGCTATAAAATAAGAAGGGCCGCTGATTGCCAGCAAATGATCCAGAAGTATATCATCAGAAGCGGATATTTCGGGGATACTATGAATGTCCGTTCCCCATTGCCAGATAGAAAAAGAGTATTCCAGCACACAGAAATCGTAAATCTCTTCTAAAGGAGCCCGGAATGTATAGTTCTTTTCAGCACATATTTTTTCAAAACGGGGTAACAAACGGGCCTTTCGTTTCAATACTTCCAACTGGAAATCTTCTATTTTTTTCCTATCGGCTTCCGTACCTGCCCGGCGAAGAAAAGGTTCGTGCCGCCCGTCTTCGCGGGCATAGCAGAGAGGGGCCACATAAGGCACGGAAACATCCACATCATCGGGAAAGAAAGCACGATATAATAAGGAAGTCTGCCCGCCTTTACTGATCCCCGTACTGATCCATTTGCCCGGATACAAGGCCTTGAAGGTTTCCCTCACGGCATGCAAATCTTCGGCAGAATTCGCAGCTGTCAGATATTGCCAGTCGCATGGTTCGGGAGTGGATTCGAGAAAGTAGCGGTGCTCTACAAAGATCATATTCGCATCGAACAAGTCTGAAAGTTCTTCCCGGTAAGTGGGGCGCAGAGCATACGCCGCCCCATATCCTTCGGTAACAATCACTGTGGGACGGTCATAACCGACATGCCCTACAATCACCCGCTGACGGAAACTTCCCTTTTCGGGATGCCGATGATCCAGCGGTTGAGTGAGGTACATTACATACTTTTCGGGGAACCGGCTCGTATCGAGAGACTTTATTCCGCTGACGGAATTATTTTTTTCGATCTTCTGAATAAACGATTCCTGTGCCGACAACGAGATAGGCGCAACTGCGATCAGCAGCACGATAGAGAACCATACGAAAAGAGGCATCCGAATATGTTTCATAAGCATTTGAGTGTTAATTTTCTCGCAAAGATAATCATTTGCACGAACCTTTTTACACATTTCTTGTTGTTTGTAACAAAAGCCCCAAGGTACCAGGGCGTGATTTTTATATAACCTAAACATTATAAAAGATATGAAGAAATTAATTCCTATTTTATTGGCGGTCTTTGCACTCGCTTCTTGCGAAAAAGACCCGGACATGGGTAAGCTGGATGACAACTATCTGGTATACACTAACTACGACAAGCAAGCCAACTTCAAAGACTTCAGCACATTCTACCTGGCTGACAAAATCTTGGTTATCTCTGACAGCAAAGAACCGGAATATCTCGAAGGAGAAGGCGCTGAGCAAATTCTGGCTGCTTATACAGAAAATATGGAAGCAAAAGGTTATCAACCGGCTGCCGATAAAGAAAGTGCCGATCTTGGTATTCAGGTAAGCTACATCGCAAGTACTTATTATTTCACCGGCTACACTCAACCTGAATGGTGGTGGGGATATCCCGGATACTGGGGAGCTAGCTACTGGGGTAACTGGGGTGGATGGTACTACCCGTATGCTGTGACTTACAGTTATAGTACCAACTCATTCATTACAGAAATGGTGAACCTGAAAGCAGATGAAGGTGAAGGCAAAAAACTTCCTGTAATCTGGACAAGCTATCTGACTGGATTTGAAACAGGCTCTAAAGCTATCAACCGCACTCTTGCCATTGAAGCAGTGAACCAATCATTCACTCAGTCACCTTATCTTACTAACAAATAAACAACTACAACTGTTATGAAAACAAGAAAGAATATATATTTCAAGGTAGTGGCGTTAGCAGCCATTGCCATCGCCTTTGCCATGCCGGCTAAGGCACAGCTATCAGACAATGGATATGCTAATATAGACTGGCAGTTCAATGTTCCATTGAGCAACAATTTCGCAGACAAAGCCAGCGGTTGGGGTATGAACTTTGAAGGTGGTTATTTCGTCACTCCCAACTTGGGTCTGGGTCTTTTCCTGAACTATCACAGCAACCATGAATATATTCCTCGTGAAACATTCAAATTGGGTGCAGGTGACGTTACTACCGATCAGCAACACACTATGTTCCAGTTGCCTTTCGGTGCCGCTGCCCGCTACCAGTGGAATCGTGGTGGATCTGTACAACCTTATGTCAGTGCTAAATTAGGTGCTGAATATGCTAAAATCCGTTCCAACTTCAACATGCTGGAAGCCAGAGAAAACAGCTGGGGATTCTACGCTTCTCCTGAAGTAGGTGTCAATGTATTCCCTTGGGTTTACGGACCGGGTCTGCACTTTGCTCTGTACTACAGCTATGGTACCAATAAAGCTGATGTACTGCACTACAGTGTAGACGGACTGAACAACTTCGGTTTCCGCGTAGGTGTTTCATTCTAACCCGAGCAACTACTTGATTTTACATTAATAAGCAAGAGCCCTTCTGTTTCGGCAGAGGGGCTCTTCACTTTTTATTTGTTTTGAATGGCATCATAGATTGCATCCTGTATCTGTTCGCGAATCTCCAGACGGCTTAATTTCCGGTTCGTAACATCCGGATAAATCCGGTTGCTCAGAAATACATATACCAATCTATTATCAGGGTCTACCCAGGCACACGTCCCGGTAAATCCAGTATGACCATATACTTTCGCCGGTGCATGCGTTCCGCAAGGACTCTTTTCCTGATTACGGGTATCCGGCTTGTCAAATCCAAGCCCGCGACGACTGATTTTAGAGACTTCCGCTGTAAATAGCTGACAGGTTTCTTTGCTCAAATAACGCTGCCCGTTCAGTTCACCACCATTCAGTAACATCTGGTAGACTTGTGCCACTTCACGTGCATTCGAGAATAATCCGGCATTTCCCGAGACTCCACCCTGAAAGGCAGCCGCCTCATCGTGCACAAATCCCTGAAGCGTAGTCTTACGCAAGAAGCGATCGACAGAAGAGGGAACGATTTCCGACTTCGGGAAACGGCGCAAAGGCAGATAACCCGTACGTTCCAGCCCCATCGGTTCGTAAAATTCACGTTGTAAGTAAGCATCCATCGGCATGCCTGCAAGCTTCTCCACCAAAAGCCGCAGCAGAATAAAACCTACATCACTATATCGATATGTCTTTGGCTTCATCGGAGCGTCTACAATCTTCTTCTCCATTTCCTTGAAGAAAGAAGGATTCAGCCACAGACTATCACAGATTTGCAAGGTGTAATCTCCGGTTTTAACCTTTGAAACATATTCCTTTTTAAATGCAAAATTAGGATTCACCCATGTGGAAGTTCCCAACTGCAACGGATGCCGTGCATCTTTACGGGACATGAACAGTCTGCCTTCATAACTATCTTCATCGATGGCTTCCCGATAGAAAGCAATTCCGGGCGGTAAACCGGACTGATGATAAAGGAGTTCCTGAATGGTGATATCTTTCTTGTTAGTTCGCTGAAGGAAAGGAAGATAGTCTGCAATCTTGTCTGTCAGGTTAAAGCGTCCCTTATCATAAAGCTTCATTAAAGCAAGCACCGTGCCTGTAGTCTTGGAGAGCGAGGCCAGATCGTAAATGTCAGTCGGCTGTACACGTGCACTTCCCGTTCCGGTGTGAGTGCCGAACGATTTGTCTACCATCACGTGACCATCTTTCATCACAATCACCTGACAACCGGGATAGGCTCCCTGACGCACTCCGTCCAAAGCAATAGAATCAATCCGTTGCAGGGCGACAGATGAAAGTCCATGTTCCTCCGGGATAAAGTGCAAAGGAGTTTTCGGAGTAATCGTTATACCGTCTCCTGCCTGAAAGAGTTCTCCGAGACTGGCTGATAATTTTCCATCTGCCGAGGCTTTGGCAAATAAGACATCCGCTACTTGTTTCTGTACATCTTCATTCGGGCTATGTCCCAGCACCACCGCCGAAGCACGGGCAACCGCACGCTGTATCTGCAACATCATTTTCCCCTGCGTAAAGAAAGCATAGATCACCGGAGTGTCAGTAGTAAACTTGCTGAAGAACGGCTGATAGGGTGATAGTTTCTGCTCGCTTACCGCTACAATAATCCGTTTATATGCAGCCAATGAATCCCTTAGCCGTTGGTTTGTTTCTTCTGTCATGCCGGGACGAAGACGGAAACGCGACAAAGAAGTATATTTTGACAACTGTTCCGCCAGGGCATCAGTTTCGCCTGCGTCACCGACTTCAAGCAATGCCATCGCTTCTTTTTTGTCCGCATGCAAAGGAAGAACATGATTTTCATTATTCAGCACAGTAATCGCAGCCAGATTCAACCGGCGGATTAAATCACGCGTCTGGGGAGTGTTAATCCGTTGTCCCAGCCCGGAGAGCTGAATAAAAGGTTTCTTTTTTAATCCCAGCACGTATTTATAGGTCAGCACCTTGCGACATTTTTCTTCAATATCTTCCCGTGTCAGTTCACCTTTGTCGATAGCTTCGAGTACAGCGGCTATCTCCTCCTTCAGATTACGGGGAGCCAGCACCATGTCATTCCCCGCCTTCAGTGCCTGCAGACTGACATTTCCATTGCCCGAAACACCTTTCATGGCAAGTGCATCCGTGAAGATCAGTCCTTTGAAAGCAAACTCTTCTGTCAGCAAATCATAAACGATATTACGGGACAGAGAAGAAGGAAGCCCGCCTACCGGCTCGATAACCGGCACTTGCAAGTGTCCGACCATCATACCACTCAGTCCGGCACGAATGGCTTCTTTAAAAGGATGAAGTTCTACACTGTCCAGCCGTTCACGAGTGAAAGGAAGTACCGGAAGAGCCTTATGCGAGTCTACATCCGTATCCCCGTGTCCGGGGAAGTGCTTACATACCGAAAGCACGCCGCCACTTTCCAGACCGGAAGCATAAGCTACCACTTTATCCGCTACCCGCACAGGGTCTTCACCGAAGGATCGGGTATTGATCACCGGATTCTTGGGGTTGATATTTACATCCGCTACCGGAGCAAAATTAACTTGTACCCCGAGTTGAGCGCATTGACGAGCCATCTCACGCCCGTATTCATAGATCAATTTATTGTCCTGAATACATCCGAGTACCATATTTCGAGGGAAAACGGGTGTGCCACGCAAACGCATTGCCAGCCCCCATTCTCCATCAAAAGTTATCATTAACGGTAGCTTAGCCATGCGTTGAGCCTGATTCGTCAGTTCCGCCTGAGTCTGCATCTTCCCACCGGAGAATAACAGCCCTCCGACTTTGTAGGTATCGACGGCATCCTTCAGAAGTAATTGGTTACGCTTGGTGTCTACCGGAGCAATCGTATATATAAATAGCTGACCGACTTTCTCTTTAAGAGTCAGCTTATTCATGATGGAGTCTACCCATTGATGACAACGGACATCTTGTTTAGCTTTATAAAGAAGTAAAGGTTCTACAGGAGTATCTGCCCCTTCTCCCTTGGCCTTGACAGGAAGAAGTAGCAGAATAACCAGTATATATGTCAATAATCTCATTTTTTATTCAAGGTCAAGTCCAGTCGTCCAACATAAATTCCATTCTTTCCAGTGTGCATAACGGGGACATTCTTCCCGTCTATATTCAGGTAATTTTTTGGGCCTTCCATAAAGGTATGTGAGTGACCGCCCAAAATGACATCAATATTACGGGTGTTGGCTACTAACTTCTCATCCATCTGGATGCCCAGATGTGACAGACATACAATAACATCACATCCTTCTTCTTTCAGTTGCTCAGCTATTTCATTGGATACGGCAATCGGGTCTTGATAGATTACTCCTTCGCACTTATTAGCTTGTATTAATCCTTCCGGTTTCGCACCCAATCCAAAAACTCCGACCTTCAATCCGAAACGTTCCAAAATGACGTAAGGCTTTACTAAGTCCTTAAGCACGGTAGCGTCAAGATCATAGTTGGCACATACTACCGGAAACTTGGCTAATTTAAACAGACGAGCCATGTTGTCCAGACCGAAGTCAAACTCATGGTTACCGATTGTCATCGCATCGTATCCCATTTCATTCATCAGGTTGACTTCTACTTCACCCTTGAACATATTGTAATAAGGAGTACCTTGAGAGATATCGCCACAGTCGAATAGCAGTACATCCGGATTTTCTTTGCGGAACTGTTGCAGGAAAGTGGCCCGGCGGACAAACCCGCCCTGACCATAATTCCGGTCACCTTCCTGAGTCATAGGTTCAATCCGGCTGTGCACATCACTGGTTTGCAGTATGATTATCTTTTTTGTTTCTTGAGCGATTGCCAATGCAGGAATTAAAAAAAGGAAAAGCATCAGCCGTTTTCCGGTTCTTCCTTTGAATATGTTCAAAATAGAAGTTATATGATTATGAGTTGTCATAGAATACTAAAATTTCATTGTAAGCCTTCGTTATTTATTCTCTTTTATTTCTTTATTTCTGGTCAGATGCCGGCACAACGGTGATACGTCCATCCAGTTTAGAGGTGATCTTTTTGCCCGCTGCCGTTTGTTGTCTTACATAATCGAGAAAGAGTCCGCGCAATGTCATTCCGTCCGGACACTCACGTTTATCAGCATTTGCCAAGGGAGTGAGTCCGTCGTTTCCATCCGCCAGATAGTCTATTGTAGCTACGGTATAGTCTTTATCATCTTCTATTTCTTTTCCCTGTACAATCGCTTTCAGTAGTTTTCCATCCTTGGTTATTTCCAGGTGTGCTCCGCTCAGTCCTTCGCCACGCAAAGAAGCTATTACTTCCATCAGTCTTTTCATTTCCGTACCCTTCATTGTCAGTACACAGAGAGAATTTTCAAAAGGAAGTATTTCAAAAACAGCATCGACCGTGATGTCACCTTGTGGGAGAATGTTACGCAAGCCTCCCATATTCATGATTCCGATATCTGCGGAATGCTTCAGTACACGATCTGCAGAAAGTCGCAACACCTCGGCTACCAAATTAGAAAGTAAGCTCTCCGGACGTCCTTTGTCCATCGTCGCCTCGCTGACGCCAATCACCTCATACATCATTTCATCTATTTTTTCTTTATAAGGTTTCAGTATGGCAGCAGCCTTTTCATCGGGATGAGTATCCCAAATTGAATCTATGCAAATCCGGGTTCCTTCTATTTGGGCAACTTCATAATTTGCCTGAACTTCACGGGGAGATTGGCAGGAAGTGAATAGGAATAGTCCTGTCAGAATGACTCCCGAAGTAAACTTTACGTAATTTCGTTTCATCTTCTTTCTTTTGTTTATGCTACAAATGTACATTTTATATTTTAAAGTCATGCGGAAGAAGAAGAAACTTATAGCAAGTTTAGTCCTATTTCAAGGAGAATTAGCTGCAAAATGCACTTAAAAATGTTAATTGAAAGTATTCTGAGGCAGAGTTGATTTAATTAAAAAAAGGACGTTCCCAGGGAAAAAGGGGAAATTAGGAACGTCCCTTGAATAGAGTTATCGAAAAGTCCGGTCTTTCGCAAGTGCGAACCTTTCCTCTCTTCACTAAAATAAACTAAGGACTATAGTGGGGAAATCCTTAGTGGGAAAAACGATTATCCGCTTCTTCACAGAAGCCGTATAATCGAAAAGTAGTCGCATTCGGCATTAGAGTGTCATTGATGTTTTGCATCACCAAAAACACCTTCATACCGATGAAGCAACCTATTTTCTTCGAAATATCTTCTTTATAATATCTTGTTCGTATCTCTGTTTATTCAGCGATGCAGATACTCACGCGGTTTTCTTCTGGTGTTTTGTAAGGCTGAACCGTGTCACCTTTCGAATCAACAATGATTCTATCAACGGTTACTCCTTTCGCTTTCAGAGCGTCTGCAACATTAGCTGCACGTTTTTCAGACAAAGTTTTATTAATTTTAGAATTACCAGTATTAACATCTGCATAGCCAATCACTTTTACTTTTGCTGACGGATTCTTCTGCAAATACTCTACCAGCATTTCAATCTTAGACTTCTGATCTTCTTGAATACGTGCAGAGTTCAAGGCAAAAAAGATATCCTGTTTCATTGGCTGTGCCACAACAACTTCTTTCTTGGGTTGTGGCTGTTCTACCACAGGTGCAGGTTTCGGTTGTTCCACTGCCACGGGCTCTGTTTCGTAATATACAGGTTTAGTTTCTGTATAGCCTTTTCCGAATTTAATATTCAAACCTACTAAAGCATTAAACTGCCAGTCAGCATTTCCTGCTTTCTTAGAGTTGAACTTGTCAGAGAGGACATTGGCGTTACCTTCGATGTTGATCGACAAGCGGTCGTTCAGCCGTAAATTACACCCCAATCCCATGCGTCCGGCAACGAGAAACTTTCCGTCTTGCCAGAGATATTCCATCTCATAAGTCCGTGTATCCAATGCATTCGCTTCATCGTTATCAAAACCACGGTTTAGCCCTCCTCCAAGAAAGACATAACCATTGAATACACGTTTAGGATTGAAACCACAAAACAGTGCACTAAGGTCAGAAACGATGTCGATGTTACCTTGCAAATATTTGTACTGGTAATCCTGTTGTGGAGAAACCCAGCCTCCTTTTGCCTGCCATCCACTGACGCCAACACGTGCCCGCCATGCCGGAGCAAACTGATAACCCACGTTGAGTGCTGCTGCCGGAGACATAAGATCACTAAACTTAGCTTCGCCAAGTGTATGAGCAGCACCTACTTGTACTTGCATAAGCCAATGAGGTCTGAACTCAGTTTTACCTGCTTCTTTTATTCTTTGTTCCTGTGCAAAAATAACTGTATTGCTTAATAGTAAAGCGAATACAGGCATCCACAATTTCTTTATGTTCATGCTTATCTTTCCTTTCTAATATGATATTGCATTAACTTTATTAAAGAAGGGTATCCTTCTTTTGAAAAAGATACCCTTCTTATCTTTGTCGATATTGCTATCGTGACAGATCGTATAGATTAGTCGTGAGTCGGAGTAATTGTTAATGTTACTGTGCTGGTTACTTCACCAAAAGTGTATTTAACCGTTACAGGAATAAACAATTTGAATGGTGCATTTATGGTAAATTTACCATTTTCATAAACGAGATCACCATATGTTATATCATCTGCCGTTTTCTGAAGATTGCATGTATAATTAATTGACATATTAGGTGCAACATCTTTCAACAGTTTTGGCGCAGCTTCGCTTGCATTCAATGTTGTCATAATTTTATCTTTGTCAATTGCAATTGCATTAGCACCCTCAACTCCATAATAATTATAGAAGTCTACTGGTGTAACAGCAAATGCTTTACCTCTCCAGTCTGTCAAACCAAGTAACTTACTCATGTCGATTTTAGCAGTTCCTGTAGTTGCATCCTGTAGTTCAGCAGACTTCAAGTCAACTACATTGATAGGACGCAAGAACTTCACATCAAATTTGTTACCAGTCAATGGCAAGATTTCATCACATTCATTAGTTACTACAATTTCAATGCCTGCAGTGAACGGATCCACGTTGTAAGCAGACTTATTCAGCAATGTCTGTGCATTCTTGTCATCCTTATTGTAAGTAATAATACCTTCAGCATCAATTGTAGCAATCTTAGTTGCAACAGCACCATTCTTGCTAGCATTCAATTGAGTACCGTTAGCAGTTACAGTGAATGTGTACTTATCAGTTCCAATAGTTACGACATTAGCTCCTGAGAAGATAAACTTCGCAGTCAACTTATCCTTCGCAAATGATGGGAAGTTTGTATCATTAACATCAGAAACAACTACCTTACGACCTTCAAATACATCAAACAGATCGAGCTTGAAGTCTGTTACCGCAGTAGTAACCGGCTCTTTCACATCAGCCTTTACATAAGACTTATCTGCTGACCAAGCTTGAGTTATCTTCTGATCATTCTTAATCACACCATTAGGCATTGCAATGCCTGCTTTCATCGTTATTGTAATATCTCCGCGAGTGCCGTCTACAGATTCGTAAGTTACATTAGCGAACATTTCAGCCTTCGAAGCTTTTACAAGAGCCAAAGCCTGTGCCGGAGTTACAACCCAATTCAATACATTAGTGGCAGTAGCCGGATCATCTTTAATTTCTGTTACTACACCAGTACTTCCTGTTCCAAGAACGATATTACCTGAACCGTCAACTTTCAATTTATAAGCATTATGGAACTCAGTTTTATTTAACTTCGCTTTAGCATAAACATCATTCATGTCAATGTAGGACAATGATTTGTCGAAGTTATCACAACCGTAGTAATAAGTACCCTTATTAAACTCTACTGGGAAACCATCTGTTGTACCCTTCACAATTTTCGTCTTGATCCATCCTACAGCTACCACCTGATTAGTAGCAATATCTACTAATTCCACACGTAACAGCGGTTCGCGATTTTCTGTAGCTTCTGAATCTTGTCCTTTATATTCAGGATTGATAGTACCTAATGCAGCGTCTGCAGCATTGAAGAATGTATTCTGCTCTGTTTCGTTGTTAGCACCTCCAATGTAGTTAGAAGGAGTAAAGACATACTTCAAGCCATAGTCTTCCACATTCTCCATCTTTATCAATTCAGTACCACCATTTTCCTTATAATAAGTAGTGATCAACTTAGCCAATTCTAGTTTACCATCAGTAGCTACAGTATAATCTTCTGCTGCAGTGATGGCTTCTTCTGCTTTACCCGCTAAAGCATTAGGAGTAGTACCAGTACGCGGCGTGGTCTGTCCATACAGAACCTTATTGTCAGTACCAACCAAAGTTTTCAAGACAAAATCTTTCATAACTACTCTGTATACGCTAGCATAATCAGAAGTAATCACTTTAGCTTCTTCACCACCAATTGCCTTAGTCTTAGCCTGCAAAGCATACACAGCTACCTTACCCGAATTCATTGCTGGTATTTTTTCTGCATCCGCATCCATTGCTACCTTAAGATAACGCTGTCCGTCCTTTTCAGTCTCAACTTTTGATTTTGCTTTGTTAGCAATCGGATTCATCTCAGCTGCACGAGATACAGGATAATAATCTTTATCAGCTGAAAGGAACGCCAATGTTTCAATCTGATCCATTGAGGCACTTGCCGGGTTCATGTGATAATATGCCCAAATCTGCGGAGTAATATAAGACTCCGTATCAGCAACCTTATAGATTTCACCTGTTTCTGTAGGAGCATCATATTTCTGAGCATTCCACTTATTATAAGTAAGATTGCTGGCTTTCAATGAAGGAATGCCTCCAACAAAACAGCTAGGCGCAAAGGTCAATCCCTTCAAGGGAACAGCATCAACAATAGAAAACGTACCATTAACAGGCTTACCGTCTTCAATGGTAGTAATCGTATAACCAGTAACAACACCTTCCGCATTTTTTATAGCTACGATAGAGCTTGTAGGAGTAGGTGTGGCAGGTATAGTAACACCTGTTTTCTTACCATTATATAAAACTTCGCCCTTGTCATTCATTGTCAGTTTTGCAGGGTCGAACTCTTCATACGTTGGTATTACTGGATCATCAGGGAAAGTGATATTGCCGGAACTTACTTCTGTTCCGTTCTTCTTCAAGATAACTTTTCCCTCTTTTGTGACCTCAAGAGAGTACTCAGGCATTTCCTTTGGCATCGGAATAGTGTATTCTTTGGTATCTGCACCAACCACAGTCAACTTACCTGTAACCGGATCGTAAACCACAGACTTCACATAGCCTCCCACTTGAGCTTGCAATTCCGAGAGAGTTTTTTCAATTCCATCGACTCTGGCATTTACCGCGTCAATGTCATCATCGTAGTCTTTACAACCTACGAACGATGCACCGGTAGCAAGCGCCAACGCTCCGAAAAACATCACTCTAATAAATTTTTTCTTCATAACTACTTAAAAATTACATTAATAATATATTATTAAACACTAAGTTCAAATAATACCTGCCCGTTACTTCTTAGGTAACGGGATAACGCATTTTCCCACTCCGTCAGAGGCGTCTGCGGGCTATTTTCAATAAATAAGTTATGACATTTTTAACCCCTGCTTTTGAGAGGCGGCAGAGGGGAGGGAAAGCTTTTGCAAAAATTAGAGAGCAAGGCGTGTGCTTCACAAAAAATCCGCGGTTTTGTCCGATGTGTTTCCTTTTTTTAGTAGTTTATTAGAAATAATATCTTTTTTGTTTGCATGTTTTCCAAAATATGTCCATATTTGCAGCGTATTTTCTTGCCGTTACCTAAGAAGTAACACCATATTAATCAGCAGCTTATCTTCAAAAACGTTTTTCTAAAGGGAGAGAAAACCGTTGCATTAGCCTCATCAATTTTCTTATTCTTAAAAGGTTTCAGATAAGTCTCTGTTACTGTGATGGATGAATGTCCCATAGCTTCCGAAATGATACCGGGATGCACTTCACTATAATATGCCATCGTAGCCCATGTATGACGGGCAGTATATGAACTTAAGTCAGCAGTCAGTCCTAACACTCCTTTCAGAATCACCAGTTGGCTATTGAAATAACGAAGGGCCTGCTGATATTCCCGATATGCTTCTTCTGTTCCTTCCTTGCTGGCGATCAGTGAAAAAAGATAAGGAGAGGCAGGATCAGTATTCATGTATTGCCTGATCAGTTTCATAGCTTCGGGCAGAAGAGTTACGGTCAGCATTCTGCCGGTCTTTCTTCGGCGGTAAGTCAGGACATTCCCCTCTATGTCACGTTTCTTTAGATAAGCAAGGTCCACGAATGGAATGCCACGAAGCATAAACATTAATAAAAACAGAGCACGTGCACGTTGCAAGTCCCTTGTTCTCAAACGGAGTTGGTTCGGAAATCTTGCCATCAATCGTTCCATATCCTCTTTATCCAATGCACGCTTCCTGTCAGCTTTCGTTCCGGTATAAACATAACGAAAATGATGAGGTACATAAACCGCTAAATGCCGGTCAACTGCCCGATTATACACTGCACGCAATGTACGCATATAGGTGGAAACTGTATTCCAGCTACAATCTCTTCCACGCAAATACGTTTCAAAATTCTTAAGAAACTCCTGAGTTACTTTCCGAAAAGGAAGATTCTCGCTTCCATGGAATGAAATGACGGCTCTCATACTACTTCTGTAAATATGAGCGGTCCCATAATTCCCACTTTCCCGCAGCCCATTAGCTACGTTTTTCATAAATGAAATTAAATTCCCCATTTTATACGAATTTAAATGATACTTAAAAGGCTGTTTTAAGAAGAAAACGTTTCCCTTTCCCACGTTTCTTCCATAACACCTTTTCTTTCTATTTCCCTAAATCTTGAAAGACAAAGATAGGGATATATTTGTTCAAAATCCCAGAGTACTATTAAACGTGTGACATTTTTGCAGATATCTTAAGTTTTATACAGGGAAAATAAAAAAGGGACGTTCCCAGGGAAAAAGGGGAAATTAGGAACGTCCCTTGAATAGAGTTATCGAAAAGTCCGGCCTTTCGCAAGTGCAGACCTTTCCTCTTTTCACTAAAATAAACTAAGGACTATAGTGGGGAAATCCTTAGTGGGGAAAACGACTATCAATCGCTTCACAGAGACAGATAACCGCAAAGAAGTCGCATCCGGTACTTACTGTACCGAGGAAGCAACCTGTTCTTCAGATTCTTTTTTATTATATCTTATCGATATTTCTATTTATTGATTACTCAGCAATACAAATACTCACACGGTTCTCTTCTGGTGTGTTGTAGGGCTGAACAGTGTCACCTTTAGAATTAATAAGCATTCTGTCGGCAGTTATTCCTTTTGCCTTCAAAGCGTCGGCAACATTAGATGCACGTTTTTCAGACAGAGTTTTATTAATTCTGGGATTACCTGTATTGGCATCAGCATAACCGGTCACTTTCACCTTTGCTGACGGATTCTTTTGAAGATACTCTACCAACATATTTATTTTAGCATGCTGGTCGTCTTGTATCTTTGCCGAATTCAAGGCAAAGAAGATGTCTTGCTTCATAGGCTGCACCACTACTGCTTCTTCTTTCAGCTGTTCTACCACCACAGGTGCAGGTTTCGGTTGTTCTACTACCACAGGCTCCGGCTCGTAATATACAGGCGGAATTTCTTTGTAGCCCTTGCCGAACTTAATATTCAGACCAAGGAGAGCATTGAACTGCCAGTCGGCATTTCCTGCTTTCTTAGAGTTGAACTTGTCGGACAGAACGTTGGCGTTACCTTCGATGTTGATAGACAGGCGGTCATTCAGACGCAGGTTACATCCTAAGCCTAAGCGCCCTGCTGCTAGGAATTTTCCTTTTGTCCAGAGATGGCCCATTTCGTATCCGGCTGCGTCTATTGCAACAGCCTCGTCATTGTCAAAGCCACGATTGAGACCTACGCCGGCGAAAACATAACCATTCAATACACGTTTGGGGTTAAAGCCGCAAAACAGCGTACTCAAATCCGAAACAATATCTACATTGCCCTGCAGATATTTATATTGGTAGTCTTGTCGGGGAGCGACCCAACTACCTTTTGCCTGCCATCCGCTGACACCCACACGGGCACCCCATGCGGGAGCAAACTGATAGCCTATATTTATGGCGGCAGCCGGAGAGATAAGGTCAGTAAACTTAGCTTCACCTACTGTATGGGCAGCGCCTACTTGCACTTGCATAAACCAATGACGCTTAAATTCTGTTCTTCCTTCCTCCTTGATTTGTCTCTCTTGTGCGGAAGCAAATGTTCCACTCAATAATAAGGCAAATACAGCTATCCACAAATTCTTTTTATTCATGCTTATCTCCTTTCTTTTCTATGTTAAGTATGATATTGCGATGATTTTATTAAAGAAGGGTATCCTCTTTGATGAAGATACCCTTCTAAAACTATATTTTCATTAAAGATTTACTTTAATTTAATCCTAAAGTCTTATCATTCTTACCCTCGTTGTTCTTTAAGAACCCAACAGACGGCATCTTATATTCTGTGTCGGCACGTTTCACAGGAACAGTAATCTTAAGTACCTTAGAAGTACAATTCTTGTTCCAGTCATGTGTAATTGTAACTGTCACGACAACCGGTTGATCATTAGTAACCGCGCTACCACCTTCCTGAGACAAGTTACTCCATGACAGAACACCCTTATCCGAAATAGATGCGTGAGTTACGACGAATTCTTTATTCTCTACCTGATCTGCAGCATTGATCGCATACTTAATGTTTACGTTATGTACTTCGTACAATGATTCACCTATTTTCAAACCATTGCGTACGAACCAACCGTTCTGAATAGCCGGATCCCACATCAAACCATTGGTTGTAGTCTTGTGAGTATCCCACAACTTGAACAGACGATATATCGGCAAATAATGACCTTCGTTTACATTGTCAGCAGCACCGTCAACCAAGTACCAAGAACCATTGTTTACTACTTCATAAGAAACAGGATCTACGAAACGTACATTGAATGTATAGAATCCGGTAGGCTCTTTCTTAGTTGTAACACCCGGTATTGCAATAGGAATCTTACGATCGACACCATAGCTACCAACATAAACATATGCTCTGATTTCAAGCGGTTGTTCAAGCCATTTACAGTCGAATTGATTGATTGTCAATACATGTTTGTTAGTCTCTTCATTATATGCCAATGTAACATCTCCACCATATTGAGTCGGGTTAACCAATTCGAAGCAAATAGTACCGCAAGGTAATACTTTAGCAAGGTTATTAGTCAACATTCCATCTTCAATATTACAGCTCATTTTAAACGTTCCACTGAATGGTTTTTCACCAGTGTTACTTTCTTCAGTCGGATAGCCATATCCCAACATATATTCTGTTCCGGCAATATGGTTGTTACCAGCAGCCCACATAGATGGGTTGTAAGTCCATTCTGCAGCAGGATCAGTTACATTGAACTCAGCCTTGATCTTGAATGCTTTATAAGTAGCTAACGTACTCTCAGTAGAGAAGCTCAATTCCACTTCATATTTACCAGCATGAGCTTCCGGAGTCAATCCGAAGTATAGGTAATTATTCTCAGTTGTCGGACCTCCAAAGATGTTCGCCCAGTCAATCATCAGATTCCAGTTCTTTGACGGATCTTTGTAGATATAACCACTGTTTATGTATGCAGCCCACTTCGTGTATTCGGTTCTAACACCGGTCTGTGCATCAGTAAAGAATACCTTCACACTGTTGGTACCACCTGTAATACCATCACCATACAATTCTACAAACTTCTCTTTACTTACACCTAACTTATTGAAGTACTGATCGAAGTCAATCTTAAGTCCATCAACAACATTAGCATTCGCAAATGCGCCATTACCCCACTGCTTCATATCTTCTCCACCAACGAGTGCAGTGCAGCCAAGTACCTGGTCTGTCAGATCTTCATTAGTCCAAGTATCAGTCAACTGTTCTGTTTCAACCAACTTGATTTTCAAGAGTTTAGACATTACCCATTTACCGTCAACAAACATTTTAACTTTAACAACCGGTTCACGGCCAATAGAAGCTGTCTGAACTTTACCATCTACTAAGATCGGAGTCATTTTTCCTGTCTTAGAGTCAAACGTCACATAACGTTCAGTCTGTCCTACTTCAGCCTCAGTATAATGAACATCTTCAAATTCGAAAGTAATATTTTCGAAGCCAAGATCTTCCAGTCTGTATTGTCCGTCTTTTGAAGAAAAGTCGGTATTCGTATAGAATTTAACAGCATAATCACGAATATAGTCTAACAATACCGGTTGGTCAGTATACAAGACATTGGCGATTACAGGTACGTTAATATTACTAGCAATGTAACTATTTCTTTGAGCAGCATTAAGCTCCTCAGCATACATGTGAGTCAAATCCGTAAATGTAGTAACCTGATCATTCAAATTACCATCTTTTATAGTTATACCGATCATTGCATCGTCCTGCTCAACCACCATACGTTTAGTGGCTACAAAATCAGAAACAACAATACCGTCATTAATAAACTTCTCGTTTTCATTCGTATTCTTAACGCGATAAGCAAGCATATTGACTTTACCGGCTTCACCGTATTTGCTGGATTCCTCCATAGGTTTGCCATCCGGATTATCATATACATTTTCTTCTGTTTCTTCAGAAGCTTTATACATCTTAAATACGTTCGGATTATCAGTATTATTACCAGCAGAAGCTTTCACAACCAGCTTACCTTGAGAGTTTACCGAAATCTTAGACAAAGGCAGTCCTATTTCAACAGCCCTGGTAGTGGTAGTAGCAGTCTGTTCAATAAAACCTAATCCCTCATAATATTTAGGATTAACGTTTGCAGGATTCAGCTTATACTCATATTCAGCCCATCCATTGACCAATGTGCGGTATAATGGCTGAAGAGCACTGTTGTATTCATATACTTTAGTAATACCTGTAGAGTTCTCATCATACCCGATAACCGGCAAGAATACAACATCGCCTAAATCTTCATTGATATTAGAAGTTACGTGAACTAAAGAAGATACGAAAGTAGCAGAATACTTATAAATCTTAGCAGAAGTAGCTTCGCCGGTTTCAGTTCTCAGATTACTGAAAATATAGTAATCTCCCATATCGGCCACAGAAACAACTCCCGGGATAATCCAAGTCATATCAGTCTTGTTCTCCGGTTTCACTTCATTCTTGTACCAGAATCCGTCTTCGCCCGGGATATAAGTATCACCATCGATTCCAGGCTCTCCTTGTTCACCCGGCTTTCCTTGTTCACCGGCAGGTCCTTGTTCACCCGGATCTCCCTTGTCTCCTTTAGCCTTGAACTCTGTTTTCTTACCATCTTGATACCAGTATCCGTCTTCACCAATCGTCCACTGAGTACCATCTTTTCCGGCATCACCATTTTTAATGGTAAAGCTCTTACCGTTGCTCAATGTTACTTCCACACCACCGGTAATGTTCTCAACTTTTGTGATTACAGATCCCCCTTCGATCAGCTTGTTGATTTCCGCAATAGCGTTGGCATTTTCGGTTATCTTCTGCTCTAACCGATCGATATCGTCATCGTAGTCCTTACAACCTACATATGAAAATGTGGTTAGCGCCAATGCTCCGAAAAACATCACTCTAATAATTTTTTTCTTCATAACTACTTAAAAATTACATTAATAATATATTATTAAACACTAAGTTCAAATAATATTCGCCCGTTACTTTGTAGGTAACAGGAAACAGCCTGTAGCTACTTCTGAAGAAGCGTCTAAAGGGTAGACAAGAAACATAAGTATCAAAATATATTTAACCCCTGCTTTAGAATAGCAGCAGAGGGGAGGGAAATCTTTTGCAATAATAAGAGAGCATGGTGTGTTCTTCACAAAAAATCCGCAGTTTTGTTTGGTGTATTTCCTTTTTTTAGTAGTTTATCAGAAAAAATATCTTTTTTGTTTGCATGTTTTCCAAAATATGTTCATCTTTGCAGCGTATTATCTCCCCGTTACCTACAAAGTAACAGGCTTTAATTCAAATAATTACCTACCGAGAAAGACTTCCTAAAGGAAGAGAAGACCATTACATTCGCTTCATCAATTTTCTTATTCTTGAAAGGTTTCAGATAAGTCTCTGTGACAGTGATAGATGAATGTCCCATTGCTTCTGAAATGACACCGGGATGTATCTCACAATAATAAGCCATCGTAGCCCATGTGTGACGCGCTGTATATGAACTCAGATCCGTAGTCAGTCCCAGCACTTGTTTCAGAATCATCAGCTGATAATTAAAGTTACGCAATGCCAACTGGTATTCCTTATATGCCTCCTCCGTTCCTTCCTTGCTGGAAATCAACGAAAAGAGATAAGGAGAAGCAGGATCGGTATTCATATGCTGTTTGATCAATTTCACCGCTTCCGGCAAAAGAGTCACAGTCAGCATTCTGCCTGTTTTCCTCCGACGATAAGTAAGGACATTTCCGTCTATATCATGTTTTTTCAGATAAGCAAGATCGACGAAAGGCATACCACGCAGCAAAAACATTAATATGAAAAACCACGGGCACGCTGCAATTCCCTGTTTCCCGAGTGCAGCTGTTTCGGAATATCTTTCATAAGACGTTCCATATCCTCTTTTTCCAATGCACGCTTTTTATCGGCACGTGTCCCCGTATAGACATACCGGAAATGATGCGGTACATAAGGTGCAATGCGTCGGTCTACTGCCCGATTGTACACAGCTCTCAGCGTACGCATATAAGTAGAAACCGTATTCCAGCTACAATTTCTTCCACGCAGATACGCTTCAAAACTTTTCAAAAACTCCGGAGTCACTTTTCGGAAAGGCAGATTACTGCTTTCATTGAATGCGACGACAGCACTCATGCTACTCCTGTAAATATGGGCGGTCCCATAATTCCCACTTTCCCGTAGCCCGTCGGCTACCTTCTTCATAAATGAAATTAAATTCCCCATTTTTTACTGTTTAAAATGATCAATAAAGGCTGCTGCCAAAGAGAAGTGAACCCTTCTCCACATTCCCCGGCAGCGCCTTTTTTCCTATTCCCAATCATAAAGATACAAATCTATTGCCACATTTGTTTGATGTAACCCCAAAAACATTCGATACCAGCTCCCAGCCGATCATTTTCTCCAAAACATTTGGCTATCTGACAAATAATTCGTTACTTTGCACCGCTTTCGCGCAATCGCTGTCAAGAGAAGAGATACTTGGTATGTTGCGTTGTAACGATAAAACAATTTAATAATAGCAACAATGGATTTAATTAAAATTGCAGAAGAAGCATTTGCTACCGGTAAACAGCACCCGAGCTTCAAGGCAGGAGACACTGTAACAGTAGCATATCGTATCATCGAGGGTAACAAAGAACGTGTACAGTTGTACCGTGGTGTTGTTATCAAAATCGCCGGTCACGGAGACAAGAAACGTTTTACTGTACGTAAAATGTCAGGTACTGTAGGTGTAGAAAGAATTTTCCCAATCGAATCACCGGCTATCGATAGCATCGAAGTGAACAAGGTAGGTAAAGTTCGTCGCGCTAAATTGTATTACTTGCGTGCTCTTACCGGTAAGAAAGCTAGAATCAAAGAAAAAAGAGTTAACAACTAAGCTGAACTCTGAGATTCGAAATAAAAAAGAGGAAGTTCCGGTAACGGGATTTCCTCTTTTTTATTGCCAAATTCTCAGCATAAAAATGAGAAACAGTTTTGGTTTTAAAGGAATATGAGCTTGGTTTTAAAGGAACGGAGTATTTCTTTAAAACCAAGCTCAGTTTGCTCACCGAACATCGTAATTTTATCAACTTTCAAGCGATTGAAATTCTATTTCATCTCAGATGCCCAACATTCTTCAAATATCATTTTATTTAAAACAAGAAATAAATTAGAGTAAAAAGCTAACAATCATCTCAAAAACATATCTAAATCAACAACAAACACATAATACAAAAACATCAAGAGAATCATAAATGCAAAATTTATCGCCTATTCGTAAGGAATATAAGGATTGATAACTTTATTGCAATTCCAGATGCATAAAATGTCCTGAATGTCCACTTCAAAAAAAGAATCGATTTTTAAAATAAAGTAGTTACTCCTATTCCATCTCTTGTGTTTTGAAAAGCAA
Source organism: Bacteroides faecis MAJ27 (assembly GCF_900106755.1). Lineage (GTDB taxonomy): Bacteria > Bacteroidota > Bacteroidia > Bacteroidales > Bacteroidaceae > Bacteroides > Bacteroides faecis. The sequence continues at coordinate 32,926 of NZ_FNNN01000019.1, forward strand.
AATATTATTTTGTTTTTCAAAACGAAATAATTATCTTTGCATAAAAGAGTGCAAACATGAGAATAATAGCTAAAAGCAAAATCGTTGATTATTACACCGAAAATCCAGAGGCTGAAATAGCCCTTGAAGATTGGTATCACAAAACAAAACTGACAGAGTGGAATAACTTCGCCGACATGAAAAAGACATTTAATAGTGTCGATAATGTAGGCAATCAACATTATGTTTTCAATATCAAGGGTAATAATTACAGGCTAATAGTAGTGATCAAGTTCACAATTAAAACGATTTTAATTCGATTTATTGGCACTCATGCAGATTATGATAAAATAGATGTTAAAAACATATAGATATGACAAAGATTCAGAATGAGACAGCTTATAAAGCTACAATGGAAAGAATAGAAGAACTTCTTCCATTAGTTGATGATAATACTCCTTTGTCTGACAAAAATCTTATTGAACTAGATTTATTGTCAGGGCTTGTAGAGGAGTATGAGGATGAGCATTATCCAATAAAAAGCCCATCTTTGGCTGATATAATGAAACTTCGTATGTATGAAATGGGACTTAGCCAAGCCAAACTATCAGAGTTGCTTGGAGTGAGCCCTTCTCGTATCAGTGATTATTTTACCGGCAGAAGTGAGCCAACCTTGAAAGTGGCTCGTGAAATCAGTAAAAAGTTGAATATTGATGCCAATATTGTATTAGGAATATAAAATTCGATGCAATCTTTTTAGCATATCTGAAAACACAAAAAATCCCCGGAAACTCAACGCCCCCGGGGATTCAATTACCTTTATTATAAAAAATCGATATTATTCTTTCAGATCTTTCAATTCCCAAGCCAAAGCACTGGCACCCAGCACCGCAGCATCAGAATCTTTCAGTTCGGAGACAAGCAATTTAGTCTTGCCTTTATAAATATTCAGAATATTGTCATCGATTGCTTTCTGAATCGGTTTCATGATATAATCACCCGATTTTGCCAGACCACCAAACAAAACAATAGCTTCAGGACTAGAGAATGCAATAGCATCTGCCAAAGCCTCACCCAAAATATTACCTGTAAATTCAAAGATTTCCTGTGCCAGCTTATCACCTTGTACCGCTGCATCGTATACGTCTTTCGAAGTGATGTTTTCAGCAGGAATATTACGAAGCAAGCTTGCATCAGTACGGGCAGCCAGGAATTCACGAGCTGTACGAGCTACGCCGGTAGCCGAACAGTAAGTTTCCAGACAACCTTTACGACCGCAACCACAAATGCGACCGTCACGACGTGCAATTACGTGTCCTAATTCTCCGGCAAAACCATCATGACCATAAACCATCTGACCATTGATAACGATACCACTACCTACACCTGTACCCAGAGTAATCATGATAAAGTCTTTCATACCACGGGCAGCACCGTAAGTCATTTCACCGATAGCGGCAGCATTAGCGTCATTTGTCAAAGCGGTAGGAATACCCAATCTTTCTTCAAACATAGCAGCCAACGGAAGAATTCCTTTCCAAGGCAAGTTCGGAGCAAATTCAATAGTTCCGGTATAATAGTTACCATTAGGAGCACCGACACCGATACCTCTGATCTTATCTACACCACCATTAGCAATGATCAACGGAAGCAAGTTTTTGCATACCTCATCCGCATATTCTGCAGCAGTCGGATAGCCGGCTGTTTTAATTGAGCTACTGGCAATAATAGTTCCGCGTGCGTCTACAATCCCAAAGACGGTGTTTGTTCCGCCTATGTCAATACCTACTACGTAGGGTTTCTCCATGTTTGAATTCATGATACTTTATTTAAAAGGGTTAGTTAATTATAAAGTTTACTGCACACAAATTACGTAAAGAAGATTGAGTCTACAAAATGTTTTTTCAAAAAAGTTCACTCTGTTTGCAACTTTTCGTATCTTTCGTGCGTCTAATAGTGAAAAACTAAAAGGAAAAAGAAACTTAATAAGGGAAATTGTGATAAAACTAACAGGCATTAACAAGACCTACAACAACGGAGCACCTCTCCATGTACTCAAGGGCATCAATCTCGACATTCAGCGAGGTGAGTTTGTTTCCATCATGGGAGCTTCGGGTTCGGGCAAATCTACTTTACTAAATATATTGGGGATACTGGATAATTACGATACCGGAGATTATTATCTGAACAACGTTCTTATCAAAGACTTGAGCGAAACGAAAGCTGCCGAGTATCGAAACCGTATGATCGGATTTATCTTCCAGTCATTCAATCTGATATCATTCAAGGATGCCGTAGAGAACGTGGCCCTTCCCTTATTTTACCAAGGTGTAAGCCGCAAAAAGCGAAATGCACTCGCTCTGGAATATCTCGACCGCCTGGGACTGAAGGAGTGGGCACATCACATGCCGAATGAAATGAGTGGAGGGCAGAAACAACGTGTAGCCATTGCCCGTGCATTAATCACCAAACCACAAATAATCCTTGCCGACGAACCGACGGGTGCTCTGGACAGCAAAACATCTGTAGAAGTAATGCAGATACTGAAAGACTTGCACCGAATGGGAATGACCATCGTCGTCGTAACTCATGAAAGCGGTGTTGCCAACCAGACTGACAAAATTATCCATATCAAAGATGGGATTATCGAACGGATCGAAGAAAATCTCGACCACGATGCCTCTCCATTTGGTCAGAACGGAATCATGAAATAAGTATTAGGTAATAAGTATTAAATATTAATTCCATGCGGTCACAACGCAGCCTAATACTTAATACCTATTATTTATTTTATTACTAATCACTTATTACTCAAAAAAATGATTGATATCTGGCAAGAAATATATAGTACCATCAAACGCAATAAGTTGAGGACTTTTCTCACGGGATTTGCCGTCGCATGGGGAATATTCATGCTCATCGTCCTGTTGGGCGCCGGCAACGGACTAATTCACGCATTCGAGCAGTCGGCCTCCGAACGGGCTATGAACTCTATCAAAATCTATCCGGGATGGACCAGCAAATCATACGACGGCCTGAAAGAAGGAAGACGGATACGACTGGACAACAAAGACCTGAATACGACCAATAAGAATTTCCCGGATCATGTTATCAAAGCCGGAGCCACTGTATATCAGGGAGGCGTAAACCTGAGCTTCGGATCGGAATATGTCAATCTGAATCTTTCCGGAGTATACCCCAATCATACAGAAGTGGAAGTGGTAAAACTCTTTAAAGGGCGTTTCATCAATGAAATCGATATTAAAGAACGACGGAAAGTAATCGTACTCCACAAAAAGACTGCCGAAATCCTGTTTGACAAAACACATACCGATCCCATCGGACAATTCGTGAATGCAGGTAATGTTGTCTATCATGTAGTAGGTCTGTACAACGACAAAGGAGACAGCGGCGACAGCGATGCTTACCTTCCATTTACAACTCTGCAAACCATTTATAATAAAGGAGACAAGCTGAACAACCTCATTATGACTACCAAGAATCTGGAAACAATAGAATCTAATGAAGAATTCGAAGCTCACTATCGCAAAGTGATCGGTGCCAACCAGCGTTTTGACCCGACCGACCATAGTGCTATCTGGATATGGAACCGATTCACCAACTACTTGCAACAGCAACAGGGGTCAGCAATGCTCCGTATCGCTATCTGGGTAATTGGTATTTTTACCTTATTAAGCGGGATTGTCGGAGTTTCGAACATCATGCTGATTACTGTAAAAGAACGTACCCGCGAATTTGGCATCCGCAAAGCACTCGGAGCCAAACCTCTTTCCATCCTTTGGCTGATTATCGTAGAAAGTGTCACGATTACCACCATATTCGGTTACATAGGCATGGTTGCAGGCATCGGTGCTACCGAATGGATGAACAATACCTTCGGAAACCAGACTATGGATAACGGTATATGGTCCGAAACGGTATTCCTGAATCCGACGGTCGATATAGGAATCGCCATTCAAGCTACACTCACATTAGTAATAGCCGGAACATTAGCCGGATTGTTCCCTGCCCGAAAAGCAGTCAGCATCCGACCGATTGAAGCACTTAGAGCCGATTAAAGATTATGAGAATAGACATAGATACTTGTGAGGAAATCCTCATCACCATCACAAGAAATAAAACGAGAAGCCTGTTGACGGCATTCGGCGTATTCTGGGGAATCTTCATGCTCGTAGCTCTTATCGGCGGCGGACAGGGATTGCAGGATATGATGCAAAAGAACTTTGAAGGATTTGCCACCAACTCCGGTTTCCTCGCCGCCCAAAAAACGGGAGAAGCCTATAAAGGATTCCGTAAAGGACGCTGGTGGGATCTGGAGGCCATTGACATCGAACGTCTTCGCTCCCAAGTGAAGGAAGTGGAAGTCATTACTCCTTCTGTTGCCCGCTGGGGGTCCAACGCAATATATGGAGACAAGAAATACGACTGTAGCGTGAAAGGATTATATCCCGACTATCTCCACATCGAATCACAGGAAATGGCATACGGACGTTTTATCAACGACGTAGACATCCGTGAAGCACGTAAAGTCTGCGTCATCGGCAAGCGTGTTTACGAAAGCCTGTTCAAACCGGGAGAAGATCCGTGTGGCAAATATATACGGGTAGACGGCATCTACTATCAAATCATCGGTATGTCTTCTTCCGAAGGAAACATGAACATACAGGGACGTGCCTCGGAAGCAGTCACCCTTCCATTTACCACCATGCAGCAGACTTACAATCTGGGCGGGCAAATTGACGTAATCTGTTTCACCGTCAAACATGGTGTGAAAGTATCTGATGTACAACCTCAAATGGAGTCCATCATCAAAGCCGCACACTACATTGCACCTAACGATAAACAAGCGCTTATGTACCTGAATGCCGAAGCCATGTTTTCCATGGTAGACAATTTATTCAACGGTATCCATATTCTGATCTGGATGGTAGGTCTGGGCACTCTGCTGGCAGGAGCTATCGGAGTGTCGAATATCATGATGGTCACCGTGAAAGAACGTACTACAGAAATCGGTATACGCCGTGCCATCGGCGCACGCCCCAAAGATATCCTCCAACAAATCTTATCTGAAAGCATGGTATTGACTACGATTGCCGGAATGTTCGGTATTTCTTTTGCCGTCATGGTATTGCAACTGGTTGAAATGGGAGCAAACTCAGACGGGGGAGACGCACATTTTCAGGTCAGCTTCGGTCTGGCAGTCGGAACCTGCGCACTGCTAATCGCATTGGGTATGCTGGCAGGACTGGCACCCGCCTACCGTGCAATGGCTATCAAGCCGATTGAAGCAATCAGAGATGAGTAGCAGTGGAATGATAAATGAAGAACAAAGAATTAAAAATTAAACATATATATTCAAGATGAAAAAGTATCTGAAAATCACGTTATTGGTAATTATCGCCATAATCCTTGTCGGAACATTTGTATTTCTTTATCAGAAATCCAAGCCAAAGGTTATAGTTTATGAAACATTGGCAGCAGAAGTGACAGACCTTGAAAAAACGACAGTAGCCACCGGAAAAGTGGAGCCAAGAGATGAAATTCTAATTAAGCCTCAAATTTCCGGTATTGTTGACGAGGTTTTTAAAGAAGCAGGTCAAAGCGTAAGAAAAGGGGAAGTAATCGCCAAAGTAAAAGTAATCCCCGAACTCGGACAGCTAAATTCAGCAGAAAGCCGTGTTCGTCTGGCAGAAATCAATGCAAAGCAAGCAGAAACCGATTTTGCCCGTATAAAAAAACTGTACGAGGATCAGCTGATCAGCCGCGAAGACTTTGAAAAAGGGGAAGTGGCAGTAAAACAGGCACGTGAGGAAAATCAGACTGCCAAAGATAACCTGGAAATTATTAAAGAAGGAATCACTAAAAACAGCGCTTCATTCAGTAGTACCATGATTCGTTCTACCATCGACGGGCTTATTCTGGATGTGCCTGTGAAAGCCGGTAACTCCGTAATCATGAGTAACACCTTCAATGACGGCACTACCATTGCTACAGTGGCAAACATGAACGACCTCATTTTCCGGGGAAATATCGACGAAACCGAAGTAGGACGTATCCACGAGGGAATGCCGATCAAACTGACAATCGGTGCTTTGCAGAACCTGACCTTCGATGCTATTCTTGAATATATCTCTCCCAAAGGAGTGGAGACCAACGGAGCAAACCAGTTCGAGATTAAAGCAGCCATCACGGTGCCGGATACCGTACAAATACGTTCCGGTTATTCTGCAAATGCAGAAATTGTATTGCAACGTGCCAACAAAGTGCTGGCAGTACCCGAAAGTACCATCGAGTTCAATGGTGATTCTACGTTCGTATATATCATGACGGATTCCGTGCCACAACAGAAGTTTAAACGTACACAGGTGACTACCGGAATGAGTAACGGTATCAAAATTGAGATAAAGAAAGGTGTAACCGCTCAAGACAAGCTACGCGGTGCTGAGAAAAAAGATAAATAACTGATTCCGAATGAAAGCAATTTATAAAACTATAGCAATTGTTCTGTTGAGCGGAACCGGTATCGGTTCCATTCAAGCACAGAATACCACCTCGCAGGCCTGGACTTTACGGCAATGTATCGACTATGCCATTGAGCACAATATCGACATTCGTCAGACAGCCAATGAAGCCGAACAAAATAAAATAAGTGTAAACACTGCTAAATGGGCACGTCTCCCGAACTTGAATGGTGGTGTCAGCCAAGGATGGAGCTGGGGCCGTACAGCTTCTCCCAAAGATAACTCATATAGTGACACTAACAGTGCCAGTACAGGTTTGAACTTGAGTACCAATGTACCTCTTTTCACGGGCTTGCAATTATCCAATCAATATTCGCTTGCCAAGCTCAATTTACAAGCGGCTATCGAAGATTTGAATAAAGCAAAAGAGGATATTGCAATCAATGTTACCTCTGCCTATCTGCAGGTTCTCTTCAATCTGGAATTGAACAAGGTAGCACAAAGTCAGGTAGACCTTAGCAAAGATCAGCTGAAACGTATTAAAGGACTGCATGAAGTAGGTAAGGCCTCACCTGCAGAAGTAGCAGAAGCACAGGCTCGTGTAGCACAAGATAATATGACAGCTGTACAAGCAGACAATACTTATAAATTGTCATTACTAAACTTAAGCCAGTTATTAGAATTGCCCACACCGGAAGGTTTCATCCTTGAAAATCCTAAAGAAGAGCTGGAGTTCGAACCACTAACGGCACCAGACGACATTTATACTCAGGCACTTGCATATAAGCCGGGGATTAAGGCAGCAGAATATCGCTTACAAGGCAGCTTGAAAAATATTCGTATTGCCCAAAGTGACTTCTATCCGCAACTTTCTTTCAGTGCAGGATTAGGAAGCAGCTACTATACACTAAACGGTGAATCGGAATTCGGTTTCGGACGCCAATTAAAAAACAATCTGAGCAAATCCCTTTCTTTCAACCTAAGTGTTCCGATCTTCAACCGTTTTACTACCCGCAACCGGGTACGTACCGCCCGCCTGCAACAAGCAAATCTCGCCTTACAACTGGATAACACCAAGAAAGTACTTTATAAAGAAATACAGCAGGCATGGTATAATGCCGTAGCTGCGGAAAGCAAATACAACTCCAGCGAAGTCGCAGTGAAATCCAATGAAGAATCTTTCCGGTTGATGAGCGAAAAGTTCAATAACGGAAAAGCTACTTTTGTTGAATACAACGAGGCCAAACTGAATCTGACCAAAGCTCTTTCAGACAAGTTACAGGCTAAATACGAATATCTGTTCCGTACCAAGATACTGGATTTCTATAAAGGACAGGCTATTGAATAGAAAGAGTTTCTGCCCTGTCAAAGAACAGTTATTTTAAAACATATCCGTTGGCTCATTCGTTATTATAGAAAGAACCAACGGATATGAAGCATTTAATTATCGCTGTCATTCTGATCATCAGTAATGTATTTTTAGGGATAGCCAAGCCAATGAAGAATCAAGCAGAAATCTATCTTGCAGGAGGATGTTTCTGGGGAACAGAACACTTTCTGAAACAAATCAGGGGAGTAGAAAGCACCCAGGTAGGATATGCCAACAGCAATGTTGCCAATCCGAGTTATGAACAAGTATGTTCGGGCAAAACGAATGCTGCCGAAACAGTAAAAGTCGTTTATAATCCCGAAGAAGTAAGTCTGGACTTATTGCTCAACCTGTATTTCCAGACTATAGATCCCACCAGCCTCAACCGCCAGGGAAATGATCGTGGAACGCAGTACAGAACAGGTATATATTATATCAGCCAAGCCGATATATCTGCCATCAATAAAGCTATTCAAGTATTGTCCACTCAATATCAAAAACCAATTGCTATTGAGGTAAAGCCACTGACAAATTTCTACCCGGCAGAAATCTATCATCAGGATTATCTGGATAAGAACCCGAACGGATATTGCCACATCAATCCGGCATTATTTGAAATGGCACGCAAGGCCAATGCTTCTAAAACCAAAAACTATCAAAAGCCGGATGATGCAACTCTCCGTAAGAAATTATCTGCGGAACAATATGCCGTGACTCAGAAGAATGCAACAGAACCTGCTTTCCATAACGAATTCTGGAATGAACACCGACCCGGTATCTACGTAGATATCACCACCGGAGAACCTTTGTTTGTTTCAACTGATAAATTCGATTCCGGCTGCGGATGGCCTAGTTTTTCCAAGCCTATCCAAAAAGAACTGATTGCCGAGAAGAAAGATACAACTCACGGAATGATACGGACGGAAGTACGCAGTAAAACAGGTGATGCCCATTTGGGACATGTATTCACTGACGGTCCGAAAGAAAAAGGCGGACTGCGGTACTGCATCAACAGCGCTTCACTACGTTTCATCCCCAAAGAGAAAATGAAAGAAGAAGGATACGAAGAATACCTGTCACTTATTAAATAGAATAACTTACATTGTTTCCAGACAGATACAATAAAAAACGGTGGATTCCTTGTCCGGGTAATCCACCGTTTTCGTTTGTTAACCTTAAGAGAGAAAGAGAATTTCACAATCCCCTGAGTATCGTTATTTTCCGGCAAGCAGCAGGTCTGCTTCATCTATTACCGGAGTCTGTATATTCATTGCCCAGTTACCTGCCGATTCTTCAATCCACTTGTAGTCATTCCACTTATAGTTCATATATGCAATCGGCATATTAGCATCGTTCAGTTCATAAACGCTCTTTTCTACAGAGTCGTCATAAGCTTTATGTGATTTATTCCAGCGTGCGTATAACAATGTGATCTCATTAGAAGAATAAGTATAATCTATCTTGAAATACGGAATCCACTTTTCGCTGGATGAATCCCATTTGAAAGCTTCTTTGGACGCCATTCTTTTTTGTTCATCATACGTAAAATCATATTTCATGTGACGATAGAGAGAGCCATCGAGTCTGTAAATAACCTTCGATACAACAACATCATCCACTTTCTCTTCATTAGTAATGAAGTTATTGTTCTGTGCTTTCAACTCTGCATTAGCGATACCGGCAAATACCATTGCTACTAAAACCATCATTCTGAATAATACTGTAGTTTTCATAATTGTATATTTTTTATTTGTTCAACTTTCTTTTTTGTTCTTCTGTTTATTAGACGGAACATCTATATTGAATGGTTGCAACTTTCTGAACTTTTTTTCATTTTTCAGTTGCCCGCCTTCGATTATATAAATGCAAGGGGTATGCCAAAACAGTAAACACCTAATAATCAGAACAAAGAAGGTATAAGCAGATGTACGAAAATGAACAGTTGTTCGCTCATAAACGGACATCATGTTAAAAAAGAACGACTTATATCCGGTTGAACAGAATATTATCTACCTTTGCATCCAATAATTTATTTAAAGGCAAATGATGAAAAAGAACAGCAAACAAAGTATTCTCCTGTTATCAATTGGAGGAATCTTATTTATCTGCCTTGTCGGTGTCTATCTAAGCCGTAGCATTCTTCTACGGAGTATAGCCAATAAACGTACTACTCACATCGAACAAACATACGGGCTGCACATTCACTATGAGAATCTGGAAATGTGTAGTCTGAATGAAGTCTCCATTCAGGGACTTTCTGTAGTTCCCGAGCAAAGGGATACTCTCCTTACGCTGCAAACTGTCAACGTCAAACTGACCCCCTGGAAACTACTGAAAGGAAACTTTGAAGTACGCAATATCCGTATGGACGGACTAACGATTGCTTTTATCAAACGGGACAGCGTAGCAAACTATGATTTTCTATTCTCCAAACGCCAATGCCAATCGGAAGCCACAACCAAACCTGCCACCGAAAGCAACTACAGCCATCGTATCGACCGGATATTGAACTTAATATATGGCTTTCTGCCCGAAAACGGACAACTGACTCAACTCAATATAACCGAACGGAAAGACAACAATTTTGTTGCCCTAAGCATCCCCGCCTTCACGATTGAAGACAATCGTTTTCAGTCGGCCATCAAGATAAAGGAAGATACCCTGACACAACAATGGAAAGCCACAGGCGAACTGAACAGAAAAGCCCGGATGTTGAAAACAGAACTTTTCGCTACCGGGAAAAAGAAAATCTCACTGCCTTATATCAACCGCCGCTTTGGGGCAGAAGTTACTTTCGACACCTTATATTATAGCATGACCGAAGAAAATCTTGCAAATAATCAGCTACGACTGAACGGTAAAGCCAGAGTCAGCGGTCTTGATATATTCCACAAAGCCCTTTCGCCGGAAGTTATCCATCTGGATCGAGGACAGCTTACGTATCAGATGAATATCGGCAATCATACGCTGGAGTTGGATAGCACCACTACAGTTCTATTCAACAAAATACAATTCCACCCCTATCTGCGAGCAGAAAAGAAAGAAGCTCAATGGCACTTCACAGCTGCCATAGATAAATCCTGGTTCCCGGCTGACGATTTATTCGGTTCTCTCCCCAAAGGGTTATTCAGCAATCTGGAAGGAATAAAGACAAGAGGTGAGTTGGCTTATCATTTTCTGCTGGACATCGATTTCGCTCAATTAGACAGCCTCAGATTTGAATCGGAGTTAAAAGAAAAAGATTTCCGGATCATGGAATATGGTGCGACACCTCTTTCCAAGATGAGCGAAGAGTTCACTTACACTGCTTATGAGAATGGCATGCCTGTCAGGTCATTCCCTATCGGCCCCTCTTGGGAACATTTCACACCATTAGACAGTATCTCTCCCCTGCTACGGATGTCCGTCATGCAAAGTGAAGATGGGGCCTTTTTCTATCACAAAGGATTCTTGCCCGATGCCATACGTGAAGCATTGATTTACGACCTGCAAGTCAAACGCTTTGCCAGAGGAGGCAGTACAATCACCATGCAACTAGTGAAAAATGTATTCCTCAACCGGAACAAAAACTTTGCCCGCAAACTGGAAGAAGCCTTGATCGTATGGCTAATAGAGACAGAGAGGCTGACGTCTAAAGAACGTATGTACGAAGTGTATTTGAATATTGCCGAATGGGGACCTCTGATTTACGGTATCCGGGAAGCCTCTGCTTATTATTTCAATAAACGGCCTTCCCAACTCACGACCGAAGAGAGTATCTTTCTGGCTTCCATTATCCCAAAACCAAAACACTTCCGCAATTCCTTCGCAGAAAACGGACAATTGAAAAAGAATATGGAAGGCTATTATAAACTGATTGCCGGACGTCTGGCTCAAAAGGGGCTGATAAGTGAAATCGAGGCGGATACTATCCGCCCCGATATCCAAGTTACGGGCGACGCCCTGAATAGTTTAGTCGGCGATACGCCGGAATCTAGTTCTCCTACCGCTGAGGAGCAATGACTTATTAATAAAGGAATAGGTTTTATCTTCTTGAGCTATTTCCTCTTTCTGAAGAACGGGAAGAAGAGCCTCGGCTACTGCTACTCGTGCTTCCTGAAGATGAGCTTCTTTCGGTCGATCTGGAAACGCTACCCCTACTGGAACTGCTGCCGGAACTACTGCTGCCCCGATTGGAAGTACTACCGGAACTGCTACTTCTGCCGGAAGTACTACTTCCCCGGTTCGAACTATCATGATTCCGGCTGCTCGTTGTACTGCCGTTTGTTCTACTTGAACTGCCGAAAGAACTGCTGCCACGTCCACTTTCGCGGTTCGTGCTGCCACCTGTCGGACGACGGTCAGAGTTCGAAGAACCTGTACTTGTTCCCGGACGACTTCCGGAATGATGATTTCCTTCACCTCTGTTATTATTTCTGCCCGGAGTTGTCTCCTTATTCGGTTTATCGTCTCTGGAAGGAGTAGACGGTCTGCCTGGAGTCGTTGGTCTGCTTGGACTCGACGGGCGTTCAGTTGTAGAGGGTCTGCCCGAAGCAGAGGGTCTTCCCGAATTTGAAGGTCTATGTCCCGATTCCGGACGGGGGCGGGAAGAATTTCCAGGCCGTCCCGATGAATTAGGACGTGATGATGTTCCCGGACGTCCCGAAACTCCGGGACGGGCAGGTGCATTATGCGGACGAACAGAAGTATTCGGGCGGAAGCGTACAGAACCGAAATCCGAACGACGATAAGAATGGAATACTCTCTGATCCCTTACCCGGTATGGAGTAGGATAATGGACAACGTTATTGTATCTTCCCCGGTAATAGCTCACATGATGAATATGCGGACGATAATGTGCACCACAGTAAGTCCGATAATGATAAGGTACACCAAAATAGAATAAACTACGATTCGGATAATTAATATAAATCCGGAAATTCCATCTTCCTCCGGTCACGTAAATCGGACGATAAAAATAATCAGCCCCCAGAAACCTGCGATATTGCCCATCACTCAATACCCAGCGAAGATCATCGTTACGAATATCCAAGGCCTCATAGTAATCGTCCAACGCCCATTCGTCACCCCGCACTACATAATCCATAATATTACGAAGAGAGTAGATGAAATCATAATTAATCTCATACACATCATTATACTGCGGATTACTCAAGTCCAACTCATATGCCATCTTATCAGTAAGGAAACGTGTCTCCTTACGCACCTTACTGGTGCTCATTCCCGCCATTACAGTGGTACTGGCAGTCACTACTAATAATATAAACAGAATTCTTTTCATGATTTCATTTTTTTTAGTTACGTCTGCTATCGTAAGATTCCGCGAACTCTCTCATCTCCCTCTTATCCATCTCAAAAGTGAAAACATCCGTTAGTATCGAGAAGTTCTTCTTATCTGCGATTTTCGGATAAAGCTTCTTTATCATATTCTTCTTATCTGTCTGAAAGGTACACATATCCACCAATTTACGACATTGGGCGCAAGTGAATCCCGAAGGAGGTACGACTTCATCCAGCATTCGGGTCCGGTCAGACTCAAATGATTTGCCTCTATATTCATTGAAAAAACGATCAAATTCAGCTGCGCTCATAGCTCTTGGCCGTACATATCCTGCATCTCCCGGTCGTTGCTCACCATGATAAGCCTGGATATATTTTTTCATGCTGTCACGGTCAAAAGAAGAAAAGAGCTTATTGACAACCGGACTGAAATTTTCTTTATCCACAATTTGCGGATACATACGCTTCATCACAGTCATCTGAGTATCTGAGCTATTAATCTGATCTATAATCTTTCCGCACTGTGCAGAAGTAAAGTTGCATTCCAACAAAACGTCGTCTATATACTTAATTTGTTCAGTAGGCATGATCACCATCCGGAAATCACGTAGAAAACGATCAAATTCGTCGTGCATCATAAGAGTTCTGCGACGGGATGTTTCTTCATACTGTGGAGGGCAGACCGGAGGCGTATTGGTTACAACAACAGAAGGAGGCATCATTACCGGAGGCGGCAGCAGAATTTCATCACCGTTAAATGTATCCATACTTGTCACCCTTCCATCTGCAAAATATACTATAATCTTAATCGAGTTTCCGTAAAGTACTGAAGAGACCCGATGGAACTCCCATTCTTCGGTGTTGCCATCAAAACGTCTGTAATCCGGTTTACCCAATATTCTTTCCACATTCTGGCGAGACATTCCTTGCTGCACTTCCATCACTTGCTTGTTGGACACGTAATAAGTAGAGCAGCTGCTGGCGATCACCCACAACGTAAAAAACAGGATTATATGTATCTTTTTCATAACCGTATCGTTTTTAGTTAATTATATCAGCGTCCTTCGTATTCCCTGATAAAATCGTTCATTTGAGTCTTGTTCTTAGAGAATGTAAGAGTAGCGGTCACCATAAAGAAAGCCTCTTTATCCACAATATTGGGATACATCATTTTCATTATTTTCAATCGTTCATTATCAAAAGTATAGAACTTCACCAATTGGAGACATTGTTCTGATGTAAAATCTGAATTAGTCAATGCAGCAGTTATCAACCCCATACGATCTTTATCAAAAGGCTCATTCTTCACACTATCAAGGAACTTCTTAAAGAGTTGATCACTCATCACTCTATCATAGCGATCATGCTCCGGACGATGTCCACTTTGTCCCGTTCCCGGTCTGCCGGGCCTTCCCGGACGGATATCTCCAGGTTCTTCTACAACGATATCATGTACTCCATTTCCGTTAAAGTAAACACGTTCATTATACAATCTTTCTCCTTTCCAAACGCGTTCTCCCGGACGGGTAGAACGGGAAGCATACACCTCAATCGTATAATTTCCCGGTTTCAAATTGGCAACGAAACAAGTGGTAGTAGGGTAACACATCTGTTTTCCTCCAAAATAAACAAGAATCGGAGTGTCTCCTCCATCAATCCTGATTCCACTGATAGACTGCGCTTTTAAAGAAAGAGCAGCGAGCAAAATGCAGAAACTTATTATTATCTTACGCATAACTTATCTAGTTTTGAAATTATTATCTTTAACTGATATCACAAAAATAGGGTGAGAAAACTCCCCACCCCAATGATTCTCTCTATTCTTGTATAGGGATTTCCCTATTCTGTTTAGGATTCCGCCAAAGTGATGCCATTCTCCTGCAAAGAAATCAACCGCTTCTTATACAAGTCGCCCACCCCTTTCTTGAATGTTTTCTTACTAACGCCAAAAGTATCATAGATATCCTCCGCAGGGCTTTTATCGTTCAGATGGATTCGTCCACCATGCTCTTTGATATAATCCAGCAGTGTCTTCGAGAAATCATCTATTTTTTCGAATCCCGGCTTCTGAAGGATCAAGTCTACCTTACCATCTTCGCGCACTTGTTTCACAAAAGCTCTCATCTGCATACCTGTTTCCAACGTACAGAATATCTCATTCTCATATAGCAATCCGCTATGCTTATTATCTATAATCGCCTTAAATCCCAAATCTGTCTTCTGCCATATCAATATATCCACCTCTGTACCCGGAGCATAATCCGGTATGTCTTTCGACAGATAGCGTTCTACCTTTGCCGAAGCTACGATACGATAGCTTTCATCATCCAGATGTGCATGAATAACATATTTCCGTCCAACCTGCATTTTCATCTTTTGCTCACTGAACGGAACAAACAAGTCTTTCATCAGTCCCCAATTCAGAAATGCTCCGAACTGATTTACCCAAGCAACTTCCAGACAAGCAAACTGTCCCACCTGCACCAACGGGGTCAATGTAGTGGCAATCAGTCGCTCATCTATATCCAGATAGAGAAATACATTCAGCATATCCCCTACCTGACAGCCTTCGGGCACATAACGGGTAGGTAACAAAATTTCTCCTTCTTCTCCTCCATCGAGATACAGACCGAAATCGACCTCCTTTACTACCTCGAGCTGATTGAACTTTCCTAATTCTATATTCATACTTCTATTTATTATATATTCCATATCTTTATAAAGAACAAAGATAATCTATTTTACGCACATCCCTTTCATGCACAGATATAACTTTTCGTTATTAAGGAAAACTATTTTCTATGAACAATCTGACGATTAAGGCGTTATCTTTGTAGCGACAACAAACCAGAACTGATTATTCACCTTATAAACATATATAATTATGGAATTTTTAACCAACGAGAAACTTACGATCGTAGGAGCAGCCGGAATGATCGGCTCTAATATGGCTCAAACTGCCATGATGATGAAACTTACCCCGAACATTTGTCTATATGATCCTTTTGCTCCCGCTTTGGAAGGTGTGGCAGAAGAGTTATATCACTGTGGTTTCGAAGGTGTGAATCTAACTTATACCTCCGATATCAAAGAAGCACTGACGGGGGCCTCTTATATCGTATCTTCAGGTGGTGCAGCCCGTAAAGCAGGCATGACTCGTGAAGACTTGTTGAAAGGAAATGCTGAAATCGCTGCTCAGTTCGGTAAAGATGTTCGCCAATATTGTCCGAACGTAAAACACATTGTTGTTATTTTTAATCCTGCTGATATCACCGGACTGATCACATTGCTTTATTCCGGTCTGAAACCGTCGCAGGTCTCTACACTGGCAGCATTGGACAGTACCCGTCTGCAGAATGAGCTAGTGAAATATTTCCATATCCCCGCCTCCGACATTCAGAACTGCCGTACGTATGGTGGACATGGAGAACAGATGGCA
Organism: Bacteroides faecis MAJ27; assembly: GCF_900106755.1. Lineage (GTDB taxonomy): Bacteria > Bacteroidota > Bacteroidia > Bacteroidales > Bacteroidaceae > Bacteroides > Bacteroides faecis. Next base: position 49,475 of record NZ_FNNN01000019.1, read on the forward strand.
GTATTCGCTTCAACCACTAAAATAAAAGGAGAACCGCTGACTGATTTCATCGGAACTACCCGCCTTCCATTGGCTGAATGGGAAGCTTTGAAAGTGCGTGTAATACAGGGTGGTAAACATATCATCGACCTGCGCGGCCGTTCTTCCTTCCAAAGTCCGGCTTATCTTTCCATTGAAATGATCGCTGCCGCTATGGGCGGACAACCGTTCCGCTGGCCTGCCGGTACCTACGTATCCAATGATAAGTTCAATCACATCATGATGGCTATGGAAACTTCCATTACTAAAGATGGCGTTACTTATAAAGAGGTGGCCGGATCTCCTTCTGAACAGGAAGAACTGGAAAAGAGCTACGAACACTTGTGCAAGCTTCGTGATGAAGTGATCGAAATGGGTATCATTCCGGCCATCAAAGACTGGCATGCCTTGAATCCCAATATTGACTAACCAGTAATCATTAAATAATAAACACCGGAATTCGATGATATTTTTCAGTTCGGATTCCGGTGTTTTTTATTATTTATTCTTATCGATCTGCTATTAATCCCCCACTCTGGAACATCCTGCACAAACTCCCTTTACTACATAATTCACACTATTCAAAGTAAATCCTTTCGGCAGGTCGATTACCGGAATATGAATCTTCTCAAGACAGAATGTCCGATGGCATCTTTCGCAATAAAAATGCGAATGCAGGTCTTTCAGCACACAATTACAAGCATCATCACAAACTGCATATTTCCATGAGCCGCTTCCATCATCTATACTGTGTATCAGATGATGAGACAGGAAAAGTGTAATTGTCCGGGATATAGTCGACTTATCAACCGTATCCAGCAACGTTTCAAGATCAAGCTGAGACACTGCACGTCCCGCTTCCATCATACTCTTTAATATGAGAAGTCTTATTGCCGTCGGCTTGATGTCTCTTTTTGCCAACTTATCCAAATAAACTTTTTCTTCCATATTCTTTTATTTTATCATTTTCTGTATCCTCACAGCATTCATGATGGCAATCAGCGCCACACCGACATCCGCAAAGACAGCTTCCCAAAGTGTAGCCAGTCCACCGGCTCCCAATATCAGCACAAGCAATTTCACCCCAAATGCCAGTGAAATATTCTGCCATACAATCCTGCGCGTCAGTTTTCCTACCTTTATCGCCTCAGCAACCTTAGAAGGCTGGTCAGTCTGTATTACCACATCAGCCGTTTCAATAGCTGCATCACTGCCCAGGCCACCCATGGCAATACCTACGTTGCTTAAAGCCAGTACCGGAGCATCATTCATGCCGTCGCCCACAAAGGCAACCTGATTTTCGGCATGCCGGCGCAATTCTTCCAAATGCTTCACCTTTCCATCAGGAAGCAGATCACCGTAAGCTTCCGAGATGCCCAGCTTCTCTGCAAAGTTACTAACAATACTTTGTTTATCACCGGATAATATCTGAATGTTTTGGATTCCCAGCGCTTTCAAGTTCTGAACAGCTGCCGTTGCATCCTCTTTCAAAGTATCTGATAACAACAGATAACCGGCATAACTGTTCCCTATCGCACAGACAACAATCGTATCTGTGATAAAAAGGAGTTCGGGCGGATACTTTATCTGAAACTTAGCAAGTAGACGGCAATTACCTACCAAGACAGAGACGTCACCCACTGTCGCTTCCAGACCAAGTCCCGCATATTCTTTGCTGTCAGTAACGGGTGAGAGTTCTATATGCCGCAGCTTTGCATAGTTCACAACAGCTTTAGCAATAGGATGCGTACTGTCACGCTCTACCGAAGCGACTAATCTGACAAGCTCTTCCTCGGAAATACCGGGTTCGCATTTACAGGACTGTACCTCAAATGTACCTTTCGTAAGGGTTCCGGTCTTATCAAAGACCACTGTGTTTATTTTTGTAATGGCATCCAGATAATTCCCTCCTTTAAATAAGATTCCCAACCGGGAGGCCGCTCCGATACCACCGAAATATCCCAGCGGAATACTTACTACCAAAGCACACGGACACGAGATCACCAGAAAAACCAAAGCCCTGTACAACCAGTCATTAAAAGCAAACACAAACGGAGGACTTATCAATGAATAAAGGAATGGAAGCAGAACGATCAGAACCGCCAAACCCGTAACAATAGGTGTATAGACACGGGCAAATTTACGGATAAACAATTCTGCCGGAGCTTTACGTTCCGATGCATTCTGAACGAGTTCCAGGATACGGGCAAGGGCGCTCTTATCGAAAGGCCTGGTCACTCTTATCCGGATTACTTTATCGGTAACAATCATTCCGGCAAGTACTTCCTCATTCTTGCGTATGCTACGAGGTACACTTTCTCCTGTCAGTGCTGACGTATTGAACGCTGCTACATCATTCAGCATCATTCCGTCCAAAGGTACACGGCCACCTGTTTTTATTTCAATCGTTTCTCCTACTTTTACCTTCTTAGGATTCTCGACAACTACCCCATTTTCTCTGACGACTGCCGCCTCTTCCGGCCTGACATCTAATAGTGCCCCGATATTACGTTTTGCCCTATCAACAGCCTTTTCCTGAAACAGTTCTCCTATGGAATAAAACAGCATAACTGCTACTCCTTCGGGATATTCGCCAATATAAAAAGCTCCAAGCGTAGCTATAAACATCAGTGTGAACTCACTGAAGTAATCCTTATCCTTTATACTCTCCCATGCTTCTTTCATTACGGGTAAGCCGACCGGGAGATATGCTACAATATACCATATCAAGGAAAAATATCCTTCACGGAAAAAAGTGAAGTCCAAAGCATTCATTACAATTCCACTTATCAGCAGAATAAATGAAAGTCCCACTTTCCAATATTCAGAGAATATCGATTCTTGCTTTTCTATATGCTTTTCAGGTGCACATTCATGTGTATGTGCGCAACAACTACAATGTCCCATAATCATCCTTTCTTTTTATCTGTTGCAAAGGTAGCGAATGATTCGTGCAACAAAGTTGCAAACGTTGCAATTGTAAGGCGGTTTATTTCAGCAACGACACTTGGTGTATAAACAAAATAAATCAAAGCATTTGTGCAGGTTTCCTGCTCAATTAACTCCCCATGATTTATTCGGAGTATCACCTAACTCAATCACCAGATGTCCTCCTTTAACTAATTCTTCATGCGCCAACTGAAAAGAAGAGTGTTCCACTCCGTTCCAGCTTACTCTCTGAATATAAACATTCTTCGGAGAGTTATTAACCGTTTCAATAACAACCTCCTTGCCCGGATAATATCTGTTATCAAGCTGAATGGTAATCTTATCGAATATCGGAGATGTTATTTCATATTGTGGCGTAGTGGAGGCACCTCCCTGCACATCAAACAGACCGATAGCCATCAATACACCCAATGCCCCCATCTGTCCCTGATCTTCATCTCCATTGTATCCTCCAAACGGAGTAATATCACCGAAAACTTCTTTCTTGATGCGTCTCACCCAATATTGCGTAAGCCAAGGTGCACCGGCATGACTAAACAGATGCGCCATGTGAAGAGAGGGCTGATTCTCATAATCAATCCAGTTGTGAGCATGTTCTCCATGCTTACTTATGAAGTTATCCTGTGAAGCCAGTTCAAACTGTTGGTTGAGTTTCGTGACAAAAGCCTCATTTCCCCCTATTAAATAAATCAGATCTTTGATGTTATGGGGTACATAATAGGTAAAAATAGCAGCATTACTCTCCACAAATCCCGGCATGTTGAATCCTTTCCCAATCGGTGAGAAGTTCCTCATCCAAGAACCATCCGTTGTACGCGGACGCATCCATCCGCTTTGTTTATCGTACACATAGCGGTAGTTGAACGAGCGTTGCAAGTATTTCCGGTATACATCTTCTTTTTCCAGTCCTTTGGCGAACTGTGCCATGCACCAGTCCTCGTAAGCGAAGTAAAGAGTCATCGCACATCCCTCCGCATGAGGACTTTTAGTCGTTGGCTCCGGCACAAATCCCTTATCAACGTATTGCTGCATAAAATTACCGGGATTTGTCTTATAGCCTACATAATCACGGATACCACCCGGCTCAGAATTCTTCAAACAACCCTGATAAGCGGATTCTATATCAAAATCGCGGATTCCCTTATTATAGGCAGCCGCAATGAGAGGAGTGGCCTGATCACCCACCATCACATAAGTATAATTACCACCACTGGGGCCGCGAGCAATCATCCCGCCATTCGTATAATAATCCACTAAAGTAGAGACAAATTCACTCATTACTTTCGGATATGCTATCGACCACAATATATTCAGATTAAATTCACTTCCCCAAAAAGCATCCGAATTATATGTATTTCTTGTCGGTGTACCATTATCCAAAGGAACTTGACGCACTACAGGCTCCTCGCCTGTATTATCTATATATTTTCCATTGAAATCCGAAAACGTGTGACGGCCCAGAAGAGAATGCCAAAGGTCTGTATAAAACTTAATCTTTTCCTCTTCACTACCACCTTCTACGGTTATCTTGCCTAGTTCACGATTCCATTCGGCAAAAGCATCCTCTTTCACACGGTCAAAATTCCAGTGGGCAAGTTCCTTTTCCAGATTGATGCGAGCTTGCTCTTCACTGACATAGGATATGCCCACCTTCATCAACAAAGTTTGTTTTTTCAGTTTTCCAAACGAAGCGTATCCTCCGATATCTGCTCCTTCAATTGAGTTTTTATGTACCAGTTTCTTCTCCTTGCCTTCCTTCTCCCAGCCTCCGAATGCTGTCATATTCTGATTGAACCGGGCCACAAAATACACTGTCACCGGCTTTTTGCGACGTGATGTAGGTGCCAGAACAGAATATCCTCCGATTTCTTTTGATGATATCCGGTGAATAGCGGCCTTTTCTGTTTTTCCATGTGCCAGAAGAGCACCAACATCAAAAAGTACATTTGCTTTTTCTCCTGCAGGATAAGTATACCGATGCATACCGACTCTGGATGTAGAGGTCAGTTCCACTCTTATCTGATAAGTATCAAGTTCTACTTTATGATATCCGGGTTTCACTATTTCCGTCTCGTGAGAGTAGGTTGATTTATAGGCATCCATACCTTTGTGTCCCTTTACCTCTCCGGTTGTAGGCATCACCGGGACACCGGCAAGCTGCCAGCAATGTACGTGACTGAAACAACGTATCTCCTTGGAGTTATACAGATAACCTGAATTCCAGCTTCCTTCCGTCCATGTATCCGGGCTCAGACTAACCATTCCAAACGGGCGGGAAGCCGAAGAGAAAAAGAACCATCTCGATTTGTGAGTATCAATCTGAGGACGCACATAATCGACAGGGGTTACTTTCGGTTGCATCGCAAATAAATTTAATGCAATAATCTGTACACAGAAGAATATAGAAATATATTTATTCATTATAAAGTATATTATGTCTTTAAGACCTTCAAGTTGGACAAGCCTAATTATAGAGTTTTTTATTTTTTACGCTATTCAAACAGAACAACAGTAAATATTATGATACAAGTCAGTTAGACGCCGGCATCTAATCTGAATCAATAGTATTTGTCAATTCCACCAAATCCTGCTATTATTTTGTTGTCTTTCGTTTTATTGATAAAGTTATTTAATCGCTTTTCAAATTCTTCAGGTCGTTTCCTCGCTGCTTCAATATATGCTATTCGAATACGTTTATATGCATCAGAAAAACGTTGATAATTTTCCCATATTATTTTATCTTCTTTCAATCTGTCGATTATATCATCTGGAAAGACAAAAGGATCAGACAAAACATTTCGTATTTTATCCTCAAACTTAGGATGCACCATTTTATTTCCCAATAACCACTTAAGTCTTTCTTTGTTGGCTTGTGAGTATGTGCTTTTAGGGTTTCTAGGTGTGAAATGCTGAATTTTATGTTCTTCATCAAGCGACTTTATTGTACTGTCAATCCACTCAAAACAAAGGGCTTCTTCCACAGCGTCATTGTATGTAATACTTTTCTTTCCCGAAGATTTGCCGGGAAATACAAACCAAATTTCATTGGCAGTCTCAAAGTTGTCAATCAGCCACTTTCGCCAATCATTTCTGTCTTCAAAATATTTTATTTCCATTGATATAACAAGTCATTTAAACGAACAATTTTACTGCCTTTACTTTCATAACGAAGCATTTCATCAATTTTCCTTTTATCATAAACAGCATCTGTCCCTGCTATATAGAACTCATATTCTTTGTTACGAAAAACATCCGATCGCACACACCGGTATCCAACGATGCAAAGGCTTACATCTGCCAAATGTACTAAATCTTAGAAAAACAACCCCAAGTTACCTCTTAAAACATTGCTATTTAAGCAATGAAAAGTGATATAGACAGTAGATGTTAGCATCCACATATTAGAGAAGTACAGTTTCAATATCTGTTTCAACCGATGAAACAAAGTGTTCCATGCTTTGAAACAGAGTGTTTCATGCCTTGAAACAAAGTGTTTCGTACGGTGAAACAAAGTGTTTCAAGCTTTTGAAACTGCCTGAAACAAATATCAGGCAGAAATCATCTATATACCAACGACTTATAGCAATATAGCAAAATATTCATTTTACCGTTACTTCTATGCAGAAAAGGAGGACAAACAAAGTGAATAGCCTTCACCTACAGTGATATGGGACGAAGTATGGAGAAACAGGATGTGTAATATAAGGTAGTATTAAAACAACAGACAGTATTGCAGATATCTTAATCTACAATACTATCTGCAACCGTATAATTCATTATACATCAACACAATACACACGATTTGTTACAGATGGCAGATAATTACCACTTATATTCTTCTGTGTAGTACTCAAATGCCGGCTCTTTCTTGATACCTTTCTGACGAAACAATCGACGGATAAATTCCTGTTGTTCAGGGTCAATCGAGTATTCTTTACGATAAAAGCGATAGTATAGCGACCGTCCGAAATGTTGGAGCAGACGGTCTTTAATGGATACAGCATCTTTGAGAGGCACATCATCCAGCAAAGCCCGGACACCCCATGCCACACGTATCTTGCGAATAGACTTATAGAAAGGACAAGCTTTCGCGTCCTCCGGAATACAGTTCGGATTAACTACTGACAGTGTAGGATATTGATTAGTACTATGCACCGCCACCAAACGATGCAAACATTTCTCTCCTTTCGGACAGCAGGCATTGAAGCAGTGGGTATATCCATAGGGCACTGCCTGATAATTAAATTCATCTTCCATTATTTTATTCATGTTTGATATTATGTTAATGATAAAAGAAAAGACAGAAATTGCCCTAAGCAAACTTAAGGCAACTCCTGTCTTAACTATAAAAAATATTCTAATTAAAGCTCTATATCTTTCCGGTCATTCCGAATAAATTCCAGCAGTCTTTCCACTGCTTCTTCTTCCGGAATATTTTTCTCCACACAAACCTTGCCTTTATAAAGACTAATCTTTCCGCGTCCTGCACCTACATAACCGTAATCTGCATCCGCCATTTCACCGGGACCATTCACAATGCATCCCATGATACCAATCTTCAGACCTTTTAAATGCGAAGTAGCTGCCTTGATACGGGCAATCGTCTTTTCCAGATCATAGAGCGTACGTCCACAGCCCGGACAAGAAATATATTCAGTTTTAGAAGTACGGAGACGACCCGCCTGTAAGATTCCGAAAGCGATGCCATCCACTACCGCATGACTCAAACTTCCCTGATTGAACAAGAAAAGACCATCGCAAAGACCATCAAAAATCAATGCACCCATATCTGCAGCAGACTTGATCTGCAAATCCTCGGCATTATCTTCTGCATAATGCTGGAAAAAGACAACGGGATTCTGCAGCCCTTCCGTCATAAGCTGATGCACTAAAGCGCGATGCTCGCCCAAACGATTCGGATGATTGCTTTGAGAAATAATAACTACTTCGGGATGTGCCTTCAGACAGGCAATCACCTCATCCGTCTGTGCCATGTAAGGCATAAACAGGAATTTTAGTTCAGCATCACACCCGCCCATCAACGGCAACTGCACATGATTGAAAGCAGGCCATGTACCGGCTTCTCCCTGCCATACATCCGCATCGAGGATATACTCTACACCTGCTTCCCGCTGCTCGGGCAATGTTCTTCCGGCATAAGTGTAATCCGGCGTGAACTGCGGATTTACTTCCGTGCCTCCATCCATCCGCTCGGCTATGACTACAGGAAGATGTTCACCTCCGATATTGCGGACGGCTTGTGTCTTTCTGCGTGAAGGAGACAGATAATTGAATTCCGGCGCATCCATTCCCGGAATAAACGGATGGTCCTGCCTTAACAAGATATAGTCCACCAACTTACGTGCAACCGGAATCTCAGCCTCGGGAGCTTCGCTCAAAGACACACGGATAGTATCTCCCAACCCGTCACTCAGCAAGGCACCGATACCCAAAGCCGATTTGATGCGTCCGTCTTCTCCGTCTCCGGCTTCTGTCACCCCAAGATGTAAAGGGAATGACATACCTTCCTGTTCCATAACAGCAACAAGCAGGCGAACGGTTTTCACCATCACCACCGTATTGGACGCCTTGATTGAGATCACCACGTCTGTAAAATGTTCTTCTACACAAATGCGCAGAAACTCCATACAAGACTCTACCATTCCTTCGGGAGTATCTCCGTAGCGGGACATGATACGGTCTGATAGAGAGCCGTGATTGACTCCGATACGAATAGCCGTATGATTCTCTTTGCAGATATTCAGAAACGGAACAAAACGATCATGAATTTTCTGTATTTCCTGCGCATACTCTTCATCGGTATATTCCAGTTTTTTAAAAGTACGCGCCGCATCTACATAATTGCCCGGATTGATCCGCACTTTCTCTGCGTATTGAGCTGCGACATCGGCAACCTTCGGATTAAAATGTACATCGGCCACCAACGGAACCATATATCCCTGGCTACGCAGTCCGATATTGATATTCATCAGATTCTCCGCTTCTTTAATGCCCTGCGTAGTCAGACGGACATATTCTCCACCTGCATCAACGATGCGTTTGGCCTGCTCCACACAAGCCTCCGTATCCTGTGTAGACGTATTTGTCATCGACTGGACACGAATGGAATTGGGGCCGCCCAACGGCACAGCCCCAATATTTACTTCTGATGTTTCTCTTCGAGAGTAATTGAATAAATCCATTTTTTCAATTGACAATTGACAGTTGACAATTGACAATTGAGAATCGAGCATCAACAACCGGCTCAATAAAACGCCCAAAGCGCCAGCCCATTGTCAATTGTCAATCGTCAATTGTCAATTAATTAGTTTTATATTCAAACTTAACTTCTTTCAGTTCTTCGTTTGCTTTTACGATTTTCTTTTTCAGACCTTCCTTGTAAGCAGCAAAAGCCTCAGCCAAAGCCGCATCACTCAAAGCAAGCATCTGAATAGCAAGGATAGCTGCATTCATCGCTCCATTGATGGCAACCGTAGCTACCGGGATTCCGGGAGGCATCTGGATAATAGAGTAAAGAGCGTCTACACCATCGAGCACAGACCCTTTTACAGGTACTCCGATCACCGGCAGCGTAGTATTGGCTGCAATTACACCGGGAAGGGCGGCAGCCATTCCGGCAGCAGCAATGATTACTTTAATGCCACGGCTACGGGCATTCTTGGCAAACTCTTCCACAGCCTCCGGCGTGCGGTGAGCAGAAAGGGCGTTCATTTCGAACGGTACATGCATATCATTCAGCAGTTGCGCAGCCTTCTCCATAACAGGAAGGTCGGACGTGCTACCCATGATGATACTTACAATTGGAGTCATTTGATTTACAATTTTACGATTTACTATTTACTATTTTACTGTTCAGATACGGACGTTCGGGCATGAAGGCCGGTACGCCGGTATCTGCGAGGCTCGTTGTCTGATAAGGAGTTTATCCGTTGATGACTGCTTTGTATGCTTCGGCATCCAACAGGTCTTCCGCAGCTTTCACGTCAGCAGGTTTCATCTTGATCAGCCAGCCTTCGCCATAAGGATCTTTGTTTACCAACTCCGGATTTTCCTCCAGAGCTTCGTTCTGTTCGAGTATCTCGCCGGCCAGCGGTAAGAAAAGATCGGAAATGGTTTTTACCACTTCAATGGTTCCGAAAGTCTCTCCGGCTTCCAACGTTTCTCCTACAGTAGGGATGTCAACGAATACGATATCGCCCAGTTGTTCCTGTGCATAATCTGTGATACCTACGTAAGCGATGTCTCCTTCTACACGAATCCACTCGTGTTCATTCGTGTACTTTAAATTCTGTGGAAAGTTCATAATAATTAGTTTTTAGGATTTATATTGTTTTTAAAATAAAAAAACTCTGAACATAAAGTTGTACGCCGGATGGAGTACCAAAAAGGCGCATACCAAGCCGACAACAAAACCGGAAAGCACTTCGCCTAAAGTGTGATGTCCCAAAACAATCCGTGCAGAGCCCAATATGCCCGCAATCAGAATAAACAGGCACAACCACACCACCGGATTATAGCTGAACAGTGCACTGAACGACACCAGTCCACCGATAATACCTCCCATTCCTGCCATGTGTTCACTCAGTTTCCATTTCAGATTGACCAGAATGCAAATGATCGATACTACCAGAGAAACAAAAATAATTCCTGTCATATACCAGGGAATATTCAGTTTCCGCATCATCAACAGACAGAATACGTAAGAAATGATAGTCAGCAAGATAGGTACATAACGTTTCTTACGTTCGCTCAGGTCCTGACGGGCAAACCCGTTAATCTTGCGGAACAGGAAAATGGTAATGGTAGGCGTCAGTATGGTGAAGCAATAAACGATTCCCAGCACAATCCCCTTATAGAGTATCGGCATGATACGGAGATAAGAAAACAGGAATAACACCAGAAACGCCAAAAACGGGATAGAAAATGGAGTAAACACGATGGAGGTAACCCGTGCCACCCGCAACATTGTTTTATCCGCTATGATATGCTCTCTTTCTTTATCCATCAGCACCTAATAGTTAATACTTTATAGTTAATACTTTAAAACTCATTTCCTCAGCCTTGCCACCGGTATATTCAGCTGCTGACGGTATTTTGCCACCGTCCTCCGGGCAATAGGATAGCCTTTTTCTTTCAGGATATCTGCCAGTTCATCATCTGTCAGCGGTTTCTTTTTATCCTCCCCGTCAATGCATTCTTTCAGAATCTTACGGATCTCACGTACGGACATCTCTTCTCCGTCCTCCGTCGTGTAACCATCACTGAAAAAGAATTTAAGTGGATAGATACCGAAGTTAGTCTGTACATATTTGCTGTTGCTGACACGGGAAATCGTGGAAATATCCAGTCCGGTACGTTCTGCCACATCTTTGAGAATCATCGGTTTCAACAGTGACTCGTCACCCTCCAGGAAGAAAGGACGCTGCAAGTCGATAATCGCCTGCATAGTGGTCATCAGCGTATTCTGCCGCTGTTTCACCGCATCAATAAATCCCTGCGCGGCATCCATCTTCTGCTTCAGGAACATCATGGCTTCTTTCGACTCTTTGGACTGGTTTGCCTTATTTTTGGTATGTTCCTCCACCATCTCGGTAAAGTCACGACTCATACGGAGTTCGGGAACATTACGGTTATTCAGGCTTATGTTAATGGTTCCGTCGTCATAGGTGTCCACCAGAAAATCAGGAACTATTTGCTGAAAGCTTCTTCCGATAGCCTCTCCGAGCGAAGCACCCGGACGGGGATTCAACTTGGTGATCTCGGCAATCGCCTCACTGAAAGTTTCTTCTTTCACATCCAGTTTCTTGATGATCTTCTCCCAGTGTTTTCGGGTGAATTCTTCATAACAATCACTGATGATACGTTCTTCCAAGTCCAGTATCGGTGCCGGCTTTTTCTCCTCGCTCTTTTTCCGGAGGATCTGTATCATCAGGCATTCCTGAAGACTACGTGCTCCGATACCTGCCGGATCAAAATCCTGCAAGATGCACAGAGCCTCTTCCAGTTCCTCTTCCGTAGATTCGATGCCGGCATAAATAGCCAGTTCATCGCAGATACTCTCCAGCGATTTGCGAAGCAGTCCGTCGTCGTCCAGCGAACCGATCAGGTATTCTACCAGTTCGCACTGATGTTCGGTCAGGTTACGTTCACGAAGTTGTTCTTTCAGAATTTCATAAAAAGAAGTTGTATCGGAGAAAGGAATATCTTCCGCCTGCTCGTCCCGCGAGCGGTTGTTCTCCTGCAATTTATAGTCGGGAATATCGTCTTCGGTGAGATAATCGCTTAATGAATCATAATCGTTGGCATCGTTATCCATGCCTTCTTCCGAGTTGACATCTTCTGCATATTCATCGGCAGCAGTGTCTTCTTTACCTTCTTCAAGCGCCGGATTCTCCAATAGTTCAGCATGGATACGGTCTTCCAGCTCGACTGCGGGAAGCTCCAACAGCTTCACGACCAGAATCTGCTGTGGCGAGAGCGTTTGTATCTGCTGTTGCGCCTGCGATTGTATTTGACGGGAACCTTGTGCCATATTCGTTTTTGCTTTCTACTGTTTCTCGCTACAAAAGTAACTTTTTAACGAGAGATTACACAGATTAGTGGGATTATTTTTAATCCTATAACACAAAAATCTTTATCTTTGTTGCACGAACTTAAAAATTAGGACAGTATGTTTGCCAAAGAGACGTATATGCAGCGCAGAGCCCTGCTGAAAAAGAATTTAGGCTCCGGAGTTTTGTTATTTCTTGGAAATGACGAGTGCGGGCTGAATTATGAGGATAACACGTTCCGTTATCGTCAGGACTCCACCTTTCTTTATTATTTCGGTCTTTCGTGTGCCGGACTATCGGCTATCATTGATATTGACGAAGATAAAGAAATTATTTTCGGTGACGAATTGTCTATCGATGCCATCGTGTGGATGGGTTCACAACCTACATTACGCGAAAAATGCGAACGTGTCGGCATCAAGGAGCAGATGGCTTCCACCGATATAGTAGGTTATCTGCACAAATGTGTCCAGAGTGGTAAAGCAATTCATTATCTTCCTCCTTACCGCCCTGAACATAAACTGAAATTGATGGACTGGCTGGGTATACCGCCTGCACGCCAGGAAGGTTCCGTACCTTTCATCCGTGCTGTAATAGCTCAGCGTAACTATAAATCAGCAGAAGAAATCGTAGAAATAGAGAAAGCCTGTGACGTGACTGCCGATATGCACATCACCGCCATGAAAGTTCTTCGTCCGGGAATGTATGAATATGAAGTAGTAGCGGAAATGAACCGGGTGGCAGAGTCTAATAACTGCGAGCTGTCTTTCGCTACGATTGCCACTATCAACGGGCAGACCCTGCATAACCATTATCACGGGAATAAAGTAAAACCGGGCGATTTGTTCCTGATTGATGCAGGTGCGGAAGTGGAATCGGGCTATGCCGGTGACATGTCGTCCACCATTCCTGCGGATAAGAAATTCACAACCCGCCAGCGCGAAGTCTACGAAATCCAGAATGCAATGCATCTGGAATCTGTCAAGGCACTTCGTCCGGGCATCCCTTATATGGATGTATACGATTTGTCCGCCCGTGTCATGGTAGACGGAATGAAAGCTCTCGGACTGATGAAGGGAAATACGGAAGATGCTGTTCGTGAAGGAGCACACGCTTTGTTCTACCCGCACGGATTAGGCCACATGATGGGACTGGACGTTCATGATATGGAGAACCTGGGTGAAGTATGGGTAGGTTATAACGGTCAGCCGAAGAGTACACAGTTCGGACGCAAGTCTCAACGCCTCGCCATCCCACTGGAACCGGGATTTGTACATACAGTGGAACCGGGTATCTACTTCATCCCCGAACTGATCGAAATGTGGAAAGCGGAAAATAAGTTCGCCGATTTCATCAATTACGATAAAGTAGTCACTTACAAAGACTTCGGCGGTATCCGCAACGAAGAGGATTATCTCATCACGGAGACAGGCGCCCGCCGGCTCGGCAAAAAGATTCCGCTGACTCCGGAAGAAGTGGAAGCTTTAAGATAACCGGCTGCTTTACTCAACAAGGCACTAAAAATCACATAAGAAAACGATAAATGCCTGTACTATAATCAAGTATAGGCATTTATCATTTCAGGGGGACGGTCATTTTTTTAAGTATTAGTGTCATAATTCTTATCCTTATACACGACAATAGGCACTATATTTGCCAATATCCCCATCATAACAAACTATTAATACTTTAAACTAATGGCACGAACTACTTTATTACTTTTGTCTATTCTTTTTCTACTGCCTGTAAACGCATCTGTCAAAAAATTGCAGGTCGAATACCTTACCAATCCTATCGGGCTGGACATTACAGTTCCCCGATTCAGCTGGCAATTGGAATCAGCAGAAAGAGGAGTGAAACAAATAGCTTATCAAATTACCGTAGCAACTGATGCAGCCTGTTCAAATACAGTCTGGACTTCCGGAAAGGTAGCATCCGACAAATCACTGAACATCTGCTATGCAGGACCGGCTCTCGCACCTTCCACCCGTTATTATTGGAAAGTAACCGTATGGAACAATAAAACCGGTGAAGAAGCCTCAACAGAAAAGGCTTTTTTCGAAACAGGATTATTATCCGACGGATGGTCGGGAGCACAATGGATCAAAGCTACTCAAATAAACAAAAACTCTAAAATCAATCCGGAAGACAAAAAACAGGCCAAAGCACGCATGTTACTGGAAATGGATGTTACACTGACTTCCGGTAACGCATCCGTTCTTTTTGGCGCACGTGATGCTTCCAATGTATTCATGTGGTCTGTCAATACACTGGATAACGAAAAAGAGCCTCTAATCAGAAGACATATTTACGAAGGAGGACGGCTGCAAAGCTCAGACACCCCCATAGGCAAGTTCTTTTCCAAATCCGATTTACTGAATAAAGAACATCATCTGGCAATTGAAGCGAAAGAGGGAGTGATTAAGACTTCTATTGACGGAGTACTGGTAGATACTTATACGGATACTGACTCAAAACTATCGAATGGATATATCGGTTTCCGGGCATTCAGAGGTAATAATACCAATGAAACGGCTATGTTCGATAATATTGTACTGACAGAGTATGAGTTGAAAGACGGCAAAGAAGAAGCCAAAGTCGTTTTGAAAGAAGATTTTGAGAAACCTCAGTCCCTGTTTGAAGGAGGCGAAATCGTTTCAGTGGGAAATAATCACAAACTGAATATGGTTTCCGGCTCCGGTGATTATCGGGTGTTACAGGGTGCCATGAGCGGAGTACCTATGTTCCGTAAAGAATTTAAAGCAAAAAAGAAAATCGCATCTGCCCGCATCTACAGTTCGGCTCTGGGAGTTTATGATTTATTTATCAATGGACAGCGGGTAGGAAATAAGCTGGAAGATGGCAGCATACGCTATGACGAGCTGAAACCGGAGTGGACAGATTTCAGCAAAACAGCACATTACTTGACCTATGACATCACCCATCTGCTCCAAAAAGGGACTAATGCGGTCGGTGCGCAAGTATCCTCCGGTTGGTGGAACAGCGATGTCTGTCACGGAGAATATGGCGGTCATGAAGTAGGATTCATCGCAAAGATACTGCTGAAATATACAGATGGTACTTCGGAAACAGTAGTGACAGACCTTTCCTGGCTATCATCCATGGATGGTGCCATACGAATGGGAGACATCTACCACGGAGAAACGTATGACGCCCGAAAAGAAAGTGCATGGACAAAGCCCGGATATAATACCGCCAATTGGAATAAAACAGCTGTCAACCCTCACTTTAAAGGAGAATTAATCGCCTTTGCCGGACCAACCGTTCAAGTGCGCCCGCATTTGAACCGTACCCCTCTGTCTACTACCGTTTACCGAGGTGAGAAAGATGGAAAAATCAATGTGCTGAGTGTTACGGACAAACCGGCTCCCATTCGGTTAAAGAAAGGTGAAACGGCTATCTACAACTTAGGTCAGAACATGGTCGGCTGGGTTCGGTTCAAAGTAAAAGGTACTTCGGGCACGGAGATGAAACTCCGTTTCGGAGAAATGCTGAATGATACAGGAGACAAATCACGCGGTGATGATGGTCCTGCCGGAAGTATATATACCGCCAACCTCAGAAGTGCGAAAGCAACATTGAAATATATTCTGAAAGGAAGCAAAGAAGGCGAGTCCTTCCATCCGTCCATGACTTTCTTCGGCTTTCAATATTGTGAGATAACGGCTAGTGAAGATATCGAGGTGCTTTCCCTGACAGGTGAAGTAGTTGGCTCTGCTACAGAAGAGGGAGCTTCGTTCGTCACCAGCAGCAGTTCGATCAATCAGCTGTATAGCAACGTCATGTGGGGACAGAGAGGTAACTATCTGAGCATCCCTACCGACTGTCCGCAAAGAGACGAGCGTTTGGGATGGACCGGAGATACGCAAGTATTCTGTCGTGCCGCTTCCTATAATGCAAACGTATCCGCTTTCTTTGAAAAATGGATGAGAGATATGCGCGACGGTCAAAGAAGTGACGGTGCCTATCCGGATGTAGCCCCTCACTCATGGGTAGGTTATGGGCAGGCAGCCTGGGCAGATGCCGGCATCATCGTTCCCTGGACAATCTATCTGATGTACGACAATAAAAAGATATTGCAGGACAACTATGCATCTATGGAAAAATACATGGAATTCCTGTCACATCAAAAAGGAGACGGATATAACTATAACGGTGCCGGAACAAATTACGGTGACTGGTTATCATACGAAGATACTGAACGCCGTTTTGTCAGCGTATGCTATTACGCATATACGGCACAATTGATGGCCAAAATTTCGGAAGCGCTGAAAACAGATGACTGTGATGCCTATGCCGCTAAAGCGAAAGCCTATAGAAATCTGGCACAGGAGATCAAGGAAGAATTCCAGACACGCTATGTGGACGCAGACGGAGACTTAAAGCAAAAGAGCCAGACAGCCTACCTGCTTGCCCTGAAACAGGATTTGTTTCCAACAGAAGAAGCCAGGAAGAAAGGACTGGAAACACTGACCCGCAAAATTGCCGGTAACGGCAATCGCCTGAGCACAGGATTCGTGGGCACAGCCATCCTGAACCAGACATTAAGCCAGTTCGGAGAATCGGATACAGCTTATAACCTATTGCTCCAACGAGGCAATCCTTCCTGGCTATATAGCATAGACCAAGGAGCAACGACTATCTGGGAGCGCTGGGATTCATATACTAAGGAGAAAGGCTTTGGCCCTGTATCCATGAACTCGTTCAATCATTATTCATACGGGGCAGTTTCCGAATGGATGTACCGTACAATGGGCGGTATCGATATTGACGAAACACGTCCGGGATTCAAACACATCGTATTACAGCCGGTTCCGGACAACCGTACGGAAATTCCCGCCGGTCAGGAACGGATTAACTGGGTCAATGCATCTTTCCCTTCCTGTTATGGAGACATCAAGAGCAGCTGGAAAAAAGAAAATGACGGAGCGGTTTCTTATCAAATAAGCATACCGGCCAACACCACCGCAACTCTTCACTTACAATTGCCCACCCTCGACTACGTGGTAGAAGAAAGCGGAAAAGCTGCTGTAAAAGCAGAAGGCGTTTCTTCGATTACCTTCATGAACGGGAAAGCTGTATTGGAGTTACAGTCCGGTAGTTATCAGTTTGTAGTTAAAAAAGGAAAATAAATAGAACAGGATGAAAAATATATATTTAGTTACCGCACTTGCGTTTTGTACCCTGCAATCAATATCTGCCCAAAAGCAAGAAGCGTGCAAGCCTGCGAATCTTCAATGTGACCACCTTGTCAATCCTTTAGGTATCGATCATGCCAATCCCAGATTGTCATGGATGCTGAACGATACACGACAAGGAGCACGCCAGACCGCTTATCAACTATTAGTCAGTACAGACTCACTGAAAGTAAACGATGAGAAAGGAGATATCTGGAATTCGGGAAAGAAAGAATCGGACGAGATTCTTGTGACTTATCCGGAAAAGAATCTCCGGCCTTTTACGAAATATTACTGGAAAGTAAATGTATGGGACAAGGACGGAGTTAAAGCCTCTTCGGACATCAACAGCTTTGAAACAGGAATGATGGGAATGCAAAACTGGCAGGGTGCCTGGATTGGCGACAACAGAGATATCAATTATAAGCCGGCTCCGTATTTCAGAAAAACATTCAATACCCAAAAGAAGATAAAATCAGCCAGAGCCTATATTGCAGTGGCTGGTCTGTACGAATTGTATATAAATGGAGAAAAGATCGGTAATCACCGGTTAGACCCACTATATACCCGTTTTGACAGAAGGAACTTTTATGTGACTTATGATGTGACCCGGCAATTGCAAAAAGGCAAAAATGCAATTGGAGTATTGCTAGGAAATGGCTGGTATAACCACCAGTCAAAGGCAGTATGGGACTTTGACCGTGCACCGTGGCGTAACCGTCCTGCCTTCTGCATGAATCTGAGAATTACATACGAAGACGGCAGCGTCGAAGTTATCCCTTCCGAAAGAGACTGGAAAACATCATCTGGCGCATTGATATTCAACAGCATCTACACAGCAGAGCATTATGATGCCCGTCTGGAGCAGAAAGACTGGAGTACTGCAGATTTTGACGACTCCAAATGGAACGGAGTAGGTTACCGAGGAGCCCCTTCTCAAAATGTGGTATCCCAACAGGTTCAGCCAATCCGTATCGTAGAAACAATACCTGCAAATACATGGAAGAAAATAAATGATTCCACTTATATATTCGACTTTGCCAGAAATATGTCCGGAGTTACCCGCATTAAAGTATCCGGAGAAGAGGGAACGGTCGTAAAACTCAAACACGGCGAACGCCTCTATGACAACGGACGGGTAAACACATCGAATATAGATGTATACCACCGTCCGGTAGATGATTCGGACCCATTCCAGACAGATATCCTTATCCTTAGCGGAAAAGGGGAAGATGAATTTATGGCTCGGTTCAATTACAAAGGCTTCAGATATGTGGAAGTGACAAGCAGCAAACCAATTGAATTACAGCAAAATAGCCTGACTGCCTACTTTGTTCACAGTGACGTTCCTCAAAAAGGGGAGATAAGTACGTCGAATCCACTTGTCAACCGTTTGTGGTGGGCTACTAACAATGCCTATCTATCTAACTTGATGGGATATCCCACAGACTGTCCTCAACGTGAGAAGAACGGCTGGACGGGCGACGGACACTTTGCGATTGAAACCGCCTTATACAATTACGATGGAATCACCGTTTATGAAAAATGGCTGGCAGACCACCGGGATGAACAACAGCCGAATGGAGTATTGCCCGACATCATCCCTACAGGAGGCTGGGGATATGGCACGGATAATGGTCTGGACTGGACAAGTACCATCGCAATCATTCCATGGAATATCTACCTGTTCTACGGAGACAGCAAATTATTGTCAGACTGCTATGAAAATATAAAACGATATGTGAATTATGTAGATCGTACCAGCCCGAACGGTTTGACTTCATGGGGAAGAGGCGACTGGGTTCCTGTAAAATCCCATTCATCGAAAGAGTTGACTTCATCAGTATACTTCTATGTAGACACAAAGATACTGGCAAACGCGGCAAAACTGTTCAACAAGCAAGAAGATTACGAACACTACCAGGCTCTTGCCGAGAAAATAAAGAATGCAATCAACGCTAAATATCTGAATAGAGAAACCGGAATCTATGCCAGCGGTGTCCAGACAGAGTTAAGCGTACCTTTGATGTGGGGAGTTGTTCCCGAAGATATGAAAACAAAAGTAGCCAGGAATCTGGCAAAGAAAGTGGAAGAAGCCGGTTTCCATCTGGATGTAGGGGTATTGGGAGCCAAAGCCATACTGAACGCTCTGAGTGAAAACGGAGAAGCGGAGACTGCTTATAAAGTAGCTGCACAAGATACATATCCTTCATGGGGATGCTGGATAGCCAACGGTGCCACTACCCTATTGGAAAATTGGGATTTGAATGCCACACGTGATATCTCCGACAATCACATGATGTTCGGAGAAATCGGCGGATGGTTCTATAAAGGTTTGGGGGGTATCTTCCCCGATCCGCAACAGCCCGGTTTTAAACACATTATTCTGCGCCCCAATTTCCCGAGTGATTTGAAGCAATTTGAAGCCAGACATCACTCTCCCTATGGAGAAATCATTTCAAAATGGGAACGCAAGAAAAAAAGTGTTGTATATGTGGTTACTATTCCAGCTAACAGTAGTGCTACTTTATATTTGCCGGATCATGTAAAAGGAGAACGTATGATAGAACTAGAAGCGGGGCAGCATCAGTTTGAATGGAAGTTATTCTAACCTCAAAACTAATTTTTACCCGTAATAGAACATTTAGTCTACCTCTGTCTTTCTAATCTTTCCTAATATTGCATCGTAATTAATGAACTAATAATATGAAAAGTAGGACAACACATTTAATGACATCTATTTTGAATAGTAAAATGAATATGAGAAGATTTTGTTTGTCTGTCGGAGTATTGTTAACGACTCTGCTGGCTGTAGCCGAGAACAACCCCTATCGGAGTGACGTATTCTGGGTGACAGTCCCCAACCACTCCGACTGGCTTTACAAAACCGGAGAACAGGCAAGTGTAGAAGTGCAATTTTATAAATATGGCATTCCGGGAGACAACATCATTGTTAACTATGAAACAGGTGGAGAGATGATGCCCGCCGACAGTAAAGGAACAGTAACTCTACAGAAAGGGAAAGCAGTAATCCCCATAGGTACCATGAAAGAACCGGGCTTCCGTGACTGTCGCCTGACAGCCACAGTAGACGGTAAGACTTATTCTCATCATGTAAAAGTAGGCTTCTCTCCTGAAAAGCTGCGTCCATACACTACTATGCCTGCTGATTTTCAGGAATTCTGGAAGAAAGAAAAAACTGAACTGGCTAAATGTCCACTGGTATACACCAAAGAACATGTGAAAAAGTATTCTACGGATAAAATAGACTGCTATCTCATTAAACTCCAGATAAACCAACGCGGGCAAAGCATCTACGGTTATTTGTTTTATCCGAAAAAGGAAGGCAAATTTCCTGTTGTGCTATGCCCTCCGGGAGCCGGAATCAAGACCATCAAAGAGCCTTTACGCCATAAATACTACGCAGAACAAGGTTGTATCCGTTTCGAAATTGAAATTCACGGACTGAATCCGGAAATGAGCGAGGAAGAGTTCCGGGAAATCAGCGCAGCTTTCAACGGCAGAGAGAATGGATATTTGTCCAATGGTCTGGACAGCCGCGACAATTATTATATGAAACGTGTATATCTGGCATGTGTCCGTAGTATCGACTTTCTCACTTCCCTGCCGGAATGGGACGAAAAGAATGTGGTTGTTCAGGGAGGCAGCCAGGGAGGTGCTTTGGCATTGGTTACCGCCGGACTGGACCAACGGGTAACAGCATGTGTCGCCAATCATCCGGCATTAAGTGATATGGCAGGATATAAAGCCGGCCGTGCAGGAGGTTATCCACACTTCTTCAGAAATTCCGTAGATATGGATACGCCCGAAAAAATAAAAACAATGGCTTATTATGATGTCGTGAACTTTGCTAAACTAATTAAAGCTGATACCTATATGACATGGGGATTCAACGACAATGTATGTCCGCCAACCACCAGCTATATTGTATACAATATGCTGAACTGTCCGAAGGAATCACTGATTACGCCCATCAACGAGCACTGGACTTCCAGTGATACGGAGTATGGACATTTACTATGGATAAAAAAACATCTGAGATAAAACAGAATAATCACAAGATTACCAACAGACAAGATTACTCATAGATATCTTCCAAACATAAAAAGCCCCTGTTACAACTATAATTTGTTACAGGGGTAAATAACTTAAATATTAGCTTCCAGGAAAACAAAATGTTTTAGCCATTAATCATCCCACTCCGACGCAGGAAGAGTTTTCTTGCCATACCACTTCATCCAGGCAAAAGACTTCCTCTTTCGCAGATACATAGCATCCCCACAGAAAGTCAAAGCTTCCCAATCGAAAACTGAATGAGGAAAAAACATTTTCTCAAACCAGTAAAACAGATGATATGCTATGAACGGAAGTATCATCCACCACCATGATAACCACAGTGATAAGGCCAATGCCGGGATTAAAGTCAATAAAAAACATTCCCAGAATTGCCGCGCATGTATTCTCAACTCCATTTCCTCCCAGACTTCCAGATACTTATACCGAGTGAAGAATAACCCTCCTATCATAAAATAATGCTTCTTTTTCCCTAAAAAGCATTTCGCTAAAAAATTGTTGTAAAATATCATATACCCTTTTTTGTTGTGTAATAACATAAACGGAAAAAACATACAAATGTTCACTAAGTAAGTCTAATCTAACAGTTATTTCCTTTCCCTGGAATACAACAACATTATTGCCACGCTTGTTTTTTGCGGCGCGAAGTTACGAACTTATATTTATACAATGACTATAAATTCCAAAATAAATATCTTAAATAAAATTATTATCTAATATTTGAAGCTACTTCCTCCCAAAAACTCTCTGAGCAAAGATGTCGGGGGGATTTCTTTATCCTGCACCGGAACGAAATATTTAATAAATTTCAGTAACCGATATGCCTCACAATATTCCGGACAATTGCGCGGTACTCCCATCAGAATGGGTTCCGCATGTAAACGAAGAACCGCAAATTCATACAGCAAAGCAGAATTGAACATGACATCAGCATTTTCCTGATAAGGAAAAATCCATTTATCTTCACCGGCACGCACACTGGGCCAACGGGAAATAGTCTCGCGAGCCGAATATCCCCGATAATTAAAATCACGAATAATGCGGCGGAGCAGACGATTATCAGTCGTAGGTATCCAGTTGTGGTCATCCAAAGAAATAGTAGTCAATGCCGAAACATAAATCTTAAACTTCTTTTCCTCGGGAATATGTGGTGTCAATTCCGGATTCAACGCATGAATACCTTCCAATATCAAAATGGTATTATCTTCTATTTTCAGTTTATCACCTTTATACTCTTTCTTTCCAAGAGAAAAGTTAAAGCGGGGAAGTTCCACCTCTTCACCACGCAGCAAAGCCTGTAACTGCTGATTAAACAGTTCCAGATCGAGCGCATAAAGAGACTCGTAATCATAGTTGCCGTTTTCATCCAAAGGAGTTTCCTCACGGTCTACAAAATAATTATCTAATGATATCGGGAACGGTTTGAGCCCGTTTGTCATCAACTGTATGGAGAGCCGTTTACTGAACGTTGTCTTTCCTGAAGACGACGGACCGGAAATCAGTACCAGTTTCACACGATTACCGTTTTCTCCCCGGTGGAAAATAGTATCGGCTATCTGGGCTATTTTCTTTTCCTGCAATGCTTCTCCCACATTAATCAAATCCGTAGCATGCCCCTCTTCGCAAGCGATATTAAAATCTCCGGCATTGTTAAGGCCTGTAATGTAACTCCAGTTCAGATACTCCTTAAATACATCCAGCATCTTTTCCTGCTTCACCACTTCTTCCAATACATCCGGATTGTCCTTATTCGGAATACGCAAAAGCAAGCCATCGTAATATTTCACGATGTCGAACAACTTTAGATACCCGGTGCTGGGCAACAGATTACCATAATAATAATCAATGGTATCCCCTAACGTATAATAATAGGTATATAGTGAACCCGAAGTTTCGAGCAGTTTCACTTTATCATTCATTCCCCGTTCACTGAACACACGTACAGCCTCAGTCGTATGGCATTCGATCCGATGATAAGAAATATTTTCGGCTATGATTTCCTGCATGCGCTGCTTGATACGCGTCACATCTTCCAAGGTAATAGGACGTCCAATTCTCAAATTACAGAAATAACCTTTAGATACCGGATGCTCCACATACAGTTTTCCTTCCGGAAAAAGTTCGCTGACAGCCTTAAACAAGACGAAGCAGAGCGACCGTACATAAGTGCGCATCCCTGACGAATCACGTACATCGAGGAACTCTACATCCTTATTATTATAAACCTTGAAATTGAGTCCTTCGGAGCGGTTATTCACCTTGGCACTGACTACCTGATAAGGAAAATTAAGATTAAAACCGTAATAAATATCCAAAAGTGAGCTTCCGATAGGGAATTCTTTATAAATATTATTATTTTTGCAACATATTTGTAACATCTGTTTCATCGTAGTCTGTTTATAAGGTGAATACATGGGACTAAATATACTTAGTAATCAGATAGAGAACAAACAACCACTAAAATTATTATAGATGGAATATTCTTTTTATGATTTTTTAAAGCTCATAGGCTCGTTGGGGCTCTTCCTTTATGGCATGAAGATAATGAGCGAGGGCTTACAAAAGGTCGCAGGTGACAGGTTACGAAGTATCCTGACAGCTATGACCACCAATCGGGTAACGGGGGTATTAACAGGAGTGTTAATCACAGCCCTTATCCAGTCCTCTTCGGCGACAACAGTGATGGTCGTCAGTTTCGTTAATGCAGGACTGTTAACTCTCGCCGAATCCATTAGTGTCATCATGGGTGCCAATATCGGAACGACAGTTACCGCATGGATTATTTCTATTTTCGGATTTAAGGTTGACATGGCCGCTTTCGCTCTCCCACTTCTGGCCATCGCCCTTCCGCTCATCTTCTCCGGCAAGAGCAACCGTAAATCCATCGGTGAATTCATTTTCGGTTTTTCCTTCCTCTTCATGGGACTTTCTTACCTGAAAGCAAACGCTCCCGACCTGAACGCCAACCCGGAAATGCTCGCCTTTGTTCAGAACTACACGGATATGGGATTCTTCTCCATCCTCCTGTTCTTATTCATCGGTACCATACTGACAATGATCGTACAGGCATCAGCTGCCACCATGGCAATAACATTAATTATGTGCGCCAATGGCTGGATCAGCCTGGAACTAGGAGCAGCACTCGTATTGGGTGAAAATATCGGAACTACCATCACGGCCAATCTTGCCGCATTAACAGCCAACACACAGGCTAAGCGAGCAGCATTGGCCCATTTTGTTTTTAATGTATTCGGTGTTATTTGGGTATTAATCATCTTCCACCCTTTCATACAACTTGTCAATTGGGTGGTAGATACCTTCTTCCAAACTAATAATCCGGAAGTTGCTATTTCCTATAAACTCTCCGCTTTCCACTCTATTTTCAATATCTGTAACGTATGTCTTTTGATATGGGGTGTGAAACTGATCGAACGTACTGTATGTGCATTAATCCGTCCAAAGGAGGAAGACGAGGAACCTCGCCTGCGGTTTATCACCGGTGGTATGCTTTCTACTGCGGAACTTTCGATCTTGCAGGCACGCAAAGAAATTCACTTGTTTGCCGAACGTACGCATCGTATGTTCGGGATGGTGCAGGACTTGCTGCATACCGACAAGGATGATGACTTCAACAAACTGTTTAGCCGGGTAGAGAAATACGAGAACATCAGCGACAACATGGAACTGGAAATAGCCAACTACCTGAATCAAGTATCCGAAGGTCGTTTGAGTTCTGAAAGTAAGTTGCAGATACGTGCCATGCTGCGCGAAGTAACGGAAATTGAAAGCATCGGAGACAGCTGTTATAATCTGGCACGCACCATCAACCGGAAACGCCAGACAAATCAGGACTTTACCGAAAAGCAATACGAGCACATCCACTTCATGATGAAACTGACCGATGATGCTCTTGCACAAATGATTGTGGTGGTAGAGAAACCGGAACATCAAAGCATTGATATCAATAAGTCTTTCAACATTGAAAATGAAATCAATAACTACCGCAACCAATTGAAGAATCAGAATATTCTGGATGTTAACAACAAGGAATATGATTATCAGATGGGAGTCTATTACATGGATATCATCGCCGAATGCGAAAAATTGGGTGACTATGTAGTGAATGTGGTAGAAGCCAGCAGTGATGTAAAAGAGAAGAAAGCTTCCTGAAAAAGAAAAATCTAACCTAAGAAATGGATGGTCTGTTTTATGCTATAACGCATAAAACAGACCATCCATTTCTTTTTGTTTTTAGGCGAACCGTTCGTCCCCCATCCTAACATACCATTCTGAATATCTTCTTCACACAAGTGAAACAACTCCCCGTCTATACAAGCATCCATAGTTTACAAAGGTATTACGTTTTTTTACAGACATTAACGATTACATTTCTTTTCCATGAAGTTCCCGTTAAGCTTTTACTGCTCCTATTGTAAGTCTTGTTTTTGCATATACATTTGCACCAAAATACACAGGAGCCTATGTTTACTACCATTCTTCAATGACAAAGCAAAGGCTTTTTTAAGAAAACCAATTATCTAATTTAAAGCAAAAAAGATGAAATTTAAAAAAGTATTGATTGGAGTTGCACTAGCAGTAACATGTTTAATGAGTGCACAAGCGCAACGCCGCCATGAGATTCAAGTGCCCAATCCGGATGGGTATACTACACTAAAATGTGACTTTCACATGCACACCGTTTTTTCCGATGGCCTGGTATGGCCTACCGTACGCGTAGACGAAGCGTACAGGGAAGGACTGGACGCCATTTCTTTGACGGAACACATTGAATACCGTCCGCACAAGAAAGATATTGTGGCAGATCATAACCGTTCCTACGAACTTTCCCAGAAACAAGCCAAAAAGTTAGGAATACTTTTAATCAGAGGTAGCGAGATTACCCGTTCCATGCCCCCGGGACATTTTAATGCCATCTTCCTGTCCGACTCTAATCCATTAGAACAGAAAGGGTATAAAGACGCTTTCAATGAGGCCAAAAAACAAAATGCGTTTATCTTCTGGAATCACCCGGGTTGGGCACGTCAACAACCGGATTCTACACTGTGGTGGCCTGAGCATACACAACTTTACAATGACGGTTGCATGCACGGCATCGAGGTAGCCAACGGGGGACTTTTTATGCCCGAAGCCATTCAATGGTGTCTGGACAAAAATCTGACGATGATAGGAACTTCCGATATCCATCAGCCTATTCAGACTGATTATGATTTTGCCAAAGGCGAACACCGCACGATGACATTTGTTTTTGCCAAAGAACGTACTGTAGAAGGTATCCGTGAAGCACTTGACAATCGCCGTACTGCCGCTTACTACCGCGAATTGGTGATTGGGCGTGAAGAAATCCTCCGGCCATTCTTTGAAAAATGTATAGAAATAAAAGAGGTGAAGCGCACCGATAAAGAAGTGACACTCTCTGTTACCAATTCTACCGATCTGGTACTGAAGCTGAAAAAGACTGCGCATGATACTTCTCTGGTTTACTTCCGCGAAATGACACTAAAGCCACATACCCAACATACAATTTCTGTGAAATTTGAGAATGGTATCAAAGGAGGAGACTGCAATTTTGAGGTAACAAACTTCATTGTAGCCCCCGACAAAGGCTTGAATTACACCATTAAGCTGTAAAGTCCAACTACCCCAAGCGTAAACAATCAGAAACACGAAATAAATATATATACAAATTTAGCTGTGTAATGTCAGAGACTTAACGGACAGTATGCAGACAATCATTTAATTTTAAATTATTACTTTATGAATCGATACTTATCACTAGTCTATTTTCTGGGAGCTTTCTTCTATTTCTCCAGTTGTGAAAGCTACAATGAGTCCACGGAGAAAATCCACAAATCCGATAAACCGATTGTACTGACCTCCTTCTATCCCAAAGAAGGAGGAGCACGTGATAAAATTCTCCTGGATGGAGAAAATTTCGGAAACGACGTAAGCAAAATCAAGGTGTATTTCAACAACGCCAGAGCCTCCGTCGTTTCATCCAGTGGAAGCCGCATTTATGCTATTGTCCCCCGCCTTCCGGGCGATAATCCCCGTATTTCCGTGGTAGTCGATGCAGACTCCGTTACTTACGAAGAAACATATGCTTATCATACTCAGACATTAGTTAGTACAGTTACCGGAAACGGTGAAACAAGCTTTCTTGCCGGAACGCTTTCCACGGCTCAGGTGTATGGTAAATATCTGGATCTGGACGCCGAAGGTAATCTTTTCATGTCGTGGCGCGATGGCGGTACATTTGGAATCGCCCGAATAAACGAGCAGCAAAACATAGTGACTCCGCTGATTGAAGCAGGTTCTGCTGACCGTATACTTTATGCCAACGGTTTGACAGTGGACCGTGCCACCGGAATGCTGACTGCTGCACACGAATCAGTGAAAGAAGTAACGTTTACCTTCGATCCCCGGGAGGCTTGGTATCCGCGCCAGCGCAACATAAAATACTCACAGTCCGATTTAAATTCAATAGTAGATGCCGATAAGTACAAGAACTTTATCACTTTTTGTCCCTACGACGGATATTTGTATACGCGATACCGTGATGGAAAGGTCGCCAAGATTGATCCGGAGACATTTGAAGGCCATATTATTCATCAAGGACCCAGCGGATCACAATACGGACAAGCTATCAACCCTGCCAAACCCTGGCTTTTGTACATAACACTTCACTCCAATGCTCCTACCGCCTACAGACAAGGAATTTCGGTACTCGACCTCCGTGATCCGGATGGAACAGGCGGATTCAAACGGCTCAATGCTCCCGGCGGCAGTGCCTTTCGTGATGGTCCGATTGAAGATGCTCTGTTTAATTATCCCAAAGACATCAAGTTCGACAACGATGGTAACATGTTCGTAGCCGACTACGGGAACCATTGCATCCGTATGGTCTCTGCCGACAACATAGTTACGACAGTTGCCGGACAGCCCGGTGTTGCCGGATACAAGGACGGAGGGCCGTTAGAATCATTATTCAAAAATCCTTGGGGAGTGGCTGTTAATGAACAAGGTGACATTTACATCGCAGACTGGGGTAATGCACGCATTCGCAAATTAGTTATTGAATAACAAAGTCAATTTACAATGAAAATCAAACAGATTTTATACTTAATGTCGTTCTGCTTATTGCTTTCGGCAACAACTTTCGCACAACAAGTTCAGGAATTTACCATTTCCGGAACTGTAGTGGATAAGGATAAGCTATCCATGCCCGGTGTGTCGGTATACATCAAAGACAAACCCTCCAAAGGTACAACGACCGACAACGACGGCAATTTCAAGCTGAAAGTAGTTTATGGAGACAAAATGATATTTTCCTTTATCGGCTTCAAGCCGTCGGAGCATGTGGCCATCGAGCCCAAAACTGGTTTAACGATCACACTGCTTGAAGACAACAATTCACTTGACGAAGTGGTCGTTGTCGGGCTGGGAAACGTTCAGCGAAAAATCAGTTCGGTAGGTGCCATCACAACGGTCAGCACCAAAGATATTCAGTCTCCCTCCCCCTCCATCAGTAACCTGCTGGGAGGCCGGGCAGCCGGTGTCATTTCGTTGCAAAGCAGCGGTGAGCCCGGTCAAAACATAGCCGATTTCTGGGTGCGCGGTATCGGTACTTTCGGTGCCAACAGCAGTGCCCTTGTACTGATTGACGGTCTGGAAGGTGACCTTAACACCATTGATCCCGCCGATGTAGAAAGTTTCTCCATTCTGAAAGATGCGTCGGCAACTGCCGTGTATGGGGTAAGAGGAGCCAACGGAGTAGTACTGGTCAACACCAAGAAAGGTCTTTCGGGTAAAATTCAGATTACCGGACGTTTCAATACTACACTCTCCGTCCTCAATCGCTTACCGGAATATTTAGGAGCTTATGAATATGCTCAGTTAGCCAACGAGGCCAGAACGGTACGAAATGAAACTCCCTTGTACGACGAGACTGAGATGGGAATCATCCGCGATGGTCTGGACCCGGACCTGTATCCCAATGTGAACTGGCAGGATGAGATACTTAACAAAACCTTCTGGCGTCACACTTATTATGTAAGCGGTCGTGGCGGTAGTGATGTGGCGCGTTATTTCCTGAGCTTAGGCGGTAAAAATGAAAGTGCAGCTTATAAGGTAGACAAGAATAGTATTTATAGCTCGAATGTAAGCTATAACACTTATAATTACCGTATCAATCTCGACGTAAATCTGACCAAATCGACGAAAGTTTATTTAGGTTCCGACGGATTCCTGTCTCAGTTGAATCAGCCCGGTGTAGCCAATACCGAATATATATGGGGAGCACAGTCACGACTCACTCCATTGTCCATCCCGACCCAATATTCCAATGGTTTGCTGCCCGGTCGCGGAGCCGGAGAGCTATCATCACCCTATGTCATGATTAACCATACGGGAAAGGCTGCCAACGAAGTATACAAAGGCAAATCAACTTTAGCTATCAATCAGGACTTTTCCGAATTAGTCAGCGGACTTAAATTGCGTATTCAGGGAGCTTACGATATCCATAGCTATTTCAGTGAGCGGAGAAGCGTGCAACCTGCCCTCTACAATGCTTTAGGCAGAGCCAGCGACGGATCACTTATCATGCAGGAGACAGTACAGGAGAAAAAAGCCTCATACAGCAAGTCTACCCGTCAGTACCGCAAATACCACTTCGAAGCTACGCTCAATTACGACCGTCTTTTCGGCACAGATCACCGGACATCCGCACTGGTCTATTACTACATCAGTGATTCCAAAGACACAGATGACGCTACAAGCAATCTATCAGCCATTCCATTGCGTTATCAGGGGGTATCCAGCCGGTTTACTTACGGTTACAAAGACACTTACCTGCTCGACGTCAACTTCGGATATACCGGCTCAGAAAACTTTCAGCCCGGCAGACAATATGGTTTCTTCCCGTCCGTTGCATTAGGCTGGGTACCTACAGGCTACAAGTTTATACAAGAAACATTCCCATGGCTCGACTATCTTAAAATCAGGGCTTCGTACGGTTCGGTAGGTAACGACCGGATTACCGATGTCCGGTTCCCTTATCTTACTAAAGTGAATGAGGGTACAGGATCGACCTGGGGAGTCACGAATATCGAAATCATCAACGAGACACGTATCGGAGCCGACAATCTGGCTTGGGAAAAAGCCATCAAGTCCAATCTGGGTATTGAAGGGAAGCTGTTTAATAACAAGCTCGATTTCGTTGTCGACATCTTCCACGACCAGCGCAACGGAATTTTCCAACAACGCGTACAAGTGCCCGAATACGTAGGAGTTGTCTCTAATCCGTATGCGAATGTGGGTAAAATGAAAAGTTACGGTGCTGACGGAAATATCAGCTTCACGCAGGACATCACGCCAGATTTCGGCTTCACGCTACGAGGAAATTTCACGTATTCAAAAAATAAAGTACAAAACTGGGAGCAGGCTTATCTGGAGTATCCATATCTGGAGTATAATAACTTCCCGTACAATTCTATCCGCGGCTATCAGGCAATCGGACTGTTTAAGGACGAAGATGACATCAAATACAGTCCTAAACAAACCTTCGGAGAGGTAATGCCCGGTGATATCAAGTATAAAGATATCAATGGAGACGGTATAGTAGACAAGCTGGATATGGTGCCGCTGACACACAGCACCTACCCGTTACTGATGTACGGTCTGGGGGCGGAAATCCGTTACAAAAACCTGACTTTAGGTGTATTGTTCAAGGGAACCGGCAAGACTTCCTTTTTCTATGTAGGACAAAAGACCACGGTAAACGACGAAAGCCGCCTGAACGGAATGGGATATATGCCGTTCTTCGAAGGTAACACAGGCAATGTACTTACTTTAGCTGCCGATCCCGCCAACCGATGGATTCCCAGAGATTATGCCCTTGCACATGGAATCGATCCGTCTTTGGCTGAAAACCCGAACGCACGCTTTCCCCGCCTGCAATACGGTAACAATAGCAACAACAGCCAACTGTCTACCTTCTGGCAAGGCGATTCACGATACATACGCCTGCAGGAAATCACGCTGAATTACCATCTTGCCTGGGCATTTCTGAGACGCATAGGAGTCTCTTCACTGGATATCCAATTTGTGGGAAACAATCTCTATGTCTGGGACAAAGTGAAACTCTTCGACCCGGAACAAGCTCGTTGGAACGGTCGTGTATATCCCATACCATCCACCTATTCCCTGCAATTATATGTCAATTTCTAATAAATACATCACCCGATAGAATGAAAAGGTCAATAATAAAAATAATAACCAGAGCGTTTGTCCTGGTTCAGGCAGTCATGATAACAACATCCTGCAGCAATTTCTTAAACATAGATAATTATTTTGATGATGAATTCAACATCGATTCGGTTTTTACCAATGCCCGATATATGGAAGCGTATATGTGGGGAGCAGCAGCGATGTTTCCGGATGAGGCACAGACCATCCGAAACGGGTATACACCGGGCCCCATGGCCACCGATGAAGGATTTAACGGACTGACCGGAAGCGGAACAGCCAATATATATCATGGCATGGATTTCGCCAATGGAAAGATCACGCAGGATTTCTTGGGTTCCGGTTCACCCAACCTGAACCAATGGGGCAAATACTATAAAATCATCCGTAAATGTAACAGCATCCTGCAAAATCTGGACCGCCCGAAGGACCTGACGAACTCAGACCGGCTCAGACTGGAAGGCTATACACGTTTTATTCGTGCCTTCGCCTACTACAACATCTTAGTCGATTACGGTCCGGCAATCTTATTGGGAGATGAGGTAGTCAATACGAATGAGCCTATCGAATACTACGACCGCCCCAGAGCCACCTATGACGAAACAATGAACTATACTTGTGAAGAGTTTGAAAAAGCAGCCCGTTTGCTGCCTTTGCCTCAGGATGTTTCTACTCTGGACTTCGGACGGCCCACCAAAGGGGCTGCACTCGGTCTGGTAGCCCGCCTGCGATTGATACATGCCAGCCCGTTGTTCAACGGAGGACCTGTTGCCAGTGCCTACTTCGGCAACTGGAAGCGCAAGACTGATGGTGTACACTATGTATCTCAACAATATGACGAAAGCCGCTGGGCAGTGGCTGCAGCAGCAGCCAAGCGAGTAATGGATATGGGAGCATACAAGCTCTATACGTATGCGAAAGACGACAACACCCCGGAACTTCCTGCCGGAGTCACTTCCGACCCTCATTTCTACGACAACTATCCGGACGGAGCCAACGGAATAGACCCTTTTAAATCCTATTCGGACATCTTTACCGGTGAAGCTGTGGCAGCCATCAATCCGGAGCTAATCTGGGGAAGAAACACGACATACATCAACGAAACCATCAGTAAAGGTTCTTTCCCCCCCTCCATGGGTGGATGGGGACGTTTCTGTGTCACTCAGAAAGTGGTAGACGCCTATCTGATGGACGATGGCCGTACAAAGGAAGAAGCCACAGCCGACGGATATTACTCGGAAACAGGTTTCACTTCCGAACCGCGTAACTTTTCCGGTTATCCTCTCAACGCCGGCATATATAAGATGTATGCCAATCGCGAAATGCGATTCTATGCATCGGTAGGATTCAACGAGGCAGTATGGCAGGCATTGTCCAGTTCGACCCTCAACAACCACACGGCAAAGTACTACTATCAGGATGAAGACGGTCGGGGTGGAGTAACAGCCACCTCTCCCAACTACCCTATCACCGGATACGTCATCAAAAAGTACAATAATCCGATGGATGCCTGGACCGGAACAGGAGCCCGACATATCCAAAAAGCCTACCCGATTATCCGCTATGCAGAAATCCTGTTGTCTTATGCAGAGGCACTCAACAACCTGACCAGTGCCCATACTGTAGAACTGGACGGGCAGTCCTATACTGTAGACCGGAATAAAGAAGAAATCAAAAAGGCATTTAATCAAGTCCGTTATAGAGCCGGACTGCCGGGGTTAACCACCAGCCAGCTTGACAATACGTCTGAAATACAAAAACAGATAGAACGTGAACGTATGGTAGAATTCTTATGGGAAAACAGACGTTTCTATGATGTCCGCCGCTGGGGTATCTATGAAGAAACGGAACAGGAACCTATCCGCGGGATGAACCCCGACGGCGCCACCAAAGAGACTTACTACCAGCGTGTCATCCCGAGTTCCTCCTCTTTCCTGACAAGAGTCGTTGATAAAAGGTCTGTCTGGGTACCTATCCCACGTGACGAAATGAGAAGATTACCTTCTCTCGACCAGAATCCGGGTTATTAAATTAAACGATAAAGAAGAAGATGAAACGAAATCTTATAACGATACTCGCACTTATTATAGCGCTTTCGTCATGCAATGACGACGCACTGTTTGAAAAGGAAATGTACAAGAATGTTGTAGCACTGATCAGCAGTGACTATTACAACACCTTCGAAGAAGTAGTCACCTTATCTCCTACGGGAGAGGAGGCGACAGGATATATTGCAGCCTGCACGGGAGGTACGCATGCTCCGAAAAAGAATATGGTCATCGGGCTGGAAGAAGACCTGACTTCATTAGAGTTCTACAACCGTTCCCTTTATGACGTTGATGAAGCTTGTTATGCTAAATTCCTGCCCAGTGACAAATACGAGATTGTGGATTACAAGATTCAGATTAATGCAGGTGAACGGACAGGCAGAACCATGATCAAGATACGTCCCGAAGGATTGTCACCGGATTCTACCTACTTCGTAGGATTAAAAGCTACGGATATCTCCGGCGTCGAAATTAATGAAAGCAAAAACACCATTCTATATCAGATACTCATTAAGAACGCCTATGCAACACAGGGAGAAAACGTTTTCTATTCAATGACCGGTCTGGCAGACGAAATGGCAACCGCAGGCAACAAGAAGCTGTTTCCCCTCACTCACAACAGTGTACGCGTGATAGCCGGAACAGAGTCTTTTGAAAGCGATGTGAATCATATCAATAAAACCGCGATTATATTGGAAGTAGAAGAAAACAACCACGTCAAGATAAAGCCATACAAGGATATTGATGTCACTCCAATAGAAGGTGATTCTAAATATCCCAATATATTCAGGGTAGAGGAATCTTACGGACACACTTATAATGTATTTCTGTTGTCATACCGATACACGATCAACGGGAAAAGCAGAGTTATGCAAGAGGAGTTGCGTCTGGAAATAAATAGTTAACGCAAAAAACTTGTAAAATTAACCCTTTTCTCCATTAAATCATTACTTTTGCGTACTATCTACCTTTCGTACCATCTTGGTGGTACGAAAGGTAAGTTATAGTAGAATAAATTAATATTCAAGCCGATCCCATAGTTTACGGGAATGAAAGCTTTAAATACACAACAAAAAAACTAAACTTATGAGCGTACTGTATGATCTTTACGAAACTCCCGATATGATGACCGGTCATGATAAATACAGCTTTAAATTCACACCTTTATTAATCTGTTCGGATTAGTATTTTGATACGACGAGGAGACCATCTGAGTAATATATAATATATAAACTGACAAAACAAAGCTCAGCATGAGCTGAAATCAAAAAAGACCGGGATGCAATGCACCCGGTCATCTCGTAATAATCTCTTCTCTCTTTTAGTTTTTATCCTTCGTACGGTTCAAAGTCTTCTTTTCCGACTCCACAAAGTGGACAAGTCCAATCATCTGGAATGTCTTCAAAAGCTGTTCCCGGTTCAATACCGCTATCAGGATCTCCTTGTGCGGGGTCGTAAATGTATTCACAGACTGTGCAAATGTACTTCTTCATAATGTTCGCTTTTTATTGGTTTACTAAATAATATAACGTAAATAGCTGCAAATTGTTCAAACTTCTTTTTCATCCCAAGTAAAAAAGTTATCTTTGTAGCATATTTGTAGAACAAAGCCAACAAGTTACATCATGCTAATAGCATTGCTATCTATTCTGATCATTTTATGCGCAGTTCTCCTGCTCAGTTACCTATGGGAACGGAGAAAATGTCTTCGGATGCAAAAGCGACTATTCCGGGAATCCAGAAAACTGGAACATACCAGTCACATCGCCAGTGCTATTCTGAAAAATGTTCATGCCTATATTCTATTAATAGATAACGACTTCAAAGTATTAAAAACCAATTACTACCAACTGACAGGAACACAAAAGAGCCTGGAAGAAAAGAGAGTAGGCGACTTGTTGCAGTGCCGCAATGCATTATCAGCAGAGGGCGGTTGTGGTACACATGCTTACTGCGGTTCCTGCCCCATACGTTGCGCCATCCGTCAGGCTTTCGAGCAAAGAAGAGGCTTCACTGACCTGGAAGCAACCCTGAACGTACTGACTGCCGAAAAAAAATCCGTAGCATGTGACGCCGTCATATCCGGCTCCTATTTTCTCCTTAATGAAGAAGAAAACATGGTCCTCACCGTTCATGATATCACCCAACTCAAACAAGCTGAAAAGGAACTGACACTGGCTAAAGAGAAAGCTGAAAATGCCGATATTTCAAAGTCAGCATTTCTGGCTAACATGAGTCATGAAATCCGCACTCCCCTCAATGCCATTACCGGATTTGCCGAAATACTGGCCAGTGCCAACACAGAAGAAGAGAAGGCGCAATATCAGGAAATTATCAAAATGAATGCCGACTTGCTGCTGCAACTGGTGAATGATATTCTCGATATGTCGAAAATAGAAGCAGGTACACTGGAATTTGTATATACCAAAGTAGATATCAATCTGTTGCTATCCGACTTGCAACAACTTTTCCAAATGAGAGTCAACGAGGCAGGAGGAAATATTCAAATAATAGCAGAGCCGGGGCTTCCCTCCTGTACCATAGAGACAGACCGGAACCGGGTTGCACAGGTACTCTCCAATTTTACGACCAATGCCATTAAATTCACTCAAGAAGGAAATGTCCGTATAGGCTACAAGGCAAGAGACACCGAACTTTATTTTTATGTCACAGACACCGGAACCGGAATTCCCGCTGACAAACTACCGGAAGTTTTCGGTCGCTTTGTGAAACTGAACAAGGAAAAGAAAGGGACAGGACTGGGACTCTCTATCTCCAAAACCATCGTAAACAAACTGGAGGGACAAATTGGCGCAGACTCTGTAGAGGGCAAAGGATCAACGTTCTGGTTTACGATTCCCTATCGCACTTGTGGCCGTCCTGAATAAAGTTACTTCATAAAAAGTTTTAATTAAACATTTTATCACAATTTTATGTTGTATTTTTGCGGTCCTAACCAAACGCATGTATCTGCATGAGTACTACAAAAAAAGACGATTATTATCATTCAGGCCTTACGGACAATGAAGTCCTGCAAAGCAGAGAAAAGAACGGTGTCAATCTGTTAACACCCCCCAAGCGCCCTTCCCTTTGGAAGCTTTACCTCGAAAAATTCGAAGACCCGGTTGTACGCGTATTATTGGTAGCAGCCATATTCTCACTAGTCATTTCCATTATCGAGAATGAATATGCCGAGACGATCGGAATTATAGCAGCTATCCTGCTGGCTACCGGTATCGGTTTCTTTTTCGAATACGATGCCAATAAGAAATTCGACTTACTGAACGCTGTCAACGAAGAAACACTCGTAAAGGTGATTCGTAACGGACATGTACAGGAAATTCCACGCAAAGACGTCGTTGTAGACGACATTATCATATTGGAAACAGGCGAAGAGATTCCCGCCGACGGACAGTTACTGGAAGCTATCTCACTGCAAGTAAACGAGTCCAACCTGACCGGAGAACCGGTGATCAATAAGACCGTAATCGAAGCGGATTTTGATGAAGAAGCAACCTATGCCTCCAATCTGGTGATGCGTGGTACGACAGTAGTAGACGGACACGGCACCATGCGCGTACTGCATGTAGGAGACGCTACGGAGATCGGTAAGGTAGCCCGTCAGAGCACCGAAGAAAATCTGGAGCCGACCCCTCTGAATATACAGCTGACCAAGCTTGCAAACCTGATCGGAAAGATAGGATTTACCGTTGCCGGACTTGCCTTCCTTATTTTCTTTGTAAAAGATGTACTGCTGTTCTACGATTTCAGTTCGCTGAACGGTTGGCACGAGTGGCTTCCGGTTTTCGAGCGGACCCTCAAATATTTCATGATGGCAGTAACCTTGATTGTAGTAGCCGTCCCCGAAGGATTACCGATGAGTGTAACGCTCAGTCTGGCTCTGAATATGCGCCGCATGCTCTCGACCAACAACCTGGTACGAAAAATGCACGCCTGTGAAACCATGGGAGCTATCACCGTGATTTGTACCGACAAAACGGGTACACTGACGCAAAACCTGATGCAGGTACACGAACCTAATTTCTACGGAATCAAAAATGGCGGTCATCTGGCCGATGATGATATCAGTGCTCTCGTCGCAGAGGGAATCAGTGCCAACTCCACCGCTTTCCTCGAAGAAGCAGCCACCGGGGAAAAACCCAAAGGGGTGGGCAATCCAACAGAAGTCGCCTTGTTATTATGGCTCAACAGTCAAGGCAAAAATTACCTCGAACTGCGTGAACAGGCTCATATCCTCGACCAGCTTACATTCTCGACCGAACGCAAATTCATGGCGACTCTCGTCGAGTCTCCGATCATCGGAAAGAAAGTACTCTATATCAAGGGAGCACCCGAAATCGTACTCGGCAAATGTAAGGAAGTCGTGCTGGACGGAAGACGGGTGGATGCAGTCGAATATCGTTCGACGGTAGAAGCGCAGTTACTGAATTATCAGAATATGGCGATGCGTACTCTCGGATTCGCCTTCAAAATAGTAGGAGAAAACGAACCGAACGACTGTGCGGAACTGGTATCTGCCAACGACCTGAATTTCTTAGGGGTCGTAGCTATCTCAGATCCGATTCGTCCGGATGTACCCGCTGCTGTAGCCAAATGCCAGTCGGCAGGTATCGGTATTAAGATTGTTACCGGTGACACTCCGGGAACAGCTACGGAGATTGCCCGTCAGATCGGACTGTGGCAACCGGAAACAGATACCGAACGGAACCGTATCACCGGTGTTGCCTTTGCCGAACTTAGTGACGAAGAAGCACTGGACCGCGTAATGGATCTCAAAATCATGTCGCGTGCCCGTCCGACGGACAAGCAACGTCTTGTGCAGCTACTCCAGCAGAAAGGAGCCGTAGTCGCTGTAACCGGAGACGGTACGAATGACGCACCTGCTCTGAACCATGCGCAAGTAGGTTTGTCAATGGGTACAGGTACTTCCGTTGCCAAAGAAGCCAGTGACATCACGTTGCTCGACGACTCATTCAACAGTATCGGCACTGCCGTTATGTGGGGACGTTCTCTGTATAAGAATATCCAGCGTTTCATCGTATTTCAGTTAACAATCAACTTTGTTGCTCTGCTGATCGTACTGTTAGGTTCAATGATCGGAACAGAACTTCCATTGACCGTGACACAAATGTTGTGGGTT
This sequence comes from Bacteroides faecis MAJ27, assembly GCF_900106755.1. Lineage (GTDB taxonomy): Bacteria > Bacteroidota > Bacteroidia > Bacteroidales > Bacteroidaceae > Bacteroides > Bacteroides faecis. The sequence continues at coordinate 88,779 of NZ_FNNN01000019.1, forward strand.
AACCTGATCATGGACACCTTTGCCGCTCTGGCTCTGGCTTCCATTCCTCCCAGCGAAACCGTCATGCAGGAGAAACCGCGCCGCAGCACTGATTTCATCATCAGCAAAGCGATGCGTACTAATATAATAGGTGTAGGCACTCTCTTCCTTGTCGTATTGCTCGGAATGATTTATTATTTCGACCACAGCGCGCAAGGTATGGACGTACACAACCTCACCATTTTCTTCACTTTCTTTGTCATGTTGCAATTCTGGAACCTGTTCAATGCCCGCGTATTCGGCACTACCGACTCAGCATTCAAGGGACTTTCCAAATCGTATGGCATGGAGTTAATTGTGCTGGCTATCCTGATCGGCCAATTTCTGATCGTACAGTTCGGTGGAGCTGTATTCCGCACGGTGCCGCTCGACTGGCAGACGTGGCTTCTGATTATAGGCGTTTCGTCCATGGTGTTATGGGTTGGAGAACTTATTCGCCTTGTTCAACGTATCATTCACAAAAGAGAAAATAATGAAAAGTAAAGGAATTAAAAACTTACTTATTGATTTAGGCGGTGTATTGATAAATCTGGACCGCGAACGCTGTATTGAGAACTTTAAAAAGATTGGGTTCCAGCATGTAGAAGAAAAATTCTGCACCCACCAGTTAGACGGAATCTTCTTGCAGCAGGAGAAAGGACTGATCACTCCTGCTGAATTCCGCGACGGCATCAGGGATATGATGGGAAAAGCAGTAAGCGATGAGCAGATTGATGCAGCCTGGAACAGTTTTTTAGTAGATATCCCTGCATATAAACTCGATCTGCTGCTCAAACTACGCGAGAAATACGTAGTCTATCTGCTCAGCAATACGAATGACATCCACTGGCAATGGGTTTGCCAAAACGCTTTCCCCTATCGCACATTCAAAGTAGAGGACTACTTCGAAAAGACTTATCTTTCTTATGAAATGAAAATGGCCAAACCCGAACCGGAGATATTCAAAGCAGTGACTGAAGATGCGGGTATCGATCCGAAGGAGACCTTTTTTATTGATGATTCCGAAATAAACTGTAAAGTAGCTCAGGAACTGGGTATCTCGACCTATACACCGAAAGCCGGTGAAGACTGGAGCCATCTTTTCAGAAAAAAATAAGATGGCAAACATGCAGATTATAAATGATACATCGGCTATGATCCCCGAACCATGTGTAGCTACCATCGGCTTCTTCGACGGTGTACACACGGGGCACCGCTATCTGATTCAACAAGTGAAAGAGATAGCGGCAGCCAAAGGTCTGCGTTCTGCATTAGTAACCTTCCCTGTTCATCCGCGCAAAGTGATGAACGCCACTTATCATCCGGAATTATTGACTACCCCCGAAGAGAAAATAAACCTGCTGGCAGGTACGGGAGTAGATTATTGCCTGATGCTCGATTTTACGCCCGACATTTCCCGGCTGACAGCCAAAGAATTCATGACTCAGGTGCTGAAGGAACGTTATCAGGTCAGGTATCTGGTGATAGGCTACGACCACCGTTTCGGCCATAACCGCAGCGAAGGGTTTGAGGATTATGTACGCTACGGACAATCTATCGGCATCGATGTTATCCGTGCACAAGCTTACACAAACGACATCCGGATAGATGCTTCCCAAAGCGTTCCGGTCAGTTCTTCTTTAATCCGGAAATTACTACATCAGGGAGACGTGGATATAGCTGCCCGCTGTCTGGGATACGAATATTTTCTGGACGGAACCGTAGTAGGAGGTTATCAGGTAGGCAGAAAAATCGGTTTCCCCACTGCCAATTTAAGCGTGGACGATCCGGACAAACTGATTCCCGCAGACGGAGTCTACGCCGTATGGGTTACATTCGACGGAAAAACTTATATGGGCATGCTGAATATAGGTGTCCGCCCCACTATCAACAATGGTCCCAACCGTACCATCGAAGTGAATATCCTTCATTTCCACTCCGACATTTATGATAAATTTATCCGGCTTACTTTCGTGAAGCGGACACGGCCCGAACTAAAATACGATAGCATCGACCAGCTAATCGCCCAACTCCACAAAGATGCAGAAGAAACAGAAACGATCCTCTTTGCTGCCAAACGGAGATAAATACCCCTTCCTTCCTCCATCATCAGCACAAATAATATCGAAAAACATATCTTTTTTATTGTTTTTCGATAAATATTTTCTCCTTTTTCTTTGTTAACTCAAAACTTACCTCTACATTTGCATATCGATAAACGATAAATAATCATCGAAAAACAACTATTTTCCATTCAATCATCTATTAAAAAATAACACTTTATGAAAAAGTCACTAATGAGCATATCGATACTGGTAGTATCCGTCTCAATGATTGCCATGTTTCTGTGCAGCTTTATTGCCAGTAAATAACAAACGATTATCTTTGTATCTCAGCTAAGAACACTACGAATATGAGAACTGCTATTAAACTGATATTACTGAATCTACTTATTGCACAAATCATTGCTCCTATCCTGGTCATGATTCCCTGTGTGATTTATCTGGTAGCCACTACCGGAAATTTAGACAAAGATGCGCTTATCACCATGCTCATGATTCCGGCGCAACTGGCCGGGCAATTGATGATGGGTGTCTATTTATGGAAGGCCGGCTACATCAGCACAAAGAAAACAACCTGGTCGCCTGTTTCGTCCTCTTATCTCTTTTTCAGTGCACTGACCGTCCTTACCTGCGGTTTTGTGGTATCTGCGTTAACAGAACTGATGGACTGGATTCCCAATATCATGGAACAATCTTTCGATATTCTCCAGTCCGGCTGGGGCGGCATTCTTGCCATAGCCATCATAGGTCCCGTACTCGAAGAGTTGTTGTTCCGCGGAGCCATCACCAAGGCACTGCTGCAACAGTACAGCCCGACGAAAGCAATTCTGCTTTCAGCACTTCTGTTCGGTGTTTTTCATATCAATCCTGCCCAGATCCTTCCGGCATTTCTGATCGGTATCCTGTTTGCATGGACTTATTATAAGACTGCCAGCCTCATCCCTTGTATACTGATGCACGTACTGAACAATTCTTTATCCGTATTTCTCAGTATAAAATATCCGGAAGCTGAAAACATGAGTGACCTGATGAATACCAGCACTTATCTAATGGTTATTTTTGCAGCAGTTTTGATACTTGCAGGAGTAATCTGGGGAATGCGCCGAACAACCATCCCCTACCCCTGGAAAGAAGAAACAAATATCACAGACTAAAATAATAAAAAGACAGCGATGAAAAAACGTTTGAACATTCTCTGCATATTGGTATTCATAGTTTTGGGACTTTCCCTATATACCACAGGATACCAGTTTGGAACAGGTATGAAAGCCGGCATGAGTCTGGCCAAAGAACAGCACAAAGAGCCGAAGCAATGCGACGGTACCATGCTGGCAGGTGATTTCCGGTTTGTAGATGTCGTACCTACAATCGCTATGATCAAACCGGACACGATCATCAATGCCCAAAGCAAAGAGAAAGTGCCCGTCATGTATACGCAAATGGCTGTGCGCATTGGGAAAGACGTGAATTACAGTTACCTGATTATCAGTAGTTCCTGCTCATTAATGAATACATTGCTCACCATTTCAGCACTCATCATCTTTGTCATGCTGATTCTGAGCATCAACAAATCACAGATATTTGAATGGAAGAATGTACGCCGCCTGCGCTGGCTGGGCAGTTTGCTGATCATTTCCTTTCTATTTTACCTGATTCCTCAAGTTGTCAATTACTGGGGATTAAAAGAAGTATTCGCACTCGACAAATACATCATTGCTCCCCTGGCGCTACAAGCGACTGATTTATTATTGGGACTTGGCTGTCTGATTGTAGCAGAGACATTCGCTATCGGACTGAAAATGAAAGAAGAACAGGAGCTCACGATTTAACTCAAACCGAGAAAATAGAATTATGGCAATTATAGTAAACCTTGACATCATGATGGCGCGCAGAAAAATCTCTCTGGGCGAACTGGCGGAGAAAATCGATATCACTCCCGCCAACCTTTCTATATTAAAAACCGGAAAAGCAAAGGCAATCCGCTTCTCCACGCTGGAGGCCATCTGCAAAGTACTTGACTGCCAACCGGCAGATATATTGGAGTATCAGGAAGAAATTAGTAAATGAAAGGAGTACGAAAGACAGCTGTTTACTTGATTTTAGGCACGGATAACACGGATTTACGCGGTTTTAAGAGATTATAAGCAACTAAAAACAGCGTAAATCCGTGTTATCCGTGCCTAAAATGATATGCTTATTATTTTCCTTCTTTCGCCTTAAATGCCAGCGCATACATACGTATCTGCTTTACCATCGACAGCAAACCGTTGCTACGTGTAGGAGACAGATGTTCTCTCAGCCCTATCTTATCTATAAAATAAAGATCAGCATTCAGAATTTCATCAGGTGTATGTCCTGAAAGGACTTTGATTAATAAAGCAATAATTCCTTTTACAATCAAAGCATCACTTTCCGCATTAAATACGATCTTTCCATCCACCTCGTCCGCCTGAAGCCACACACGGCTCTGGCAGCCTTCGATCAGATTCTGTTCGGTTTTATATTTTTCATCGAGTGGTTCCTGTTCATTTCCTAAGTCTATGAGCAGCTGGTATCGATCCATCCAGTCATCGAAGTCGCTGAATTCAGCAATTACTTCGTCTTGTAATTCATTAATTGACATGATGATATTTACGATTTACTGTTTAACAATTTATTAATTCAGCACAAAGCTGTCAGGTCTTTGAAGTAACAAAGAAGCGGACTAACAAGATCACTTTTCATTATAGATTACTTCCAATACCGTCTGTCCGACAGCCTTCAGGGTATTCTTGTCGATATGATCCATAGTATCATTGACAGTATGCCAAGTCGGGGTGAAATCACCATCCGGACTGGTGGGAATGATATCAATCGTCTTGATACGCGCCAGACGGTTGATGAACAGATGATCATCCGTTACCAATCCGCCGTTACCGTCCATGAAAGTTTTTCCGTAACCCAGTTTCTTGGCAGCTTTCCATACTTTCTTATTAATATCCGGTGCAAAATCTTCGGAATAACCTTCTTTCATAAATACGCTGCCTTCGCCACCTACCATATCCAGCAAGATGCCGAAACGTGCATTATATCCCTGCACATGAGAATGACGTGCCCAATATTGGGAACCGAGACACCAGAATTCTTCTTTATGCTTTCCTTCATAGAATTGGGGAGCACCATAATCTTCTGCATCCAGCAGGATAATATCTATACCCAGTTCCGGCTGCTGCTTATTGACCAGACGGGCAATCTCCAACAAAGCACCTACCCCGCTGGCACCGTCGTTTGCCCCCAAAATAGGAGTATGATGATTCTTTGAGTCAGCATCATTATCCGCCCACGGACGAGTATCCCAATGCGCGAACAATGCTATCCTCTTTTTACTTTCCGGCTTATAAGAACCGATAATATTTCTCGCTTTCAGCAGGGTACCGTCATAAGCTATGAGGTCCGCATATTGATTAGTAACCTGAGCACCAAAGGCTTCCAGTTGCTCCGCTAAATAATTTCCACAAGCGACATGCTCTTTCGTATTCGGAACACGGGGACCGAAATCGACCTGATTCTTCACATACAGATAAGCGCTGTCAGCGTCAAATTGAGGTACATTGACCACCACTTTTTCATTTTGCTCGTTCGCACTACTTGTCTTACTGCCTCCACCACAAGAAAAGGCAGAAAACATCATAAAGACACTTGCCAATACTATCATAGGTTTCTTTTTCATCGTCCTTTTATCTATTGAGGCTCCAAAATTAGTCATTTTCAGCACAGTATCGTTCAGATAGAATAGATTATTAACAAATAAACTTTAACTCGACATTCTTCTTTCCGACGGTAAATTCCACTTTTGCGCCATTGATAAGCGGCAGGTTATACGTCACGTGCCCCACCGGGAAGTTAAAACAAACCGGATAATCATACTCTTTCACCAGGTCTGCCAATGCTGCATAAAGCTCCTTACCCAGCGAACAATCTTCTTCATATTCGGTAAACTGCCCGATAATGAGTCCGGATAACTTTTCAAGTACACCGCCCAGCTTCAGGTTGTACATCATACGCTCAATCGCATGAGGGCGTTCGCTCACATCTTCGATAAACAAGACCGTTCCTTCTGCCGGAAGATCATAAGGAGTTCCCCGCAGTCCATAGGCCACTGCCATGTTTCCGCCTCGCAGAGTTCCCTGTGCAGTACCTTGTTTATTCAGTTTATGCTTTTCGCATGTATAAGCGGGCAGATTACCGAACAGGATATCTTTCAGATAGGCCACGCAAGGATCATCTTCCGGTTCCACAGTCAGATGGCGTGCCATCAGCGAATGCAAAGAGGCATAACCATTCTTCTGAAACAGGTTATGCAAGGCAGTGATGTCACTGAACCCCAACAACCATTTCGGATGTTCGCGAAAGGCAGTGAAATCTATCTTATCAATTAAATGTACAACACCGTATCCGCCACGACTGCAAAAAATGGCTTTCACCTTCGGATCATTCATCGCATCCTGCAAATCGCTCAACCGCTGTTTGACCGTCCCCGCATAGCGTCCGGAAGACCCTCCGGCATGTTTTCCTATGGCGACTTTCAAGCCCCACGATTCAATCCGTTTCTTTGCACCTTTCAGAAACTGTTTGTCGATCTTGCTGGAAGGTGATATTATGACTACTTTATCGCCCTTCTGTAAAAAAGGAGGAAGTTGAATTTTCATATTTATGCTCTATTTGAATGATTTCCGTTGATAAAAACGTACCCAGTCCACCTCCATTTCTACCGGAAGGTCTTTGGGATTGACTGCTCCGACCCATGAACCACCCAACTGCATATCAATCAGTAAATAGAACGGCTGATTGAACGGGAATTGCCCCTCCTTCTGCGTCCGTATACGGGGATAAGTAAACGTATGTACATCGTTGACAAAGAACGAAAGACTATCCGGATACATTTCGACAGCGAAAACATTGTAACGATCGGGATGGATCACTCCTGTGGAGTGCGACTTGGGATGATTCTTGATACCTAAAGTATACGTATAATGAGAATGAACCGTCTGGTAAGCGATAGAGTCATCATTCAGACGCTCCATCACATCTATCTCGCCTCCCGACGGCCATTTGGCATTTTCGGGCAACATCCAGATAGCAGGCCAGGCACCTTTTGCGGCATTCAGCCTGGCACAGATCTCGATCCGTCCGTCAGAAAAAGCCTTTTTACCTTTGGTATAAACGCCTCCTGTCAGATAAGGTGCCGTATCATTGGGCAGTGTCTGATTGACAATACCCCTCAGTACCAGTTTGCCTTTACGCATGGCATAGCAGGAATCAAAGTCCGTCATATAATTATTCCAGTCGGATTTCCCTCGCGGAATCTTACTCCAGACCTGCGAGTCAAAGTCCTTCCTTTGATTAAAGTTTTCTTCCCACACCAGCGACCAGCCGGCAGGAATTCTAGCCGTCGTTTTACAGGAAACGAGCATCCAACAAAGGAGTAATGTGCTAATAAACAATAGGTTTTTGAACTGTTTCATTTTGTTTTAAAGTTTAAGGGGGATTTATTTGCAAAAATACAGGAAAAAACGGTTCGGTGTATATCTACACAGTAAAACAACTGAAATATAACAAAATGTTACATAACAGGCGTAACTTTTCGGGTTGCAAGTATTATTTTCTCAATGATTTTTCTGATATTTGCTAAAAATCTAACGTTATGGAACCTATTCAGAACTTTGCCCAGCTAACAGCCCATCTTAAAGAACAGAATCGCAGAAAACGCATTGCCGTAGTCTGCGCCAACGATCCCAATACGGAATATGCTATCACCCGTGCTTTGGAGGAAGGAATTGCAGAGTTCCTTATGATTGGAGACTCGGCTATTCTGGAAAAATATCCCGCACTGAAACAATACCCTGACTATGTGAAAACCATTCACATCGAAGATTCGGACGAAGCGGCACGCGAAGCCGTCCGCATCGTGCGTGAAGGAGGAGCGGATATTTTAATGAAAGGCATCATCAACACGGACAATCTGCTGCACGCCATCCTCGACAAAGAGAAAGGACTGCTTCCCAAAGGGAAAATCCTCACACACTTGGCCGTGATGGAGATTCCGACTTACCACAAACTGCTGTTCTTCTCCGATGCCGCAGTGATTCCACGTCCAACGTTGCAACAACGCATAGAAATGATCTGGTATGCCATCTGCACCTGCCGTCATTTCGGCATTGAACAGCCCCGTGTCGCACTGATACACTGCACCGAGAAAGTCAGCGCCAAGTTTCCGCACTCTTTGGACTATGTGAATATCGTAGAGCTGGCCGAAGCCGGAGAATTCGGGAATGTAATCATTGACGGTCCGCTGGACGTACGCACTTCCTGCGAACAGGCAAGCGGAGACATCAAAGGCATTGTTTCCCCTATCAACGGACAGGCAGACGTGCTGATATTCCCGAATATCGAATCAGGAAACGCTTTCTACAAATCCGTCTCCCTGTTTGCCAACGCGGAAATGGCAGGATTGTTGCAAGGCCCTATCTGTCCGGTGGTTCTTCCTTCACGAAGCGATTCCGGATTGTCGAAATATTACAGCATCGCAATGGCCTGTCTGCAAGTAGCAGGAGACTGCAAATGCAGGGAAGAATTTAACAAAAGTCGTAACTCGTAATTCCTAAAAATAGATTCTATGAAAATACTGGTCATCAACCCCGGCTCCACATCAACGAAAATAGCAGTCTACGAGAATGAAACCCCGTTACTGGTTCGCAATATCAAACATTCGGTGGAAGAATTATCCGTTTATCCGCAGGTGATAGACCAGTTTGAATTTCGGAAGAACCTGGTCCTTCAGGAGCTGGAAGCGAACGGGATACCTTTCGAGTTCGATGCCGTCATCGGACGCGGCGGATTGGTGAAGCCTATTCCCGGAGGAGTGTATGAGGTCAACGAAGCAATGAAACGTGATACGCTACACGCCATGCGAACCCACGCCTGTAACTTAGGCGGACTGATTGCGGAAGAACTCGCCAGTTCCCTCCCCCATTGTCCCGCCTATATCGCCGATCCCGGAGTAGTGGATGAACTGGAAGAGGTAGCACGTATCACAGGCTCGCCGCTCATGCCGAAAATCACGATCTGGCATGCCTTGAATCAGAAAGCCATCGCACGTCGTTTTGCCAAAGAGCAAGATACAAAGTACGAAGAGCTAGATCTGGTTATCTGCCATTTGGGAGGTGGTATTTCCGTAGCAGTCCATCAGCACGGACGGGCCATTGACGCCAACAATGCATTGGACGGTGAAGGTCCTTTCTCACCGGAACGTGCAGGAACGCTCCCTGCCGGACAGCTGATCGACCTTTGCTATAGCGGGCAGCTTACCAAAGACGAATTGAAAAAGCGTATTTCCGGTCGTGCCGGATTGACAGCCCATCTGGGGACAACCGATGTGCCCGCCATCATTAAATCTATAGAAGAAGGCGACAAGAAAGCGGAACTAATATTGGACGCCATGATCTACAACGTGGCAAAAGCAATCGGCGGAGCCGCTACCGTACTTTGCGGAAAAGTGGATGCCATTCTGCTGACAGGAGGTATTGCCTATTCGGATTATATTATCTCAAGATTGAAAAAACGAATTTCTTTTTTAGCTCCTATACATGTCTATCCCGGGGAAGGAGAAATGGAATCGTTGGCTTATAATGCTTTAGGCGCGTTAAAAGGAGAACTGCCGGTGCAAATTTATAAGTAATTGCCGGAAGCATCCGTATTCTTTTCATCCGATAGAATGCCACCTTGTACCTGCGCGATCCTGAAAAAAATCTGATAGAGTTCTTTACCCCTCTGGCACCGGAACAATGTAGCCAGGAACTTCTCGAAGAAGATAAGAAATTTCAATAAGGAATATTGCCAAGAAGAAATGAGTTCACACAAGTGAACCGGGGAAACGACATTGAATGATTCAATCTTATATTAGAAAACTTCCCTATAAGTACAAGACTTGCTTCTGACAAGTACTTAAGTTGCCTGACTCTAGTACTACATTTGAGTAAAAGATGTACAACATCTGAGTGAAAGATGTACCACCTTTATAGTTCACACTATTCTATGGGTATTCTCAGCATTCAGCCCTTTCAGCCTTGCTCGCAAACGCCTTGATAGAAGGCGATAGCGGCTGAAGGCACTATTTTACACCCTAGTGTAAGGGCATTCTGAGTGGGGAGGGGTAGTTTCAGTCCTTTCAGCCTCGGTCGTACATAAACCCCAAAGCTGATTGGTTATAGCTATTCTGCTGACAAGTTATAGTTACTCAACACACGGACTGAATTCTGTAAGCCCGGAGATGGCCTTCACTTACCACCGAGATAAAGGTTACTCACTACCGAGATGAAAACGACTCACCACCGAGATGAAAGCTGGTGGAATACCGGCTTATTCAAATCAATCAATGGATCAATAGTTCAGAAAAAAACAGAGGGTCGGTTTACCTCGGACAGAGCCTTTGTTTGTTCCGAACAGAGACTCTGTTTGGAATAAATACAGGCTCTGTTGAATCGGAAATTATTAGCGTTTGAATCAATTCTTTTTCCGGCTGAAAGGGCTGAAGTTACTTACCCCTCTCAGCATACACCAGAGACGGGGTATAAAATAGTGCTTTCAGCCGCTATCGCCTTCCATCAAAGCGTTTGCGAGCAAGGCTGAAAGGGCTGAATGCGAAATGTCAACACTTTATTGGAGAGGGCTGTGTTCAGCCCAGATTTGACTCCAAGGAGCCTCAAGAATGAATAGTAGTTGGGGATATAGTTCCAGCACGCAGGAGATATAAATCCAATGTACAGGATATATAGATCCAATGTACAGGGTATATATAGCTTGTGTATTGGATGTTATACCCCTCTCAATGGCTGATTGTACATTCATTCCTTATCAGTTACGAACAAAAAAAAGAATAATATAATCCTCATAGCCAGTATTATTTGCTTAGATTCTAAACTTTTTGGGCAAAAAAGCCCTTTCAAAGAAATTTTTCTCATATCTTTGCAACGTGTTAAGTTAATAAATTGATTAAGGTCGATTTTTGACTGTTTCGAATCGGGAAGTATGGGGGTACTTTCCGATTCTTTTTTGTATGGGTAAACTATCATATTCATAATCATTATGTTTTTAAAGATTTTGAACTTACCCGTGCAACGATCATTCAGTACTTTTAGATTCTCTACTGTAATCTTCACATTATACATTTCTCCAATTTAGTAAGAGTGCAGTTGAAAGAAGAACCGTCGAAAGAATATAAGCCTTCCCACCAACGCAGATAATCATAGAAAGGCAGAATAGACTTTTTATACTTCCCCTGCAAAATGTATTTAAAGAACACATCTTTTCGCAGAAAAGCAAAATAACAGACAAAAAAATAGCCCGAATACTTAGTAATCGGGCTATTCCATTATCTAAAAGCGATCTGCTTTTTTACTTCTTTTCCGGTCTTGGCATCAACACTTTTCTTGAAAGTTTGAATTTTCCTGTCTTCGGATCGATGTCGATCAGTTTCACTTCAATCTCATCACCTTCCTTAATTCCGGCTTCTTCTACTGTTTCCAGACGTTTCCAGTCGATCTCGGAAATGTGCAACAAACCGTCTTTGCCCGGCAGGAATTCGATGAATGCACCGTAAGGCATGATAGAGCGAACTTTACCTTTATATACCTCACCTACTTCGGGAACAGCAACGATTGCCTTGATCATGCGCATAGCGTCTTCAATGCATTTCTTGTTTGTTCCGGAAACTTCGATGCGTCCTACACCATCTGTTTCTTCGATAGTGATCACTGCACCGGTTTCTTCCTGCATACCTTGAATGATTTTTCCACCAGGGCCGATTACAGCTCCGATAAATTCTTTAGGAATAGTCATTGTTTCAATGCGGGGAGCATGGTCTTTCAGGTCAGCACGCGGTTCGGCGATAGTCTCAGTGATCTTATCGAGGATGTGCATACGTCCTTCTTTAGCTTGATTCAAAGCGCGTTCCAGAATATCATAAGAAAGACCGTCTACCTTGATGTCCATCTGAGTAGCTGTGATACCGTCTCTTGTTCCGGTTACTTTGAAGTCCATATCTCCGAGGTGGTCTTCGTCACCGAGGATGTCAGACAATACTGCATATTTTTCTTCGCCCGGATTCTTGATCAATCCCATAGCGATACCTGATACCGGTTTTTTGATCTTCACACCGGCATCCATCAATGCCAGTGTTCCGGCACATACGGTAGCCATAGAAGAAGAACCGTTAGATTCGAGGATTTCTGAAACAACACGTACTACGTACGGATAGTCAGCAGGAATCTGTCCTTTCAAAGCACGCCAAGCCAAATGACCGTGACCAACTTCACGACGGCCTACACCACGTTGTGCCTTTGCTTCACCTGTAGAGAAAGGAGGGAAGTTATAATGCAACAGGAAACGTTCTTTTCCATGTTCCAATACATTGTCGATAATCTTTTCGTCGAGCTTGGTACCCAGAGTGACAGAAGTCAGAGATTGAGTTTCACCACGAGTAAAGATAGCAGATCCGTGAGGACCAGGCAGAGGGCCAACTTCGCACCAGATCGGGCGAATTTCCGTAGTCTTACGACCATCCAGACGCTTGCCTTCATCCAAAATAGAACGACGCATAGCTTCTTTCTCTACATCATGATAGTAACGGTCGATCAGCGCAGCTTTCTCTTCGAGTTCTTCTTCAGAGAACTGAGCCTTGAACTCTTCGCGGATAGCATCAAAAGCTTCGAAACGTTCGTGCTTATTATTATTTCCAGAAGCAGCAACGGCATAAGCCTTGTCATAGCAAGCCTCACGAACTGCCTTGCGCAATTCTTCGTCGTTTACTTCATGATTATATTCACGTTTCACCGTCTTTCCTACTTCTTCCATCAACTCCACCTGAGCCTTGCAATGAACCTTGATAGCTTCGTGAGCCACCTTCATTGCTTCCAGCAATTCAGCTTCGGATACCTCGTGCATTTCACCTTCTACCATCATGATGTTATCATAAGTAGCGGCTACCATCAGGTCCATATCAGCTTTTTCCAGTTGATCAAAAGTAGGATTAATTACAAATTGACCATCGATACGTGCTACACGTACCTCAGAAATCGGTCCGTTGAAAGGAATATCTGAAACAGCGAGTGCTGCAGAAGCTGCAAGTCCGGCCAGTGCATCCGGCATGTCTATACCGTCAGCAGAAAAAAGGATGATGTTTACATATACTTCTGCGTGATAATTATCAGGGAATAGTGGACGGAGAGCACGGTCTACGAGACGGCAAGTCAGAATCTCATAATCAGAAGCTCTACCCTCTCTCTTGGTGAAACCACCAGGAAAACGGCCGAATGCCGCAAATTTTTCTTTGTACTCTACCTGTAAAGGCATGAAATCTGTTCCGGGAACTGCATCTTTAGCGGCACAAACAGTAGCTAATAACATGGTGTTTCCCATGCGTAGCATTACAGAACCGTCTGCCTGTTTTGCCAACTTTCCCGTCTCGAGTGTGATGGTTCTTCCATCAGGTAACTCGATCGTCTTAACAATTGGGTTAATCATAAAAATTGTTTTATCTATACTTTTCTTTCAAAATTCCTGCAAAGATATACATTTATCGTTGTAATCAGGTGGAAATGAGCTAAAAAGTTAGATGCTATATGTTTTTTTTGCAAAATAGAGGTGAAGAAGCAGGCAAAAAGCTTTGAGTAATCTCGAAAAGACGTATATTTGCAACTCTTAAAAAACACACGAGATATGAAAAAGATAACTTTTGTAGCGCTTGCCGCACTTACCATTACAGCTTGTAGTTCCGGTCCTGAGTTTGAAGTGAACGGAGACGTATCAGGAGCCGACGGGAAAATGCTTTATCTCGAAGCTTCCAGTCTGGAAGGTATTGTCCCGCTTGATTCGGTTAAATTGAAAGGAGAAGGTACATTCAAATTCAAACAGCCCCGCCCCGAATCGCCTGAGTTTTACCGCTTGCGGGTAGACGACAAAGTCATCAACTTTTCTGTGGATTCTATCGAAACGATACAGATCAAAGCTCCGTACGTCGATTTCTCTACTGCCTACACGGTAGAAGGATCTGACAACAGCAACAAGATTAAGGAACTGACACTGAAACAAATCAATCTTCAAAAGAACGTAAACGACCAACTGAATGCGTTGCGTGCCAATAAACTGGGACACGACACGTTCGAAGAAAACCTGGCAACGTTACTGAAAAATTATAAAGAGGACGTAAAAGTGAATTATATATTCGCCGCTCCCAACACGTCAGCTGCTTACTTCGCCCTGTTCCAGAAATTGAATGATTATCTGATTTTCGATCCGCTGAACAATAAAGAGGACGTGAAATGTTTTGCGGCTGTTGCTACCAGCCTCAACAATGCATATCCGAACGCCGTACGTTCGAAAAATTTGTATAACATCGTGATCAAAGGTATGAAGAATACCCGCCAGCCACAAAGCAAGTCTCTGGAAATTCCACAAGACAAGATCATAGAAACAGGCATCATCGACATTGCTCTGCGTGACGTGAAAGGAAATACCCGCAAACTGACTGACCTGAAAGGAAAAGTAGTATTGCTGGATTTCTCCGTGTTCCAGTCACCGGCAGGAGCACCGCATAATATGATGCTTCGTGAACTATATAACAAGTATGCTTCGCAAGGACTGGAAATTTATCAGGTATCTCTCGACGCAGACGAACACTACTGGAAAACAGCTGCCGGCAACCTGCCCTGGGTTTGTGTGCGCGACGGAAACGGTGTCTATTCTACCAACGTAGCTGTATATAATGTTCGTCAGGTACCGTCCATCTTCCTGATCAACAGAAACAACGAATTGAAGCTTCGTGGCGAAGATATCAAAGACCTTGAAGCATCCGTCAAGTCACTGCTCTAAGTTGTTATAATTTAGCATATTTCATTTAAATATGTTACATAGCATCTTTTTTCACTTGACAGATATCACTTAAAAGGCTATCTTTGCAAAGAAATAATTGAGAAGAGGGTTCCAACATGTGCCATGTTGGAATTCTTTTTTGTTTATATGACCATTTTAAATAAAAAGGAGGAAAAACATCATGGCTTATATGTCAGAAGAAGGTTACAAAAAGTTAATGGCAGAATTGAAAGAACTGGAAACAGTGGAACGCCCTAAGATCTCTGCGGCCATCGCCGAAGCCAGAGATAAAGGCGACTTGTCGGAAAATGCAGAATATGATGCAGCCAAAGAAGCACAGGGGATGCTGGAAATGCGCATCAACAAATTGAAAGCGGTCATCGCAGATGCAAAAATCATAGATGAATCCAAACTAAAGACAGATTCTGTACAGATTCTGAACAAGGTGGAACTGAAGAACGTAAAGAATGGTATGAAGATGACTTATACCATCGTTTCCGAAAGTGAAGCCAACCTGAAGGAAGGCAAGATTTCCGTTAACACCCCGATCGCACAAGGTTTGCTTGGCAAGAAGGTGGGTGATGTTGCAGAAATTACCGTACCGCAGGGTAAAATTGCATTAGAAGTAGTAAACATATCCATTTAACAGTAAGGCAGGTCTCCGTGTGAGGCTTGCCTTCTTTTATCTATCAAAAGTTATGGCAACCATATTCAGTAGAATCATCGCAGGCGAAATTCCTTGCTACAAGATAGCGGAGAACGATCGTTTTTTTGCTTTTCTTGATATCAATCCGTTGGTAAAGGGACATACACTGGTAGTCCCCAAACAGGAAGTAGACTATATCTTCGATTTAAGTGACGAAGACCTCGCAGCCATGCACGTATTTGCCAAACAGATAGCCCGTGCCATCGAAAAAGCTTTCCCTTGCAAAAAGGTAGGCGAAGCGGTTATCGGTCTGGAAGTACCGCACGCTCATATCCACTTAATTCCTATTCAGAAGGAATCGGATATGTTGTTCTCCAATCCGAAACTGAAACTATCGGATGAAGAATTCAAATCCATTGCGCAAGCAATCAACTCCTCTCTATAAAACATGATGATGACATAAGCAAGCGGGCACCTTGAGAAAGGCGCCCGCTTTTTTGTATCATAACCGTCATCTTCTGATGTATATACAACTACTTCTTCAAAGGGTCCGGCGACTTATCTTTACTTTCGGCTACCTCAACCAGATATACACCAATACAGATAAAAATAATAGCGGCTGTCTGCGTCCAGCTAAAACGGTCCTGCCCCAAAGCCAGAGAAGCAATCGTCGCAACAATCAGAATCAGATAACCGTATATTGCCACAACTGTCGTTTTCAGATATTTCAAACCGACCGGAAGCAACATATAGCTGATCGTTGTTGGAAATACAAGTACAAACATCAGAATCAGGAAAGGTGTCCAATGGAACGGCATAGAAAACACCGGTGCATCGAATCCCGTAATAAATGTAACTATAATAGCAGAGACTGCCGCACCGGAAAATGTATATCTCAACATGGTCATCGCCCCGATGGAAGAAAGGATACGCTGGCTAAGTATCAGATAAACTGCATAAACGACAGAACTGAGCAGACAAAGCATATTCCCCATGAAAGCATCGGATGCCAGATCATCACTCTGCTGTGTCAGGATACAGACCAGCGCACCGATCAAACCGATCGAAATCCCGAGAATCTTCTTCCATGTCGCTTTCTCTTTATAAAAGAAGATCATAATCAGAAATACCCAGATAGGCTGAAGACTGGTAAAAATGGAACTGGACACCGGAGTTGTTTTACTCAGTCCGGCCAGATAAAGAAACATAAAGCCATACAGTCCGAATGCTCCCAACAGGAAAAGCAACCATTTATCTTTAGTAGATGACTTCTCCGGCGGCATGAACCATCCGATCACCCAGAATGCAACGGCGGCAAAGGTGCAACGAAGCGTCGCACCCGTCAACGGGCTCATCCATAAGGGAAGCAGATACTTCAAGGCATTCATATTTAAACCGCTGAATATTTTTGATACAGCCATACTCAGATTGGCTTCCAGTTTCTTATTCTTCATCTTTATTATTTCAATTGATCATTAAACAAAAAGGAATCGCGTCGCAGATAGGCCCAGAAGAAAGTAACGACCGTTATCAATAAATTGAAAATGAAAGGAAACTCCTGAGACTGAGTGTGAAACAACTTCTGGAGAAAATCGACAATAAAAGGATATAGCAGTATGGCGAGATAATTCATCATCATCACAAAAGCCAGCGCCAGGGTCGTCTTCTGAGGAAGTGCCGTATGTGTCGTTTTATCATAAAGCATAGGCTGGATAACTCCATATCCCAGCCCGACAAAAAGACCCCCCGGAATAATCATCCATTCGATCGGGGCAATCCAGATCAGAGCCAGCCCCACAGCCATAGATAGTAAGCTGTAAGCTTTGGTACGCTCTTTCAGCTCGTCCACAATCTTATCCAGACAAAATCCCGGAGCCATAATCGCCAAAAAGAAAAGCGATATCATCAGTCCCGAATCACCGCTGGTAAAATGGTGCTTCTCCATCAGGAAGGGCAGATTGAAGATAACTGCCAGCACAATATAGGTGGTCACCCCGTAGAAAAGCATAATCTGGAGCAAGTGCTTAGTATGGATTCCATATTTACTCCCTCCTGTATCTACAGAAGCAGATTGTTCGGGAGAGGAAGTTTCCGATTCAGGCTGCCGGACAACCGATTCATCCTGACGATCCTTCAGATGGCCGACCAGCAGAATCGAAACCAGAGGAAGCAGATAAACCAAAAACGGCAAATGCCAGCTAACTTCCGCCAGATAACCCGTGACGGCTGTAGCTATTACCAATGTAAAATTGGTGATAGCGGAACTCAGTCCGAACTGTTTCACCCGGTAAGCGCCCACAAAGTATTTCGACACCAATCCGGTAGATAAGGGAATGATTAATCCGGCTCCGATGCCCAGCATGGCACTCACTACGATCAGTTGCCACATTCTGTTGGAAATCAGATATAAAATGCCGCTTGCCGCAAAAAGCCAGAGTCCGATCTTCAGGATACGGACCAAATCAACTTTTTCCGTCAGTTTACCGCCCAGAAGGATAAAAGGGATAATCAGCAACGACGGCAACGAAGTCAACATCTGAATATCCAAGTCCGTTGCTTCCGGAAATATTTTAGTAAGGTCGCCCAGTATGGGCGAAACAGCCAGCCCCGGCAGAGAGGTCAGTGCCGAAATAGACCAGATAGCTAGTAAAGTGATGAGAGGTATAGTACCCCTTCCCGTCTGTATTTTCATATACCGGTTCGTTAAAAGTTTAGGTCTGATGAAAACAACAATGACCTTATAAAGTTCAAATGAGGCATTATTGAATACTCAAAAACTGAGTGAAAAACACCCATAAACTATCAGTTTATGACCTAAAAACTATCCGTAGACAGTTTTTAGGTCAAATTCCGTCAGTTTCTCCCCCAACGAACTTAAAAAAATCCCGTAAACTTGCATCATCGAAATTTAACAAAGAATACTCACAATTTAAAAAGCAACGTATATGAAAAGTTTAAGCTTCAGAAAAGATTTAGTAGGGGTACAGGAAGAACTGCTCCGTTTCGCTTATAAGCTGACAACCGACCGCGAAGAAGCAAACGATTTGTTGCAGGAAACATCATTAAAAGCATTAGATAATGAAGATAAATACACACCTGACACAAATTTTAAAGGATGGATGTACACGATTATGCGCAACATCTTTATCAACAACTACCGCAAGGTAGTTCGCGACCAGACATTTGTTGACCGTACGGACAATCTTTACCATTTGAATTTACCGCAGGACGCAGGTTTTGAAAGTACGGAGAACGCCTACGACCTGAAAGAAATGCATCGGGTAGTCAATGCATTACCCAAAGAGTACAGAGTACCTTTCGCCATGCATGTTTCCGGCTTCAAGTATCGTGAAATAGCAGAAAAGCTGAACCTTCCGCTAGGTACTATAAAGAGCCGCATTTTCTTCACTCGCCAAAAACTACAGGAAGAACTGAAAGACTTCCGCTAGACTTTAACGACATATTTCAATAGGTATCAAAATAACGATAACAACCGGCTACCATTCACACAACCAAAGGCAAGAAGGATTTATTTCTTTCTTGCCTTTGGTTATTTATATTCCGCCCGCCTTCCATTGGCAAAAAGTCCGCCCCCTTAATAAACGCCAAATAATGTAAAACCTGAAAACTTTCAAAACTATCTGCTGTTGTTGAGGGAAATTCGACGGGGAAAATCCCCATCGCCCTAAACCTTTAAAAAAACAAATTAGTATGGAAGATTTAAATTTCAGAAAAGGTGATGCAAAAACCGACGTATTCGGTTCAGACAGAATGTTACAACCCTCTCCGGTAGAAAAAATCCCTGAAGGACCAACGACTCCTGAAATCGCTTACCAAATGGTTAAAGATGAAACCTTTGCCCAAACTCAGCCACGTTTGAACCTAGCAACTTTCGTTACCACTTATATGGACGATTACGCTACCAAACTGATGAACGAAGCAATCAACATCAACTATATTGATGAAACTGAATATCCTCGTATCGCTGTAATGAATGGTAAATGTATCAATATCGTTGCCAACTTGTGGAACTCTCCGGAGAAAGACACATGGAAAACAGGTGCGCTGGCTATCGGTTCTTCAGAAGCTTGTATGCTGGGCGGTGTAGCTGCATGGCTGCGCTGGCGTAAAAAAAGACAAGCTCAGGGCAAACCGTTTGATAAACCAAACTTCGTTATTTCAACAGGTTTTCAGGTTGTATGGGAAAAGTTTGCACAGTTGTGGCAGATCGAAATGCGTGAAGTACCTTTGACTCTCGATAAAACCACTCTCGACCCCGAAGAAGCTTTGAAGATGTGTGACGAAAACACCATCTGCGTAGTACCTATCCAAGGTGTTACATGGACAGGACTGAACGACGACGTTGAAGCATTGGATAAAGCGCTCGACGCTTACAATGCAAAAACAGGCTATGACATTCCTATCCACGTAGACGCCGCCAGCGGTGGTTTCATTCTTCCATTCCTTTATCCGGATACGAAGTGGGATTTCCGTCTGAAATGGGTATTGTCTATCAGTGTATCCGGTCACAAGTTCGGTCTGGTATATCCGGGTCTTGGCTGGGTTTGCTGGAAAGGCAAAGAATATCTGCCCGAAGAAATGGCATTCAGCGTCAATTATCTGGGTGCTAACATTACTCAGGTAGGTTTGAACTTCTCTCGTCCGGCTGCCCAGATTCTGGGACAGTATTATCAATTCATCCGTTTAGGATTCCAAGGTTACAAAGAAGTTCAGTACAACTCTTTGATGATTGCTAAATACATTCATGATGAAATCGCCAAGATGGCTCCGTTCGTTAACTACTCCGAAAATGTAGTGAACCCACTGTTCATCTGGTATCTGAAACCGGAATATGCAAAAACAGCCAAATGGACATTGTACGATTTGCAGGATAAGCTGTCTCAACACGGCTGGATGGTTCCGGCTTATACATTGCCTTCTAAACTGGAAGATTATGTAGTGATGCGTGTGGTTGTTCGTCAGGGATTCAGCCGCGACATGGCAGACATGTTGCTGGGCGACATCAAGAACGCAATTGCCGAACTGGAAAAACTGGACTTCCCGACTCCTACCCGCATGGCTCAGGAAAAGAATCTTCCGGTAGAAGCCAAGATGTTCAATCACGGTGGTCGTCGTCATAAAACCGTAAAAAAATAAATTGATCTATGGATAAAAAAGTAACACTCGCTCAATTGAAAGAAGTGGTACAGGAGGCATACGATCAGGTAAAGACAAATACAGGCGGCAAGAACGCCGACTATATCCCTTACCTGGCAAATGTCAATAAAGATCTCTTTGGAATCAGTGTCTGCCTGCTCAACGGGCAGACCATCCATGTGGGAGATACCGACTACCGCTTCGGCATCGAATCCGTATCCAAAGTGCATACGGCTATCCTTGCTCTGCGCCAATATGGTGCTAAGGAAATATTAGAAAAAATCGGAGCTGACGCAACAGGATTGCCTTTCAACTCAATCATCGCTATCTTGCTGGAAAATGACCACCCATCTACTCCATTGGTAAATGCCGGTGCCATTTCTGCCTGTAGTATGGTAAAACCGATCGGTGACTCTGCCAAGAAATGGGATGCCATCGTAGAGAACGTGACTGATTTGTGCGGCAGCGCTCCCCAACTGATTGACGAATTATATAAGTCTGAATCGGATACGAACTTTAACAACCGTTCTATTGCATGGTTGCTGAAAAACTACAACCGTATCTATGATGATCCGGATATGGCGTTAGACCTTTATACCCGTCAGTGCTCCTTGGGAGTAACCGCATTACAGCTTTCTGTTGCAGCCGGAACTATCGCCAATGGCGGTGTGAACCCGGTGACCAAGAAAGAAGTTTTCGATGCCAGCCTGGCTCCTAAAATAACTGCCATGATTGCCGCCGTAGGTTTCTACGAACATACAGGCGACTGGATGTACACCTCCGGTATCCCGGCTAAAACCGGTGTAGGTGGTGGTGTGATGGGTGTATTGCCCGGACAGTTCGGTATTGCCGCATTTGCTCCTCCTTTGGATGGTGCCGGCAATTCTGTAAAGGCACAATTGGCTATCCAATATGTTATGAATAAACTAGGATTGAACGTATTCAGTGATAATCACTTGATCGTAGCCGACTAGTTTATTCGCTCTATGAGAAAAACAAAGAGGTTGTGTCAAAACGCTGGCACAACCTTTTTTTATGCACAAAGCCCAGACTTTCACAAGCCCGGGCTTTGTTATTACCCAAAGTTTTT
>NZ_FNNN01000052.1 GCF_900106755.1 Bacteroides faecis MAJ27
CAAATGAATCAGAAAAAAGCATCATAAGCAAAAGAAAATATAGCAGGACTGTAAAACGTAAAAAAAAGGTTGTGCCAACGTTTTGACACAACCTCTTTTTTTGTTTGCCGTGCCTTTCCCTATTTGTCGGTATTTTGAACCAAAATCAATCCTCGGTCGTTATTTATAAGTATATTTGTGCTGAATAAACTATTATGCAATGATGAAGAATATTTTTCAAGATTTAAAACGGAAAGATCATAAACGCTATTTAGGCGGACTGGATGTTTTTAAATATATTGGTCCCGGACTTTTGGTAACTGTCGGATTTATTGATCCGGGAAACTGGGCATCTAATTTTGCTGCGGGTTCCGAATTCGGGTACTCACTCCTTTGGGTGGTTACATTATCCACCATCATGCTGATTGTCCTCCAACATAATGTGGCTCACTTAGGCATTGTCACAGGGCTTTGCCTTTCGGAAGCTGCTACTAAATATACTCCTAAATGGGTGTCCCGTCCTATTCTGGGTACAGCAGTATTGGCTTCTATCTCTACTTCGCTGGCTGAGATTCTGGGAGGGGCCATCGCATTGGAGATGTTATTTGATATGCCTATAATGTGGGGGGCGGTGCTGACCACTCTTTTTGTTTCCATCATGCTTTTTACCAATTCCTATAAAAAAATAGAGCGTTCTATCATTGCTTTTGTTTCAGTGATTGGTCTCTCGTTCATTTATGAGTTGTTTTTGGTAGAAATAGACTGGCCGGCTGCAACGATGGGTTGGGTGACACCTTCTTTTCCAAAGGGAAGTATGCTGATTATAATGAGTGTGCTGGGAGCGGTTGTGATGCCCCATAATCTGTTCCTGCATTCGGAGGTAATCCAGAGTCATGAGTATAATAAGAAAGATGACGCGTCCATCAAGAAAGTTTTGAAATATGAGTTGTTCGATACTCTTTTCTCTATGATTGTCGGCTGGGCAATTAATAGTGCTATGATTCTGCTGGCTGCTGCCACCTTCTTTAAAAGTGGTATCCAGGTGGAAGAATTGCAACAGGCTAAATCATTGCTCGAACCTTTGCTGGGCAGTAATGCTGCAATCGTATTTGCATTGGCTCTGTTGATGGCAGGTATTTCGTCTACCATAACAAGTGGAATGGCAGCAGGTTCTATCTTTGCCGGTATCTTCGGAGAATCCTATCACATCAAAGACAGCCACTCGCAGGTGGGGGTAATCCTGTCGCTGGGAATTGCGCTGTTACTGATTTTCTTTATTGGCGATCCTTTCAAGGGATTATTGATCTCGCAGATGATATTGAGTATCCAGTTGCCTTTTACGGTATTCCTGCAGGTAGGGCTGACTTCATCCCGAAAAGTAATGGGAAATTATGTCAATAGTCGTTGGAGCACTTTTGTGTTGTATGCTATTGCTGTTATTGTTTCGGTATTGAATATCATGCTGTTATTTTCATAAAACGAACATGAATCTATAAAATATAAGATGATGAAGATTATTACTTATAATGTGAATGGGCTTCGTGCTGCTGTTTCTAAAGGTTTGCCGGAATGGCTGGTACAGGAGAATCCGGATGTTCTTTGTCTGCAAGAGACAAAACTGCAACCGGACCAATATCCGGCAGAAGTGTTTGAAGCTTTGGGCTATAAGTCTTATCTCTATTCTGCGCAGAAGAAGGGATATAGCGGTGTGGCAATCCTCACAAAGCAGGAGCCCGACCATGTGGAATATGGTATGGGAATAGAAGCGTATGATAATGAAGGGCGCTTCATCCGTGCAGATTTTGGTGACTTGTCTGTAGTCAGTGTTTACCACCCTTCGGGAACGAGTGGAGACGAACGGCAGGCATTTAAAATGGTGTGGCTGGAAGACTTTCAGAAATATGTGACAGAACTGCGCAAGACTCGTCCCAACCTCATCCTCTGCGGTGACTATAATATTTGTCATGAGCCGATTGATATCCATGATCCTGTCCGTAACGCAACAAACAGTGGCTTTTTACCGGAAGAACGGGAATGGATGACCCGCTTCCTATCAGCAGGATTTATTGATTCTTTCCGTCTGCTTTATCCGGAAAAGCAGGAATATACCTGGTGGAGCTATCGTTTTAATTCGCGCGCCAAGAATAAAGGCTGGCGGATTGATTATTGCATGACCAGTGAGCCGGTACGTCCGTTGCTGAAAAGCGCAAGCATACTGAATGGGGCTGTTCATTCAGATCATTGTCCGATGGCTTTGGAAATAGAACGCTGATTTTCCTTAAAGACGGGACGGTAACGCAATTTTATTGGAAATATTACAGGATAGTAATACTCAATTTACGGGTGTCTCCTCCATCGCGAAACTCGCAGAGGTAGACACCTTGCCATGTTCCGAGGTTCAGACGGTGATTTTTAATGGGGATCGTGACGGAACTACCCACCAGAGAAGCCTTGATGTGAGCGCTCATGTCGTCCGGCCCTTCAAGCGTATGAATGAAGTAGGGAGCACCGTCGGGAACCAGTTTATTGAAGAAAGTCTGGAAATCGTGGCGAACATCTGGATCTGCGTTCTCATTGATAGTCAGTCCCGCCGAAGTATGTTTGATAAAGACCACCAGCAGACCACTTTCGGGAAGTGCCGGCAGTTGGGAAACGATGTCACGCGTGATCAGATGAAATCCGCGTGAGTAATGCGGTAGTTGAATATCAAATGTTGTAGCCATAACTTTCTTTGGTTAATAAAACGGCTGCAAAGATACTTTTTTATACTTTTGCATGAAAATAAAAACAGAAAATAGCATGGAAGATAGAATACAAAAAGCTGTAGAGCTTTTTAAGAGTGGATATAACTGCTCGCAGTCTGTAGTAGCTGCATTTGCCGATATGTATGGTTTCACTCAAGAACAGGCGGTACGCATGTCTGCCTCTTTTGGCGGAGGTATCGGGCGGATGCGCGAGACTTGTGGAGCTGCTTGCGGCCTCTTCCTGGTAGCCGGGCTGGAAACCGGGGCTACCGAGGCGACAGATCGTGAGGGAAAAGCTGCCAATTATGCAGTAGTGCAGGAACTGGCTGCCGAATTTAAAAAACGTAACGGGTCGCTGATTTGTGGAGAATTGTTGGGATTGAAGAAAAAAGATCCGATTTCTACTATTCCCGAAGAACGTAATACTCAATATTATAGCAAACGCCCGTGTGCTAAAATGGTAGAAGAAGCGGCAAGAATTTGGGTAGAATACCTCGAAAAACACCCTAAATAAGGGGGAAAATGCTTTTTTATTACAAAATCAGCAAAAAAATACTCAACAAAGTGTTATATAACATAAAAATAACTATCTTTGTCCCCGAAATAAAATCTGAAAGCTTTCGGGCCGGATGATTTTTAAAGCATGTCTAACTATAATTTCAAAAGCAAATGTTGAAAGAAAAAGCAGGTGTAATTGCAGGTAATATCTGGAATGCACTGAATGAAACAGAAGGAATGACTGCCAAGCAACTGAAAAAAGCAACTAAATTGGTTGACAAAGATTTGTTCCTCGGCCTTGGCTGGTTATTGAGAGAAGATAAAGTTTCTGCTGAAGAAGTAGAAGGTGAACTCTTCATCAAATTGATCTAAGCGAGTAACTCACTTAAGCAATAAAAAAATGCGTTGGTACATTGTTATAATGTTATCAACGCATTTTTTTATATTCCGTCATTTACGTATCTTTGCACACCAAAAAGATAAAAATAATAAGAATTCAGAATGAAGAATATACGCAACTTCTGCATTATTGCCCACATTGACCATGGTAAATCGACCTTGGCAGACCGCTTGTTGGAGTTTACCAACACTATTCAGGTGACTAACGGGCAGATGCTTGATGATATGGATTTGGAGAAGGAAAGAGGTATTACCATCAAGAGCCATGCTATCCAGATGGAATACAACTATAAGGGTGAAAAATATATCCTTAACCTGATTGACACTCCGGGACACGTGGACTTTTCGTATGAGGTATCCCGTTCCATTGCCGCTTGCGAAGGTGCGCTGCTTATTGTAGACGCATCGCAGGGAGTACAGGCACAGACTATCTCCAATCTGTATATGGCTATCGAGCATGATCTCGAAATTATCCCTATTATCAATAAATGCGATATGGCAAGTGCCATGCCCGAGGAAGTAGAGGATGAAATCGTAGAATTGCTGGGCTGCAAACGTGATGAGATTATCCGTGCATCCGGCAAGACAGGAATGGGGGTAGAAAAAATCCTTTCTGCTGTGATCGAACGTATCCCGCATCCCGAAGGTGATGAGGAAGCTCCGTTGCAGGCATTGATTTTCGACTCTGTATTTAATTCTTTCCGTGGTATCATCGCTTATTTCAAGATTGAAAACGGAGTGATCCGCAAAGGTGATAAAGTAAAGTTCTTCAATACCGGAAAAGAGTATGATGCAGATGAAGTAGGCGTACTGAAAATGGAGCTGGTTCCACGTAACGAACTTCGTACGGGAGATGTAGGTTACATTATATCGGGTATCAAGACTTCGAAAGAGGTGAAAGTGGGAGATACCATTACCCATGTAGCCCGTCCGTGTGATAAAGCTATCGCAGGTTTTGAGGAAGTAAAGCCGATGGTATTTGCCGGAGTCTATCCGATTGAGGCGGAAGATTTTGAAGATCTGCGTGCTTCTTTGGAGAAATTGCAGTTGAATGATGCTTCCCTGACTTTCCAGCCGGAATCTTCACTGGCGCTGGGCTTCGGTTTCCGTTGCGGATTCCTCGGATTGCTTCATATGGAAATTGTGCAGGAACGTCTCGACCGTGAATTTGATATGAATGTGATTACTACCGTGCCTAACGTATCTTATAATATATATGATAAGCAAGGCAATATGAGAGAAGTGCATAATCCCGGTGGTATGCCTGATCCGACTTTGATCGATCATATTGAAGAACCTTATATCAAAGCGTCCATTATCACGACTACCGATTATATTGGTCCGATCATGACCCTCTGTCTGGGTAAACGTGGGGAACTCCTCAAACAAGAGTATATTTCAGGCAATCGTGTGGAAATATATTATAACATGCCTTTGGGAGAAATTGTGATTGACTTCTATGACCGTTTGAAGAGTATTTCAAAAGGATATGCGTCGTTCGACTATCATCCCAATGGTTTCCGTCCTTCCAAGTTGGTAAAATTGGATATCATGTTGAATGGTGAACCGGTTGATGCGCTTTCTACGCTGATTCACTTTGATAACGCATACGATATGGGACGCCGGATGTGTGAGAAACTGAAAGAATTAATTCCTCGCCAGCAGTTTGAAATCGCTATTCAGGCAGCTATCGGGGCTAAGATTATAGCTCGTGAAACCATTAAGGCAGTTCGTAAGGATGTAACTGCAAAATGTTATGGCGGTGACGTAAGCCGTAAACGTAAACTGCTTGAAAAGCAGAAAAAAGGTAAAAAACGAATGAAACAAATCGGTAACGTGGAAGTGCCGCAGAAAGCCTTCCTCGCTGTACTGAAGCTGGATTAAAAGACGAACCGCAAGCGATTTTTCAGAGAGATATTCTGAACAAATCGGCTTGCGGTTAGTTTTTTAATACACCAGGTGATTGCCTTCTGTCTGCAGAGCTTTCCTTGGCAATCGTCTTTTTTGAAACAAACAACTATAAATATGAGAAAAGTTCTGTCTTTTTCGGGCTTCCTGATGTTGGGGCTCGTCATTTCACAATTCCTTCCGATGATAGCGGGAGAAGGATATGGAGCCGTTAAGGTCCTGTCGAATATACTACTTTATGTATGTCTTAGTTTTATAATGATTAATGTGGGGCGGGAATTTGTGCTCGACAAAGTCCGCTGGAAAAGTTATGCCGAGGATTACTTTATAGCGATGGCTACAGCCGCCTTACCTTGGTTTATGATTGCTATCTATTACGTATTCGTACTTCTTCCGCCTGATTACTGGAACAGTTGGGAGGCTTGGAAAGAAAACCTGTTGTTAAGCCGTTTTGCTGCGCCTACGTCAGCCGGCATTTTATTTACGATGTTGGCGGCTATCGGTTTGAAGTCGAGCTGGATATATAAGAAGATTCAGGTTTTGGCTATTTTTGACGACTTGGATACGATTATTCTGATGATCCCCCTTCAGATAATGATGATTGGTTTGCGCTGGCAATTGATTATTGTAGTGGTCATTGTATTTATGTTGCTGTCTGTCGGTTGGCGGCAGTTGAATAAATATAATTGGCGGCAGGACTGGAAGGCTATTCTTTTCTACTCCGTTATCATATTTCTGGCTACGCAGATACTTTATCTTGGCAGTAAAGAACTGTACGGAGAGGAAGGAAGCATCCATATCGAAGTACTGTTACCGGCATTTGTATTGGGTATGATCATGAAGCACGAAGAGCATGACACCCCTGTGGAACGGAAAGTCTCTACCGGAATTTCCTTCCTGTTTATGTTCCTGGTAGGAATGAGTATGCCTCATTTTATCGGAGTCAACTTTGCGGAAACTCATGCAGGTACTCATTCGGTGACAGGTTCGCAGGAAATGATGTCATGGGGGATGATTTTGTTCCATGTTGTCATAGTCTCTTTCTTGTCGAATATAGGAAAACTTTGTCCGATGTTCTTCTATCGTGACCGGAAGTTGAGCGAACGACTGGCTCTTTCTATTGGTATGTTCACTCGTGGAGAGGTAGGTGCCGGAATTATATTTATTGCATTAGGTTATAATCTCGGAGGTCCGGCATTGGTAATCTCTGTGCTTACATTGGTATTGAACCTTATTTTGACGGGCATATTTGTTCTTTGGGTGAAAAACCTGGCTTTAAGGAGCTATAATGATTGAGAAAATCCGTATATTGCGAATCTAATACTATAAACACTTTTCATTATGACAATTTTGCGTACTATGCGAAATTTCTCGTCAATGAATATTGCGGCGAGTATCCTCTTGTTTGTAGCGGCAATTGCAGCTGCTATTATCGCTAATTCTCCGGTAGCTCCGGTTTATCAGGAGTTCCTCTTGCATGAGCTTCATTTGCAGATTGGTGATTTTAATCTGCTTTCGCATGGTGGAGAGAATCTGCGGATGATTGAGTTCATCAATGATGGACTGATGACTATATTTTTCTTATTGGTAGGGTTGGAGATTAAGCGGGAGTTATTAGTGGGTGAACTTTCTTCTTTCCGCAAAGCAGCGCTTCCCTTTATTGCTGCTTGTGGGGGGATGCTGCTGCCGGTGCTCGTTTTTATGTCAATTTGTCCTCCGGGTAGTGAGGGAGGGCAGGGGCTGGCTATTCCAATGGCGACGGATATTGCTTTCTCGTTAGGAGTCTTGAGTTTGTTGGGAAGTCGCGTTCCGTTGAGTCTGAAGATATTTCTGACGGCTTTTGCAGTGGTTGATGATATTGGAGGTATTCTCGTAATTGCTATTTTCTATAGTTCGCATGTGTCGTATGGATACATTCTGGTAGCTGTCTTACTTTACATTCTACTTTATTTTATAGGTAAGCGTGGTGCGACGAATAAGATTTTCTTTTTAGTGATTGGTGTCGTTATATGGTATTTATTTTTGCAATCGGGTATCCATAGTACTATTTCGGGAGTTATTCTGGCTTTTGTTATTCCGGCGAAGCCTCGTCTGGATGTAGGGAAATACATTGAGCATATTCGTCATACAATCGCAGGTTTCCCAGTGATGGAATCGGGAAGTATTGTGTTAACTAATGAGCAGATTGCCAAACTGAAAGAGGTTGAATCAGCTTCCGACCGTGTTATTAGCCCCCTTCAGTCTTTTGAAGATAATTTGCATGGAGCTGTCAATTATTTGATCCTTCCGTTGTTTGCCTTTGTCAATGCCGGCGTCGTCTTTAGTGGTGGCGGCGAGTTGGTAGGAGATGTAGGTATTGCAGTAGCAGCAGGCTTATTGTTCGGAAAGTTTGCAGGAATTTACTTCTTTACTTGGTTGGCTATAAAGATAAAACTGACTCCGATGCCGCCGGGTATGACTTGGACGAATCTTTCCGGTATCGCTCTTTTGGGAGGGATTGGTTTTACGGTGTCACTTTTTATTGCCAATCTTTCTTTTGGAGCAAACTTTCCTATTCTATTGAATCAGGCTAAGTTCGGAGTGCTGTCAGGAACTATTCTCTCAGGCTTATTGGGGTATATTGTTCTATGGATAGTATTACCTGCCCGAAGGCGGAAATAATAATTCAAAAATAATAGAATTAGGCATATCGGATATTTATCAGATGATATGCCTTTTTTATTGTATATATAATAAGGTGAAAAATATATCTACTAATAATATTAGTTAAACAACTGCATTAATTAGTAGATTAACTAATGTGATTAGTTGTTTGTTCGAATAATAGTATTATATTTGTGCCATTGTAAGAACTAAATAATATATTCAACTATGAAACAGATGAAACGATTGACCACGAAAGAGGAAGAGATTATGTGTATATTCTGGGAACATGGACCTATGTTTGTTCGTGAGCTTCTATCATTCTATGATGAGCCGAAACCGCATTACAATACTGTTTCTACCCTTGTACGGGGGCTGGAAGAGAAGGGCTTTGTAGGATATAAAGCCTATGGAAATACCTACCAGTATTATGCGCTTATTTCAGAAAAGGAGTATAAAAGTTCGGCACTCAAAGAAGTTGTTTCCCAATATTATAATAACTCCTATATCAATGTAGTGTCTTCTTTTATTGAAGAAGAAGGCATGTCGGTTGATGAACTTAAAGCATTGATAGAGTATATAGAGCAAGGCAAAAAGAAGAATTAATCTCTCTGTAGTCTGTCAGACAGATACGGATTTTATTCTATAGACAAATAACTTTTAATCTGAAAACACAATGGGAGCCTTTTTATTCTATCTGCTGAAATCCGGATGTTGCTTGGTGATCTTTTATATTTTCTTTAAGCTGATGATGAGTCGGAGTACTTTTTTCCGTTTCAATCGTATTACTTTGTTAGTCGGATTGTCAGGATGTACTTTGCTTCCACTTATAGAGCTGACAACTACTGAAGAGACATTTTTGCATACCCCTCTGTATGCCATTCACGAGATTTTGCAAAGTACGGAGCAGGTCATGTCAAATCCGGAAGAGCCGGGAAACGAGATTCTCCTGTCTGAAAAGAATACGGAAATCTCATCTTTGAATTGGATTCCTGTAACTTTGGGGACTATATATGGAGCAGGAGCTTTGTTGACATTTGTCTGGTTGTCTGTGTCTACCTGCCGTTTGGCTCAGTTAATTCGCATGTCAGAGAAAAAACGGTATGGAAACTATATATTGGTGATTCCCCGGCAGCCGATTGCTTCGTTTAGTTGGGGCAGATACATTGTTGTTTCAGCATCTGATTATTCCCGGCAGTCCGAAGAAGTACTCCTCCATGAAATGATGCATTTACGAAATCATCACACATTGGATTTATTGTTTATGCAGATTTTCCTGCTTGTTCATTGGTTTAATCCTGTTATATGGCTACTCAAACGGGAGTTGCAGGAAATACATGAATTTGAAGCCGATAATGGCGTAATTAATACAGGCGTCGATGCAACTAAATATCAATTATTACTGGTGAAAAAAGCTGTTGGCACAAGGCTCTACTCTATGGCTAATGGCTTTAATCACTCTAAACTTAAAAAACGTATCACTATGATGTTAAAAGAAAGAACCAATCGTTGGGCACGATTGAAGCTATTGCTTGCCGTGCCTGTAATGGCTGGCGCACTTTATGTGTTCGCACAGCCGGAAGTGAAAGAAATACCGCAGCAGATTCAGACTGAAATTCAGCAGGATAAAGCGGATGATTATGTGTCTTTGATGATTTTCTTCAGAAAGGAAGAAGAGAAGTATAGTAAACTGGTCAATGGATCGAATCCACCTTCCCGGGTAAAGGAGAAGCAGGCTCACCAGCTTTTGGTTAATGCCGATAATAAGGTGTTGTTCGATGGCAAATTTACCTCGATGGATGAGTTGAAGTCTGCTATTATAAAGAACTTGT
Organism: Bacteroides faecis MAJ27; assembly: GCF_900106755.1. Taxonomy (GTDB): domain Bacteria; phylum Bacteroidota; class Bacteroidia; order Bacteroidales; family Bacteroidaceae; genus Bacteroides; species Bacteroides faecis. Next base: position 10,004 of record NZ_FNNN01000052.1, read on the forward strand.
TGAAGTCATGGGAGGAAAGTAGCAGGCAAGATGCTCAGGTTGTTTTCTTTCAGTATGATCGCGGAACTGAAATTGCTGCAATTACCACTATCCTCAAAGAAGCGAAAGGGGCATTTGAGCAAATACGTGCTGATCTGTCAGTTACATCAACAGATAAGAGTAAAGAGCATCTTGACCGCTTGTTTCCGATTCTTTTAATAGAAGGGGCTCCGAAAAAATATGGATTAAAGGAACTTCCAGTGGAGGAAAGAATCAGTGGCATTGTGGTAACGATTCACACTTCGGAAGGACGGGAAGTAGTTAAGGATTTTACTTTAACAGAGTTGAAACAGAAAGTCACTGCTGCACGTGCGAAGCAAGCTGATCCGGAAAGTTTGGTTGTTGGCCTCAAGATAGAGAAGGGGTGCAAGATAGGATTCGTGACAGATGTCAAGCAAGTACTGCGGGAAGCTAGTGCTCTCAAGATAACATATAACTCAACTGATGGCTGATAAATTTTGATATAGTGTCACTATATAGTTAGTATAGTGACACTATCCAATCTGCATAGTTACACTATCCCGACCGGATAGTGACACCATTTTAAAAGTTTGATAATGGCTATTTGGGACTATCCATCTGATTGTGTAAATAGAAAACTACGGGATTTTTCTCGTAGTTTTTTTATTTATGTATTAACTTTGTAAAAATCAGATTTAATG
>NZ_FNNN01000048.1 GCF_900106755.1 Bacteroides faecis MAJ27
CTAAAGTTAAGTTCTTCATTGTTTCACGTTTTAAATTCACGCAAAACTAGGAAGAACTTTCAGAGGGGGAAATACGGGGTTTGCTGAATGCTTACGCTTGAATAATTCAATGAGTTTCGGAAACCATTGCGAAAAAGTCAATGTGTCCGGCTGTTGTTTCCAGATATGCTTCTTTACCACAGACAAGGCTTCGTTCCAGCAAGTACAGAAGCTTTTGGCAACTCCATTATAAATGATCTTTTCGTCAAAGTCCACTTTTACAGATTGTTCCGATTTAGAAACAGTGGCATTCTGTTTTTCAATACATTCTTTTAGCTCGTTGATACTTTGACGCAAATTCGCAAGATTTGCAGCTACTACATCTTCTTTCATTATCTTCTACGTTTTGAGGGTTTATAGAAAGGTTCGTTTCTTGGGTTATCCTTATCTTTATCATCTCGCCATCCTTGTTCACTGTTGGTTCCTCCACCCCCACCAGAAGTTATGGCTTGATGAGGTTGAATAATCAGTTCCGCAGCTATATCACCCAACATAGTGCAAAGGTTGTTGAAACTCAAATCACGGTCAAGTTTAGAGCCAGCAATGCTAAATTCATCCATACAAAAGGATATACCACGAATTTTGTCAGAATTCTCAGCATGATTAAATCGCATATCTATACCCTGACCTTTGAGAATACTAAGAAAATCATTCCAAGAACGAGAATTTGCCCGTGCGTCAAGCACTGAGGAACGAAGGGTATACTTCCGTAATTGGTGAGGACGCAAACGGTTTTTATTTCTGGCTTTACTATTTTTAGGGGCAAAGTAAAGTCCATACTCTTTAGTCAAAGCACGACAAACTTTTGCGTTACGTATTCTTTCATTGCTGTCAGAAATAAGATTGCCTTCATTGTCTATCCGATTGAATACCAAATGGCAATGAGGATGTTTCGTGTCGTGATGCCGGGCTATAATATATTGAGTATTACGAATCCCCATTTGTTCCATCCATTTCTTGGCAATCTCCACCATCAACGCATCCCCTTCTTCATCATCGGGAAAACGGCTAATGTCTTGCGAAGAAAAAGCAAGTGATACATGTTTCACCGGACTTTTTACTTTCGGGCGCATGGATGCTTGTATCTGAAAAGAATCGGCTATGGCTTTATTGTTAATGGCACAGACTCCTTCGTGCGCCAAGAGTGTGACACTTTTTTTCTTGTTCTTTTGGTCATTGGCGTAATTCACAATTCCACCAAAATCTGCTCTTGTTTTAATCTTCGCTATCATGGCAGTTATTCTTTACTTGAGTGATAATTCTACTGACTTCTGATATGATTGAGAAGCATTGTTGTTTGACTGCTTCCAAGCCAGAAGTGTGCATCTGGTGGGCAATCTGATTGACATTATTGGCGATACCGGAAAGGTCACGAATAGCCGATACCATTTCAGGACTGATGCGTTGACAGACTTGACAATCCATTGCCGCCTGATGGCAAAATTCATTGACAGACATTCCAGCCTGTTCCGCTTTGGATTGGATATAAATGTAGTCGTTCTCGGTAAACATTACCCGAAAACATTTCGTGCGTTTCAGATAACTCGGCAACTTTGGGCGACCACCAAGTTTCTTTTCCTTCATACTTATCTTAACTTTGATGTTCATATATTGATTTTTTGAGAGTGGCAGTTCTATCCGCTTGCCGCATAGGTTTTAGTGACACTAAAACACAAACTTGCCACTCAAAAAATCTTCCTATATTTCCCTTGTTCTATTCGGCTTAGTTTGCCATCTTTGATAAAGGCTTCTATCCACTTATTTGCCGTACTTCCATTCTCGCCCAAAGTTAAAACCGCCGCATCATAATCTTTCTTTGTGAAAGTGTCAGGCAACATATTATAAAGGGCATTCCTTCGTGCATAAACGCCTGTCTCCAGCGTAGCGGTATTGAATCGTTTAGACTGATTTCCTGACATATTCTGATAAACGAATACGGCATGATAAAGCAGGGTGTCGCAAATACTCATGGCTATAGAATAGTCAAACTCATGGCAAATCAATTGTACAGTTTCGTCCGAAGAAGATGATTCGTGAAACACATTCTCCAAATGTCGGACAGCGGTCAACACCATCATTATACGATAAGCAATCAGTCCCATCTGTCTGACTACTCCTTGCATCCTGTTATCCACTTCGTCACAACATTCCTCATTCACTCGACTGAGGTATTCTATAAAGTGTTCCTGTAAATCGGAGGGAAGAGAAAAAGAATAATTACCCTGCCGTACAAATTCCTCATGCAGATGGCAGAACTTATCTCCCAACAGTTTGAACATAGCATTCTTGGATTGAGAAATGTCGCTTGTGGCAAACACATTTCTTATGCCACGTTTGAAGCGGATAATATAGAAACAAAAGCGGCTCATCAATCCGTTCTCCGCATCAGGTATCAACCTTCTTACCTGTTCGGGAGTTCCAGCCAAAGCGACTGACACTCTCGGATTGGTTACTTCGCAATACTCCCTGTCCTTGCACCGACTCAAACTGACCAACTCATGGTGAAATGCCTTTCGCAACACATCGGAGTAATTACCGTAGTCCGATTTCAATGTCTGGCTCAACGTGTCGCCCTCCGATTCAAACAGCAGCCCGATTCCGTCATTATCTCCCAATATTTTCAAAAAAGAACTTGCGCTGCTATTGGCAGGAATAACAAGCATACGCATGGGCGGCTCGACTGGCATAGTCATTCCATCAATTTTCTTACCTTTAATATATGTGTTCATTGCTTCTTTATATTCCTGTTCCAATCGTTTGGAAAGTTCATGCAAATGGCAGTTGATGGGGGCTACCAACTCTCGGCATAAGGTCAATGCTCCTTTTCCCATACCGGCATCCGCTACCACGAACAGATAGAGATTCGGATAAACAATACGCTCATCGTACACTCCACAAACATTATGAAAGCATACCGACAAACATACAATAGCCCCAATCAATATTGTATCACGGTCATCTACCGAAATGGAGTTATTGACAACCTCATTTAGAAAAGGAGGAAGGTGTTCAAACACACATTCAGGAAATGCAGGAAGTTCTTCCTCTGATTTTATCCATTTACCCATTTTACCATTTTGGATATTTGGCAAAATGGATAAACGCTCTTTATTGAACGAAGCCAATAAGATTCCGGCTTGATTTGCCAAATGGAAGAAAGAACGGATAGTAATGCCTTGTCCTTTGGATTGCAGACAATGCGTATATTGTTTGTCCGTTTCTTCCCTTTGATAGGTTGGGTAAAACCGACTGATGCGATGGTAATACTCCCGACCTTTTTCTCCCAATCCATCCACAAGCGCAAAGCCCAACTCCACCCAATCTTTATAACCGGGTGCTATATCAATGGCATGTTGTTCTATCTCCCGGACAACACTCTCCACATCTTCCTCTACCTTATTATATATAGGGGCAATACTTGGCGTATGTATTTGCCGTATTTCAGAAGGGACATTCTCCCAATCTTGGGCGGAAAATATTTTCTTCGACATCATCTTTGTATTTAGGGTTAATATATGCTTGTGGGTCGTAGGGTAAGAAGCATGAGCGAGCCACATCACTGCCGGACATATCCACTAATGGCAAACCTGTCGCTTTGATACAGTTGGTAACAGCCTTGAAGTACCGGGAATGTTCCCAGCCTTTCAAATCAATAGGTATTATCCACTTCAATCCATTACCGGATGGACTGACAAATAACAGTTCCGTATCAAAATACTCATGGTTGAGTAGTTGCTGCTTCAACTCCCCAATGTCCTCCACATGGTCGAAATCCAAACACATCAATCCTGAGTGCATAATCAGTTCCTTCTCATTACGCTTGCGGAATAACCCCGAAAAAGTGCAATAGTCAAAATGAGTGGCTTTGTATCTTTTTGCTTCGGGAGAAGATTGCATCGAACGCAGGGTTTCGGTTTGCGGTTGCGCATAATGCCCGATGATATAACGATATACATCCACAATGCCTACAGCCCTTATCGGTTCGATGTTTTGAATGGGCTTGCGAAAGAATGAAAAACAATAGTCTGTTGTTTCCATCATCTGATAACCTTTTTAGATTCGACAAATCGTCTGGCTTCTTCCATCAAGCCATCTTGTGTCTTATGCGATTTGTTCTTCAACCAGTCATCAATTTCCGATTGTAAGAAAGCCAAAGCCTTATTTATCTTATGTACGGGAATCTGTTTGGCTGATACCCATCCTAAACCGTTTGCTTGGCTGGATGCGATGGCAGATAAGCACAAAGTTCGTCTATATCCATCCATTTGGGTGAGTTACTTGCCTGCTTATGTTGCAAGGCATTTACTTTAGTTTGTAGTGCTTCTACGGACTCAATCAGGTAGGACAACGCATTCGGCATTTCCTCCAACGAATTTACTTTATAAGCCATTTTTTCTTCGTGTTAAAATTGATGCCGCAAAAGTATAGGGATGTTTATGAGTGCTAAATAGGTGCTTGAAAGCCACCTATCTACCGCTCATATACCACTGACAGATTTAAGTTTCATTAATACGGAAATTTATTGGAAGCCATAATAAAAGGGGAATAAACAACCATTTAGGCTGACACCTTCCTTACCAAAAGCCTCTATACAACAAAATACCCCTCAAAAAGCCGATGCTTTATGAGGGGTAAATGGTGGTAAGTATGTGATTGGCATTACATAAGCCGTTGGTGCTCAATGGTGGAAGTCTCCACTACGACCTATAAATCCAAATTGTCTATATGCAGTGTATTGGCGGCTTTCTCCTTTTGTTCGTTTACAAGATGCGTATAAATCTGCGTGGTTTTGACGTTAGTATGTCCCATCAAAGATTTGATTGTGTATATGTCAACACCATTTTCCAGCAACAACGAAGCGTAGCTATGTCGTGTACAATGGAAGGTAATGTGCTTCTTGATACCGGATGCTTCTATCCAGACTTTCAGAGGCCGAGAAATCCAAGAAGCATCAGTCAATCCTTCAAAAACGAGAGCTTCGTCATTGCTTGGGCGTTCACCGCATAATTGAAGTGCTTGTTGAATGGCTGGCTTGTAATCCGGTCTTTTTGTCTTTTGCTGAATCACGACTGCTTGCCATGTGCCCTTGCTTGTTTGCTGAATTTGTTTCCATTTCAAAGATTGAATATCACTGTGCCGTAATCCTGTGAGAATAGAGAACAAGAACGCACGTTTCAAGACATCATCCTTGCAAGGAGTATCAACCAACATTTGTACCTCATTCATGGTAAGTGCAACACGAGGCTTCTCTATGTTGATGATTCCTTTTACTTTTGCACTTATATCAACTGTAAGGTATTCATCAATAAATGCCTGTTTCAATCCGGCTTTGAGTATGGAGAAATAGGTTGATGCCGTATTTTGTGAGATAGTACCTTTCTTATTTCCTCCCATTAGAGCGCGGAGAAGGAACATCTTAATATCTTCAAGCAGTTTAACGGAAATCTCCTTGAATGGAATTGGTTGCCCTTGCGAATACATTTTCAACAGTTCGCCTACACGCCTCCAGTTGACTATAATCGAATCGGAACTGTTGGGATGCCGTTTGCTGATGATACTATTGAAGTACTTGATGAAGTCCTGTTCGCTCCGTTCATTCTGCGCAGCGATTTCGTTTTCCTTATCAGTGTAAAGGATGGCACTGTCATATTCATGTTGCCGCAACTTACGGACATTGTCAGCATAGATACAAGCCTCTTGGTCTATCGTTGAACGGCATTGAATTATTCCATTCAAATCACGCTTGGGTTTGTAGTTGAATGTTCCATCCGGCAAGATACGTGCTATAGACGACTTATCCCAAATGGGTGTGGATATAGTTCGGTTAATGGATTCCACCACACGGCTTGCCCGTTTAGAACCTCGTTTGTACACTGGATATGATTCTATAATCAAATACCACTCTTCTTTATAATTTGACCTTCTGAGCTTGACGGTCACTTTGGTGTTAGGTAATGCTTTCTTCATAATGACTTATATAATTTATCAATTTCAGATTTGGGAACATAAACATAGTTACCGATTTGGCGTGTAGGAATAGAATGACGGTGTATGTGCTTAAAGACACTGCTGTCATTGATATGGAATTTCTTGGCAATCTCTCCGATAGCATAACAGTCTTTGGGTTCAAAGGACAATGCTTCCTTTTTTCTCTTTCTACTCCCTGCCTTTGTTTTGAAGTGTTCATCCATATACTGCCGACTAAGGCGTATCAGACGCTGGCCAGAATTGTATGACGGTATCAAGCCTTGCCGTATCATACGATAAAGTACATCTTTACTAATACCGTAAATCATCATAGCTTCCTTTACGGTTAGATACCCTTTGCTGGATGGTATTCGTCTAATCAGTGCTTGGCGTATCGCTTCTTTCTCTTTTGCGATTTGTCTTTTCTTATATGCTCTCTTGGAACAAGTAGGGCAACAATACTTCGACACTAATGTCGGAGGAGTAAAGATTTTACCGCACTCCTCGCAACTTCTTTGAATGGTGTAATTTCCTCTTGGCATATTCTTCTCGTTTTAAATGGTTTATATCAATTTAAGTTGTACCTTATCGCCAAATAAGACGTGTCGCAAATATGTCGCAAATAAGAGATAAAAAAGCCCATAGAAAACACATAGAAACCATGAACCCTATAAACGCAAAAAGCGTGCAACTCATTGAGCTGCACGCTTTTGCTTATTGTTTATTATCTGTATCCTTATCGGAATCATTTGACCTCCTCGAAGTCAGCATCCTGAACGTTATCGCCATGCTTGCTATTATCCTGACCAGCATTCTGACCTGCATTCATATCAGGACCAGCCTGTGTACCACCTTGGGCACCCTGTTGTGCATACATTTCAGCACTTGCAGCCTGGAACGCAGTATTGATTTCTGCCATAGCCGTATCAATAGCAGCCAAATCCTGAGCCTTGTGAGCATCTTTCAGTTTCTGCAAAGCAGCTTCAATCGGAGCTTTTTTATCAGCAGGCAACTTATCACCTAATTCTTTCAGCTGATTTTCTGTCTGGAAGATTACACTGTCAGCCTGATTCAACTTATCAATCTTTTCACGTTCTTTCTTGTCTGCTTCTGCATTAGCTTCAGCTTCAGCCTTCATCTTTTCGATTTCTTCCTTGCTCAAACCGCTGGAAGCTTCGATACGGATTGCCTGTTCCTTACCTGTAGCCTTATCCTTAGCAGATACCTTCAAGATACCATTCGCATCGATATCAAATGTAACCTCAATCTGAGGAACACCACGACGAGCCGGAGCGATACCTGACAAGTTGAACTGGCCAATTGACTTATTCTGAGCAGCCATCGGACGTTCTCCCTGCAATACATGAATCGTTACTTCACTCTGATTATCAGCAGCAGTAGAGAATGTTTCACTCTTACGAGCCGGAATTGTAGTGTTAGCATCGATTAACTTCGTCATTACACCACCCAATGTTTCGATACCCATTGACAACGGAGTAACATCCAACAATACTACACCCTTGATTTCATCTGTCAAAACAGCACCCTGTACAGCAGCACCGACAGCTACTACTTCATCCGGGTTCACGCCTTTAGAAGGAGTCTTTCCGAAGAAATCTTCTACCAGTTTCTGTACAGCAGGGATACGAGAAGAACCACCCACAAGGATTACTTCATCAATGTCAGAGTTGCTCAAACCAGCATCGCTCATTGCTTTCTTACATGGTTCCAGACAAGCCTGAATCAATCCGTGAGCCAATGATTCGAATTTTGCACGAGTCAGAGTCTTAACCAAGTGCTTAGGTACACCATTTACCGGCATAATGTACGGCAAGTTGATTTCTGTGCTTGTTGAAGAAGAAAGTTCAATCTTAGCTTTTTCTGCAGCTTCTTTCAGACGTTGTAAAGCCATCGGGTCCTGGGTCAGGTCAGCGCCTTCGTCATTTTTGAATTCCTGTACCAACCAATTGATGATTACCTGGTCAAAGTCATCACCACCCAAGTGAGTATCACCATTAGTAGAAAGAACTTCAAATACACCACCACCAAATTCAAGGATAGAGATATCAAATGTACCACCACCAAGGTCGAATACGGCAATCTTCATATCTTTGTGAGCCTTATCCAGACCGTAAGCAAGAGCTGCGGCAGTCGGTTCGTTTACAATACGTTTTACTTCCAGACCTGCAATTTGTCCGGCTTCTTTAGTAGCCTGACGTTGAGAGTCAGAGAAATATGCAGGAACAGTGATGACTGCTTCTGTAACTTCTTGTCCCAGATAGTCTTCAGCAGTCTTCTTCATTTTCTGAAGAATCATTGCAGAGATTTCCTGCGGAGTATACAGACGTCCGTCAATATCAACACGCGGAGTGTTGTTATCACCTTTCACTACTTTATAAGGAACACGTTCAACTTCTTTTTGTACCTGATCCCAATTTTCACCCATGAAACGTTTGATTGAGAAGATCGTACGTGTAGGATTAGTAATAGCCTGACGCTTAGCAGGATCACCTACCTTACGTTCGCCACCATCTACAAAAGCAACTACAGAAGGAGTTGTACGCTTACCTTCGCTGTTTGCAATTACTACAGGTTCGTTGCCTTCGAATACGGCAACACAAGAGTTTGTTGTTCCTAAGTCAATTCCAATAATTTTTCCCATGATCGTTATTCTTTTTATTTATTATTATTCAATTTCTTTTTGTCCGGTTGTTTTCTTTCTCTTTGTAAGAGCTTTCAAACGGACGCTTATTAAAAAACAAACCATGTGCCAAAAAGAAATCAGACGGATACATGACATATTTTCTGCCAAAACGACAGTTTCAAATCTAAATTACTGCTGGCAGAGTCATACAGAAGCCGGGCAGCAACTGCTTCTTTAAACAAATGGAAACGGCTCTGGTTCAATAAAGAAAACGAATTCATCAGAAAGGAATAAAAAAATATGCCTATGTCGTCATGTGCGACACAGGCATACCTATATTATATAATATACTCTCAGTATTACTTTTCAAGAACCATCACCAACGCATTGTTCGCATCGTACAGACCAATGCCGCCACCGGACAGTTTATCAAATGACTTCACTTCATTCAAAGCTTTCAAAACCTTGCTTTCCACTTCCATATCGGGACAAGCTATCATTGTACTTGCTACTCCCGGGAAAGAGATTGATTTGGCATTGCTCGTACTGGTTTCAAAACCGCCGTTGATCAGGTTGCATCCTGCATTGCCATGAATTGTTTTCTTTTTCACGTCAAAAGCAATAAAAGGCTGCTTCTCCATTCCCGAAGGAATTGCTTCACCATTTACTTCTTTAATCTTCCATTCTCCGTTCAATACAGAAAGTTTCACATCAGCCTCCTTTTTTTCAAGAACAACAACCGGACGATTGGAATCGTTGCACAAATACATCTTATCTTTACCGGCTTTCTTATAACCTTTCACCTGTGCCAGAGCCCCCAGTACATTTCTCTCGGTAGTCATATCCGGACACATCATTTTGGTGCCGGCTATTCCTTTAAAGTCAATGCTACCCGGCTTTGCATTTACGTCAAAGCTACCCATCATACGGTTACATCCACTGTTGCCCGACAGTCTGCCGGTTGCAGTATCAAAAGTAATAAAGGGAAGGTTTCTGCTTTCGCCCGGAGTTACTTTCGAGCCGTTAACTTCTATAATATTCCATTCGCCATTGATAGAAGACAAAGGGATTGCCTTCTCTACAGAGCGGCATGAAAACATTGCAAGTACTGTGCTGGCAATGCAAATTGAAACAAATACTTTTTTCATTTTGTTATAACGTTTAAGTTAAATCGTGGGCAAAGATATCAAAAAGATTGGAATATTCCATCTTATGCGATATAAAATACATACATTTGCCATTAGTTATAAAACAAACAATAGATTACAAAGTTCACCAAAAGTAAAAAAATATGAGAGTAACAGCCTTATTCTTTATTTTATTGTGTTGTAGTATATCCTATACCACAGCTCAAAACGATTATCTTGTCGCAACTTCTCCGAGTCAGGAAATTTCTTCCAGTAAAGAAGAATTATTCATTAAAGAGAACTTTCCCCTACAACTTCTTTGTAAATGGGCGCCGGGAATGAAATTCATGTTCGTCCCCTCCCAACGTGACATGTTTCTCCCCACACTTTCGGTATACGACACAGAAAAGGGTACCGACAACAGTTCACTGAAACATAAGATTCTCACCTTTGCCGGTACTGAAGAAAAAATTCAAGAATTATCAAATAGCACCAGCTATACCACCCGATTTATCTTCGAGTGCGAAGGAGGAAAGTATTATTATGAGATAAAAAACGTACGCCTGGAAGAAATATGTGAAAAAAATCCTCGTGCATATATCAATGGATTGGTTTATCTGAAGGACGTAGATACCGCTAAAGAACTGCTGACTGGAAAAAAGATATATATTCAATCCGATATGGCACGAGTGGACGATGCCAACAGTTATTCCGGTTACCGGGAAGTTCCCATTCCCGTCAACACGGAAGCAATCGTTACTGCAATAGGAGTCGGCAGTCAAGCATATCCTGTGAAAATTGTATTTCAAGACTCACAAGAGCGCTCCTATTATCTGGAAGTTGCTCTCTCACGCACCAATTCGGGTATGGACGTAAATGATTTTCAAGCAGAAAAGAAAATGAGATACTTCTCTAATGCCATTAGTTTCAGTAATAAAAAGTCGGGGAATCTGGAGGCATTGAAAGACAGATACATGGACTTGACTGTCTACCCCAAACAAACATTAACCGTCAAAAGAATATTCGGTCTTGAAAGTAAGCAGATGGAGGCTCGTGTACATTTGCCGCGCTATACTGTTTTGAAAATAAAAGAAATAACCACCTCCTCTCCCGGCAGTCTGGCCATTTTATCGTTGGAAGACCAGCAAGGGGCACTTTATATAACAGAAGTTGACCTAAAATACGATGTGATCGTTAAAAACGAGAACTATATTGAAGACCTTTTCGGTTTCGGGGATATGAAGCAGAAATATCCGGCTATCACCGAAGAACGCTGGAAAATCATTGCACGAGGCGAGCTGGAAGAAGGCATGAGTGCCGATGAATGCCGCCTGTCGATAGGCAATCCGGTTGACATACAACTGAAAAAAGACAGCCGTTTTGAAACCTGGTTCTACAACGGAAGAACACTGGAATTTGAAAATGGTACCTTGCAACGTTTCAAATAAAAAGGAGTACCGACGCTATGATTATCTGAAAATAATCACGTATATTTGCCAAACTAACGATTCTAAAATCTTAATTTTTGATTTATAATATATTAATTAAAAGAAATGGGTAGAGTTCTTATTATCGGTGCAGGCGGTGTTGGTACTGTCGTAGCACACAAAGTGGCACAAAATGCCGATGTATTCACAGACATCATGATTGCCAGCCGTACAAAGGAGAAATGCGATAATATCGTCAAAGCTATAGGCAATCCCAATATAAAAACGGCTAAAGTCGATGCTGACAATGTAGACGAACTGGTAGCTTTATTCAATGACTTTAAACCGGAAATGGTGATTAACGTTGCTCTTCCTTATCAGGACCTTACCATAATGGAGGCCTGTCTGAAAGCAGGAGTCAATTATCTGGATACCGCAAATTACGAGCCGAAAGATGAAGCTCATTTTGAATACAGCTGGCAATGGGCCTACCACGACCGCTTCAAAGAAGCCGGTCTGACAGCTATCCTTGGTTGCGGATTCGACCCGGGAGTCAGCGGCATCTATACTGCCTATGCAGCAAAGCATTACTTCGATGAAATTCAGTATCTGGACATTGTGGACTGTAATGCCGGTAATCATCATAAAGCATTTGCTACAAACTTCAATCCGGAAATAAACATCCGCGAAATTACCCAAAACGGACGTTATTATGAAAACGGACAATGGGTAACAACCGGTCCGTTGGAAATTCATAAGGACCTGACTTATCCAAACATCGGTCCGCGTGATTCTTATCTTCTTTATCATGAAGAACTGGAATCATTGGTAAAACACTTCCCGACAATCAAACGCGCACGTTTCTGGATGACTTTCGGACAAGAGTATCTGACTCATTTACGTGTCATCCAAAATATAGGTATGGCCCGTATCGACGAAGTTGACTATAACGGAACGAAAATCGTACCATTGCAATTCCTGAAAGCCGTATTGCCCAATCCGCAGGATTTGGGTGAGAACTACGAAGGAGAAACTTCTATCGGCTGCCGTATTCGTGGTATCAAAGACGGAAAAGAACGTACTTATTACGTATACAACAACTGCAGTCATCAGGAAGCTTACAAAGAAACTGGTATGCAGGGTGTAAGCTATACCACCGGAGTTCCGGCAATGATCGGTGCAATGATGTTCTTCAAAGGCGAATGGAAACGTCCGGGTGTGAACAATGTAGAAGAATTCAATCCGGACCCATTTATGGAACAACTCAACAAACAAGGATTGCCTTGGCACGAAGTGTTCGATAAAGACCTGGAATTATAAAGAGATTGTTTAAAAAGAAAGTTTATGATTAACGTAGGAGATAAAGCACCGGAAATCTTAGGCACCAATGAAAAAGGTGAAGAGATCAGACTAAGTGCTTACCAAGGAAAGAAAATAGTGCTGTACTTCTATCCGAAAGACAGCACATCAGGTTGCACGGCACAAGCATGCAGCCTGCGCGACAACTATTCCGAACTGCGTAAGGCTGGTTATGAAGTAATCGGCGTCAGCGTAGACAACGAGAAGTCGCACCAGAAATTCATTGAAAAAAACAATCTTCCCTTCACACTGATAGCCGATACCGACAAGAAACTGGTAGAAGAATTTGGTGTATGGGGAGAAAAGAAACTGTATGGCCGTGCTTATATGGGAACCCTCCGTACGACCTTCCTGATCAACGAAGAAGGAATTGTAGAACGGATTATCACCCCGAAAGAAGTGAAAACCAAAGAACATGCCGCACAGATTTTGAATCAATAAATCCATCAATTAGAAGAATAAGGTATGGCAAAGAAAGACGAACTTAATTTTGAAACAGATAATAAAATGGCATCAAGCGAAAAACTAAAAGCCTTACAGGCCGCCATGGAAAAGATAGAAAAAAACTTCGGTAAAGGTTCTATCATGAAAATGGGCGATGATAGTGTTGAACAAGTAGAAGTGATTCCTACCGGCTCCATTGCTTTAAATGTAGCACTCGGCGTAGGTGGGTATCCCCGGGGAAGAATCATCGAAATCTATGGTCCGGAATCTTCCGGTAAAACGACATTGGCTATCCATGCCATTGCCGAAGCGCAAAAAGCCGGTGGTATCGCAGCTTTCATTGACGCTGAGCATGCTTTCGACCGTTTCTATGCAGCGAAACTAGGTGTGGATGTGGATAATCTCTGGATTTCCCAACCAGACAACGGTGAACAGGCTTTGGAAATAGCCGAGCAACTAATCCGTTCTTCCGCTATTGATATCATTGTAATTGACTCTGTTGCAGCATTAACCCCAAAAGCAGAAATTGAAGGTGACATGGGTGACAACAAAGTAGGTCTACAGGCACGCCTGATGTCACAGGCTTTGCGTAAATTGACCGGTACAGTCAGCAAGACACGTACGACTTGTATCTTTATCAATCAACTTCGTGAAAAAATTGGTGTTATGTTTGGTAATCCGGAAACAACAACAGGTGGTAACGCATTGAAATTCTATGCTTCTGTACGTATAGATATCCGTGGCAGCCAGCCAATCAAGGATGGTGAAGAAGTGCTTGGTAAGTTAACCAAAGTGAAAGTAGTAAAGAACAAAGTAGCACCTCCTTTCCGCAAAGCTGAATTCGACATTATGTTTGGTGAAGGTATCTCCCACTCCGGAGAAATCATCGACTTGGGTGCCGAATTGGGAATTATCAAGAAGAGTGGTTCATGGTATAGCTACAATGATACTAAACTAGGTCAAGGACGTGATGCAGCCAAAGTTTGTATCAAAGATAATCCGGAACTGGCAGAAGAACTGGAAGGACTGATCTTCGAAGAACTGAAGAAAAAATAATCCGGGGCTCTTAAAACGGATACTAAAAATAAAAGTGGAGGAATCACCGTATGAACCGATATTCCTCCACTTTTTTATGCTATATTACTCTCTATTTGTCTACGGCTTTACACAAAGTAAATGTAAGCCAATGTGCTCAAACTAATTACTACCCAAAGTAGTACTCCTTGAATCAGAGGTTTGACTCCGACATTTTTCAATACATCGATAGAAAGAGAAGCACCGATAAAGAACATTGTAATAGTCAGTGTTTTGCGGGCAATTCCATTGATAGCTGCGCCTAAAGCCGATACTCCGTCAAGCAAATAGGTATTTACTACCATTGCCAGGATAAAGAAAAAGATAAACCAAGGAATACTAATTTTCTGTCCTTTGCTCTTAAATATAAAGGAAGTGGCGAAGGCTATCGGAATAATCCAAAGCGCACGAGTCAGCTTAATAGTAGTAGCCACCTTCAAAGCTTCCTCACCATAGGCAGCACCGGCTCCTACTACGGAACTCGTATCATGAATAGCAATAGCCGCCCATGTACCAAATTCATGCTGACTCATATTTAATGCGTGACCGATCATCGGGAAAATAAACAGTGCGATAGCATTTAAAACGAAGATTGTGCCCAATGCAACAGACATTTCACTGTCCTTAGCTTTCAGCACCGGTCCTACTGCTGCAATAGCACTACCACCACAAATAGCAGTTCCCGAACTGATGAGATAAGAAGTATTCCGGTCGATCTTAAAGAGTTTGCGTCCGATGAACCAACCAATCAATAAGGTACCCACTACCGAAATAACGGTAAACTCCATACCTTCTTTGCCGGAAGCCAGAGCTGAATGAAGATTCATCCCAAATCCTAAGCCAACAACTGAATATTGCAATAAATATTTGGAAGTCTTTTTATTAAATTTCGGATGAGCCTGTCCACAGGTCAACGCAAAAATCAGTCCCAAAAATAAAGCAACCGGAGGAGTAACCCATGCCGACCAAGCCTGTAGCCCCGGAATATAATCTAAAAACAGAAAGAAAGTCAAAGTAGAAAGCAGTGCGACATAAATTGTCTTGTTGTTTGCCTGCAACGTTTTTGTAGCTGTTGAAATCATATTTTTATCTTTAATTATTTTTCTGGGCACAAAAGTACGGCAAACAATCAAGACAGACTAATCGTTTCTAATTATGAGTTATAACTTTTAGTTATAAGAAGAGGGGAATCACTTTTCAATTCTATACCGTCACAATATCTTTTCCAAAAGGAGACAATGCCAAAGCCGCCAATTTGAAGTGTTGTAAACCAAAGGGAATACCAATAATAGTGATACACAAAATTGCTCCAAAAACTAAATGTGACAGACAAATCCAAATGCCTCCCAAGAATATCCATAAAATATTCATTAATACATAAAGGCAGCCACCGGAACGCTGTCCACTCCTCACTTCTTTCCCAAAAGGCCATAAAGCAAGCCCGGCCAACTTTAATGTCTGTATGCCAAAAGGGATACCGATAATGGTAATCATCATCAGCAAACTTGAAATAAGATATTCCACTGCGGTAAAAATTCCACCTAGCAATAGCCACAATAAATTCATCAAACAGCCCATATTATAGTAATATCTAATTATTTTTACTTTCAACTAAGATAAAAACAAAGATAAAGAAGAAATATGAGAATTGAATACAATTATAAGAGGGACTATCCATCTGATTGTGTAAATAGAAAACTACGGGATTTTTCTCGTAGTTTTTTTATTTATGTATTAACTTTGTAAAAATCAGATTTAAT
>NZ_FNNN01000018.1 GCF_900106755.1 Bacteroides faecis MAJ27
CAGTTTAGAGGAGTCAGAGATAAGGCATTTTTTTTATACAGACTTACTAAGTTATATGCATAAAATGAAAATCCCTCAGGTTTTTACATTGATCCCTTTTTTGTCTTTCAAGCAAGACTGAAACAATAAAAAAAGTCCTACAATACGTTGATATTGTAGGACTTGTCTCTTTTTTGTCACCGTTTGGCTTTGTTCTTATGTGATCCGCTTGGGATTCTCCTTGCAGAGTTACCATGCTGATATTTAAAACTTTATATTTCTGGCTTCAAGCATATCCCATGAATTATCCCACTAATTTGCTACGTGCTTTTGCGGTAGTTTGCTCATGGAGAATACTGAAAGCAAAGATAAGTACTTTCTAGTGATTATGTAGAAAAATGCATCGTTATTTTTCTTCTTTAAAAAAAAGCTGATAATAATATAGACCTGATGCATTATCATATCCTCTTTTTATCATCTGATTATCCCCATGAATATATATATGAAAGTTTTCATCCAGTTTAACTACGCTTTTTAAACCCTTTACCTGTTTATTTACAGCATTTTCAGATATTTCAAAATTATCTTCAATTGATATTTCTCTTTTCTGCTCGTAAGATTCTTTATATTTATTAAAGCTATCTATTATTTTTTGATCTCCAATGACCTGTTTCGAAAAATCTTCTAAAGTGAAGCTATTGTTCTCTTTAAAATATTTGACTGTATTATTTAATAATTCAGCTTGTTCTACTTTTGATATTTCGAATTCATTTGGAATTTGCTTTGTAACAAAGTTTTTAGATAATGATAGTAATGCTTTTGTATTATGATAATCATTTGACAATTTGTCTAAATGCAAGAAGCTATTAATCCAATATTTTGCTTCATTTTTTTTATTAGTATTATCTATAACAGAAACCACATATCCATTGTCTTTATCTATATTATAAATCAAGCATCCTTTATCTAATTTATTTATATTAATACCTTTGCCACATTCTATTGCAAAATTTTCTTTATCAGAATATACTTCCAAGAACGTTTCTTTATTTTCTGATTTGAATATTCCAATGGCATCTGTGTTTATGTTCTCAACCTCACAATTGGTAAAATAGGCAACATAAAATTCACCACTTTTTATATTAGGATGCGTAGATAATTCATATAGAAATTTGGCTAGCAATTGTGATTGTTCCAATATACAAGAACGATTTTGAAATATATTTGATACATAGTTGTACACTTCGTTGAGTTCAAGATTTGAGGTATGATGGAATTTGTACAAATCATCGTACTTAAATGAGGATATAAAATATTTAAGCAAGATAGAAGAAGTGTTTTCTGTTAACTCCACCTTGTGTTTTGAGATTGTAATTCCATCATCATTGGATTTATTTCCTACCCAATGAATAACTAATGAATCAAGATTTATGTCGTAATTATTTATTTCCATATTATTTAAATATTTCATTCCATATACTCGGAAAATTCCATGTTGCAAAAATTATTAATGCGTATAATATCATTAATAATATATATATAATTATAGTAACTATAATTCGTGGATTTAAAGTCTTTCTGATATGATTTTTAAGCTCTTTTTTAGGTATTACTTCACTGGTACACTTGCACCAATGATTAAGTTCAACTCTTGAAAGAATAAGGTCAGAGGTGTCTATAATGGCTTGTGTTATTGCTGATGCAGTAAAGTATATTGCTAATCCGCAAAAGATTATATTAATAATATTTTCATATCTCGATAGTTTTTCTATTTCCGTGAACTTTGTAAACATAGTAAAACCAATGAGAAGAATACCTGCAAGAACATCGCGTGTTAAATTGCCAAGTAGAGATCTTACTTTTGATGAATATAAATCAGATTGCGCCTTTAAATCTTTAAGAAGGTTAGTAAGCTCTTTTGCATATGCATCTCTTCTTTCAAGCATAACAAAATTATAGCGTTCTTTTGCTTGTTCAAAGGCGTTGTTGGCAACTATTGGTAATTCATTTAGTAATGGTTGCTCATAGTCAATGTCTAATGTTACTCTATCTAGAAAAAGTTTACGCTTAATATCAATTTTAGCAGAATCCCCATCTAAATAAATCCATTCTATGATTTCTTTTAATAATAATAGGAATTTAAGCGATAATTGAGTTTCCTCATTACATAGTGCAAGTTTTACTCTTTTTACTCCTTGTAGAATAACTGATTGCTCATTTAGTTCATTAACAAATGTACTACATAAAGTAATAGCTGAATTTCTCAAACAATAAGAGTAATACTTGTTTTTAGGATTTCTTTTTTCGACAAATGTTATTAAGTACTCATTTACATTGGAGCACAAATTGGAGTTATTGGGAATAACAACATGTTCTGCAACTATCTCATTGGATGGCAATAATGTAATGTTATTATCAAATGATTCATTTATGTTATTTGTAATAAGAAGATTTGGTCCACCTGTTATTGTATCTAAATTATATACGATAATTTTTAATTTACAATAAGAGGTGACCTTTAAAGGGTTTATACTTTTTATCCAATCTTCAAAGTAATCAATACTGTAAAAGAATTGAATATCATAATCATCAATTCTTTTTAGATTTAATTTGTTTATTATTATAATAAAATCACTTCCAGAGTAATCATCTATCTCTTCTATATCAATAGAATCAGTTTCTACGTTGATTTTTGGGGCTAATAAATAGTGATAATTCGTTAACTCATTACTTAGCTTTTGAATATCAGTTTGTAGCTCATTGTAATATCCAACATTAATTGTTAGATTACCCCATGATTCAACGAAACCTCCTTTGTGTGAAATAATTTCATCTAATATGTCAAATATTATGTCTAGCATATTTACAATGATATATCTTGAATGTCGTCTGTCTTTATTACTATATGATACATACCATCACTTTGGTCGCGTTCTTTGGGTAATGTAAGATTGACTAGAGCAGGATCGCCAGTCCAAGACATAGTCAATCCTTCTGCTGTTATTTTTTTGTGTTTTAGAGTATTGTTGTCAAGTGCTTTTCTGCTTATTTTGTAGTTTTGCCCATAGATACCCAATTCTTGAAGAAACTCTTTAAATGATGCTTTTGCTCTACTTCTTCGTTCTTCATCTTCATCATATAATACTGTATCAATAAACTCATCAGAATTAAATATACTATGGCTAGTCAGATAATTAATTGCACGTTGTTTATAGTTAGCAGCTGTATCGATACTGTTTAGTAGTGATTTATTGAGGTTAGCCCATTGAGTTGCAGCACGCAAAGTTTTCTTTGTTAGATCAAATATGTCATCTTTTTCTGTTACAGCTAAGAAATTCTTGAAATACTTTTTTATAGAATCACTATTTCGCTCATACACTAAAGCCTCCCATGCATACACATCAGATATTGATATTAAAGCCATCTTTTGTATTGCTTTAGTGTCTTCAACAAAAGTATCTTTTATTCTTTTTAATGTTGCTCTATCATTGTTGACTTTATATTGATAAACTAGCCTGTTATCTATTTTTATCAAAAAAATGAAACCGGGATTTTCTCGTATTTTTACTTGAGATACAATAAATACTCCATCAGATGTATTTCCTTTGTGCTGCTCCTTAAATGATGATGTTAGTTTTTTGGACATTTTGATAAAGCTAGATTCATCTTCTATAATTGTTTTGCAAAAATTATATGTAGAAGAATTTGGCTTATCAGGAAAAATACATCTTATTCCTTGAGCAACATCAATTAGCCTTTTTTTAAAGAACTCGATTTGCTCGTTATTTAAACTCACTTGATTTAGATAAAGAGGTTTTGCATCTTTTTCAATTATAATATGAAAAATGAACTGTACAATTTCTATTGATTCCTTGTCTTTTTCAGTTAAAACACTTTCTCTTTTCATATGGTCGTTTTTATGTGAGCAATTATGTTCATTATAAATGAGAGTCTAATGCTTACAAGTTCCTATAGATGAATTACACAGCTCGTATTTACAATGTTTCACAAATATAAGTTTTGTATCTATAAAAAACAACAGAATCGGACTTTTTTTGAAACAGTCATAATTTGATTCTTCATGTATCATAGAAAGTTAGTTAGTATTTTATAAACACTGTATCATTGGGATAATTGCTGCTATATGGATTCTTGTTGAAATCTATGAAAATTTCTTTGTCCCAGATCTTCTGCCATAGTATTCTGCTAATTTTAGTTGCATCACTAGGCAACATTTCTATTTCGCTATATTCAGTATTTGCCTCTTTTTTTAATTTACCCTCTTTCTTTGCTTCATTAAGAATATAGTGACATAGTCGTTTATAGGTAACTTCATTGTCTGATAAGTCAATGAAGTTAGAAATCTTATTCTTTAACTCTACGTCTGTATAAGATACAGCAAGAGGCGTTATACCATATTTATGTATCATTTCGTATATTTTTTAGTGTTCTCTACAAATATATATCATTGCTTTTATCTTTTTGTATAAAATCTAAAAATAATCAAGGCTATTACAACATCTGTATGAGTTAGCTTCTATAAGAGGTTAACAGTTATTGTTGTAAGTGAGGTATTAAGTGTAAAGAGTTTATGATGCTGATTAAATTATTCGCTTCAATTTCCTTTTTTTCTTTTTAGGCTTTTTATTTTGTTCTTCGGGACTATATGGTAAATCTGCTTTAGATGAAACAAGTGAGATAGACGAAGCAAGTACTTGATCCTCATCTTGATTTATAGAAGTATTACTTTCTTGTTTGGTCGTAATATAAGGAGTTATATTGAAAGTTACAGTGTCAGTTTTCTTGTTTTCAAAATTGATAGAAAACAAGTTTTCTTGGTTACTATCTAGGCTGATTTCTATTTTTCTTTCATTGGATTGGAATTCTTCTTTGTTCTTATCGCCAGTAAATTCTTGCTCTTGGACAGCAAGCTGTTCGGGTATAGAACAGTTTTTCATCGTATTGTAATAAAAGAACGATTCTATTTGTTGGCGGTTATAGTCGAATAGCTTATCAAACCCTTGCTCTGCCTGTTTAAACAAGTTCACACGGTTGAAACCTCCTGTTACTGTTCCTTTTTGAGTGTTTTTGTGGTTAGTAAGTGGTGACAACTTCTTTTTATTCGATTGATCTTTCCGGCTTACAATCAAATGACAGTGCATATCCAGTTCATTATCTGAACGGTTACGATCAAAATGAATCTTCCCGTAAAACTTTATATCCGAAGCGGATAGTTCTTTGTTGAAGTTAATGGCATATTCTGGGATAAACACCTCACGGATATAGCGTTTCATTGCTTCGACTTGTTCTTGTTCGGTGTTCCCCATTGCTCGAAGTTCCTTTTCTGATGGGCTGACATGGATAGCATAAAACTTAGCATCCGTCTTTAAGAACTGCCCGATATTGCTATCTATATCTTTTATGACCTTAGATTTATAGATATTATCCTCTGTCAGATTAAAAAAGCCTTCGGTATAGATGCCCTTTTCTATCCTTTTTAAATCTTCGTGTTCCATGTAATTAGCTAGTTGTCGGCAGCTTCCAGAATTATTATATGTTCCGTTTGATGGCGGAGCAAAGTCTATGTGCATGATCCTATGTATTTATCAGATTGATGATTTCGGCTTTTAGGCTCTCTTTTCGTTTGCTATCCATCACGCCACAAGCGGAAAGTTCTGAATAGAGTTGTATCAGGTGGAGTAGTTTTTTATAATCTCGTTGGTGTATTTGATAAAGTGCATTTATCTGTTTGGACTGATTGTTTATCACATCGGCATGATTACAGAACTGTTCACTTAGCTTTTTAAGCACGGCTGTTTGTCTCTCCTGACTGGCTTCCAGTTGAGAGAGAATAAGAGTTTCTAAAGTTTTACCGATAGCATCGAAACGTAAAGCGATAGAATTTGTAGCCCGTATCATGGGATTCAGTTGTTCTTCTTCATAGTGACGAATGAAGCGGATAATATTATCCTGCCTCTTATTTATTTTCGCCAGTTCTGATTTTACGGATTCAGGAGCTTCGGAAGGATTGATATGTGCCTTATCAATATACCCGAACGCCAACTTTACAACTTCACTCTTTTTCAGTGAATAGCGTTTGCATATCTTCTCTACCAAAGCTGCCGTTTCCTTGTCAATGGAAATGGTAGTGAATATCGTTTTTCGACTGCTGTTTGGCATAGTAATTACTTTTTTATAGAAATATGAGTGGATAAATACCTGATAATAAGCGTTGTAAAGAAAATACTTATTACAGGTGTCATTACTGCGTGTTCTTGTAACACGCTAAAGCCGAAGGCTTTGCCTCGCAGAGCAAGAGGAAAGAACAGGACTTGTCCAGTTCCCTCTTGCTCAATTTAGCGAAACGTGCGAAGCCGGAAGGCGTAGCTGTTTCAGCTAAATTGGGGTGGCAGCATAGAGAAATAGCCTAAACACAGGCTTCTTTCCTCTGCTACCTTTTGCTTTCAAGACTGATTCTCAAATTGATTAGCTTTTTCAAATTGTTTGTAGCTTTGAGAGTCGGCACGTTCACGAACAAAAGCCCGAATATCATTCGCTCGATAGTAAGTTTTCTTTCCAATGGTAAAGTAGGGTAGTTGTCCGCTTACCCTGTAACGTTGAAGCGTTCGGAAAGATACTTTCAATAGAAAGGCTAAATCCTGATTGTCGAGTATCTTTTCATTATCATCCAGTACCTTATCGGTGTTTATAAGAGATTTTAGGTTTTGCCCTATTTCAGTGAGTTTCTTAGATAACTTCACCATCCACTTTTCAAAGTCTTCGTTGTCAATATACATTTTGCTTCATTTTTAAGTTGAACATTAAGATTTCCAATCGATTGATAAAGCAAAGTTCAGCAAACGGGCGCAAATAAATTAGGGGAGTAGATCATCTATTCCCCCATAAATTATTGATAAACTACTGATTTACAAATACCCTCTATTTTTACTTTCTATCTTGATAGCGATTATTAATTCATTTAGAAACTCTGTCAGTTTTGTGGCTTTACGCTTAAAAACATCATCCCTTTTCTTATATATGTCTGCAAATTTAAAGTTCATTCCTTTCTCAAACACCCGTGCCAGTTCTGAAAAATTTACAGAATTTCCAATCTTGTTTTTTACGGAGTGTGAATAAAATAAACCGCATATCAATTCCATTATATCAATCATATCAACATCATTAGCTAAATACACATCAGGGTCAAAACTATTCTCTGTGTTTATCGGAAATAAATCAGGGTTATCCAAGCGAAATTGTATCACCTTAAAAGTAGAATCCAATATACTTAATACCTTGATTATTAACAACCGGATTTCAAGTGAAGATTTATCATCCTTAATCTCTAGACGCATATTCAATTCTTTTACCTCTGTTACTGTGTAATTTATAGCAAAGCATAATAATATAATATTCTGTTCTTCCTGACAAAACAAAAGGAGTTGCCGTACAAAATCATCATAAGCCATTGATAATTCTATATGGCTAATCTCATTGCCATTAACAGAGCAAGAGAGTAGTTTGAATAACTTTGTTTCTAAGAAACGTTTCACTTATACTTTAAATGGATAGGTTACATATAATCAAACATTTCACTTTTCTGCAACTATGAAAATTTCACTGCTTGATGTGAAATTGTTCTTACCGAGTAAATCTCTATAAATTGTTATTTTGCGGAATCCGACCTTTTCTAATATGTCTGTTATTTCTTTCTCTGAATAATATCTTTCCCAAATAATAAAATGTTTGATTATTCCTTCGAGTACCAAGTTATGTTGATATGCAAATACTTTGTTCTTAGGATAATGGAATGTTTGACTCAAAAGCAGATATTCATTTTCATCCCAGAAACCACCGTGAGGTGCGTATTCCCAATTTTTACTTTCTCGTCTGTCACTAATTATCCTTTCCGAGAAAACATCAAAAATAAAAGTTCCGCCATTAGTAAGAGAGTGATATATATTATCCAGTAATCGATCACGGTCACTATCGGAATGAGTTCCCATATCACAATAGATCATGGTTATAGTATCGTAATTGCCATTGGGGTAATCATTAATGTAGTCATTCAGAATGTATTTTATTCCATTCCGTTTTCTTTTAGCATACTCTATTGAAGACTTATTAAAGTCAATACCTGTTACAATATAATTTGCATCTGCAAAAAGTGACGTATATAATCCCGGTCCACATCCCAAATCAAGTAAATGACTTTTAGGTTTTGAATGTTTAAGAACAAAATTCACTATCTTTAAAACAGATTCTTGCCTTCGGCTAGCTTCATCAGACTGAAAATCGAGATGTTTTTTTAATATTTGCTGCTGAATATAAGGATCAGTCCAAATATTATGATTGGACTTTTCAAATAGAACTGGTTTTTTGTTGATGATTCTCATTTGTATTTTGAATATTTGTTATTTTAAAAATCCCATAATAGGATAAGAAATACAACTATCCGTTACAAACATAGAAATTTACGCACCTTTTTCGGGCTAAAAATAATATTGCTAAAACGTAGGAAATGATACGCAAACAAGTAACAGAAAGTTTTTCTGCTATAACTAAAAGTTTGTATGGATAGAATATCCGCGTATCTACATATAGAGTGTATTGGTTCAGTGTGCTAAAATAGCGATTTCTATTTAAATCGCGATATATTTTAATGTTTTTCTGAAAACAAATTTGATGGACTACTCTTCTTCACGAGTTCGATAAAATATTCTATAGTATGAAAAAGAGTTATTTGCAACAACGGAAAAACATAACGGACTAGGGTAGTTCATACGTTCTTTATCCATTCTCTATTTAGGCTTTCTGTTTTGCAAAACTCTAACTGTCAGGAATATACTCCAATATGTTATACTTGTTGCAAATAACTCAATAGTTTATTGAATAGTGCTTTCAGTTAGTTCATGAATTTCTTTCATATGCAGGTGTAAATGATCTAAATAACCCTCTATCATTTCTTTTAGTGTAACCTTAGTTCCTTCAAAATCACACCAGTAATTATCTAATTTCGTTACATCTACGGAATGAATAACGTGAATGATATGTAAATTATAAAACTTCCATAATTGGATTAAGTTAGCCCAATCTGCATTTTGATAATCTTGCAGAGCTATCCACAGGTCATTATCCTGACGATAATCAGGGAAAAAAAGCAGGTCTTTGCTGTATTGCAGGCGCACCATTCGTTGGTGATTGTTAGATGCCGAATCAATCAAATGACCGAGTATCTGCTTGATGGTACGATTTTGCTTGTTTATTCTTTGTGTTACCACTTCTACAGACAAGTCGTTTAACAACCTCTCTTCCGTTTCAATAACCTTTGCAATTCCATCGGTTATATAGCTAAAATTAGTTCTTTGCATCATATTTCAGTTTTAAATTCTTCTGTAAAAATAAGGCTTTTGCCTATCGTTCACTTGTAAAAAACTGACTTTATACAAATCGAAGCTATGCAAAACGATTGGATGTGATAACATTAAGCCTACAGTCTTCGGAGAAGAATGTAGAATAAGGAGAATGGGAAGATAAATATTGAGTTGGCGAACAACCTGAAAACTCCTTAAAGTCCTTTACCAAGTGCGAAGGATCATAAAAGCCACAGGAATAAGTCAGATCTGCAATCTCTATTTCCGGATTATTCTGTAATAGATACAGAACTCGCTGAAAACGGACTACTCTGTAATATTCTTTAGGGCTCATCCCTACATGTTTGGTAAATATTCTTTTAAACTGCCTATATCCTAAACAAGCACTTTCAGCAAGAGTATTCACCTCTATTTGCGGTTGATTGATTATTTGGCTGATAGAATTCTGTACCCTTTTGTGATTGTAATCTATATCAATCAGCCGCTTCATGAGAAAGAGTTCGATAAACTGAATACAAGTCTGAACGTTTCTTTCGCTGGAAATGGAATTTTTAAGATGGTTTAATTCTATATCCTCTAAATCTTCAATGTCTATGTAACGGTTATATAAGTCACTCATAGGGCATTGTATAAAAGGGTTTAAACCCAAAGGATGAAATATAATCGCAATCATATCAATATTACCTTTAGAAGCTAAACTCCCATAAACAGAAAATTGCCCTCGAATAAAATTCCTTGGCTGTACACCCTTTGATTGGATGTTCAAATTGTCACCTCGATGAAAAACAAGATGTGCACAGCCCGATGGAATAGTTTGAATCCTTACTGGTTCTATTTCATCGGTCTTTAGCACCCAATAATATTTAATATATTGGGAAAGCGATAGTGACGGATATATAATTTCACTTTCTCTCATTTTACATCTATGTGTCTGCTGAACATATTGCGGTAAATATAATGCTTAATCTCCGCATTACAATAATGAAGCAAATAAAAACAGGCTATAGACTATGATGTAAGTTCATAACTAGTTTTTTGCGTCCTTTTATCTGTTTTTATTAAGCGATTCTGATAGTGAGTTTGCTATTTTAACTTCCCCAGATTCTTATATATACATTTAGGTAGTTAGACATTAGTAGCTTTATCCTACCACTTCCAGACAGTTTGAAAAATGGCTTTTGATTCTTCTTTCATTTGCTGGTGAAATAGAATCAACACGTTTTATAAACCATTAAAAATTAAAAGAGTATGGAAGTAGTAACCATCGAAAAAAGAACATTCTCGTATATCTGCGAGAAGTTCATGGAGTTTGCCAAACGGATAGAGAGTTTGTGCAATACTCATACTCAAAAAGTAGAAAACTGGCTGGATAGTCAGGAGGTGTGCTTGTTGCTAGGCTTTAGTAAACGAACGCTACAATATTACCGAAGTAGTGGGCGACTGGCTTATTCTCAAATAGGGAGCAAGATTTATTATAAGTCTTCCGATATTGAAAGAATTATTATGGATAGTGAAACACAAAATCAATCACCCAAACAAATCATGCCTTATGAAAAGAACTAAAGAAGATTATCCGTCTTTCAACCTGTTCTCCATTGTCGGCACATGGGAAAGCATTAATCTGAATCCTACGGTTATCATCTATCGGAACGACAAAGATTATCTTCTCTCTATTATCTATGTATCGGAAACCACTAAACAGGCTTCACCCGCTACTTATGAGATACAGCAAGATGGTAACCAGTATTTTATTACCACTGCATCCAAACGGCTCTATATAGATTATGATCCGGGAAAAGATGTACTAAGCATTTCATCGCTGGGTGACTATCTGCGCAACTGACCGACTATCTAGCAATCTTGAAATCAATATTTCAATAAAACAATCTTTCAATCATGGAACTAATAAATAAAGATACCCCACAAGTTAAAGAATTTATTTCTTCGCTCGATTCAATGCTAAATGGTATTGAATCAATCGTCAAGCACTATAAGCCCCACCTGAATGGGGAATGCTTTCTTTCCAACCATGAAGTTTCCCAAAAACTGAATGTCAGTCTGCGAACCCTGCAAGAGTGGAGAGATACAGGGCTAATCCCCTTTATCCAGATAAAAGGTAAAATCATCTATCGCCAAAATGATATTGATAAGCTGCTCCAAAAGCACTACTTTGAAAGCTGGAAAGAATAACTATCTGAAAGAGTATGATTTCCACTATCTTAAAAGGAAACCTCTTTTATTATAGTGGAAATTATACCTTTGCATCCTAAACAGTTGAAATTATGAAGTTTGTAATAGAATCCGGTACGACTGCCGACATTGACGAATTAGAAAAGTTATATGATGATCTGAATGATTATCTATCAGCAACCACCAATTATCCCGGATGGATAAAAGGCATTAATCCTATTCATGAAGATGCGGTTGTTGGCATAGATAATAATACTCTTTTTGTTGTCAGGTATGACGGAAAGATAGCTGGCTCTATTATTTTAGACCATCATCCCGATGAAGCCTATAATAGTGTAAGGTGGAAAATAGATGCTGATTACAACCATGTTTTTGTGATACGCACTTTTGTGGTGCATCCCTCATTCTTGAAAATGGGTATTGGTCGTGCTTTGATGGACTATTCGTTTGAATTGGCTCAACAATCAGGCATAAAATCTATTCGTTTAGATGTGTATGAAAATAATCTTCCGGCAATCTCCCTCTATGAGAAATGCGGTTTTGAATACATTGATACCGTAGATTTTGGCTTTGGCAACTATGGGCTGGATTGGTTCAAACTGTATGAGAAACTTGTTTAAACTCTATTCAAGTGAAAGACGTTTTCCTCATGCCACTCACAAAAACATTGTTTTTCGGAATTTAATCTGAATCATTGACTTTTCCAGTGAAGTATTTAGTCTGTGCAAGTCTTTAGATAAAAATACGCTCGAATGTAATGAGAGGAAGATTTTTATCTAAACCGAAGGCTTGGACTTGAACAGGCTAAATGCGGAACTTACCTTTGTCAATGCTTCATATTGAGTTCTGGAAAACTTACTTTAAAAGAAAAGGATTGAGAATATGAAATTCATTCTTCCCAATCCTTTTTCTATATTGGCTACTGCCTTATTTATATAGCCAAATCCGACAGACAGCTATTAACTTTCTGCATATCCTTTAGAATATTCTGATCCAGTATTCGTGCATAGTGTTTCGTTACGCTGGTATCTGCATGACCTAACATCTTTGCTACATTCTCCATGCTTACGCCATTCGCTAGGCAAATGCTTGTGGCATAGCTATGACGGGCGGTATGAGTGCTAAGATTTTTCTGAATTCCGCACACATCTGCAATTTCCTTTAAATAACTGTTCATGCGTTGATTGCACAATACAGGCAGGAGTTTTCCAGTGCATTCTGCCACATCCTTATACTTGTCAAGAATAGAAGCAGCCACAGGCAACACGGGTATATTACACATAATTTTTGTCTTTTGACGGTTCTTTCTTATCCAAAGCTCCCCTTTGCTATCTCGTACCAAATGTTCAGGCGATAAGTCTTTCACATCGCTGAACGCTAAGCCAGTAAAAATGCAAAAAACAAAAATATCCCGTACTTGTTCTACTCGCTTAATAGTAAACTCTTTGGCGAGAATGATTTTAATCTCGTCCATCGTCAGGAATTCAGGATCGGTTTCTTCTAATTTGAAGCGGTAGTAAGCGAATGGATCTTTCTTAATCCAGTCGTTCTCCAAAGCAATGCGGATAATCTTCTTCAAGTTCTTTAATCGTGTGATAGCGGAGTTCTGCGCACAACCTTTTTCAATCTTCAAGAAAGCATCGAACTTAGAAATGAAGTTGGCTTCCAAGTTGTTCAGGGCAATATCCGATAACTGATATTCTTTCTTAATGAATTCCTCCAAATATCGGGTAGTGGTTTCATACCGTTGAACGGTTTTACTAACAAAGTCTTTGCCGATCAGCTTACGACTTTGTTCGTTGTGTTCTCTGAATACTTGCAAAAGGGTTTTGCTTTCTTCATCTACACCATAATACAGTTTTCTCACAAGATCAACGGTGATAACCTTGTCGGAAGTTTCCAGTTCCCTATAAATTTGGTGTATGCGTGAACGTGTGATTTCTAAGTAATGGTTCAGTTCGACCGACATGCGGTCTTTACCTTTTGAATTCTCTTTTGCCTGATTCCATAAGTTCACAGGGCAGCTTCTTTTGATAGAAATATCTACCATACAGCCGTTTACGGTAATTCTCATGCATACAGGAGCTTCACCGTTCTTTAATAATTTGCCTTTCTTGATGAAGAACAATACAGAAAATGATTTTCGAGCCATTTTTACATCGTTTTTAGAGTTACAAAACTATGTATTCTCTTCCAAAGTAGTACTACGCAAAATGTTATGAATCAGTGAGAAAGACGCAAATTCGTGGGACTTTTTTCGATTAAATTTTAGTCCCACGATTTATCCACCAATAATATGCTTGAAACGGCCGTTTTCTGCTACTTGCCAGAAAAAAGAAATCCCCGATAATGCTTGATTATCAGGGATTTGCTTGATTTTTCTTTTGTTTTCAGTGATCCGCCTGGGGCTCGAACCCAGGACCCCAACATTAAAAGTGTTGTGCTCTACCTGCTGAGCTAGCGAATCAATCCTTATTTGCGAATCAGTTATTTCCTGATTGCGGGTGCAAAGGTAGTTACTTTTATTTAATTTGCAAGTGTTTCGTAGAAAAAAGTTCCAATTATTTTTCCTCTTTATCGCTTGTTTCTTGATTATCAGTAATTTCTACTTCATCATATTTTATTCTTTCTTTGTTGATAATAAAGCGTTGATAGTAGGAAAGCATCAAAGTGGTCAGAGGCAAGGCAATGATCATACCCAGCATTCCCATTAATGAACCCCAGATAGAAAGGGATAAAAGGATGATGGCGGGATTCAGTCCCGTAATCTTTCCCATGATTTTGGGGACGAGGAAAGTATCCTGTATAATTTGGACGATGGCGAAGACTGCCAGTGCGCATGCTATAATAATCCAGAAATTCTCTCCCGTATCGGCAGCTTTAAGGATCGCCAATAGGACCGTAGGGAGGAAACCGATGATTTGCAGGTAAGGAACCATATTAAGCGCTCCAATGAAAAGCCCTAGAGCGATAGCCATCGGAAAATCGATAATAAGGAAGCCTATACTGAACAGAATCCCCACACAAAAGGCAACCAGTGCCTGACCACGGAAATACCGATTCATGCCGTCCTGTACATCATGTACGAGGTTGGATGCGAAGGTACGATACTTGTTGGGCAGCAGATGCAGCCATCCTTCGGCTATGACTTCATAATCCAGCAATATAAAGATTACATATAATAATATGATAAAGGAGGCGAGAATGCTGAACAGGATATTGAGCGACTCCGCAAGCAGGGCCCACACTCTGGGCACCGTATCTTTGATGGCTGCAAGAATATTCTCTTCGCTTAATATACGGTTGAGCGCCTGAAGATCAATATTCTCATGAATGAATTCGGAAAGATTCTTGGGTACATTATTCCCGGCTCCATTGGTGAGGTAGGTTACCAGTAAGTCATTCATCCTGCCTATTTCCGAAACCATGGGAGGCACCAACAAATAGAATAAGGATATTCCGACAAGAGTAATCAGAAACAAGGCGCAGAAGATAGAAACAATACGGCTCTTTAACCGTAGCTTATATTGGAAAAACTTGACTAACGGGTAAACCATGTAGGCAATCAGCCAAGCTATAAAGAAAGGTAATAACACTCCGCTGAGCCGTTCCACAAGCATTAATATCCCTACCACCAGTACACATCCGATGGAACCACGTATAAAACTGTCGAATGTTATCTTCTTTCTTTCCATATATGTTTTAAATAGAGTTTATATCTGTTGTCCGTCCTCTCCCCGTGCACGGAGGTAGCACTCCCTGCAAAGCGGCTCGTATTCGGCTGTCTCTCCTAAAAGTACCTGCTTGTCATTCTTGACGGTACGATGAGAGAAAGATGCCAGGTCACCGCACTTCACGCAGATAGCATGAACTTTGGAGACTTCGTCGGCAATAGCGCATAATTGCGGCATCGGTCCGAAGGGATTCCCTTTGAAGTCCATATCCAGTCCGGCGATGATGACACGGATACCGTTATTGGCAAGCTGTCTGCATACGTCAATCAGTCCGTCATCAAAGAACTGTGCTTCGTCGATGCCTACTACATCTATTTCAGAAGTGAACAACAGGATACTTGCCGATGAATCGATAGGGGTGGATGCGATGGAATGACTGTCGTGTGATACCACGTCTTCTTCCGAATAACGGGTGTCGATGGCCGGTTTGAATATCTCTACACGCTGGCGTGCAAACTTGGCTCTTTTCATTCTGCGAATCAGCTCCTCCGTCTTTCCGGAGAACATTGAACCGCAGATTACCTCTATTCTACCTCTTCTTCTAGTCTCTTGTATGTGGTCTTCTGAAAATAATACCATGTGATTTTCGTGCTTTCTTGATTAAATAAATGAATGGACAAAGGTAAACAATTCGATGTACAAGAACTGTTAAATTATCCATTATTTTAAGTTATTGCATAAATTATTCCTACATTCGCACCATAATAACAATGGATGGAAATGAAACAGAAGCTATTAACAGATATTGAGCTGGATGTTCATGAGCTGAAGCTACTCATGGATACGTTTTCTAAAGAGCCGACTCAGACTTTGTCTGAACTGTTGAAGCGGAGCATCCTGCGTATGCAGGATCGTTTGGAGCAGTTGTCGGAAGAGATAGAAGCTGTACCGGTGGAAGATTCGCCTTCCGCTATAGCGGAAGTGGAAAGTGAAGTCCCCATTGTTGAAGAACAAGCTCCTGTAATAGAGGAAATTGAATATCCGGTAATAGAAGAGAAGGTCGTGGAAGAGAATGAAGCGACAGCGCTGGGAGAAGATGAACCTGTGATAGTACAGGAACCGCAGGCTGTTGTGGAAGAAACAGTAATTGAGGAACCTGTTGTCGAAGACGAAATGGAAGAGAAAGAAGTGGAAGATGAGTCGGAAGACGACGAATCGCTTCTGATAGAGGAGCCGAAAGCTGCCGTATTGGGCGAAAGCATAAAGATGGCTGCCGGATTACGTCATTCCATCAGCCTGAATGATTCTTTCCGTTTCTCACGTGAGATATTCGGCGGAGACCCTGAACTGATGAACCGTGTTATCGAGCAGATATCAGTCATGAGTTCTTATAAGACTGCCGTGGCATTTCTTGCCTCGAAAGTCAGCGTAAACGAAGAGAATGAGGCGATGACCGACTTTCTGGAGTTGCTAAAAAAGTATTTTAATCAATCAGCATAAAAGTTTATGGGAAAGTTATATGTAGTACCTACGCCGGTAGGAAATCTGGAGGACATGACCTTTCGGGCAATCAAGGTGCTGAAAGAGGTCGATCTGATTTTGGCAGAGGACACACGTACTTCCGGTATTTTGCTGAAACACTTTGAAATAAAGAACGCAATGCAATCTCACCACAAATTTAATGAACATAAAACGGTGGAAAGTGTTGTTAATAGAATAAAGGCAGGTGAAACCGTGGCATTGATTTCGGATGCCGGAACACCCGGGATTTCTGATCCGGGATTTTTGGTAGTCCGCGAATGTGTGCGCAACGGTATCGACGTGCAATGTTTGCCGGGAGCGACAGCTTTTGTTCCGGCACTGGTAGCATCGGGACTGCCGAATGAAAAGTTCTGCTTCGAAGGGTTCCTCCCTCAGAAGAAAGGACGACAGACACGACTGAAGGCATTGGCAGAAGAACATCGTACTATGGTGTTTTATGAATCGCCTCACCGCTTGTTGAAAACGTTGACACAGTTTGCCGAATATTTCGGCACTGAACGTCAGGCAACCGTGTCTCGCGAAATTTCCAAACTCCACGAAGAAACCGTTCGGGGAAGTTTGGCGGAATTGATAGAACACTTTACCGCTACCGAGCCCCGGGGCGAGATTGTGATAGTATTAGCAGGAATAGACGATTAAAATAACTTCATTTAAAAACGTAAAACGTAAACGTATGAAAAAGTTAGCAGTTTTATTTATGTGCGCAGCCATGTTGGCTTCGTGTGACTTTAAAGGTGGAAGCAAAGACCTTAAGGCTGAAAATGACTCTCTTTTAATGGAATTGACACAGCGTAACGCTGAATTGGATGATATGATGGGAACTTTCAATGAAGTGCAGGAAGGATTCCGTAAGATCAATGCTGCCGAAAGCCGTGTGGACTTGCAGCGTGGTACTATTACCGAAAATTCAGCCAGTGCCAAGCAACAGATT
This sequence comes from Bacteroides faecis MAJ27, assembly GCF_900106755.1. Lineage (GTDB taxonomy): Bacteria > Bacteroidota > Bacteroidia > Bacteroidales > Bacteroidaceae > Bacteroides > Bacteroides faecis. The sequence continues at coordinate 17,691 of NZ_FNNN01000018.1, forward strand.
GCTTCTGATATCGAATTCATCTCCAAGCAAATGGAAGAAAACAAAGCTCAGATTGCAAAACTGGAAGCTCAGCTGAAAAACAGCAAGTATAACTCTACTCAGATGAAGAAAGCTGTAGAAGCTCTGACTGCTGAATTGAAAGCTAAACAACAACGTATCGAAGAACTTCAGACTGAACTGGCGTCTAAGAACATTCGTATCCAGGAACTGGATGCAGCTGTCAGCGACCTGTCTGCTGCCAAAGAATCTTTGGCTGCCGAAAACGAAGCGAAAGCTAAAACCGTTGCCGAACAGGATAAGAGTCTGAATGCCGCATGGTTCGTATTCGGAACAAAATCAGAGTTGAAAGCCCAGAAGATTCTTCAGAGCGGTGACGTGCTGAAGAGCGCTGATTTCAACAAGGATTATTTTACTCAGATCGATATCCGTACAACAAAAGAAATCAAGTTGTACTCCAAACGTGCTGAGTTGTTGACTACTCATCCGACAGGTTCTTATGAACTGGTGAAAGATGACAAAGGTCAGCTGACTTTGAAAATTACTAATCCTGCCGAATTCTGGAGCGTATCCAGATACTTGGTTATTCAGGTAAAATAAGGTAGACATACCTGGTTAGAATTGCCAATGTGCTGATTCCTGAATTCAAGAAATTAGCACATTGGCTTTTTTATTTCTCATATTATATATATCACGGAGCCAATGAAATATAAAAATCTCTTTTTTGACCTGGATGACACCATCTGGGCTTTCTCACGAAATGCACGCGACACCTTTGAAGAAGTATATCAGAAATATTCATTTGACCGCTATTTTGATTCATTCGATCATTATTACACACTGTATCAACGACGCAATACCGAACTCTGGCTTGAATATGGAGAGGGAAAGGTGACAAAGGAGGAACTGAACCGCCAGCGTTTCTTTTATCCCTTACAGGCAGTAGGAGTGGAGGATGAGGCTTTGGCTGAGCGTTTCTCGGAAGATTTCTTTGCCATTATTCCTACCAAAAGCGGTCTGATGCCCCATGCCAAAGAAGTGTTGGAGTATCTTGCGCCGCAGTATAATCTGTATATCCTTTCCAATGGTTTCCGCGAACTGCAGTCGCGCAAGATGCGTTCGGCAGGAGTAGATCGTTATTTTAAGAAGATCATTCTTTCGGAGGACCTCGGCGTATTGAAGCCTTGGCCCGAAATCTTTCATTTTGCTTTATCTGCCACCCAGTCCGAGTTACGCGAATCGTTAATGATCGGTGACAGTTGGGAAGCCGATATTACCGGAGCGCATGGGGTAGGGATGCATCAGGCTTTCTATGATGTGACGGAACGAACCGCTTTTCCTTTTCAACCTACCTATCATATCCATTCACTGAAAGAATTAATGAATTTATTGTAGGTTTTATGGATTAAGTCGTATTTTTGTTGCATTTAATAAATGTATAAAATACGATAACATCATGGATAGTACGCTTCTGCCATTTGCCTTACTTTGTTTTACTTCGTTCTTTACGCTGACCAATCCTTTGGGGACAATGCCGGTCTTTCTGACCATGACACACGGAATGACAGATAAGGAGCGGCAGGCTATTGTGCGCCGTGCCACCATCGTGTCGTTTATAACGTTGATGGTGTTTGTCTTTGCCGGGCAGTTCCTTTTCAAATTCTTCGGTATCTCTACCAATGGTTTCCGTATTGCCGGTGGAGTAATTATCTTTAAGATTGGTTTTGATATGCTTCAGGCACGGTATACTCCGATGAAACTTAAAGACGAAGAGATTAAAACCTATGCCGATGACATCTCCATTACTCCTCTTGGAATTCCGATGTTGTGTGGTCCCGGGGCTATCGCTAACGCCATCGTTTTGATGCAGGATTCTCATACTTATGCAATGAAAGGTATATTGATCGGAACAATCGCTTTGATTTATCTGCTGACGTTCTTCATTCTCCGTGCTTCCACCCGACTGGTGAAAGTACTGGGAGAGACCGGAAATAATGTAATGATGCGTTTGATGGGATTGATTCTGATGGTGATTGCAGTGGAATGCTTTGTGAGTGGAGCGAAGCCGATATTGGCGGATATTGTGAGAGAAGGGCTGAGCGGTATCTGCAAGTAGAAGTCTGTATTGTGGGGAGGAACGGATAAGATTACTTTCATGTGTAAATTCGGAAATGAAAAATAAAAAGCGAGCCCGTTTAACTGCTTAAAGTTAAACGGGCTCGTTATTAAAATGGTTTCAGTGTATTAGTAGCCTTCGTTTTGTTTCAGCTTACCGTTAGATACATTGATCTCGGAAACCGGAATAGGCATTACGGTACGATAGTCGTCATAGTTGATCGGACCGGCCGGAACTTGGGCATTCGTTACTGCCTTTTTGTTTCTCCATGTATCCCAGGCGTTATGACCTTCACCATAAAGTTCCAGTCTGCGTTCTGTCAGAATATCATCGATAGTAACAGAAGCAACGTCTTCATAGCCGGCTATTCTTTGCTTACGCAAGTCATTGATATAGCTGGCAGGATCAGCACCACCTGCTTTTAATGCAGCTTCTGCGGCAATCAGATATACTTCGGACAGGCGGATTACTTTCGGATTATTTACATATATTTCTCCGTCGCGTCCCGGATACTTCTGGATATACCAGCCTTCGTTATCTCCACCGTCGCTTTCTTCAGCAATCAGAGTGCTGCGAACATCTTCCGGACGTTCTTGAAGGAAAGTTTTGAATGCATCGGTGATACCGGCTTCTGCATAACCTTCGGCATGTGTGTAGAATCCGAGAGAGTTACGTTGTGCATTATAGAGTGAGGTAATCAGGAACTCGAAAATGCTTTCACTGCTTCCAACTTTGGTCCATACTGTTTCGTATTCATCTCTGGTGTACAGCTTGTATGGAGATTTTTCGATTACATATTTGGCATCCTCAAGTGCTTTACTGTTCTCATTCATGTAGAGATATGCACGGGCTCTCAGTGCACGGGCTCCCCAATAGTCGATATGACCGGCAGTTACTACCTTGCTGGTTTCTGGGAGATTATCCAATGCAGTCTTCAAGTCATCCAGGATGGTTTCGTAAGTTTTCGCAATAGTAGCTCTTTCTGCTGTATATCCGGATTCGAAAACTTCTGTAGACAATACGATGCCCGGATCGCTGGCCTGTGCATTGCAAGGAAGTTTAGCGAACAAGCGGGCCAAGTCAAAGTGGAAAAGTGCCCGTAAAGCATACAATTCACCTACCTGAACATCAACTTCAGCTCCTTCCAGACCGGATTTCTTAACTCCCTCCAAAACTTTGTTTATTCTTGCCAGAGAAAGATAGAAGCGTTTATAGAAATAGTATGAATCAGAACTATTCTTAGTAGCTTGGTAAGCATATACATCGACAGTTTGTTTATTACTACCGATAGCTTTGAAGTCGCTACCTCTTTGGTCGGCGTACAAGAAGAAATCACCTGCGTAGCTGCCACGTGGATTAGTTCCCGCGTCTATAGAAGAAGTTTGAGACTCATAAACACCGTTAACTGCAAACTGTAAATCTTCGAGAGTCTTAATAGCACCTTCTGAAGGCCATTCACTGGAAGGCACTTTGTCGAAAGTATCGCATGAGGATACTGCCAACGTCAGTAATAGAATGGGTAAATATATTTTTTTCATTATTCAGTCTGTTTATAGATTATAATTTGATATTAATGCCGAATACACAGCTTCTCAATGCCGGTGTATCTGCCTGACGATAACCATTGATCGCTACATCCGGGTCAATGTTTTTAGTCTTCGACCACAACATAGCCAGATTGTTTGCTCTGAAGTAGATGCGGAAGTTGGAAATGTGCTTCTTCAATACCGGCAGAGTATATCCTACTGTCATTTCTCTCAGACGAATATTGTCAGTCGATTTGATTGTGCGGCTTGAGAATCTGTCCCAACGATAAGGGTTGGCATAGATAGGCATCGGGTTGTCTACTTTATCACCCGGATTTTTCCAGTAGTTTCCGGCTACATCTTCTGACAGGTTCATGGAACCGATTCTTACGCCATCATGATGAGAGAAATATCCCGGATAATCGAACATATCACCACCAAACTGATAAGTGATCAGGAATGACAGGTCAAAGTCTTTGTATGTGAAAGTGTTGCTGAATCCACCGATAACATCAGGCAATGCTTTTCCTACAATTCCCTTACCTGCTTCCGAGTAGTCATTTACCACTCCCTTTGAGTGATCTTCAGGATCTAACCAGAATTCTCCCAGACCTGTTTCAGGATTTACACCTTTCCATTCGGGCAGATAGAATGTGTACATTGACTCTCCCTCACGGTGCAGATACATTTCTCCGTCTCCATACTGGATATCTTTTCCTTCAGGAAGTTTGTCTACCAATGCACGTTGGTAAGTCAGGTTGAAGTTTGAAGTCCATGTAAAGTTCTTGTTGCTGATATTTTTAGAATTGAGTTCCAATTCGAAACCGTCGTTCTTCAATGCACCCAGATTTTCCCAACGGGAGTCAAAGCCGGTGATTAATGAAGTAGGTACTTCGAACAGCAAATCCGTAGTCTTCTTATTGTAATATTCCAGAGACAGATTTACGCGGTCGTACATATTCCATTCAATTCCCATATTGAAGTTCTTGGATTTTTCCCAGCTTAATTTGTCGTTAGCCATTCTTGACCAGTAAATGGCGGGAGCACTTCCGTATCCGGAACCTGTATACAGGTCCATGTAACCATAGTAATCTGAGGGTAAGTTACCGTTTGTACCATAAGATGCTTTGATCTTGAAGTCGGTAAATAACGGCATATCTTGCATAAATCCTTCTTTACTCATTCTCCATGCACCGGATACAGACCAGAAACTAGCCCAACGGTTGTCTTCACTCAAACGTGACGAACCATCACGACGGAAACTGGCAGAAAGATAATACTTGTTATCATAGTTATAATTGCCACTTGCGAAATATGACATCATGCCGGCTCCCAAGGTTGAACTTGCAGCCTGGTCCGGTTGTCCGTTGGCCAATTCGGGATAGTGGCTTGAATAACGTTTGGCAACAGTTACAATCTGCAGCAGGTCTCTGTTTTCAACTTCGAAACCGGCCATCAAGTTCAGATTGTGCATATCTTTAAAAGTATCCGTGTAGTTTAATGTAGAAGAGCTGGTAGCTACGCGGCTTTCGAAGGTATAACGAGAACCCATTCCGCTGACGGAACCACCGTTAACGCTGTTGCGATCCCAATATTCAAAGTGCTTGTTGTCTACATAGTCATAACCAAAGATAGAGTTAAGTGATAACTTATCACAGAATTTGATTGTTACATCTGCATTGGTCATGCTACGGAACATTTTGGTCTGAATCCACTCCAGAGCTGTATCGCTGTCTTTACCACCTAGCATCAGATGCGGGTTGGTAACTTTACCCCATGCTGCATTTTTATTATATGAACCATCTTCATTCTTTACCGGAGCAGTCGGGTCCATTGCGAATAAAATACCTATCGGAGAAGAAGTACCCATTCCTTGAGCCTGGTCTCCCTGATCGCGGAAACCATCTTGCGATGTAGCGGCTATCATTTGCTTGAGAGCTACGTTCAGCCAGTTATTTACTTTGTGATTAACGTTCAGACGACCGGAGATACGTTCGAAGTCACTACCAAGAACGATACCCTCGCTCTTATTGTAGCCAACTCCGGCATAGAACTGAGTCTTTGACGAACCGCCGTTGATAGATACCTGGTGATCTTGAGTGAAAGCAGTACGATAGATTTCTTTCTTCCAGTTCGTATTTACTTTACCGGATGGATCATGGATAAAGTCAGCAACAGTAGCCGGTGAGTCGAGCAGAGGAATGAACATATCACCTCCGTTATCGATGTTGTTCAATGCTGCTTGTTTGCTATCTGTTATTCCGTAAGTAACCAGACAGTTGGCTAATGATTCGCGTGTGTAGTCAATCAAGTCGGCTGATCCCATCATATTGAAAGCATTTACAGCCATCTTGTTCCAGCCTACTTCACCTGAATAGCTGACATTCGTTTTTCCTTCTTTACCTTTCTTTGTGGTAATGATGATAACACCGTTTGCGGCACGTGAACCGTACAATGAAGCAGCGGCAGCATCTTTCAGAACAGTCATGCTTTCGATGTCTTCAGGATTCAGTGTACTCAATACGCTTTGAGTCTTACCGTAGTAGTTCATGTCGTCGTCAGCCTTCGTTACAACACCGTCAATAACATACAACGGGCTTTTAGAAGCACTGATAGAACCGACACCGCGAATGTTGATTTCGGCCATAGAACCTGGGTCACCAGTTGCTGAGGCTGTGCGCACACCTGCCATTTTACCGGACAGCGCTTTGTCAAAAGACTCTTTAGAACCGGAAACGATTTTATCTGCCTTAATGACAGCAGCTGATCCTGTGAATGAAGACTTCTTCGCAGTACCATAAGCTACAACAATAACCTCATCAAGATTTTGTGCATCAGATTTCAGCACAACTTTCACAGTTGGTCTGATAGCCACTTCTTGTGTCTGCATACCGATATACGAAATCTGCAAAGTCTTTGCAGAACTTGGTACGTTCGCCAAATTAAAATTACCATCGATGTCTGTGATTGTACCTTGAGTAGTACCTTTTATCAACACAGAGGCTCCAACAACTGGTTGCCCGTCTTCTTCAGAAATCACAACGCCTGTGACTTTCTGAGTTTGAGCGGTTACTAGGCTTATGCCTACAAAAAGGCATGCCAATAACAGCATTAATTTTCTTTTCATAAATTCTCTCTTAAAGTTCAACTTTACATTAATTGTCTCTATACTCTAACAAGTTGCAAAATTATTAATAAATATGAAACTAACAATTAATTTGATAAAAAAAGGTTGTATATATAACATATTGTTATTTATAACATCAAAAAACATGCTGATAAACATCTTTATTCGCTTTGAATATTCCGAATTATCAAGCATTAAATGTCAATTTGTGAAGACAAAGTGTACTAATTAACATTCTGTTTGCTTGTTTTTGGACATAAAACTCACCCATACACGTTTCTTTTTGATTTATTATAAAGAAATGGCGATAAAAAAATAGCATTTAAATTAAAGTTATGTAAATACTTAATTATTGAATTTTAATTTTTGCAGAAATTAATGCAGGTTCAACCTTAATTATAGCACAGAACTTAGTTTAATTTGTTCTTAGTATTAACTAAAAGATTATAGAATGAAGAAGATTAGTTACAGCCTCGTGTTTAACAGAAAAAAGAAGCTGAACAAAAAGGGAATGGCATTGGTACAAGTAGAGGCTTACTTAAACAGGAGAAAAATGTATTTTTCAACCAGGGTATACCTTAAACCAGAACAATGGGACGTAAAGCGAAGGATGGTAAAGAACCATCCTAATTCAGATGCTTTAAATCGAATGCTATATGATTTTATAGCTGACATCGAACAGAAAGAACTTGGATTATGGCAACAGAGAAGATCGATATCTTTAGATTCGTTGAAAGACTCTATTGACAAACCGGAAAATAGTGGAAACTCATTTCTGACGTTTTTTAAAGAAGAAGTCAACAACTCTTCTTTAAAAGAAAGCACCAAACAGAACCATCTATCCACTTTAGAATTGTTGCAAGAGTATAAAAAAGACATTGTATTCACTGATTTGACATTTGAATTTGTGTCTTCGTTTGATAACTATTTGCAATCTAAAGGGTATCATCTCAATACCATTGCTAAGCATATGAAGCATCTAAAGCGGTATGTAAATGTGGCTATAAATAAGGAATACATGGATATTCAGAAGTATGCTTTTAGAAAATATAAAATAAAAAGTATAGAAGGAAATCATACGCACCTATCTCCGGAAGAGCTGAATAAAATGGAAAATTTGATTTTGGAAGGGAAATTTACGAAGTTGCAAAAATCGAAGGATGCCTTTCTATTTTGCTGCTATGCCGGCTTACGGTATTCTGATTTTATAAATCTGACGGCTGCAAATATTGTTGAACTCCATCAGGAGACATGGTTGATTTACAAATCCGTTAAAACAGGTATTGATGTGCGTCTACCTTTATATTTATTATTTGAAGGTAAAGGTCTTAAGGTTTTGGAGCACTATAAAGAGGATCTGGATGGATTCTTTAAATTGAAAGATAATTCTAATGTAAATAAAGACTTGAATGCATTAGCTAAGTTGGCAAAAATGGATAAACGTATATCATTTCATACAGCACGTCACACAAATGCTACCTTATTAATATATAGTGGTGCCAATATAACCACTGTACAGAAACTGTTGGGGCACAAAAGCGTGAAGACAACTCAAGTGTATGCCAATATCATGGATATGACCATTGTGCATGATCTTGAGAAAGCGGCCCATTCAAAATTAGCTAATAGACAAAAAGGTTAGACATTGATTGTCTAAGAATGTCCTGTTTTTAAGATTGGTTTCAATAAAATTGATTCAGAATCTAACAATATGGCAGAAATAATGCATAAATCAATGTAAGAATATGCAATTTACAAGTGATTTGTCGCATATAAATGACTGTAATATACATAATAAGTGCAATGTCAGGACTCATTCCTTTTAAAGGGACGATCCGTTCCTTTAAAAGGAACAGATCGTTACTCACCGAGAAACATCTAATTGCTTTAAAAGGAAGAGTCAAAAGTAGTTTTAATTTCTAAATCTGTTCTAACTGATAGTTTTTTTTGTCACAGGGGAATATATCATATCGAAACTAAACGTTTCTTTTATATTTAAAGGTGCAAGCTGATACAAACAATCGCATATCACAAGGAGACAATAGTAGACAGATATATTTCATCTGCAGATCTGCTGTTTTAAAATTCTGCCGATTTTTGTTACTACCACAAGCTAGTCTTGCATATTTTGAATTATACCATAACTAAATATGCTTTTATTCAGATTTGTTCTTTTTCTACTATTATGCAAAAAGTAATCATTCATTATGATTGGTGGTGAGAAATATCCAATAAATATAAAAATAGTATTCATTAATGGCGCTTCATATAAATAAAAAAAGACGCAACTTGCTTATAATAAATTACTTAGTTGATAAAAACGGATAGAAACAGGGTATCATCCGTTAAAGAAAAGGGTAGCTTTGATACTGATAAATAATTGATTATCATGTTTATATATGGATACAATAATATGTAAAATGATTAGGCTTATATTTCTCATTATTGTAATAATCAGCATTTTATATTAAAAATTAGTTCTGCAAAGACTTTGCAAATTTCGTACATCGGTATGCAAACTCAAGAAGTAGCGATTAAGCCTAATTTAAAGGTAGTACTTAGGTCGGATGCTCAACAGATCGATGAAGTTGTTGTTACAGCAATGGGTATTAAAAGATCTGAAAAAGCATTAGGTTATGCTGCGACCTCAGTGGGTGGAGAAAAAATTGCGGAAAGCCGTACATCTGATGTGATGTCAAGCTTGGCAGGTAAGATTGCAGGTGTACAGATTTCCAGCACTTCATCTGACCCCGGAGCCTCTAATTCGGTCATTATCCGTGGAGTCAGCTCACTCTCCGGTACCAACCAGCCACTATATGTCGTGGATGGAGTACCTTTGAATAACTCTACCGTATACTCTACAGATGGTTTGAATAGCGGATATGATTTTGGAAACGGTGCCAACGCTATCAATCCGGATGATGTGGCAAACATGACTATTTTGAAAGGTGCTGCGGCTACTGCTTTGTATGGTAGCCGTGCCGCCAATGGTGTAGTCATGATTACTACCAAAAGTGGCCGGAAAGAAAAAGGAGTTGGAATCGAGTATAACGGTGGAGTTCAGTGGTCAACTGTTCTGCGTCTGCCGGAATTTCAAAATGAATTTGGTATGGGATGGAACGGCAACCATACAGAATTGGAGAACGGTTCCTGGGGACCTCGTTTCGATGGTTCCATGCAGCTGTGGGGGAATGTGTACAACAACTCTCAGAAACTGAAACCTTATGTGGCAATGCCTGATAACATCAAAGACTTTTTTGATGCGGGATTCAGATATAGCAACAGCCTTTCATTCAATGGAGCTACAGATAAAAGTGATTATTATGTATCATTCTCTCAGATCAGCGATGATGGTATGATCCCGACAGATGCTGACAGCTACGATAAATATACTTTTTCTGCACGCGGCAGCCATAAGGCAGGAGCGTTGACATTCTCTTCTTCACTGAATTACGCTTATCAGAAGAATAACTTTGCTACTACGGGACAAGGTTTGTCCATGCTAAACTCTTTATATCAGACACCAAGAGATATCAGCATAATAGGACTGGAAGACCAGAATGATCCGTTCAACACTCCGGGATATTATTATACCCCCTACGGAGTTATGAACCCTTATTATATTTTGAATAACTATTTGAATGAATATGAATCTGAAAGATTCTACGGAAAATTTCAATTGGATTATGAATTCCTGAAATACTTCAAGTTTACGTACCGTATGGGCTTGGATACTACGACAGGACAAAGTGACAAAGGAAAACCGAATCTGTACGCTCTTTATTATGAAGGTACTCCTAATGGAGAAGGTCAGGGCTCCAGCAGTCCTTTCTCTGGTGAAACCGGACAATATTCCGAGCAGATAACCCGTCGTCGCGAGATAAACCAGGATATTATGGTTAATTTCAATATGCCGGTTAACGATTTTAATGTCAATGCACTGGTCGGTTTCAATGGCAATGAACGTAAAGTCTCTTATCAATATTCAGAAGTTAATGATTTAACGATTCCTACATGGTTTAATCTGAAGAACTCCGGCAAAACTCCTATAGTAGAACAGCACATGGAACTCAGACGTCTGATGGGTGTTTTCGGACAGTTTGAAGGTTCATGGAAGAATATGCTCTATTTAACGGTAACTGCCCGTAATGACTGGTCTTCTACTCTTCCGAAAGAAAATCGCAGTTTCTTCTATCCCGGTATTACCGGTAGTTTTATTTTCAGCGAATTATTGAATGACAATCTGCAGGATGTGATAACTTTTGGTAAGATACGCGCCAGCTGGGGTAAAACAGGTAACGATGCTGATGTGTATATGGTTAATCCTGTGTATGCACAATCTTCCAATAGAATACCTTTCGGTTCTCTGACTTTCCCTCTAGGAGGTGTCAACGCTTACTCTGCAGGAAATGTACTCGGAAGTAATACATTAAGTCCGGAAATGACCACAGAATCTGAAGTCGGTTTAAATATGGCTTTCTTCCAAAACCGCCTCTCTTTTGACGTATCTTATTATAACAGGAATACCGATAAGCAGATTTTCTCTTTGGCTATGGACCCTGCTTCAGGCTATACAGCACAGAATATGAACTTGGGTAAGATTCGTAACCGTGGTATAGAACTCCTGATCAGCGGTACTCCGATAAGAACAAAAGATTTTAGTTGGGAACTGACATGGAACTTCACAAAGAACTGGAGCAAGGTGATCAGTTTGCCGGAAGAATTGGGTGGCATTACAACGATTTATGGTCTCAATGGAGGTACCAGTATGTACGCTATAACAGGCATGCCTGTTGGTGTTTTCAAGGCTCAGGTAGCCGAACGTGATCCGCAAGGACGTATTGTAGTAAATTCATCAACGGGTCTTCCGGTTGAAGCCAGCGAATTCGGAATCTGCGGAGATATGAATAACAAATATCAAATGGGTGTTTCTACTAATTTAAAATATAAAGGCATAAGCTTAGGTATTGATTTTGATATCCGTCAGGGGGGAGTAATGTATTCACGTACTAAAGATATAAACTATTTTACCGGTAACGCAATACAGACTGCCTACAATGACCGTAATCCTTTGATTGTTCCTAACTCAGTAAATAAAATAGTGAATGGAGAAAACGTTACTTATGTAGAAAATACAACTCCTATTACTAGTTCTAACATTTATAAATACTGGGGTGACGGTGGCTCTGATATGGGAAGCTGCTTCCTGGTGGACAAATCATACGTCAAGCTTCGTTCTGTTGTATTAGGTTGGGACCTCCCCAGAAGATGGTTGGCAAAAACTCCTTTCCAGGCAGTAAAAGTGTCTGCATATGGCAATAACTTATTTGTCTGGACTCCATCCAGCAATACATTTATTGATCCCGAAATGACTTCATTTGGTAATGACCTTGAAGGTAACTATGGAGAATACACAGCTAATCCCAGCTCACGTCGTTTCGGTTTCAACTTAATGGTTAAATTTTAAACAGGAATAAAAATGAAAAAAATATTATTATATGCATCATTAGCAACAACAGCATTGTTTGCAGGTTGCGACCTGAACATCAATGACGACCCGAACTACCCGATGAATGATCAGGTGACGGCGGATTTGATATTCCCCTCTATCAGTGCTTCCATTGCTTCGGCGGTAGGCGGAGAAATTTATAATTACGCTGGCTTTTTCGCTCAGTACTATGAACAGAAACCGGAGTCGAATCAGTATAACACTCTATGTGAATATACATTTACCGAATCTTCCCAGCAAATGGATTATTCTTATAGAATCCTGTTTGCAGGAGCTTTGGAAGATGCAAAGCAGGTTCTGGAAAAGACTACAAACCCTGCCGACCGCTTCGCCACTACCATACTAAGAGCATATGCCTTTCAGATAATGGTAGATAATACCAGTGACTCACCTTATTCGGAAGCTCTGCAAGGTAATGCCAATGCCACACCTAAATGGGATACAGGTGAAACAGTATATAAAGGTATATTAGGTGAGATCGATGCAGCAGAAGCTGCTTTGGATGGAAGCGGTATGGATGTGCCGGATTTGATATTCAACAAAAATATCGCTCAATGGAAAGGTTTTGCCAATGCTCTTCGCCTCCGTATGTATCTGCGTTTCATTGATGCCAATATAGATGCGGCTTCGTATACAGAGAAAGTGAAGCCCTTGGTACAAAACAACGAATTCTTTACCGGTGACGTGAAACTGGATTGTTTTTTGGATGAAACAGACAAACGGAATCCATGGTATAATACAAATGCGGTCGGATTGACCGGTAATCATTGTGCTGCTTATCCATTAATTTCTTATTTAAGCAGTACGGGAGATCCTCGAATCGCCTATGGTATTAGTAAAACAGATGCGGATGGAAAGTATGTCGGTCAACTTCCCGGAGGAAAAACACATATGCAAAGCATTCTGGGTACTGACAACTGGAAAAATAAAAACGTGAGTGCGATTGATTACTCTATCGGGGCTACAAAACCTGTCTATTTCTTTACTCAGGCTGAATTACAATTCCTGATAGCAGAGGTATATGCTCGTTTCCTCAATGATGATGCGAATGCAAAAAGTGCTTATGAAGCAGGTGTAACTGCTGACTTTGCCGTTCGTGGATTTACAGGTCAAGAAAGCACTATTCTGGAAGGAGAGTGTGCATGGTCTGCTGCCTCTACACTGGCAGACAAGCTAAACTTGATTTATATGCAGAAATGGGTAGCTCTTTTCTATATGGATCACATGGAAGCATGGAGTGAGATTCGTCGTACGGATTGTCCGAAACTATCTTCTTATTCAGCAGCTCAGATACAAGCTAATGAGGCAGTATACACTCCGGGAGAGTTGGTTGCACCATGGACTAATGGTCTGGAAGCAGGCGGACTGATGAAACGTATGACTTATCCATTAAGCGCACGTCAGCAAAATGTAAATACTCCTGCAGGAGTACCGGGAAGTACTCCGGTTTGGTGGGATATCAAATAGTAACCAATAACTTAGTAAGTTTTACGTATGAAAAATATAATATACAGCATATTAGTATGTTTGCCGTTTGTCTTTGGAGCTTGCGACAAATCAACAGATGATACTTCTAAAGTCACCTATTTTGTAACGTTGGAAAGAGAAGGCGATGAAAAGATCGTTTTAGAAAAAGGACAACCCTTTGTGGAGCCGGGATATTATGCGGAAATGAATGGAGAGGATATAACTGAATCAGTTCAGATAAAAGGAAGTGTTGATGTCAACACTCCGGGAATCTACAATTTAGTATATGCGGCATACAATGAGGACGGTTTTGCCAAAACATTCACGAGAACAGTATATGTAGCAGATGATACTGCTTCTCCTTTGAAATCCGGAATTTATACTATAGCCGAAGGAAGCAAGCGTACCGCCCCTTCTGTGGTAGCTTTCAGTGGATATGAGATTGTGATTTTGCAGATGGAACCGGGAATATTTTATATCAGCGATTTCTTAGGAGGCTGGTATGACCAGCGTGCTGGCTATGGACCAGATTATGCAATGGTTGGTAAATTCGAATTGAATGATGATAATACCATTACTCCTCTGGAAAGTTATGTTGCAGGTTGGGGAGATTCCATGGATCAAATGACTAATACATTATTAGATCCTGCGACTGGGACTCTGAAATGGACTGTTGCTTATGCCGGTCAGCTATCTTTTGACATTATAGTAAAACAATAAAAATACGATTATGAAGAAATATATGATATTACTTTTAGTTTCACTGGCTTTTACATTCGTGGCATGCGACAACGATACAGAACCAGGTGGTACTGCTGTTGAAAAAATGGCAGGAGACTGGTGGGTGACAGTGAATGCATTTATTGACGGGAAAGAAGTAGAAGATCCCTTTGGAGCAGGACATCTGCAAATGAGTACTTACAATACAGCCAGCAACAGTGAAACTGAAATGTGGCTGGACGATTTAGGAAATTTCTGGGAATATAAACTGAAAGTAAACGTGAATTATGCAACGAGGACTTTCTCGACAACGGGCTTTGTGGATAATGTAACATATGAGTCCAAAGTGAAGATAACTGATGGTAAGGTACTGGAAAAAGCTGCCACAACTCCTAGCGGTATGCCTGCTGACAGTATCGTATATATGGTACAGTTCGACGACGATGAAGATGGATTAACTTATAAGGTTTCAGGTTTTCGTCGAACAGGTTTCCCTGCTGACGATTTTTAACAGAAGAGTTTAAATATGGAGAGGGCTGTTCCGCGAGTGGAACAGCCTTTTTTGCAATCTAACTTCAAATAAGACAGATCAATATATGGCAGTCTCTAATATTTACAATAATTGCTTGCCTTTAAAAGAAAAATGAATGGGATAATGTTTTTAATTAATAATATCCATTACCTGATTAATTGTATACAAATGAAGGCGCCTTTTATAACATGATACTATTTTTTTATTTATAATAGCTACCTGTTTTACAGATATAATATTGATTATAAGATAAATACTCCTCATTTCGGTAGAGAAATGGTATTACAAAGAGAGAGTAGATCATAAGCTGAATTTTGCTAACTAACTGTCAAATAGATGTATAGGCTATTTCTGTTTGATAAAATATCGACCTGTGTTACTGATTTGCACTCTGTATATCTTTCTGATTATCAGTTATATATAAATTTATTAGTTCTGCAAAGACTTTGCAGATTTCGTATATCGGTATGCGGACACAAGAAGTTGAAATCAAACCAACTTTAAAAGTCGTATTAAAGTCTGATTCTCAGAATCTTGATGAAGTTGTAGTAACAGCTATGGGTATCAAGCGATCTGAAAAATCTTTAGGTTATGCTGTCTCCAGTGTAAAAGGAGATGAGATAACTAAGGCGCGTGAAAGTAATGTGCTTAATTCGTTGTCCGGTAAGATTGCAGGTTTGCAAATTGCACAGTCGTCCGGAACAGTAGGTGGTAGCTCAAGTATACAGATTCGTGGCGCTTCTTCCATTGGTACAGTTTCTTCTCCTCTGTTTATTATTGACGGACTTCCTATTGATAATGGTTCTTACAATCCTGACAGAACCAATGGTATAGTCGATGTGGGTAACCGCGCAGGAGACATCAACTCTGACGATATTGAATCTATCAACGTATTGAAGGGTGCAGCTGCAACCGCATTGTATGGAGCGCGTGCAAAGGATGGTGCAATTGTTATTACCACAAAGAAAGGAAAAAAGAACTCACCGGTCTTTGTTACGGTGAATTCCTCAACACGATTTGAAAATGTACTCAAATTGCCTGATTTCCAGAATGAGTATGCACAGGGTAGTTACGGAGTGTATAATGTAAAGATGTTGAATGGATGGGGACCGAAGATTTCGTCGGTACAAGATCAGCAATTTACAGATTATAAAGGAGATAAAGTGACTTTGAAGGCAAATCCTGATAATGTGAAGGATTTCTATGAAACCGGAATGAGTTATATTAATAATGTATCAGTAGCCGGAGGTGGTGAAAAAGCTGATTTCCGTTTGAGTTTTACCTCTACCAACCAGACGGGTGTTGTACCTGGTTCTGACTATAATAAATATGCTTTTTCTGTGAATGCAGGTATGAACTTTACGAATAACTTTACAGGACGTATTTCTGCTCAATACATACGTTCTGATTCAGAAGGTCGTCCGGCACAGGGAGCAAATGATAGTAACTTGTTGATTCCATTGATCAATGGATTGCCAAGAACCATTGATATTCATGACATCAAGCAGAATTGGATTGATGAAAATGGTAAACAGATTACGCTAGACCCGGAAGGTAAAAGTAATAATCCGTACTGGATTATTAATAAGAATAAGTTTACCAATAATCTGGATCGTATGATCGGCAATATCACATTGACTTATAAACCGATTGAAGGATTGACTATTACTAATAATGCCGGAACGGATTTCTATACAGAAGGAAGACGTAAAGTTTATGCAAAAGGTACTGTAGGAGCCTTGAACGGTAAATTCCAGACTTGGAATTTGTATAAAAGAATTATAAATAATGACTTAATGGTTTCCTATGAGAAGACTTTTGCCAATGATTATCATTTTAAGGCTATGATAGGTCACAATCTCTATCAGGAAGAATGGAAAAATGAGAATGTACAAGCTCAGAATCTCGTAGTTGACGAGTTATATACATACACTAATGCAAAGTCTACTACTCCGGTGAATTATTATGAAAAGAAACGTCTTGTGGGTTTGTATGGAGATATTAGCTTGGGATATAAAGATATGCTTTTCGTTAATGTAACAGGACGTAATGACTGGTCGTCTACTTTGCCTGTCAATAATCGTTCTTATTTTTATCCGTCTATCAGCGGTAGTTTCATTTTCACAGAGTTGATGGAGAATAAAGACATTCTGAATTATGGTAAGGTTCGTTTAAGCTATGCGAATGTGGGTAGTGATGAAGACCCATATAATTTAGCATTTAAATATACTCCTGCCAGTACTTATTTCTTGCAATATTTGGGCAATGTTAATACTTTCCCACATATGGGACTGGTTGGTTTTACCGGCCCTCGTGTATTGCCGAATGAAAATCTGAAACCTCAGAATCAAAGTTCATTCGAAGTCGGAGCTGATTTACGTTTCTTCGGTGGAAAGATTCGTTTGGATATGACTTACTATAGTAACATTACAAAGAATCAGATTGTAAGTATTGATGTCCCGTTATCAACAGGTTACTTTGCTAATAATATCAATGCCGGAAAGATTGCCAATAAAGGTGTCGAAGTAACTCTGGGTTTGACACCTGTAGAAACACGTAACTTTAAATGGGATCTGGATGCAACGTTTGCTTCTAATAAGCAGACTGTGGAAGAATTGGCCGAAGGACTTGATGAATATACATTAACAAGCGGATTGAGTGGTCTGCAGATTAAGGCTGCGAAAGGTGATTCGTTCGGTTTGTACGGTACTGCCTGGAAGCGTGATGATCAAGGCAATTATGTGATCAATTCTAAGACAGGTTTGAGAGAAACTGTCAATAACGTACGCCTGGGAGATGTTTATCCTGATTTTACAATGGGTATTAATAACACACTTACTTATAAAGGATTGACCTTCAGTTTCTTGATTGATATTCGTCATGGAGGGTCTTTGTATTCAGAAACTGTTGCTAATTTAAGAAGCAGCGGTTTGGCTGCAGAAACAGTAGCTCATCGTGAAGATGCTTCTTTTATCGAACCGGGCGTAATCCTTCAGGATGACGGAACCTACAGACCTAATGATGTGCCGGTGAAGAGTATGCAGGATTACTGGCAACATGTGTCCAATTCTAGTAATAATGAAGGAAATATCTATAATGCATCATTCGTGAAACTTAGAGAGGTACAACTGTCTTATAGTTTCCCACGTAAATGGTTCAAGAGTTTCTTTGTTAAATCATTGGATTTAGGCTTCGAGGCACGTAATTTATGGATCATCAAAGACCATGTGCCGCATATTGATCCGGAAGCAAACTTTTTTGGTCCCTCTCAAATCGGAGGTGGTGTAGAGTTTAACAGCATTCCTTCTACCAGAAGTTTCGGATTTAATCTCAGATTAACATTGTAAGAATTAAACGAAGATGATTATGAAAAAGAAAATATTAGTATATGCATTAAGCGCTTTGACATGTGGGCTGTTTACCTCATGCAGCGACTGGCTTGATATTAACCATGACCCCAATACTGCCGAGAAAGTTGATCCCGGATATTTATTTAACTATGCAGCTGTAAACTGGGCCGGAACACGAACAGGTGGTGACTTCTATATTCCTTTATCTATGAGTTCACAGTGTCAGGTTGACGGTGGACTTGATTATGGTGGATGGGATGAATCAGTATATACCATTTCTCCCTACAGCACAGGAAACGTGTGGAAACATTATTATTCTGTTGGTGGCAACAATTTGATGCTGGCTATTAAAAATGCAGAAGAATCAGATCCGGTGAATCACAATGCTATTGCACAATGTAAGATTCTGCTGGCTGAACATATGTATGAAGCAACCATGTTATGGGGAGACATACCTTTCACCGAGTCATGGAACGGAACAATCAAATATCCGAAGTTTGATTCTCAGGAAAGTGTGCTGAATGGTGTTCTGTCGTTGCTTGATGAGGCATTGCAGGTAATGGATCTGAATGATGCTAATGCGATTGATGAGTACGATATCTATTATAAAGGTGACATGAACAAATGGATGACTCTGGCAAAATCGTTAAAGTTCAGGACACTGATGGTCATGGTAGACAAAGATCCTTCTAAGGCTACTGCTATTGGTACGATGTTGCAGGCTGGAGGAATGGTTTCATCAGCATCAGATAATTTGGTATTCCCTTATTCTACAGACCCGGGCAATCAGAATCCTAAATATGAACTTATAGAGTTGGTCGGTGGTACGCAGATTTTGTTTTTTGCCAGCAATTATATGCTGAAGCCGATGCAGGAACGCAATGACCCCCGTATTCCTTGTTATTTTGAGCCGGGTGCCGATGGTGTGTACAGAGGGTTAGGCAACCGTGAGCCTGCTGAGACAGATGACAAGGATAATATGTTATCATCTGTTGTGAGCAGCTATCTTTTCAGGAAAGATGCGCCGGAGCTGATTTACTCTTGTCAGGAACAGCTGCTTCTGGAAGCGGAAGCTTATGCTCGCGGTTTGGGAGTTGCTCAGAATCTGTCGAAGGCTAATGAATTGTACAAGAAAGGCGTTCGGGAAGCATGTGCATTCTATGGAGTAGCTGAAAACGATATTGATACATATGTTACAGGTTTGCCGGAATTGACAACAGTGACTCCGGAGAATGCATTATATGAGATTCATATGCAACAGTGGATTGATTTGATGGACCGTCCGTTCGAGGAGTTCGTGCAGTGGAGGCGTTCCGGAACTGCAGGCAATGAAGTTCCAACTTTGCAAGTACCGGAAGATGCAACTTCAAAAGAACTGATCAGAAGATGGGAATATAGCCCCGAAGAGATGACGGCTAATATCAATGCTCCGAAAGAATCTCCGAAGATCTGGGAAAAATTATGGTTTGATTTATAATCGAATTATTATAAATGGTTACGAAAAAGAGGACAATACAACATTGTCCTCTTTTTTTTTGTTATATTTGCGACCATATTTAGATTTATATATCAGAAGAAAAGAATGAAAGAATTTATAATATCCGAAGCCAAAGTAGAAACAGCAGTACTTGTCGGACTCATTACCCAGACGCAGGATGAGCGGAAAACAAACGAGTATCTCGATGAATTGGCTTTCCTTGCTGAGACGGCTGGGGCGGAAGTAGTAAAACGATTTACACAGAAATTGCCGACTGCCAATTCGGTAACTTATGTCGGAAAAGGGAAATTGGAAGAGATCAGACAATATATACGAACGGAAGAGGAAGAAGAACGTGAAGTAGGAATGGTTATCTTTGATGATGAACTTTCCGCGAAACAAATACGTAATATTGAAGCCGAACTGAAAGTGAAGATACTGGACCGTACTTCATTGATTCTCGATATATTTGCGATGCGCGCTCAGACTGCCAATGCGAAGACGCAGGTGGAGCTGGCTCAATATAAATATATGTTGCCACGTCTGCAACGGCTTTGGACTCACTTGGAACGCCAAGGTGGTGGATCAGGTAGCGGAAGCGGTAAAGGAGGCTCTGTGGGACTTCGCGGACCGGGTGAAACGCAGCTCGAAATGGACCGCCGTATCATCTTGAACCGTATGTCATTGCTGAAAGAACGTCTGGCTGAAATTGATAAACAGAAAGCTACCCAGCGTAAAAATCGAGGACGTATGATCCGTGTCGCACTGGTTGGCTATACCAACGTTGGAAAATCGACAATCATGAACTTACTGTCAAAGAGCGAAGTTTTTGCAGAAAACAAGCTTTTTGCTACACTGGATACAACGGTACGTAAAGTGATCATCGATAACCTGCCGTTTCTCTTATCTGATACAGTCGGATTTATCCGTAAATTGCCTACCGATCTGGTGGATTCATTCAAATCGACTTTGGATGAGGTGCGAGAAGCAGATTTATTGGTACATGTAGTCGATATCTCTCATCCCGGATTTGAAGAACAGATTGAAGTGGTGAACAGGACACTGGCCGACATTGGCGGCGGCGGCAAACCCATGATACTTATATTTAATAAAATAGACGCTTATACCTACGTGGAGAAAGCGCCGGACGACCTTACCCCCCGAACAAAGGAAAACTTAACACTCGAAGAACTGATGAAGACGTGGATGGCAAAGATGGAGGACAACTACCTCTTTATTTCCGCCCGCGAACGAATCAATATAGACGAACTGAAAGATGTGGTTTATCAGCGAGTGAAAGAATTGCATGTTCAAAAGTATCCCTATAACGATTTTCTTTATCAGACTTACGAAGAGGAAGAATAATAATCAATGTACCGCTTACTGATTGGGGGAGGCGGTACATATCTATTTTTTATCTATATGAAAGACTATCGTAAACTGACTGAAGACGAAGTGCTTCAGTTGAAGAGCCAGTCGTGTCTGGCTGATGATTGGGGGAATGTTTCGGTTGCTGAGGGCTTTAACTGTGAGTATGTTCACCATACTCGTTTTTCGGGTGAAGTGAAATTAGGCGTATTTGATGCCGAATTTACGCTGCCCGGAGGAATCAGGAAACACTCGGGACTCCGTCATGTCACTCTGCACAATGTAGTAGTAGGGGATAACTGCTGCATTGAAAACATTCAAAACTACATTGCTAATTATGAAATTGGAAATGATACCTTCATTGAAAATGTAGATATCATTTTAGTAGATGGGCTGAGCACCTTTGGTAATGGGGTAGAAGCAACAGTGCTCAATGAAACGGGGGGGCGTGAAGTGCTGATTAATGATAAGCTGTCGGCACACCAAGCGTACATACTGGCCTTATATCGCCACCGCCCGGAACTGATTAATCGCATGAAAGCGATTGCTGATTATTATTCCAATAAACATGCTTCTGCTACAGGCAGTATAGGCGACCATGTGATGATCCTTAATACGGGATCTATCAAGAATGTGCGAATCGGTGATTATTGCCATATCTGTGGTACTTGTCGTTTATCAAACGGTAGTGTAAACAGTAATGTAACAGCACCTGTACACATCGGACATGGAGTAATATGTGATGATTTCATTATTTCTTCTGGTTCTGAAGTGGATGACGGTACAATGTTGACCCGTTGTTTTGTTGGTCAGGCATGTAAGTTGGGGCATAACTACTCAGCTTCCGATTCCTTGTTCTTTAGTAACTGTCAGGGAGAGAATGGAGAAGCATGTGCTATCTTTGCAGGACCTTTTACAGTGACTCACCACAAATCGACTTTATTGATTGCCGGAATGTTCTCGTTTATGAACGCGGGATCGGGCTCCAATCAGAGTAACCACATGTATAAATTGGGACCTATCCATCAAGGAACAATGGAAAGAGGGGCTAAAACGACTTCAGACTCGTATATCTTATGGCCGGCACGTGTCGGAGCTTTCTCTCTGGTAATGGGACGACACGTTAATCATGCCGATACTTCTAACCTTCCTTTCTCTTATCTGATTGAGCAACGAAATACGACTTATTTGGTTCCGGGAGTGAATCTGAGAAGTGTAGGTACCATTCGCGATGCTCAGAAGTGGCCGAAACGTGATAAGCGGAAAGATCCGAATCGCCTGGATTATATCAATTATAATCTTCTGAGTCCATATACTATTCAGAAAATGTTCAAAGGACGCTCTATTCTGAAGGACCTTAAACGGGTATCCGGGGAAACATCTGAAATCTATTCTTTCCAAAGTGCAAAGATTAAAAATTCTTCTCTGAACAACGGCATTCGTTTTTATGAAATTGCTATTCATAAGTTTTTGGGGAATTCAATCATAAAGCGCTTGGAGGGTATTAATTTCCAAAGTAATGAAGAGATACGCCAGCGTCTGAAACCGGATACGGAAATCGGAACTGGTGAATGGGTGGATATGTCCGGACTGATCGCTCCTAAAAGTGAAATAGACCGCCTGCTCGATGGTATCGAGAATGGTTCAGTCAACCGATTGAAATCCATTAATGCCAGCTTTGCGGAAATGCACGAGAATTACTATACGTATGAGTGGACTTGGGCTTATAACAAAATTCAGGAGTTTTATGGTTTGAATCCGGATGAGATAACAGCGCAGGACATAATCTGTATCGTGAAAACATGGAAGGAGGCAGTAGTGGGTCTCGATAAAATGGTATATGATGATGCCCGTAAAGAGTTCTCACTGTCTTCAATGACAGGATTCGGGGCGGATGGGTCTCATGATGAAATGAAGCAGGACTTTGAACAAGTACGCGGTGACTTTGAAAGTAACACATTTGTTACAGCGGTATTAAAACATATCGAAGATAAAACGGCCCTTGGAAATGAACTGATCAAAAGAATTGAGTCCATTCAAGACTAAGTGATAAAGCTGGCTTATTCTTTAATTCATTCATTTATAATAGCTTTTGTTGTACAGAGTTCTCGGCCAGTTTTCATCTTGATGAGAAAAAAATCTCACCTTGATGAGAAAATTTTCTTATCGCAATGAGAAAAAAAACTCATCACGGTGAGAATAAATTCTCACTGTAACAAGAAACTATTCTTGTTGCAGTGGGCATTGTTCCTTTCTCCGTTATTCATTCTTAATTCTTCATTCATCATTCATCATTCTTCATTCTTAATTGCTACCTTTGCCTCACTAACTAACATTACGTAATAAAAAAAGAGATTATGGCAACACCTCCGTTTAAGTATCAGCCCATGTTTGAAAAGGGAAAAGATACAACTGAGTATTATCTGCTTACAAAGGACTATGTATCGGTAAGCGAGTTTGAAGGACATCCTATCCTGAAAATTGAGAAAGAAGGTTTGACTGCGATGGCTAATGCTGCTTTTCGTGATGTGTCATTTATGCTTCGTCGTTCGCACAATGAACAGGTTGCTAAGATTCTGAGTGATCCGGAAGCCAGTGAGAACGATAAGTACGTAGCATTGACTTTCCTGCGTAATGCAGAAGTGGCAGCCAAAGGGGTACTTCCATTCTGCCAGGATACCGGTACCGCTATTATCCACGGTGAGAAAGGACAGCAGGTATGGACTGGCTATACGGATGAAGAAGCTCTGTCACTGGGTGTTTATAAAACATATACTGAAGAGAATCTGCGTTACTCTCAGAATGCGCCTCTCAATATGTATGATGAGGTGAATACAAAATGTAACCTGCCTGCACAGATTGACATCGAAGCTACTGAAGGAATGGAATACGAATTCCTCTGTGTTACTAAAGGTGGCGGTTCTGCCAATAAAACATATTTGTATCAGGAAACAAAAGCAATTCTGAATCCCGGTACACTGGTTCCGTTCCTGGTTGAAAAGATGAAGACTTTGGGAACAGCTGCTTGTCCTCCTTATCACATTGCTTTCGTTATCGGCGGTACTTCTGCCGAGAAGAATCTGCTGACTGTGAAACTGGCTTCCACTCACTTTTACGATAATCTGCCGACTACAGGAAATGAGTATGGTCGTGCTTTCCGTGATATTGAGCTGGAAAAACAAGTGCTGGAAGAAGCTCACAAGATTGGATTGGGCGCACAATTCGGTGGTAAATATCTGGCGCATGATGTCCGTATTATTCGTCTGCCTCGTCACGGCGCCTCTTGCCCGGTAGGTTTGGGCGTATCTTGTTCTGCGGATCGTAATATCAAATGTAAAATTAATAAAGAAGGTATCTGGATTGAGAAACTAGATTCAAATCCGGGCAGTCTGATTCCGGCTGAATTGCGCCAGGCTGGTGAAGGTGATGTGGTGAAAATCGATCTGAACCGTCCGATGGCTGAAATTTTGAAAGAACTGACTAAATATCCCGTATCCACTCGTTTGTCACTGAGCGGTACAATCATTGTTGGTCGTGATATTGCTCATGCTAAACTGAAAGAGCGTTTGGATCGTGGAGAAGATTTGCCTCAGTATATCAAGGATCATCCTATCTATTATGCCGGTCCGGCCAAAACTCCGGCTGGTATGGCTTGCGGTTCAATGGGACCGACAACTGCCGGACGTATGGACTCATATGTTGAGTTGTTCCAGAGTCATGGTGGCAGTATGGTTATGCTGGCGAAAGGTAACCGTAGCCAGCAGGTTACAGATGCTTGTCAGAAATATGGCGGCTTCTATCTGGGGTCTATCGGCGGACCGGCTGCAATCCTAGCTCAGAATAATATCAAGAGCATTGAATGTGTTGAATATCCGGAATTGGGTATGGAAGCTATCTGGAAAATAGAAGTAGAAGATTTCCCGGCATTTATTTTGGTAGATGACAAAGGAAATGACTTCTTCAAACAGATTAAACCACGTTGTGCCAAATAATAAGTAACAAGTAATAAGTAATAGCAAGTAATTCTTGCGGTTGATTACATAAACATTCATTTTAGGGATACCTGTCAGTTTTCGTATGGGCATCCCTTTTTTTATAAACTTGCTTATCTAATAATTAAAACACCATGAAACCACTAGTGATGAATTTATCCAATCAAAAGAACCAGCATATTGTTTGGCTGGATGTCGTTCGTTTTATTGCGATGTTTACAGTTGTCTGCTGTCATTGCACCGATCCGTTTAATTTTTATCCCGGTACGGCTCCGAATATCGGAGAAATAAAACTTTGGGGTGCTATCTACGGATCTGTACTGCGTCCGTGCGTGCCTCTGTTTGTGATGATTACCGGTGCATTGCTTCTGCCTGTAAGAGGTGATACTTCTACTTTTTACAAGAAACGTATTCCCCGTGTCTTTTATCCGTTCCTGATATGGTCGGTGCTATATAATCTGTTCCCTTGGATTACAGGCCTGTTGGGACTGAATCCTCAGATTATTCTTGATTTCTTCCCGTATGCGGGAGAGGAAGTGATGCAGCAATCATTCTCTGTATCTTTGGAATATATTTTGATGATTCCGTTCAACTTCTCCATTTTAGCCGTGCATATGTGGTATATTTATCTGCTTATCGGGCTGTATCTGTATTTGCCGGTTTTCTCAGCTTGGGTAGAGAAGGCTTCGGAACGTGCCAAACTGATGTTTCTGCTGGCTTGGGGGGTAACTTTGCTGCTTCCTTATTATTATCAGTTTGTTTCTAATTATTTATGGGGAACCTGTTCATGGAACTCTTTTGGAATGCTGTATGCTTTTGCCGGTTTCAATGGCTATCTGTTGTTGGGGCATTATCTGAAAAATCTGGAATGGAGCTTGAAGAAAACGTTGGCGATTGGCATTCCGATGTTTGCAGTCGGTTATGCGGTGACATTCTTAGGTTTCAGGCATATAACCGCATTGCCGGAATATACGGATGAGATGCTGGAACTCTTCTTTACCTATTGTTCTCTTAATGTTGTAATGATGACGATACCTGTGTTTATGCTGGCAAAGAAAGTAAAAGTGAACTCGGAAAGAATGAAAAAGGCATTGGCGAATCTCACTGTATGCGGATTCGGTATTTATATGATACATTATTTCTTTACAGGGCCGTCGGTCGTGCTGATGAGAGCTATTAATATGCCGATTGGTTTGCAGATACCTGTAGCCGCTATTCTTGCTTTCGCCGTTTCATGGGGATTGGTATGGCTGATCTATCGTGCAGGAAAGGTTGCTAAATATATAGTAGGATAATAAGTTATAGAAAATAGAAATAGATGAGAGGTTATCAAAGGTTAATAGTAACTGGATTATCCTCCTTCCTGAAGGAGGAGAGTTTAATTACTATTGACTTTTGACATCCCCCTCTTATCGTTTCTTCCGATATTATTTTTTATTTAATTCCTTCTTCCATTTCTCATATTTTGCCAGTACTTTGCTGCCATCTTTGTTGTACCAGCTATATCCGTTCCGGCGTTCATGTCCGATTTCCGATATGTCATATTTCTTAATTCCGTCGCGGTCGGAGAAGAAAGGACGATTGGTATCCAGTTCATAAAAACGTGCCCATAGTATGGGGCAATCTTCGCAAGGGATCATCCGGTAATCTCTTTTTCCGTCACTGTTGGTGAAGTATTCTTTTTGTATTCCTTTTATTTCGGATTTCTTGAACCATTTGACGGCTGATTCTATCGATTCAATTACTTTTTCCGATGGATGGGGGAGAGACATGAGCAAAAGCACGATATTGTCGGATTCTTGTCCGCTCAATGAAGGTAACTCGTATGCACGTGCCTTGCAGGGCTCCAGTGTGATGCGGTCATGCTGTGCACACCATACTGTCAGGTCCCCGTTTTGGCGAACCTGTGTCCGGAGGATACATTCTATTCCTTTGTCAAAGGCTTTACGTGCTTGCTGGCAGGTTTCATCGGGGATGAAACTATAAGGAGACTGCTTTTCGTAGATTTCCCGTAACTGCTGCATGACTCTGACCATTGCGTTGTCATTGTATGTGATTTGGACATAGTATCCTGTAGGACGCGGGTAGAACTGAGGCCATCCGCCGTTGTCATATTGCGCTTTGAGCAGATATTGGATGCCTTTCAGTACTCCTTCTTTGTATTTCTCTTTTTGTGTAGCTTGATAAAGACGGGCCAGATATTGGATTTCAGTTGTCGTGGCGTTGTTGTCAATGGTACTTTGGTTGACGTCTCCTTTCGCATTCCATGCTTTGGTGTATTCCTGCTCTGTCAGTTCTGCCGGCATGTAAATGTTTTTGGGCCAGCCTCCCGTGACTTGCTGATACAATAATACATTGTCTCCGATGCGTTGTGCTTCTTCTGTCCGGAAAAAGGCATCATTGAACTTGGGAGCGAGGTGTACCCATTCTTTGTAATTCTGTTGTTTCCTGTAATCTGTTGCTTGGGCTGAAACTCCGGTCTGAATGAAAAGTAACAGAAAGAAAAAGGCTGTTTGTCTCATGACTTCTATTGTTAAGTGAATGTTATGGTGTGTGCAAATGTAGAAGAAAAGGTCGGGAATGAAGGGTAATATCTGTTCTTAATGGCATAAAAATTGGGCTAATCGCTTTTATCAGATGATTAGCCCAATGAAAACAGGAGAATCAATGTTTTATTGCTCCAGATATTTGGTGATTTTTCCGCTGATTTGCAGTAGTGAGATTTCGCAAAGTTTGGTGTTGTATTCTGCCGAGAGAATACGTTCTTCGGCATCCAGCAGACTCTTTTGTGCCTCGCGTACTTCAAAACCGGAAAGGTCTCCCTGTATATAACGGTCCATGGCGATATCATGATTGTCTTTGGCAGTCACAAGATTCTGCCGTTCCAGATTCAGCAGCTGAAGATTATTACGGTATGCTTGCCACAAGTTGCTGAGATCGGAACGAAGGGCTAACTCCAGTTCCTGTCGTTCCAGACGACGATTCTTGAAGGCAAGGGTTGCGTTGCGCTTTTCACGGCGGCGGTTGCCGTCGAAGATATTAAAACCGACAGTAACTCCGGCATTAAAGCCTAAGTTGCCTCTTCTGCTATTTGCATTGATATCATACTTATTAAAGGTGTATCCATAGCCGGTATTCAGTTTGAGGTATGGATAGTTGCGGGAGTTGATCTTTTTGTAATCCAGCTGTGCCAGTACGGTGTTCTGGTCGGCTTTCAGCAAAGAAGCATTGGTGGATAAGGTAGCATTCCATAAATCGTCGAACAGTAAGTCACTGTGTACGTCAATGGTAGAATCTTTGATGACGATAATCTGATTTACATTATTGTTAGCCATCAATTCATTAAGTTGGATGCGTGAGGAGTGCAGCAATTCCTGTTGCTTGATGTATTGGGCACTGTCCGCATTGAAGTCCACTTTGGCTTGCTGATAATCCAGACCTGAGAATTTACCGACAAGATGGCTCGCTTCTGCTATACGCAAGCGTTCTTTGGAAAGTGACATCGCATAATGAAAGTTCTTCAAACGGATCTTTTGCTGGATGAAGTTGTAGTATTCCGAGGCAAGATCGGCGATGAAGTCTTCAATGGCAATGCGGGTATTGATTTCGCCCTGCCGTTCCAGTTCCTTTAGTTGCTTGTACGTAGTGCTGATATTGAATCCGTCGAAGATGGTCCAGTTGAGGTTGAGGCCGACGTTAACTGTCTGGTCGTAGACTCCATTATTTTTGGTGACCTCTCCGGTGGCACGGGCTTTCGTCTCGATGTTGTCCAGGTTTCCGGTATATCCGGCAGAAAAGTCCAAAGTAGGCAGATAACCTGCATTTCCGAGTGTCGCGTTATTCTTGCTGATCTGTTCTTCGTTATGGACGATGCGCAGAGAATAATTGTTTTGCAGCCCTTCTTCCAGGCAGTCTTTTAAGGAATAGATTCGCTGTGCCTTCACTGGAGAAACTGATATGAAGACACATGTGGTAACTATGTATATGATTTGTTTCATGCAAATACTTTTCTGTTTCATTCTTTTGTTATTTTGATTCGGTTAGTCGAAATATAACTGTAGATGGCCGGCACGATATACATAGTAAGCAGTGTGGAAACAACCATACCACCTACTACAGCTGTACCCATGGCGATGCGCTGATTGGCGCCTTCTCCGCTGGCAAATGCCAATGGAATAAGTCCCAGTACAGTAGAAGCACTTGTCATTAGAATCGGGCGCAGACGCTGTAATGCGGCATCTTTGATGGCGCTCATTTTATCCTCGCCTGCTTCTTGTTTCTGATTGGCGAATTCCACGATCAGGATACCGTTTTTAGCCACGAGACCAATCAGCATGATAATACCGATCTGACTGAAAATATTCATTGTGATATCTCCGAAATACATGAATACCAAGGCTCCGGCGATAGCCAAAGGCACTGTTAACATGATTATTAACGGGTCCTTGAAACTTTCAAACTGTGCTGCCAGGATCAGATAAATCAGAAGGATAGCCAAAATAAAGGCAAACATCAGGCTCGAAGAACTTTCACGGTATTCCTTGGAGTCTCCGGATAATGCGGTACGGAAAGTATCATCCAATGTTTCTTTGGCAATCTTGTCCATTTCATCCAGTCCTTGTCCGATGGTCTTTCCGTCAGCCAGTCCGGCGGAAATTGTGGCTGATACAAATCGGTTGTAGCGGTACAGTTTGGGTGGAGCGATACCGTTTTCCAGCTCAATCAGATTATCCAGTTGTATCATATCTCCATTGCTGCTGCGGATGTAGATAGCTTTCAGATCGGCAGGCTTGTTTCGTTGCTGGCGGTTGATTTCACCCAAAATTTCATACTGCTTTCCGTTCATATAGAAATATCCCATACGTTGGCCGCTCAATCCGTATTGCAGCGTTTGGGCGATGTTTTTGGTACTGACTCCCATTACACTTGCTTTGTCACGGTTGATCTTGATGCGGGCTTCCGGTTTGCTGAACTTTAAGTCTACGTCTGCCATCTGGAAAACCGGATTCTCATATACTTTGGCCATGAACTGCGGTAATACCTCCTGCAGTTTTTCAAGATTGGTAGCCTGAAGTACGTATTGGACAGGCATACTTCCCCGGCGTCCGCCGAAAGAAGACTGCTGTTGTACGAACGAGCGTGCCATGGTCTTTTTCTGAACTGCCTTTGATATCTTTTCCGCAACTTCCATCTGCGTGTAGTCACGGTCTTTCATGTCTTTCAGTGTAATGCGTACGTTTCCGCTACCACTGGATACACGTGCTGTCACCGCTTCCGCATCCGGCAGAATAGAATCTACAAGCTGGTTGATATCTTCGGTATAGTCCCGGATATATTCATAAGTGACACCCTCCGCACCTCGGGTGTTGATAGAGATTTGCGACCGGTCTTCAAGCGGTGCCATTTCTGCCGGAATAGCATTCCATAAGAAGCCGATCAGGCAGATGGTTATAAAAGTGAACGGAAGTGCCAGCCAGCGCTTGCGCAAAAAAGCAGCGAGCGAACGGCTGTACCATCGGTTCATCCCTTCAAAAAACGGTTCTGTTTTAGTGTAGAACCAGTTTTGTTTCTCACGTTTGATGAGTAACTTTGTGGCCAGCATCGGTGTGAAGGTCAGTGCCGCAAATGAAGAGATAATGACAGAACCGGAAATTACAATACTGAATTCCCGGAACAAACGTCCTGTCATACCTTGCATAAAGACAATCGGGAAGAATACTGCAACCAGTGTGATGGTCGTTGAAATAACGGCAAAGAAGATCTCTTTGGCTCCTTCTATTCCCGCTTCTTTCGGACTCATTCCTTTTTCAATACGGATATAGATGTTCTCCGTCATTACGATGGCGTCATCCACCACCAGTCCCACGGCCAGCACAATGGCAAGCATGGAAAGTACGTTAATGGAGAATCCGGCAAGATACATGACGAAGAATGCTCCAATCAGCGATACGGGAATTACGATGCACGGAACCAGCGTCACCCGCCAGTCGCGTAAGAAAAGGAAGATGATGATGATAACCAGAATAAAGGCTACATATACAGTCTCTTTTACCTCATTGATAGATGCCCGGATAAATTTGGTATTATCAAAACCATAGCTATACGTCACATCTTCCGGCAGGTCCTTCTTCATCTGTTCCATGCGTTTGTACACAGCATCGGCAATTTCGATGTGATTGGCTCCCGGCTGTGGAATAACAACAACACCTACCATGGGTACACCGTTCATTTTCATGTAACTTTTGATGTCGGCAGGCCCAAGTTCTGCGCGTCCGATATCGCTGAAGCGGACGATACGGTTATTGTCTTCTTTTACAATAAGATCATTGAACTCATCGGCGGTATGCATTAATCCCAACGTACGGATTGTCAGCTCAGTAGTGTTTCCTTCAATACTACCCGAAGGAAGTTCGACATTCTCATTGTCTACTGCATTCTTTACATCAATCGGAGTGATACCGTATCCCGCCATCTTGACCGGATCGAGCCAAAGGCGCATGGAATAACGCTTTTCACCCCAAATGGATACACTACTTACATCAGAGATTGTCTGCAATTGCTCTTTGACAGTCAGGTCTGCAATCTCACTTAATTCAAGCAGTGAGCGTTTGTCGCTTTGGAGGGCAACCATCAAAATGGGCATCGCATCGGCATCCGCTTTTGATACAGTCGGTGGGTCACAGTCTCGGGGCAGATAACGTTGGGCACGGGAAACTTTGTCACGTACGTCATTTGCTGCAGTTTCCAGGTCGACTGAAAGTTCAAATTCTACCGTAATACGGCTTTGTCCCTGCTGGCTGACGCTGGATAGAGACCGGATGCCCGGTATACCATTAATATTTTGTTCCAGTGGCTCGGTTATCTGGTTTTCAATTACGTCGGCATTGGCCCCTGGATAAGAACAGCTGACAGAAATGATCGGGTTGTCCACCGATGGATATTCACGGACACCCAGATAACTGTATCCGATGAAGCCAAAGAGGAGAATAATGATTGTCAGTACCGTAGCTAATACCGGACGGCGTATACTTAATTCAGATATATTCATAAGGCATGGCAGGTATTAGTCAATATTGTCCAATGTAACAGGTAGTCCCAGACGAAGTTGCAGTGTTCCTGATGTAAGAATGGTATCTCCTACTTGAAGTCCTCTTACAATTTGTACTTCAGCATCCGTACGAATGCCTGTTGTTACTTCTACAGGCTCAGCTTTTCCTGATTTATACAAGAAAACTTTATCCTTTCCCATTTCTGGCACAATAGCTTCCGTCGGGATGGCGATCGCATTCGGAATTTCTTCTTTTTTCAATTGTATACTTGTATATCGACCGGGAAGCAGGGCACGATTGGTATTGGGATAAAGTGCGCGTGCTGTGTATTGATGCAGGTTAGGGTCAATCGTTGACTCTACTGCATATACCTTTGCGCTGAAGGCATCTAGTTTTCCTTCAATTCTGAAATTCAGGTTCGTCCCTTTCTTAATCTGGCTTGCATAGCGTTCCGGTACTGAGAATTCAACTTTCAACGGAGTAATCTTTGTCAGTTTGGCAACAATGGTTGTCGGCGAAGCATATGAACCGACACTGATTTGCCGGAGACCAATGATTCCGTCAAACGGAGCGCGGAGTTCAGTCAGGGCAATGTTTGCTTTCACTATTTCTATATCAGCATTTAAAGTTGCCAGGTCAGTTTTTACCTGTTCATAGGCTTCTTTACTGACTGCGTCCCGTTTGAGCAGGGCATCTTGTCGGAATACTCGGTCCTCAGCTAATTTTAGTTGTGATACCAACCTTTGTAGCTGTGCTTGTAACTGCCGGTCGTTCACCTTGGCAAGAAGTTGGCCTTTCTTTACGGGCGTTCCTTCTTCGAAATTGATCTCGACTACTTTTCCGGAGGTTTCAAAAGATAAATCTACTTCCTCGTCCGGTAAAAGTACACCGGTAGTGGTGTATTCGTCTGTTAATAGTTGAGGTTTTATGACTTTGGCATTGACGTTCAGAATTTTCTTCCCATTCTTTTGGGTGTTTTTTACCTTGTCAGCAGCAGCCAGTTCGTCGTTAGTTTTAGGTAACTGTGAGTAAATTCCTCCACCGATAATTCCGGCACCGATAAGAATAATGATGCCCCATTTAGTTTTTTTATTCATGGTTTAGTATAGTATATAGCACGTTATATAATATCTTCTTGTGATTAGACGACACCTGAAAGAAAAGGTTTAATAGCAGATAGATTAAAAGAAAGTTAATGGTATGTGCGGCTTTAATAACAGAAAAAAAGAGTAAACAGGATCGTTTTATTTGTTAAATGGTATTTGAATTTTAGAATCAATTCATTAAAACTCGTAAAACTTTGCTTAAAGTTTAAATAAGGTTAAAGTTGAATTTGTAACTGTTTGACTTTTAGAATTGAAATATCTGAATATTGTCGCTTTTTAAAATAAATACTAGGCTATTATTGCGAATTCAGAGTAGATAATGCTGACTTTATGTCATTTCTTTCGTTTTTTGTCAAATCGCTCATAGAAAATGTCTTCCTGAAAAATTTGCGTATAAATATAAAGGTTTATAATTTCGCAAAGTTTTTTAGGGATTTATAAACAAGAGCATCACAAGGTTAAAACACGTATTCTTTTTTTATAATAGCCTAATTAAACCTGTCGTGAGTTTAATTTTTATTAGGGTATTTAACTTTTTAAATTATGGATGAACCTATAGTGAGGGTAGAGCACCTTTCACATCGCTACAGCGTACAATGGGCTATCCGGGACATTAATCTGGAGATCAAGAAAAAAGGAGTTTTTGGTCTGTTGGGGTCTAATGGCGCAGGAAAGTCAACCACTATGAACATCATGTGTGGGGTACTGAACCAAACAGAGGGTGAAGTATTTGTAAATGGTATTAGTTTGAGAGAAAATCCGGTTGAAGCCAAGAAGTTTATAGGCTTCCTTCCTCAAAAGCCTCCTTTGTATGCTGACTTTACGGTAGATGAGTACTTGGTCTATTGTGCACAACTCAGGCACATGGACTCTAAAAGTATCAGGGCTGCTGTTGATTGTGCGAAAGAAAAGTGTGGAATAATGCACTATAGCAAACGTCTCATTAGTAATTTGTCTGGTGGATATCAGCAGCGTGTCGGTATTGCCCAGGCAATCGTACATAATCCGCTTTTCGTTGTTTTGGACGAACCCACCAACGGACTTGATCCGAATCAGATTGTCGAAATCCGTCACTTAATAAAAGAAATAGCGGTAGACCGTGCAGTGATGCTGTCTACTCATATCCTGTCGGAAGTACAAGCCACTTGTGATGAAATTAAGATGATTGAACATGGAAATGTTGTATTTTCCGGAACTATCCGTGATTTCAATAATTACATGGCCCCCAGTACTTTGGTGACTATCCTGGAGAATCCTCCACAAATAGAAGAATTAGAGAAAATTCCAGGTATACTTAAAGTCGAAAAGCTGACTGCTACTCGTTTCCGTTGTCATTTTGATGGAAACGATCATGGCATGACACGACGTATAACGGAAATGGGCGTGGAGAAAGGGTGGCGCCCCAGCGAAATTATTCTTGAACGGGACTCATTGGATACTGTTTTTGCACAGTTGTCCGGAAAAGGAATAAAAATCGATTAATCACAAAATATAATAAAACATTGATATGAAAACTACATATCGGATAGCTATTGCCGAATTGCGTTCCTTATTTTGTTCCCCGGTGGCATGGCTTATTCTAGTTATTTTTGCTGTGCAGGTGGGTGTGGCTTTTGGAAATGCGTTCGATCGTCAGGTACAGGGACAAGCATTAGGATATACTCTTTGGGATGTGACAGCCTCTATTTTTACAGGTTGGATGGGAATCTTTCCGGGCTTCCTGCGTAACCTTTATCTATATATCCCTTTGTTAACAATGGGGTTGATGAGTAGAGAATATAGTAGTGGTTCTATAAAACTGCTGTTCTCATCTCCGGTTACTGACAGCCAGATTATCTTTGGTAAATACTTGTCGGTATTGATTTACAATTTAGTATTGATTCTTCCCTTATTAGTTGTTGGGGTATTTTGTGGCATCACTATTACGAATGCCGATTTAGGCTTACTCTTTACCGGAATATTGGGTATATA
This sequence comes from Bacteroides faecis MAJ27, assembly GCF_900106755.1. Lineage (GTDB taxonomy): Bacteria > Bacteroidota > Bacteroidia > Bacteroidales > Bacteroidaceae > Bacteroides > Bacteroides faecis. The sequence continues at coordinate 52,998 of NZ_FNNN01000018.1, forward strand.
TTTGCTGATTTGTGCTTACGGGGCTATAGGTTTGTTTATGTCCAGTATTACTTCTTATCAAGTAGTAGCCGCTATGGGAACTTTGGCTGTATTGGCTGCATTGAATTATGTTGGTGAAGTTGGACAGGATTATGCTTTTGTGCGCGATGTCACATATTGGTTATCTATATCCGGACGTGCGGATGAATTTATAAACGGATTGATTTGCAGTGAAGATCTGTTGTACTTCTTATTAATTATTGCATTGTTTTTAACTCTTTCTGTATTGAAACTGCGTGCCGGACGTCGTAAAGAATCTCGTGGGAAAACATGGGGAATTTATGGTGCTGTGGTTTTATCTGCTTTATTGGTGGGGTATATTTCTACATTACCTACTTTGAAATTATATCATGATTCAACAGCAACAAAGCGTAACACACTGACGAAAACGAGTCAGGATATTATGAAGCAAATAGATGGTGGTTTGAAAATAACCAGCTACATGAATCTGCTGGATGATAATTATGCTATTGCTTTGCCAAGTCAGCTGAAGAGTGATTATGAGAGGTTTGAAAAGTATATTCGCTTCAAACCGGATACAAAGATGGAGTATGTTTACTATTATGATGAGGCTAATTCTCAATTGGATTTCCGCCTTGAAGGCTGTAATACTCTTGAGGAAAAAGCTCAAAAAATGGCAAACATTTTGAATTTGAATATTAATATGTTTTTGACTCCGGAACAGATTCGTGAGAAAATAGATTTGCGGAATGAAGGAAATCACTTTATACGTGTTGTAGAACGGGATAATGGTCAGAAGAGTATTTTGCGTTTATTTAATGATAATGAAAAGCATCCGTCGGAAACCGAAATTTCTACAGCTTTGAAACGTTTTGTGGTACAATCACCGAAAGTTGCTTTTCTTACTGGTCATGAGACGCGTGATATTTATAAAACGGGCGATCGGGACTATAATCAATTTGCGGAGAATCAATATTTCCGTTACTCTTTGAGAAATCAGGGATTCGATGTAGTAACCTTGTCTTTGGAAGATCAGGAAGTACCGGAAGATATAGATATTGTAGTGATAGCAGATATGAAAACGCCTTTCAATGAAGTTGAAAATGATCGTTTGAATAAGTATATCGCTCGTGGAGGAAATCTTTTCATTTTAGGTGATGCCCGTCGTCAGGAAATAATGAATCCCATAACTGAACAAATGGGAGTGACTTTTATGTCAGGAACATTAGTTGAAATGAAAGAGAATGATTCTCCGTCATTGATTGCCGGGCATATAACTAAAGAAGCTGCGCAGCGTTTTAAACCTTATACCCGTCCATATGAGTTCAGATCTGTCATTACAATGCCTGATGCTGTTGGTTTGGTATTTGACCCTTCTAAAGGTTTCAATGCCTCTCCGGTGATTGTTACAGACTCTTTATGTTGGAATGAGTTGCAAACAACAGACTTCTTAGATGATAAACCGCAGTATAACCCTGAAACGGGTGAGAAGCAAGGTATTATTCCTACAATTTTGGCGCTTGACCGTAAAGTTGGTGATAAAGAACAACGTATCGTCATAACAGGAGATGCGGATTGCGTAAGTAATGGAGAAATGAGCAAAAGTCGCAATGGTTATTCATCTAATAATTTTACAGTAATTACCGGAACTTTTAAATGGCTTTCTTACGATGAATATCCGTTAGATACAGAGCGGATTAATCCGGAAGATAATGCAGTATCTATAGGACGTGATGCTCGTAAAATGGTGAGATATGGCTGCTACGCACTTTTGCCGCTAATCTTTGCCGCTTGCGGAATTACGATCCTTGTTCGTAGAAAGAGAAGATAATAAAGAGTATCCTTATAAAATACAAACACATCATGGAAGAAGCTATTGTCAGAGTAGAGCACCTTTCTCACCGTTATAGTGTAGATTGGGCTATCCGCGATATAAATCTTGAAGTAAAAAGTAAGGGAGTTTTCGGTCTGTTGGGTTCCAACGGCGCCGGTAAGTCCACAACTATGAATATTATATGTGGGGTTTTGAATCAGACAGAAGGAAATGTCTGGATTAATAACATCAATCTGCGTGAGAATCCGGTAGAGGCAAAGAAGTTCATAGGTTTTTTGCCTCAACGCCCGCCTTTATATCCGGATATGACAGTTGAGGAGTATCTTACTTATTGTGCAAATCTTCGTCTGATGGAACCCATGGAGATTGGGAAAGCCGTAGAGCGTGCTATGGCTCGTTGCGGAGTAACTCATTTTCGTTCACGTCTCCTGCGTAATCTGTCCGGTGGTTATCAGCAGCGTATTGGCATTGCACAGGCTATTGTTCATCATCCGCAATTTGTTGTGCTGGATGAGCCGACAAATGGTCTTGATCCTAATCAGATTGTCGAAATTCGTAATTTAATTAAGGAACTTGCTACCGATCATGCAGTAATGCTTTCCACGCATATTTTACCGGAAGTTCAGGCTACTTGTGATGAAATTCGTATGATTGAACATGGAAAGGTCGTTTTCTCTGGAAGTATGGATGATTTTGATAATTATGTTGCTCCTACTTCTTTCACTGCAACATTGGTTAATGCTCCGGCAATAGAAGAACTTGTCAAGCTTAAAGGTATTACTTCTGTCGATTGTTTGGGGGATTGTCACTACCGCTTTCATATAGCTGAAACGGATGGAATAACCGAGAAAATGATTGCTACTAGTGTCGCTAATGGATGGCAACTGGAAGAGATTCAGTTAGAACGTCTTTCTTTGGATGAGATTTTTGCCCGTCTTTCTGGAAAGAAGTAAACACAAACTTAGAAAATAAAGATTAAGTATGAAAACTATATGGAAAATAGCAAAGGCTGAACTGAATACTCTCTTTTGTTCACCTATTGCATGGTTGATCCTTATCATATTTGCATTTCAGGCCGGACTGACATTTTCCGACTTGATTTCCGATCAATTACGTTATTTGGCACTAAACTACCGCCCTTATAACCTGACCAGTGCTTTATTGTTAGGATACAGTGGTGTTTATTCAAGTATGCAGGATAACTTGTACCTTTATATACCATTACTTACAATGGGATTGATGAGTAAGGAGTATAGCAGTGGTTCCATCAAGTTGCTGTATTCTTCCCCTATTACCAATATACAGATAATTCTAGGTAAATATATATCTATGTTGGTATATGCATTGATTCTGGTTGCTATCTTGTTTGCCTATTTTATCTATAGTGCATGTATTGTGGAGAACTTTGATTTTCCGTTTGCTTTGACCGGGATACTTGGAATCTTTTTGTTGGTATGTGCTTATGCAGCTATAGGTTTGTTTATGTCTACTTTGACTGCTTATCAGGTGGTTGCGGCTGTTGGAACATTGACTGTTCTTGCTATTCTTAATTTTATGGGTAATATTGGACAGGACATTGATTTTGTTCGTGATCTTACCTATTGGTTATCTTTGGCAGGACGCTCGGACAAGTTTCTTCACGGTATGATTTGTAGTGAAGATGCATTCTATTTTATTATTGTGGTTGTACTGTTCTTGTCACTTTCTGTTTTGAAATTGAAGTTCGAACGTACTACAGCCAATAGTTTAAGTAAGATGGTGCAGTATATCGGTGTGTTGTGTGTTACATTATTGGTCGGTTATGTGACTTCCCAACCTAAGTTAATGTGTTACTATGATGCAACAGCAACTAAGGCAAATACTTTGACTCCTCCAAGTCAGGAAGTAATGACGAAGCTGGACGGTGGATTGACTCTTACGATGTTCGTTAACCTGCTGGATGATAATTTCAACAAGGGAATACCGAAAAACAGGAATTGGGAAATGCGTAAGTTTGAAGACTATATCCGTTTCAAACCGGAAATGAAGATGGAATATGTGTATTATTATGACCATACGGATAATCCTCGTCTTTATGCACAATTCTCTGGACTATCAGACAAAGAAATAGCTCAGCGTTTGTGTGATACTTATGATTTGGATTTTAATATGTTCCTTTCTCCGGAAGATATCAAGAAAGTAACAGACTCCAAGGGTATTAATCTGGAAGAAGAAGGCAATCGTTTTGTTTATCTTTTCGAACGTGAAAATGGTCAGAAAGCTTTTTTACGCATTTATGATGATAATCAGCGTGATCCTCGTGAATCTGAAATTACGGCTGCCTTGAAAACGATGGTTGTCAAGTCTCCACAGGTTGCCTTTATCACAGGACATGGTGAACGTGATATTTACAAAGGCGGTGAACGTGATTATAGTGCATTTGCAAAAAATCTCACTTTCCGATATTCTCTGATCAATCAAGGGTTCGGAGTGAGTGTTTTGGATTTGAAGGCGGATTCTATGGCAACAGATATTGCTGATAATATTGATATTATCGTTATAGCAGATGTACGTGAAGCATACACACCGGATGAGATAGCTAAAATACAACGTTTTATAGCTCGCGGAGGTAACATGATTATAGCTTGCGAACCACGGCGTCAACCATTGATGAATCCATTAGTTGAAAATTTGGGTATTACATTTATGCCAGGCATTGTAGTGGAAGAGACAGAGGGATATGCTCCCAATCAATTATTTGTGAATCCTACAGAAACAGCTATAACAGAGAATAAAGGTTATTATACAATGGGGCGATATGGCTCTAAACTTTCTATGCCTGGGGCTGTAGAATTAGTACTTAATGATAGTTGCGGCTTTAAGTCTTCAGTCTTATTTGCTACCACTGCAAAGGCTTGGAATGAACAGCAAACAACTGATTTTGTGGATGACAAACCGGAAATCAATCCGGAAACAGGTGAAAAAGCTGATTCTATTCCTTTGGTGGTGCGTTTGATTCGCCAAGTAGGTGATAAAGAACAGCGTATCTATGTATGTGGTGATGCTGATTGTATGGCGAACAGTGAATTGACTACTAATCGGAATGATTTGAGCACTTCTAACTTTACGCTGATTACCGAAGCTTTCCGTGAATTGTCTTATAATCAATTCCCCGTAAATGATGATCGTCCTCATCCGTATGACGATAAACTGTCTATTTCTGGTCAGGGAGCTTTAGTTTTGGTTCGCATCTTATTTATGGGAATTATTCCTGTAGGATTGTTAGCGGGATATATCATCACTTGGTGGCGTCGTCGTAAAAAATAATAGATAAAATAAATTTTGTTGGATTACAATATATAACTAAACACAACACAGCATTTATGAAAAAAAAGCGAAGTTTTATTATGGGCTGCTTATTATTGGTAGCTATGCTTCCGTACACTTTCTTTGCTAGTGCACAGACTAAGGTTACTGTTAAAGTAGAGGACAATAGTTACCGGGTTATTAGAGGTAAGGTTACAGATGCGGAAGGCCATTCCTTACCCGGTGTGAATGTAAGGGTAAAAGGTGTGCAGGGAGGTACAGTTGGTGACATTGATGGGAACTTTATGCTTAGTGCCCCACGGGAAGATGTCGTATTGATAGTCTCTTATATCGGAATGGTAACTCAGGAAGTTACAGTAAAGGGTAGTCAGAAAAAAGAGATTCAAATTCATATGAAGGAAGATGTGAATGAGGTGAATGAGGTTGTAGTAACAGGGTATGCAACTTTGAAAAAGGAAAGTTTTACCGGAAATACTATAACTGTTAAAAAAGAAGAATTGCAAAAGGTTTCCAAAACCAATGTGATTGCTGCACTTCAGGCTTTTGATCCATCTTTCCGTATTGCGGAAAATAGTATGTGGGGATCTGACCCTAATGCTCTTCCTGAAGTATATTTGCGTGGTAAGTCTGGGATTGGAATTAAAGAATTAGATGTGGATGTAACTTCTAAATCCTCTTTGAAAAACAATCCGAATCTTCCGACTTTTATAATGGATGGTTTCGAAATTAGTGTTACAAAATTGTATGACATGGATCCTTCTCGTATAGAAAGTGTTACAATTTTGAAGGATGCTGCAGCTACAGCTATGTATGGTTCACGTGCCGCTAATGGGGTTGTAGTAATAACAACTGTAACTCCTAAACCGGGGAAATTGAATGTTGCTTATAGCTTAACTGGTGAGGTGGAAATGCCAGACTTGAGTGATTATAACCTGATGAATGCAGCGGAGAAATTAGAGGCTGAAAGATTAGCTAATTGTTTTGTTGATAACGAAGGTGAACATAAGTTTCAGGACTTCTATAATAAAAAATTGTATAATGTAAAGAATGGTGTAGATACATATTGGTTAAGTAAGCCATTACAGACTTCTTTTAATATGAATCATAGTCTTTATGTTGATGGAGGTTCTGATAAATTACGTTTTGGAGTGGAATTGAGTTTGAACAAAAACGATGGTGTAATGAAAGGCTCCAAACGAGATGTATGGGGGGCCGGTGCATATATACAGTATACAATCGGAAATCTTGTTGTTCGAAATCATTTTACGTATGATGTGAATAGCTCTAAAGATTCACCTTATGGTTCGTTTTCTGATTATACCACTCAATTACCATATGATGTTTATGAGAATGAAAATGGTGAGTATATGAAGGAATTGACTAGATGGGGGAATAGGACAGTTACTTATAACCCATTATATGAGGCAACTTTAGGTAGCTATAGTAAATCTTCTTATGAACAAGTTATAAATAATTTGAGTGCACAGTGGAATATTTCTAAATATTTATTGTTTAAAAGCACACTTGGGCTTACACGTCAGTTTAGTAACAGTGAAAATTTTCTTGATCCCAATTCAATGAAGAATGATCCGATTTTGAGTAATACAAATCTTTCTGCCGGTACATTGGCTACTGGTTCCGGTGATAGCTTTGTTCTTGATTGGCAGGCATCTTTAGCTTATAACCGCTTCATTGGAAAACATAATATCAATACTTCAGTTGGGATGAATATTATGGAAAGTAAGGAAAAGAGTCTTTCTGCTAATTATAAGGGTTTTCCTTCAGGTAGTTTACATTCACCTAATTATGCAGAGGAGATTGTAAGTAAACCAACACAGAGTGAAGAACATTCGCGTCTGATGGGTTTGATCGGTTTGGTGAATTATAGTTATGATAATATTTATTTGTTTGATGCTAGTATTCGTATGGATGGCTCATCCAAGTTTGGTACTGATAGAAAATATGCTCCATTTTGGAGCTTTGGTACCGGTGTGAATTTACATAATTATAAATTCTTTACGAACATGGATGTTTTTGATTTGTTGAAGCTCCGTGCTAGTTATGGGCAGATTGGTAAGGTGAATTTTGCATCTTATGATGCAAAAACAACATATCGTATTCTTTCTGATCAATGGTACAAAACGGGTTATGGGGCTGTATTATATGCTTTAGGAAACAAAGGGTTGACTTGGGAAACAACCAATACATTAGATGTGGGTATGGAAGTCAGTTTGTTTAAGCGTTTGTTGTATTTGAGAGGTAGTTATTATATTAAGAGAACTGTTGATTGTATTAACTCTGTTACTATCCCTAGTCATTCTGGTTTTACTACTTATATGGATAATATTGGTGAAATTGAGAATAAAGGATTTGAGTTGGATGTACGTGTCAATTTTATTCGTACAAAGGACTGGAATCTTACTCTCCTTGCCAACTTGGCACATAATAGGAATAAAATTGTGAAAATTGCAGAGAGTTTAAAAGCCTATAATGATAAAGTAGATGCATTTTTTAGTGATCCAGCTAATTCCAATACCCAAGTGGCGTCAAAGAGCTATAAAAAATATTCGGAAGGTGTATCGCAAAATGCAATTTGGGCGATGAAATCACTTGGCATTGATCCTGCTACTGGAGAAGAGCTCTTCCAAAATCCGGATGGAACTGTTACTAAATATTGGAATTCTGCTAATCAGGTTGTTGTTGGTAATGAAGAACCTACTGCGCAGGGGACTTTTGGCTTAAACTTGACTTGGAAACGTTTTAGTCTCTACACTACTTTTATGTATGAGTTTGGAGGACAACGTTATAATAGAACTTTGGCTGATAAGATAGAAGGTGTAGATATTGCAAATGATAATGCAGACAGAAGAGTATTGACTGAACGTTGGAAAGAACCGGGAGATCTGGCCTCTTTCAAGAGAATTCAAGTGAGTAACCGGGAAACTGTTGAGGTAACCAAGCCTACTTCACGTTTTGTGCAAGACTATAATTGGGTGAGTCTTAATTCTATAGCATTGGAATATGATGTCAATCCAACGTTAATCAAACATATTGGATTAAGTATGTTGCGTTTTGGTGTTGGCGCTAATGAACTGGCACGCTGGTCCTCCGTTGAGTTGGAGAGAGGATTGAGTTATCCATATTCAAGAACTATTAATTTTTCATTAAAAGCAAGTTTCTAATAGATTATGAAGGAAATGAAAATATATAAATTAATAATATCTATTTTTCTGTTTGTCGGGCTTAGTTCTTGCAACGATTGGTTGAATATTGAGCCTAAAGATACCACAACAGAAACAGATCTTTTTGCGACCGGTGATGGATATCGTGTAGCTCTGAATGGTGTATACGCACAGATGGCTGAGTCAAGTCTTTATGGACAACAATTAAACTGGGGATTTCTAGATGTAATTGCTCATATGTATATGCTTTCTGAGTTGTCTAGTGAATATGCACTTTCTGCAAAATATAGTTATACAGATGAGAAGGTTAAAAGTATCATTGAGGGTATTTGGTCCAAAGCATATAATAATATAGCTAATTGCAATAATATAATCCAGCGTATTGACAATGAACCTGCTGGAAAGTTTGCTGAGGGAGAAATAGAGAAAAATGTGATAAAAGGTGAAGCGCTGGCATTGCGTGCCTACCTTCATTTGGATATACTACGATTATTTGCTCCTTCTATGATGAATGTGGAGGAAGATAAGCAATTGTATATACCTTATGTGACAACTTATCCATGTACATTTCAACCTTATACCAGTAACCAAGATGTGCTTAATAAAGCAATTGCCGATTTAAAGATTGCCAAAGAGTTGGTAGGGAGTTATGATTTAGCAAATATAGTTCAATTAAGTCCTATAAATCGCATAGAGAATGGAGGAGCGGATGATATCTTTTTTGCTTACAGAGGGTATAGAATGAATTATTATGCCGTTTGTGCTTTGTTAGCAAGAGTTTATAATTATGCAGGTATGCATCAGGAAGCTTTCAATGAAACAGAAATTGTTATTAATGCTTTGTGTGATAGCTATGGAAGTAAATGCTTTACTTTTACTCCTTCTTACACTCTTCGTAATGGCAATACAAAATTGTATGAAGAAATAATATTCTGTTTGTCTAATGATCAGCTATGGACAATTTATAAACCTTATTATGGTGGTGAAATGTCCCTTTATTTAAATGCTTGGAGTGCAGACGATTTATTTGATGATAATTCGGATATTCGTAAAAAATTAGTTACGACATTAAATTATTATCCGGTTAGTATAAAGAATGTTGAGGCTAGTGGAACACTTGCAAATTATTCGAAAGATATAATTCCTATGATTCGTTTAGGGGAAATGTATTATATCCGAGCTGAGTATTATAATAGTAAAGGACAGACAGATGTTGCTTTTGAAGAGATGGATGTTTTGCGTGCGGGACATAGTTGTACGAAGGGAAGATTATCAGGTGATTTTAATCAGGCTTTAGTCAATGAGGCACGTCGTGAATTTATAGGGGAAGGACAATTGTTTTTTTATTTTAAGAAATTCAATATCTATCCAAATTCTAAGTATATGACGTCAGAGTTGCAATTTGTTTTGCCGCGTCCGGATAATGAAAACTTATAACTACAAACCAAATATTAACGATATATGAGGAAATACATATTTATATTAGGTATAATCATTCTTTCTTTATGCGCTTGTAGCAAGGAAGGATTGACACAATATGATGCTGCAAAGAATTATCTTTATATTCCGAATGATAAATATATGGATACTACCTTCGTTACATTTAAACATCACCCTGGAATAGATGATTATGATGTTTTTTTTGAAGTACGATTAGTTGGAATACAACTCATTGAGGACAAATCGTATTCTATAGAAGTTGTGAAGGATAAAACAACCGCCAAGGTTGAAGACTATACTTTGGATACCGAACAGATATTTCATGCTGGAGTATTGAAAGATCAATTAAAAATAACCTTGCATAATACAGCTCATCTGCTTAATGAAACGGTACGTGTTACACTTCGTTTGACTCCCAATGAGAACTTTGGCGTAGCTGATTATTTAGGAGAAAGTGAGTCACGTGCTCAGAGTCTAACGGCATCTGTTACTTTTGATAACCAAATCAGTAAGCCAACTTGGTGGAATAGCGATATTGAAATGAATTATTTAGGTGAATGGACACCTATTAAATATGAGAAATTCATTGAAAGTTGTGGTGGAGAGGTGCTTGATTTATCAGAATATGAAGGGTATCAGATAATGGAGTTAGCAGTAAAGTTCAAAAATGATATTGAGAAATATGGTTGGAAAGATAAAGATAATGAGTTGATAGATCTTCCTATTTATTAAAATTGAAAGAATATGAAAAATAAGATATTTCTATTTATATGCTGTGTCACTTTTTTATGCTCTAGTTGTTATGAGGATAAAGGAAACTATGACTATAAAAATCTGTCAAAGATCGAAGTTGAAAAATTTTTGAAAGAAGATGGTACTAGTATTAATGTAAATTCCAGTATGAGTGTAACTATAGGAGGAATGGTGTCTGTTCGTCCTGTATTGACTATAGTAAATGAAAGACCTAATATGAATTTTAATTATACTTGGACTTTCAAAGATCAGATAATTGGAACTGATGAAACGCTAAGTTGGAAAAGTGATATATTGGGCAGTGGAGCTGTATTGCTTGATATAGAAGATATTGAGAATGGAACTCATTTTATTACAGCTTTTTATCTTACAGTAGGCGAACCTTATCAGGCGGAAGGTTTCTTAATCTTAAGTGAGAAAGATGGAATACCTTGTCTGAGTCTTTTAAAAGGAATATATTATGACGATGTTTCTGATTATGAACTTTTGACAGGATTGTATCAAAAAGAAAATGGGAAATCACTGCCGAATGATGTGTTTAAGCTTCATGAGCATTTCTGTAAAGGGAGTTATGGTTCTCAAATAATGGCTGTTTGTAAAACTGATCTAGTAGATATTAATGCCTATACTTTTAAAGAGGCAATGAGAGCTGAAACCATTTTTTCAGGTGAAGTACCTCAAATTAGTGATGTAATGTTTATGCAATGGCTTGATTTAGTGACTGATAAAGATGGATGCCTTTACCAACGTAGAAAAACAACCAATGAATTATTTCATTCTCAACGTTTTCTTTCACAACCAATGATGTTTAAGGGTGAAACGTTGAAGAATATTCGTATCATACCGGATGATTTTTCTAGCTATAGAAATTTCTTGTTATTATATGATAATCATAAGAAGCGCTATCTAGTTATATCAGACTTAGTCGGTACTAATTGGTCGGCTAGTTCAGATGTTACTACCATTGGCAAAATAGAAGAAGCTAATTATTCAGGCGATGAATGGCCGGAAAAATTTACTCCATTGAATAATATGAAAGAATGTAATGTGATCCACACAGGATTTTTCCGGGATAATCGTAACACATATGTCAATTGGTTCTTTTCTATTTTTGAAAAGAATAGTAACTATTATTATCAAAAATTTATGATAGAGCGAGCGTATACAAGTGATGGTACCTTTAAAACTAGTGTGAATGAGGGGCAAGAAGGAAAAGTACCAGCTTTATTTGGAAATATATTCAATGAGAAGAGTATTATAGCGGTTTTGGAATATTCTGAAGGTTATGGATTAGATTCATCACATCCCTATACATTTGTTTCAAGTGGAAATAGTTTATATTTATACGATATTGACAATTTGGATGAGGATATTAGCTTTAAGAAATTGTTAGATTTTGATAGTCCTGTGACAGCTTTGGATACATCGTGTCCAGGTGGTAATTACTTGGGTGTAGGCTTAGAAAATGGAGAATTTTATGTTTTAAGAATGAATCAGGCTAAAAATCATTGTGAGGATCAAGACTATCTTGTTCGTTGGCATGTGCCTGCTGGAGAATTAGGTAAAATAAAGTCTGTACGTTATAAGACAGATGGTAATGGAACACAGTTCTAAAATCATTATATAGTTCTTGGTTATTCAAAATAATCAAGAACTATATCAGTTATTCATTCTATCAGGTGCTATCTTGATAGAATATTTTTATATATGCAGCGGTGTTTGGAAAATGATTGATTAGTATGCTGCCCTATACTTTCCTTCCTCCCTATCTTCCAGCATATTCAAGTAAGAAGTATAGCGTGATTCGCTGATAAGATGTTTCTCCACCGCTTCACGTACAGCACACCCCGGTTCGTGTCGATGTGTACAATTTCCATATTTGCAATCGGCAGATACTTTGAATATTTCAGGAAAATAATGTCCGATCTCTTCCTCTTCCATATCGAATGTTCCAAATCCTTTGATTCCTGGAGTATCGATAATATATCCATCTCCGTCGACAGAGAACATTTCAGAGAAGGTAGTCGTATGCATACCTTTATTATGATAGGTTGAAATTTCACCGGTCTTCGTTTCAATTCCCGGTAGAATAGCGTTAATAAGAGTTGATTTCCCCACTCCGGAATGTCCGGAAAAAAGGGTGATCTTTCCTTCTAACTCTTTTTTAATAGTGTCAACTCCGGTTCCTTTCTTTGCGGATACTTTGAAACAAGGATAGCCGATATGAGTATATAAGTTAATCAGAGCATCCAGATAATGGAGTTCATCTTCGTCATAAGCATCCACTTTATTGAATACCAATTTGACGGGTACGCGATAAGCTTCGGCAGAGGCAAGAAAACGATCAATAAAGATGGTTGAAGTTTCGGGGTAATTGATAGTTACTACCAACATACATTGGTCAAGGTTGGCAGCAAGAATGTGAGATTGTTTAGAAAGATTGGAAGAACGGCGAATGATGTAGTTCTTCCTATCTTCTATTTCATTGATAAAGGCAGTACCTTCTTGGTTGAGTATAATCTGAACACGATCTCCCACAGCTACGGGATTGGTGCTACGAATACCTTTTAACCGGAAATTACCTTTGATTTTACATTCAATAAATTGTCCGTCGTCGGTTTTCACTTGATACCAACTACCCGTGTTCTTGATTACTAATCCGTGCACTTTATCTTTTTAGTTTATTAAACGGTCATGATTTCTTTATCCTTGTCGGCAAGCATATCTTCAATTTGTTTGATATACTTATCGTGGATCTTTTGTAGCTTGGCTTCTGCATTCTTCTGTTCGTCTTCTGCTAGTCCGTCCTTTACAGCTTTCTTCAGAGCGTCGATACCATCACGACGAGCGTTACGTACACTCACTTTGGCTGTTTCGCCTTCAGCTTTACACTGTTTGGCTAGTTGTTTACGACGTTCTTCCGTCAAAGGAGGGATACCAAGACGGATAATTTCACCATTATTTTCAGGCATAATGCCAAGGTCAGAGTCGATAATGGCTTTTTCGATGACACGGAACATGCTTTTGTCCCATGGTTTGATGGTGATACTACGAGCATCCGGAGTGGATAAAGCAGCTACGTTGCTGAGGGCTACCATACTTCCATAAGAGTCTACGCGGATACCATCCAACAGTCGGGTACTCGCTTTCCCAGCGCGGATATGTGCCAATGCTTCTTCCAGATACATTATGGCCATATCCATTTTTTCTTGTGCATTGTCAAGGCAAGTCTTTACGTCTACCATATTTTTGATAATTAAAGTTGCTATTTGGTTGATTGATTAGCAAAAGTATACTATTTTTTGTTTATCTGCAACAGCATACTCATCTTTTTTATAAGCGACTTGCCGAGGATAATCAAGGTAACGGCAGTGATAATCATTAAAATGCCGGCCATTAATCGTGGAGTCAGTTTTTCGTGAAACAGGAGGACTCCGAAAAATAGTGCTGTTACAGGCTCCAAAGCACCTAATATAGCGGTAGGAGTGGAACCTATATAATGGATCGCTAATGTTGTGCAAATCAGTGATACAGCAGTGGGAAGAATAGCCAAAGCCAATACATCTGCCCACAATAATGGGGATGGTATCATCTGTAATTCCGTGCAGAAATTTAAGCGGACTATATAAACTGATAGTCCGAATAGTATCGCATAAAACGTAAGCTTGGTGGTCGGCAGTGTCTTTAACGAAGACCGGTTGACTCCTACGATATAAATGGCATAAGAGAGGGATGACAGTAAAACAAAGATAATTCCTATGGTGGAGAGTGGCTTATTCCCATCACCCTGGTAGAGTAGGGCAATGCCCGAGAGTGCCAGTAAAATAGAGAAGACAGTAATTGCGGAAATTTTCTCTTTGAAAAATACTCCCATAATAACAGCTACCATTACCGGATATACAAATAGAATGGTAGAAGCAATTCCGGCATCCATATAATTATAACTCATAAATAAAAGCAGAGATGAAAATGAAAATAGTAGCCCCATGATTACCAAAGGAAGGATATCTGCTTTCCGGAGGGCGAAAGGCTGTCCTTGCAGTTTCATTAAAATACCGAGTACGATCGCAGCAAGCGCATAGCGATAGAATAAAACAGTATCAACGCTCATGCCAACTGCATAAAGCGGGAGTGCGAAGAGAGGATTCATGCCGTAGCTTGCAGCGGCGATAGCTCCATAGATAAAACCTTTGGTCTTGTTATTCATTTATGTATGCTTTCTAAAAAAATAGCGTGCAAAAGTACGGAGTTCGCAGATGATAAACAAGTATTTAGTGGGTTGATAGTATAATTTAATCTTTTAGGTATTATGGAATGACTTTAATCTTGAATGAGATTAGTCTTTAGGCCATATGTGACTAAACTTGTTTATATATATTTATTTGTCTGCCTATTGCCAGACAAATAAATATATATAAGAAGATTAGCTGACAGGAATACAGCTATTGGGAAATTGTGTGAAAAGGAATAATAGTTCTATGGCGCTGTTTGGTCTTTCGACCGAAAGGACTAAACCTTAGTTGTGCACTACTGTTCCGATTTCTTCTCCGCTGATTACTTTTTTCAGGTTACCTACCGTATCCATGTCAAAAACGACAATCGGCAGATTATTTTCTTTGCACATGCAAGTAGCGGTCAGGTCCATTACTTTCAGACCACGTTTCAGAACTTCATCATAGGTGATGTCGCTGAATTTGGTTGCAGTGCGGTCTTTCTCGGGGTCGGCAGTATAAATGCCATCTACACGGGTACCTTTCAGCATAACGTCCGCTTCGATTTCTATTCCTCGTAATGAAGAGCCGGTGTCTGTAGTAAAGAAAGGATTTCCCGTACCGCCGGACATGATAACGATTTCACCGTTTTCCATACATTCGATTGCTTTCCATTTACTGTAAAATTCACCGATTGGTTCCATACGGACTGCTGTAAGTACACGGGCTTTCACTCCGGCTGCTACTAATGCAGAACTGAGTGCAAGGCTGTTGATAACAGTTGCCAGCATACCCATCTGGTCACCTTTCACGCGGTCGAAGCCTTTGTTAGCCCCACTTAATCCACGGAAGATATTTCCGCCGCCGATAACGATACCGATTTGTACTCCCTGTTCATGGATTTCCTTGATTTGTGCGGCATATTCCGCCAGTCTTTTTTCGTCAATGCCGTATTGTTTTTCCCCCATCAGGCTTTCTCCACTGAGCTTCAGCAGAATTCTTTTATACTTTGCCATAATCTTTTTACATTTAGTTTACTGCAAATATAGAGATAATTTGTTGGATAGACCTCATAGTTGTGCGATAACTTTCATATCGCTTTCTTCACAATTTCTCTTCCAATGAAGGTTTGTACGATTCCCCTCAATGACAGGTAAGTGATGAAAGCCAGCCATAAAGCATGGTTTCCCAAAAGATTGTGGAAAGCGTAGTAGATAATAAAAAAGCTGACGGAAGCAACTAGCATTGAATAAAGCATCTGCCGGGTTGCAGTGGCGCCAATGAATACCCCGTCCCATAAAAAAGCGGAGAAACCTGCCAATGGAATAGCAAGTGCCCAATAAAAATAAGTATCTGAGGCATTGATTACTGAAATATCATTTGTCAGTAACCCGAGAAACCCTTTTCCACCTGTTGCGTATAAAAGGGTGAATGCAGCAGATAGTCCGATGCCCCAATAGAAGAGATGGTTTACTGTATTGCGGAGAGCCGTTTGATTTCGTGCACCGATATAGCGTCCGGCCAATGCTTCTCCTGCATAAGCAAAGCCGTCCATGATATAAGAGAAAAGCGTGAACAGCTGCATCAGTAGTGTGTTTACTGCCAGTACGACTTCTCCTTGTGCCGCTCCAGCCGACGTGAAGAACATTGTCACAATCACCAGACAGAGAGTACGGAAGAATATATCACGGTTTACCTGGAAGAAACGGTACATCGCCTGCTTTTGTATGATGTCTTTCCATATGATACGTTTTCTGAGGGTACTGTAATAACGCATATATAATAGTATGGCCATAAAAAAGCCTGCATACTGTGCGATAAGAGTCCCGGTAGCCACTCCTGCCACTTTCATATCCAGAAGGTAGACAAAAGACAGACTGGCAATGATATTGACTATATTCTGTGTAATGGCAATATACATCGGGAAACGTGAGTTTTGCATTCCGATAAACCAGCCTGCAAATCCGTAAAGGCCCAGCATTGCCGGAGCTCCCCAAATGCAGATATAGAAATAGGTCATTGCCAGTTGCTTGACTTCTTCCGTAGTTTGTATAAGCGTAAATGCCAGATGAAGAATGGGGTATTGGAGAATCAGCAAGCAGACAGCAATAAATAGTCCGACACCAACAGAGCGTATCAGTAGCCGGTTGATCTCGTTTAAGTCATGCTGGCCGTATGCTTGTGAAGTCATACCGCTTGTTCCCATGCGCAGAAACCCAAAGATCCAATAGATGATATTGAATAACATTCCTCCCACGGCAATCGCTCCGATGTATGCCGGAGAACCGAGATGCCCCACGATAGTGACATCGATAAGTCCCAGCAATGGTACAGTAATATTCGAAATAATCGATGGTACGGCAATCTGTAATATTCGTCTGTTTTCGGAGGTAGTTTTCTTCTTTATCATCTTGTAGAAACACTTTTGTTAAATAGATTGTTCTTTTTGCGGACAAAGGTACATCTTTTATTTTTTTATTGTATATTTGCGTGTCACGAACTAGAAACAATGTAACTGATTATGAAAGCCTTAACTATTCTTCTTTTTTCTTTGTTTTCGTTGCCGCTGATGCTGAATGCACAGACGGTCGATGAGATGTTGCATAAAGTTTCGGCGGCTATTGAAGCTGGTCAGCATGGACAGGCGGTTAGCTATTTCCGCCAGGCTATCAGTCTGAATATAGACCGATCGGAAATGTTCTATTGGACGAGTATAGATAAGAGCAGTGATATTAGCTCGAAACTCTCTAATGAGTTAGCTCTTGCCTATAAGAAGAATCGGAATTATGATAAAGCCTTTTTGTTTTATAAAGAGCTGTCGCAGAAGACCCCTGATAATGTAGATTATCTGGAAGCCGTTGCCGAAATGCAGGTATGTCGTGGGCAGGAGAAGGATGCGTTGCGTCTGTATGAGAATATATTGAGGTTGGATGCTGATAATCTGGCAGCCAACATTTTTCTCGGCAATTATTATTATTTGATGGCGGAGAGAGAGAAGAAAAAACTGGAGAGTGATTACAGAAAGATTTCTTCGCCGACGAAGATGCAGTATGCACGTTATCGGGATGGGTTGTCGAAACTGTTTGCTACCGGATATGAAAAAGCACGAAGTTCCTTGCAGAAAGTAGTGTTGAGGTTTCCATCGACGGAGGCTAAAAAGACATTAGATAAGATCTTGTTGATAGAGAAAGAGGTGAATCGCTGAGCGGTTCACCTCTTTCTCTATAATAACAATGTATGCAATCTTATTTTATCATACCGATGCGGTTCAAATTAGGTGTAGCTATTATTTGTGCTTGTTCTTTAGCTTGATTTGCTGCCCTTGTAGGGGTAGTGGTTACTAAGTCCGTTCCTGAAATCAAACTGATTGCTTTGGCATATAAAGGATCACTTTCTGTACCAAAGTCTCCATACCCTTCGAAATATTCTCCGTTAGGCTTATTTTCATTTATTTCGTAGTCAGGTGTAAAACCGTTCTCAAAGTCTCCAAAGCCTTTAGCATTGTATGCCTGGAAAGTTATAGGGAAAAGCAGATATTTGTCTGTATCAACAGTCAGTTCTACTCCTTCCATTCCTACGTTTTTCCCATGTGTAGTAGTGCCGATTAGAACAACTTCGATATCAATTCCTCTCAGTGCATTGATTACTAATTCACTTGCAGATGCAGAGTCGTCGGTAACAAGGCAGTAGATTTTCCGTAGATTTAAACCTCCGTCAGAGAGAGAAGTATTTAAATTGTCATACAGAGAATATACAAATTTTTGAATAGGACGTTGATTGTTAAGGGCTTTCATGCGCCCATCATTATATCGGTATGAAGCGAATGTCTTTCCAATGCAAAAATCTCCGGCGATGCAACTGGATATGAGATTGGCTGATGTAACATCTCCTCCTCCGTTGTAACGGAGATCTAGAATTAACTCTTCTATACCTTGGTTTTTAAATTCTTTGAATACATCGAATAGTTCCTGATCAAAGCCGGATTCAAAGGCCGAATATACCAAATAACCGGTCTGTCCGTTGACTTGGTGATGAATGATTGGATTTACATAAATAGGTCCGGAGTCTATTGTATATACTTTTCCATCTTTGTCTTTAACTTCTATAGAAGTTGGAGAGGACGGCTGCATCAATTTAGAGTAATACGTTTGCACATTAGACGTTGTTATCTTTTGATTGTTTATTTCGGCTATTTCCATTCCACGTTTTAGCCCTGCTTTATCGGCAGATGATCCTTTATGTACTCCTTGTATGACAAAAACAATATTGGAAGTATTACGGGTTTGAACGGCTACAAAGTTTACGAACCCATAATTATACTCTAAGTTTTTTTTCTCCTTGGCACTTCGGGAAGATTGTAAATCCGGATCTAGCTTTTGGATAAATGAAAATAATGAATAGGTACCATTACTATTGCGTTTTTTGTCCAATGTATTAGTAGTCATGCTTAGCAATGTGTTTCTTAAAAAGGCATCATAAGCTTGCTTGAAATTGGGAGTTAGTAATTTATAATCATCATTCCACAAGTATTTTTCCTTCAAATATTGATCTACGCTATAGTTGATTTCGTATCCTTCTACATTATCATTACTCAACTGGATTTTTATATTGCTGGTAGAGGAATATCCATTTACTTTAATCGTAATGGTACCTTGCTCCTGAGAAGACTTGTGTACCGTAATTTTTATGGTGTTTTTCCCGGAGTTTCCTGCATCATTATCTAATGATAATAATGCGGCAGAACTGTTTTGAGCAGTCCAGCTGGACAGAGTTGTGAAAGTAAAAGTGAGGGTTTGCTCTGCTGAGGCAAAATATGTTTGGTTAGTAGACCAGCTTTGTTCTGTAATTCCACTACCTCGCAGTAGAGTGTCATCATCTTTACATGATATGTTGAGGAGTAATAAAACGGTCAAAAGACCAAGTAACTTGACATACTGTATTTTCTTCATAAAATTAAAGGTGTTTTTTATATAGCAAACTCAAAGGTAATGTTTTCTTCTTTAGGATGTATGTATTATATCAATAAATATTCTACCTCTTTAAACATATAGCCTCTTTTTCTCAGCGTTTCGTCTTCCAGTATGAGTCTTCCTTCGGGCTCTACACAAACAATTCTCGCAAAGAATTCTCCATCAGGGTCTTTATACCGATGCATCCCTTCTTTTCTGAAAAGCGCTTTTTCATATCGGTTGGCTATAAATTCAGTATCATCGTTTCGGAGTAATTCATAATAAGATTGAACGCGGAGCATGATATTTCTGAGAATCCCGAAAATTTCATATTGTTTTCCTGTGATTTGTTGAAGCGAAACCGGGTTTGGGGCTGAACTGTGGAATGCTTCCTGGTTCACGTTGATTCCGATGCCGGAAATGCTTTGTCTGATAGTACGTCCCATCAGATCATTTTCGATCAGCATGCCACATATTTTTTTATTTTTCCAGTAAATGTCATTCGGCCATTTGATGGAAATATCGTCCGTATAGCTATCCAGTTCCTCTTTAATAGCCAGCGACATAACTTGGGAAATTAAAAACTGCCGGCGCGCTTCCAGAAACTCTGGAAAAAGAACAAAACTGAAAAGAAGATTTTTCCCGGGCTCAGACTCCCACGAATTGCCACGTTGTCCACGTCCGGATGTCTGGAAGTCGGCAACTACCGTCGTGAATTCTGCAACTTCCTGCTGTTTGGAACAAAGAGTCTGCAGATAGCTGTTTGTAGAGTTTGTCTCACTGATATGAATCAATGGAACAGGAAATAGTGTATCAAGGGAGGGCATCATATTCAGCACGCAGTTTTTTAGTGAATTTTTTGATGACCTCTTCATAAGAATGATCAACGAGTTCTTTGATAAGTTTGTCATCCGCATCCATACCGAAGTTGATTCTATTCCAGTATTTCTTGTTGAAATGGCTGGCACCTTCGATACTTGTATAATAGTCACGCAATTCGATGGCACGTTCCGGGTCACATTTCAGTGCGATAGAGTTTGCTCCTTCCAAGTCGATGAGGGCAAACATTTTATTCATCACCTTTATTACAAGTGATACGTCATCGAATGGAAATGATTCGGTTGCCCCTTTTTTGCTTAAACAGTACTCCCTGATAGTTTCTACATTCATAAGTCTTTCAATTCTATGTTTTTGCTCTTTATTAAAATACTTGTTCTATATTAAAATAAAGGAGGATAAAAAGCTTCCTTTATATGGTCTATTCTGAAATTTCCGTTCTCACTGATTACAGTTATAATATCAAAGCGTACCGGAACATCTATTTGAAATAGTTTCATGTAGGTGTCTGCTGCACGCACCGTTCGTTTAATCTTTGGTAAATCTACCGCCTCTTCCGGTTGGGCAAACAGAGTATTACTGCGTGTTTTTACTTCTACTATCACCAGTTCATTCTTTTTAGCAGCTACGATATCCAGCTCAAGGTGTCCCTTTCTCCAGTTCCTGTGGCGGATAAGATAACCATGTTCTTCGAGATAGGCTACTGCGGCATTTTCCCCTGCTTTCCCTAATTCATTGTGTTCAGCCATCTTTTTTTGCAAATTTACAGCTTTTATTCTTTGTTTTTACAGAAGTAAAAGTAATTTTGCAGAAGATATGAGAAAAAGGAGCAAAAAGTGCCTGAAAATGCATGCTGAGTATACCAAACGGGAACGGCGAATGAGCATTTTGTTAAGCGAAGACGAGCAGCTGATTGTCGATCGTTATCTGGAAAAATATAAGATAACGAATAAGTCGCGCTGGCTTCGTGAAACGATTCTTATGTTTATCCATAAAAATATGGAAGAAGATTATCCTACCCTCTTCGGAGAACATGATATGAGACGCTGATTATGACACTGGACGATACTTATTTTATGAAACAGGCATTGATAGAGGCAGGCAAGGCTGCAGAGCGGGGAGAAGTTCCTGTAGGGGCAGTGGTTGTCTGTAAAGAGCGAATCATTGCCCGTGCCCATAACCTGACAGAAACATTGAATGATGTGACAGCCCATGCTGAAATGCAGGTTATTACTGCTGCGGCCAATGTGCTTGGCGGAAAGTACCTGAACGAATGTACACTGTATGTCACCGTAGAGCCCTGTGTGATGTGTGCCGGTGCTATTGCCTGGGCACAAACGGGAAAACTTGTTTTTGGTGCGGAAGATGATAAACGCGGGTATCAGCGATATGCGGCACAAGCGCTGCATCCTAAAACGGTAGTTGTAAAAGGTATCCTTGCAGACGAATGTGCTGCACTGATGAAGGAATTCTTCGCATCCCGAAGAAAATAAATTGCATTATTTTACTTCCTCAAAATCCACGTATTCACCATCATCCTGAGTGAATATTTTCTTATGTTTGGTTCTCGGTCTGTTTTCAGAGAAAATTTCTTCTTCGTTATCTGTACGGTTATCGATGTTCTGAGTGTAGCCGGGACGGCTTTGCTGCTGGTTGTTTTGTCCACTATCCGTCTGCTTCGTCCGGGAAGACGAACCACGACCAAGCCCGAAGATGGCTCTTAATATAAATCCGACAATCGAAAGGCCAAATATGACAATGGCAGCCAGAAAAAGAAGTAAAAATAAAAATATATGCATTGGGCGATGATTTTATGTTGTAACTTCGATGAAACTCATAGTACAACAAACGTGCCAAGAGATTGTTTATTTACTTTTTCTTGTAAAAAGTGAAAGTAAAATATACCAGACAATGATTGCTGCGAAGCTGCTAATACCCAAGAAAATGAGGAATGGGATACATACAATCAAGAAAATGAAACTGATTTTATTAGTACTCCATGAAAGATTCTTAAACTTCAGCGAGAACATCGGTATCTCTGACACCAGTAACCATGAAAACAGACAAACCAATAGAAGAATGTAGACAGGATGGCAGTTTTCGGAGACCAAGAAGTCATGTGCTCCCACGACGAAAGAACCCCAGAACAAAGCGTTTGCCGGAACAGGGAGGCCAATGAAAGAACTGGTCTGGCGGGTATCATTGTTGAACTTTGCCAGTCGCAACGCTGAGAATACGGAAATCAGGAAGGCTGCATAAGGCAGGTAAGGAGCTATGAATTCCATACTTGCCGGATAGTACATCTCTTTTAATAAGGAGAATACAATCAGCGAAGGGGCCACACCGAAACTTACATCATCAGCAAGTGAATCCAAGTCTTTTCCGATGATTGAGTGTGCATTCAGAACACGAGCCAGCATGCCGTCGAAGAAATCGAAGACAGCGCTCAGAATAATAAAAAGCAGTGCCAGGTCATATCGGGCTTCGAAAGCCATGACACAAGCGATACAACCGGAGAAAAGGTTCAGGCAGGTTACTGTATTCGGAATATTGTTCTTTATAACATTTGTCATTGTGACCGAATTATTTAAGTTTGGCGATAACCGTTTGGTTACCGGTCGTTAGTTGTCCCATGTTGACACAGACTTCCGTGCCGAGGGGCAGATATACATCCACACGGGAACCGAATTTGATGAACCCCATGTGTTCGTCGATATAGCATTCTTCTCCTACTTCAGCGTAGGTGACAATGCGGCGTGCCACGGCTCCCGCAATTTGTCGGGTCAGCACTTCCACTCCTTCCGGAGTTTCTATAACTACTGTAGAGCGTTCGTTCTCCGTACTTGCTTTGGGCAGCCATGCTTTCATGAAATTACCGTTGTGGTGGGCTACTTTTTTAATAGTGCCGTCCACCGGGTACCAGTTCGCATGTACGTTTACGATGCTCATGAAGATAGAGATCATCAGTCGACGGTCATGAAAATATTCGTTTTCGTCTACTTCTTCAATGACTACGATTTTGCCGTCGGCAGGAGCAACGACTATTTTCTCCGTATCCTTCCCGAAAAGTCGAATCGGACAGCGGAAGAAGTTAACCATCAGCAGATATACTGCAATACTGGCTACTGCTACCACATAAAAAGGAATTTTGCAATCTATTCCCCAGTAAAGAGCCGCATTGATCAGTAGCAATAGCAAAAAGCTAGCCCATAATATATGTGTTCCTTCGCGGTGAATACGTATCTTTTTTAATTTCTTTAGTCGGCCCATGAATGCTGTTTAATGATATTGTGTGCAAAAATATACTTATTTTAAAAAAACAGCAAGTAAATGAGCAGAGAAATGCGAGTGTTGATAACTTTTTGAGGATTATTTTTGTTTATAACGCGGGAGGTAGTAATTTTATGCCTTCAAATTAACTACTTATCATTATGCAGGATTTCGTTCATTTACACGTTCATACGCAATATTCTCTACTGGATGGTCAGGCAAGTGTCGCCCGTCTGGTAGATAAAGCCATGAAAAATGGGATGAAGGGTATTGCCGTGACCGATCATGGAAATATGTTCGGCATCAAGGAATTTACGAACTATGTCAATAAGAAGAATAGCGGTCCGAAAGGGGAAATCAAGGATCTGAAGAAGCGGATTGCAGGGATTGAAGCCGGCACAGTGGAATGTGAGGATAAGGAGGCGGAGATAGCTGCCTGCAAGGCGAAGATCGTGGAGGCGGAGAACAAGCTCTTTAAACCGATTATCGGTTGTGAGATGTACGTCGCCCGCCGTACGATGGACTTGAAAGAAGGGAAGCCGGACCAAAGCGGTTATCACCTGATTGTACTTGCCAAGAATGAGAAAGGTTATCATAACCTTATTAAATTAGTATCGCACGCGTGGACGCGCGGGTACTATATGCGTCCGCGTACCGACCGCAGTGAGCTGGAGAAGTATCACGAAGGTCTGATTGTCTGCTCGGCGTGTCTGGGTGGCGAGGTGCCGAAGCGTATTACCGCAGGGCAGTTTGCCGAAGCCGAAGAAGCGATCCAATGGTATAAGAACCTGTTTGGTGATGACTACTATCTGGAGATGCAGCGCCATAAGGCGACTGTACCCCGTGCCAATCATGAATGTTATCCGCTACAGGTAAATGTGAACAAATACTTGCAGGAGTATGCCCGGAAGTATAATATCAAGCTGATCTGCACCAACGACGTCCATTTTGTGGATGAAGAGAATGCCGAGGCGCACGACCGTCTGATCTGTCTGAGTACAGGCAAAGACCTGGATGACCCGACTCGTATGCTGTATACCAAACAGGAATGGATGAAGACCCGTGAAGAGATGAATGAACTCTTTGCAGATATTCCCGAGGCACTAAGCAATACGCTGGAAATTCTAGATAAAGTCGAATATTATTCGATTGACCATGCACCTATCATGCCTACCTTCGCTATTCCCGAAGACTTCGGGACAGAAGAAGGATATCGTGCCAAATATACGGAGAAAGACCTGTTCGATGAGTTTACACAGGACGAAAATGGTAATGTGGTGCTGAGCGAAGAGGAAGGACAGGCCAAGATCAAACGTCTGGGGGGATATGAGAAACTGTATCGTATCAAACTTGAAGGCGACTATCTGGCAAAGTTAGCATTTGACGGTGCGAAAAGAATATATGGCGACCCTTTGTCGGAAGAAGTGAAAGAACGGCTCAACTTCGAGTTGTACATCATGAAAACGATGGGTTTCCCTGGATACTTCTTGATAGTGCAGGACTTTATCAATGCCGCACGCTCGGAACTGGGCGTATCGGTAGGGCCCGGACGTGGTTCGGCTGCCGGTTCGGCAGTGGCTTACTGTCTGGGTATCACCAAGATCGACCCTATCCAATACGACTTGCTGTTCGAGCGTTTCTTGAATCCGGACCGTATTTCGTTGCCCGATATCGATGTGGACTTCGATGACGACGGTCGTGGTGAAGTGCTTCGCTGGGTAACCAATAAATATGGTCAGGAAAAAGTAGCGCATATCATCACGTATGGTACGATGGCTACCAAACTGGCTATCAAAGACGTTGCCCGTGTACAGAAACTTCCTCTCTCGGAGTCCGACCGTCTGGCAAAGCTGGTTCCGGATAAAATCCCGGACAAGAAGTTGAACCTGCGGAATGCCATCGAATACGTCCCCGAACTGCAAGCGGCTGAGGCATCGTCCGACCCGTTGGTGCGAGACACTCTTAAGTATGCCAAAATGCTTGAAGGTAACGTTCGTGGTACCGGTGTGCATGCCTGCGGTACGATTATCTGTCGTGACGACATTACCGACTGGGTGCCTGTAAGTACGGCCGACGATAAGGAAACGGGCGAAAAGATGCTCGTTACCCAGTATGAAGGTTCGGTGATCGAGGATACCGGATTGATCAAGATGGACTTCCTCGGATTGAAAACATTGTCTATTATTAAGGAGGCGGTTGAGAATATCCGTCTGAGTCGTAGTCTGGAGATAGACGTAGACCAGATCGATATTACCGATCCGGCAACTTACAAATTATATAGTGACGGACGTACCATCGGAACATTCCAGTTTGAATCTGCCGGAATGCAGAAGTACCTGCGCGAATTGCAGCCTTCTACCTTCGAAGATTTGATCGCTATGAATGCCCTCTATCGTCCGGGTCCGATGGATTATATTCCGGACTTCATCGACCGTAAGCATGGCCGTAAGCCGATTGAATATGACATTCCGGTGATGGAGAAATATCTGAAAGATACGTATGGCATTACGGTCTATCAGGAACAGGTGATGCTTTTGTCACGTCTGCTGGCGGACTTTACCCGTGGTGAGTCCGATGCTCTTCGCAAAGCGATGGGTAAGAAGCTGCGTGATAAGCTGGATCACATGAAGCCTAAGTTTATCGAAGGCGGACGCAAGAACGGGCATGACCCGAAAGTACTTGAAAAGATTTGGACCGACTGGGAAAAGTTTGCCTCTTATGCGTTCAACAAATCGCACGCTACTTGCTACTCTTGGGTAGCTTATCAGACAGCCTATCTGAAAGCGAACTACCCGTCGGAATACATGGCGGCTGTCATGAGCCGAAGTTTGTCCAACATTACCGATATCACGAAGCTGATGGACGAATGCAAGGCAATGGGTATCCAGACGCTCGGTCCGGATGTGAATGAGAGTAACCTGAAGTTTACGGTCAACCATGACGGTAATATCCGTTTCGGACTGGGAGCGGTGAAAGGCGTAGGCGAAGCCGCTGTGCAAAGCATTGTAGAAGAACGTAATGCCAACGGACCATTCAAAGGTATCTTTGATTTCGTACAACGTGTCAATCTGAATGCCTGCAATAAAAAGAATATGGAATGTCTGGCGTTGGCGGGAGGTTTCGACAGTTTCCCTGAATTGAAGCGGGAGCAGTATTTTGCCGTCAACTCTAAGGGCGAAGTATTCCTCGAAACCTTAATGCGATACGGCAACCGCTATCAGGAAGACAAGAGAGCTGCCATCAATTCATTGTTCGGCGGAGCGAATGTCGTCGATATCGCCACCCCCGAAATTCCTCAGGGAGTAGAGCGCTGGGGCGACCTCGAACGTCTGAACAAGGAACGCGACCTGGTAGGTATTTACCTTTCCGCCCATCCGCTGGATGAGTTCGCGATTGTGCTGGATCACGTCTGCAATACCCATATGGCAGATTTGGAAGATAAAGCAGCTCTGGCAGGCCGGGAGATTACAATGGGGGGCATTGTGACCAGTGTCCGTCGTGGAGTCAGCAAGAATGGTAATCCGTATGGTATTGCCAAGATCGAAGATTATTCGGGCTCTACGGAAATACCTTTCTGGGGAAATGACTGGGTGACTTATCAGGGATATCTGAATGAAGGCACGTTCCTGTATATCAAAGCCCGTTGTCAGGCCAAGCAATGGCGGCAGGACGAGCTGGAAGTCAAGATCACTTCAATGGAACTTCTGCCCGATGTGAAAGAAGAATTGGTGCAGAAGATCACCATTATCATTCCTCTGTCAGTGTTAAATTCGGGACTTATTACCGAGCTGGCGACTTTGACCAAAGAACATCCCGGTAATACAGAACTCTATTTCAAGGTGACGGACGATACGGACAGCCGTATGTCGGTCGATCTGATTTCCCGTCCGGTCAGGCTTTCGGTAGGCAGAGATTTAATAACATATTTAAAGGAGCGCCCCGAACTTGGATTCCGTATAAATTGATTATCTTTGTAGCGCAAATCTACAAACGAAGTAATACATAATAATTAATACTTAATACTTAAAAAGAAATGGCTTTAGAAATTACAGACAGCAACTATAAGGAAATCCTTGCAGAAGGAAAGCCTGTTGTGGTGGATTTTTGGGCTCCCTGGTGTGGCCCTTGTAAAATGGTGGCTCCTATTATTGAAGAATTGGCTGCGGAGTTTGAAGGACAAGTCATCATCGGTAAATGCGATGTGGATGATAACAGCGATGTGGCTGCCGAATACGGTATCCGCAACATTCCTACTGTTTTGTTCTTCAAGAATGGTGAGATTGTAGACAAGCAGGTAGGCGCAGTCGCCAAACCGGTATTCGTGGAAAAAGTGAAGAACCTTCTCTAGACTTTGTCTAATATTTAATACTTATTACTTAATACTTACAACCATGGGACTGGAAGATGATTTTTTATTAGAAGATGCCGATGACGAAAAGACCGTCGAGTTTATCAAGAACTATCTGCCTCAGGAACTGAAAGAGAAGTTCGAGGATGATGAACTGTACTATTTTCTCGATCTGATAGACGAGTACTATTCAGAAAGTGGCATTCTTGACGCTCAGCCCGATAACGACGGCTACGTAAACATCGACTTGGAAGAGGTCGTAGCTTACATCGTGAAAGAAGCCAAGAAGGACGACATGGGAGAATATGATCCCGAAGAAATCCTTTTTGTAGTTCAGGGAGAAATGGAATATGGAAACTCTCTGGGGCAGGTGGACTAATTGTCGCTAGTCACCACTGTAGATAAATGAAAGGAATAATAGCCTGAAAGACGTGAATCTTTCAGGCTATTTCTTTTTGTCTTTACTATTTGAAATTTCAATATTTTAATATAAAAAGGAACAAAGTTGTGTTTTTATTAATACCTTTGTTCTATATCGTTTTAACCAATAATCTCGCCTTATGAAGATAAAATTGCTGACATTACTACTTTTTATGGTAACTTCCGTGACAGGACAACAAACTTATTTTATCTCTTCCTGTGGAAATGACTCTGCCGACGGTTCATTGGACAGTCCCTTATTGCATATTCATGAAGCTATCGAAAGAGGAGAGAATTCCGACGATCAGGAGATTCATGTCTATATTCGGGAAGGAAAGTATTATTTGGACACATCCTTGGTTATTGATGCCGATAAGTGGAAGAATAAAAGACTGACACTGTCAGCTTATAATAATGAATCGGTTGTTCTAAGTGGAGCCAGGAAACTTTCCCTCAATTGGGTGAAACAGAAAAACGGAATATGGAAAAGCAAGACAGAAGCCGGTAAGGGTGATCAACTGTTTGTTGACGGAGAAAAAAGGATTCTTGCCCGTTATCCTAATTTTGAAGAAGGTGCCATTTTTAATGGAACGGCTGCCGATGCGATTGCACCAGCCCGTGTCAAGAGATGGAAATCTCCCGAAGGTGGTTTTATCCATACGTTACATGCCAGAGACTGGGGGGATATGCATTATGTAATTACAGGAAAAGACGACAAAGGTGTTCTTTTTGAGGGCGGATATCAGAATAACCGTCCGTCAAATATGCATGATAAGTATCGGTTTGTGGAAAATATATACGAAGAACTCGATGCACCCGGAGAATGGTTTCTAGATGGAAAAGCCGGATATTTGTACTATTATCCTTATTCGGATGAAAATATAGATGATGCGGTGTTTGAAATAGCTGAAATTCCAAGTTTGATTAAAATTAAAGGGGTTGAAAATGAGTGGATTAGTGACGTGACGATAAGAGGAATTTGCTTTAGCCAGACCTCCCGTACTTTCATGGCCGACTATGAGTCGTTATTGCGTAGTGACTGGGCAATTTATCGGGGAGCAGCCGTTTTTATAGAGAATGCGGAGCGTTGCCGTATTGAGGATTGCGAATTTACCGGTTTGGGTGGTAATGCCATTTTTCTTAGCCGTCACATCGACGACTGTGTTGTCAAAGGGAACTATATTCATCAGATTGGCGCGAGTGCGGTATGTATCGTAGGAGATACTTCTACTGTACGTTCGGGAGTGTTTAAATATGAACACTCCGTTCCTTATGAGTTGATGGATAAAGTACCCGGTCCGAAAAATGAATTTTATCCTCGCCAATGTCTTGTGGAAGACAATCTTATCCATGATATTGGACTGATAGAGAAACAGGTGGCCGGTGTTCAGATTCAAGTGGCAAGAGGAATCAATGTACGACACAATACCATATACCGAGTTCCGAGAGCTGCTATCAATATCGGAGACGGTTCGTTCGGAGGACATGTTATTGAATATAACGATGCGTTTGCCACTGTATTGGAAACAAGTGATCACGGGGCATTCAATTCGTGGGGAAGAGACCGTTTCTGGCATCCTTCCTATGAAAAAATGAGTCTTATGGTTGCAGAGCATCCTGAACTGATTTTGCTGGATGCCCTTTTCACTACTTATATCCGTTATAACAGGTTCCGTTGTGACCACGGTTGGGATATCGATTTGGATGATGGCAGTTCGAATTTTCATATATACGGGAATGTCTGTTTGCATGGAGGAATTAAATTGCGTGAAGGTTTCAATCGTGTTGTGGAGAATAATATCTTGATCAACAATACTCTGCATCCCCATTTATGGTTTCAGAATTGCGGTGATATTGTCCGGCGTAACGTGTTTACACAAGCCTATCTTCCCATTGAGTTAAAAAGTTGGGGGAAGATGGTCGATTATAATTTTTTCTCTTCGGAGAATGCTTTGAAGCAAGTGCAAAAAGATGGCACCGATGCACATAGTACAAGCGGAACACTCCTTTTTGACGATTATCAACATTATAATTTTGCTTTATCGAATACTTCCAAAGCCTTTGAAATTGGTTTTGAGAATATTCCCCAGAATGTTTTCGGAGTGTATTCTCCTCGTTTGAAACGGAAGGCTGAAAAGCCCGAACTTTCCGAGCTGCTTGTTTCAGATTCTGCCAATACCAATCAGACCTATTTGTGGGAAAAGACCGAAATCCGATTGGTCAATGGTTTGGGCGATCGGTCAGCTTATGGTTTGCCTGATGAAAAAGGATGTATTATATTAAAAATGAATAATGCAGTCAATATACAGGATGCAGGATTGAAAGAAAATGATGTAATTTATTCAATTTATGGAGAAGTTATTGATTCTGTAGAAACATTGGTACGGTTGACTAATAAATATAAATGGAGAAAGGCACTACTATTGGAGTGTTTTAGAAATCAGCAGAAGTTGAAGGTTTCTTTAGTTTTAGATTAACTGTTTTTTGAGCTGGAAATTAAAGAGGGATATTCTCAAACTGCTAGAAATAAGACAATTCATTCGTTATGTGGAAAGACGACAGCTTGTGTAAGTTCTTATTTTAAATTTCCTCCAACGCATAATACTGATAATCCCTAAGTACCGTTTGAAGGAACTTTTCCTGATTATTCTCTCGTGGGGTAACAGATAAGATTTCCTGTACCTTTTTGGCGAGTAATGTGACGCGCCTTACCCGATCCTTTTCACCGGATTCCAATGTCCGGGTGATCACATTCACCTGTTCCAGTGATAAATCGGCAGATTGTGGATACGTTGGGTGATAATTTTTAGTCAGATAATCAAATTCATCGAGGCTGACGTGTATCTTGCGATAATTCTTCTCTTTAATCACCATCGTTCCGGCTGCCAGGTCACCCAGTCTCTGACTGTTTTTAGTCAGCAGGACGACTAAGAGCCCCAATCCTCCTGTAGCAGGACCATCAATAATGAATAGAAGCCAACGCAACAGATAAGCACTGATGCTGGGAGTAGAACCGTCTGATTTTACGACACGTATATTCATCAGACGTTTCCCGAAACTTTGTCCGTGATTGAACATCTCACAGAGAAACGAGTAAAAAAGTACAGGCAAATAGACGAGGCACAGAAAGAAGACCGTGCCGACTCCGGAGGATAAGTGCAGTTTGACAATGAGTGTCGTTACAGAATATAGATAAATCACGATCAGAAAATAATCGATGACCAAAGCCAGCAATCGTTCGCCGATACTGGCGGGCGTTTGGCTGATTCGAACAAACTGACCGGTAATAATCGTAGATTCTGCCATTCTTGGTTAAACATTTTTAGGTTTAAGTTGCAAATATATCATAATTCTTTTACTTTTGCTTTCGGTTTCGGACAAAACTTATCCGAAATCTCTGAAAAGCATGAAGGAAGTAACGTTTATCCGTCGGAATATCGAGAAATGGAAAGAGACCGAGAAGGTGGTGGAACAGGCTGCAACTCTGTCCCCTGACCAACTGGCCGACGCCTATACGGAGTTGACTGCCGACCTTGCTTTTGCCCAGACTCATTTCCCGACTTCCCGCATTACCATTTATTTAAATAATCTCGCTTCAGCCCTGCATAATGAAATCTATCGGAGCAAACGCGAGAAGTGGACACGGATTATCACCTTTTGGACGCAGGAAGTGCCGCAAACCATGTACGATGCCCGCCGGGAGTTATTAACTTCCTTTATTATCTTTGCGGTCTGCATGCTGATCGGGGCTGTTTCTGCTGCCAACGATTCTGAGTTTGTACGTCTGATATTAGGAAACAGGTATGTGGATATGACGCTGGATAATATCGCCAGAGGTGAACCGATGGCAGTATACAATGGCTCTCCCGAAGCTCCGATGTTTTTGGGCATTACAATCAATAATGTGAGAGTATCTTTCCTGTGTTTTGCATCGGGTATATTGACCAGCTTTGGTACAGGCTTCATTCTCCTTCAAAATGGAATCATGGTAGGGGCATTTCAGACGTTCTTTTATGAACATGGTTTGCTCAAGGAGGCTGCTCTTGCTATCTGGTTGCACGGGACGCTTGAAATATGGTCGATTATAGTAGCCGGTGCCGCCGGACTTGCTTTAGGTAACGGCTGGCTGTTTCCCGGAACTTACTCCAGGCTGGAATCGTTCCGCAGAGGAGCGAAAAGAGGGTTGAAGATTGTGATCGGTACGGTACCTGTGTTTATTATGGCAGGATTTATTGAAGGCTTTATCACCCGCCACACTGAACTTCCCGATATGTTGAGGCTCGGAATCATCCTGACATCCCTTGCATTTATTATCTTTTACTATATTTACTTACCAAATAGAAAAAAAAATGGAATCACAGAAACCTAAGGTTGCAATGTACGTGAAACGTTCCTTTGGTGAAAAGTTGAACGCTTCTTTTGACTTCATAAAAGAGAACTGGAAACTGTTGTTGAAGTTCATTACTTATCTGCTTTTGCCGGTAAGCCTTATTCAGGCATTGAGCTTGAACGGGCTGATGGGAGGAGCGCTGAAAATATCTGCAGTGGCCAATACTACTGCCATGGCTGCCAGTCCGAGTTCCTTAGTGGGATTCATGTCCTATTACGGTCTATATATGCTTGTCTTTATGATAGGGACTATCTTATTGACTTCCTTGATCTATGCAATGATCCGGACTTATAATGAACGGGAAGAACGATTGGAGGGAATCACATTGGGGAGTTTGAAACCTTTGCTGTTTCACAATATAAAGAAATTGCTTATACTGACACTTTTCGGTATCCTGCTGGTACTCATCGTGGGGGTTGTGATAGGTGTTCTCGCTGCTTTATCCCTGTTCACTTTGTTTCTGACCATTCCTGTTATTATTGCATTCACCGTGCCGCTTGCCTTATGGGCGCCCATCTACTTGTTTGAGGACATTACCGTGATGGAGGCTTTCAAAAAAACATTCCGACTCGGGTTTGCCACATGGGGAGGCATCTTTCTGATCTCTTTAATTATGGGAATCATAGCCAATGTATTGCAGAGCGTTACCATGATGCCGTGGTATATCGCTACGCTGGTGAAATATTTCTTCTCTATGAGTGATGCGGGAAGTGAGACGACCGTATCGGCAGGATATAGTTTTCTCCTTTATCTGCTTGGCATTGTTCAGGCATTCGGTGCTTATGTTTCGATGATCTTCACCTATGTCGGATTAGCCTATCAGTACGGACACGCTTCGGAGGTAGTAGATAGCGTCACTGTAGAAAGTGATATCGATAATTTTGATAAACTCTAAACTAATATTTAAGAATAGATGCTGACATCCCCGGCTGATACATTGGTTTGCGACACCGTGCAGATTGCCAAATGGCAATCCAACCCGGCGTATGACTACAATCGTGAACTGATTACGCCTGAAATTAATGTCTTTGAATGGTTTCGCAGGCAGTTTGGGGAATTGTTACAAAAGATATTCGGCAGCCGTTTTGCCGAAGAATATTCCGGACTTATATTGATCTGTCTGGCCATTGTTATTTTGGTGCTTATTATATGGTTTCTTTATAAGAAGCGTCCGGAGTTATTCATGCGTTCGCCTAAAAATAAGCTCCCTTATGAGATAGAGGAAGATACGATTTACGGTGTCGATTTTCCGGGAGGGATTGCCGATGCGCTGTCCCGTTCCGATTATCGGGAGGCAGTGCGGTTACTTTATTTGCAGACGTTGAAGCGGCTTAGTGATGAGAAACGCATTGACTGGCAGCCCTACAAAACACCGACACAATATATCAATGAAGTACGGATACCCGTATTCCGCCAGTTGACCAATCATTTCCTGCGGGTACGTTACGGTAATTTTGAGGCTACGAGGGAACTTTTTGACTCTATGAAGTCTTTGCAGGAAGAAATAGGGAAAGGGGGGAACTCATGAAGGGGAGCCGTTGGTTTATCATCTTTATAGGTGCTTTTCTGCTAGTGATGTTTGCCATAGAATATCACTTGCCGAAGAAGTTTGTATGGACACCTACCTTTAGCCACTATGATGAGCAGCCTTTCGGATGTGCTGTGTTCGATAGCCTGCTGACTGTTTCCTTGCCTTCGGGATACACGCTGTCCCGAAAGACCTTTTATCAGTTGGAGCAGGAAGATACAGCCCATCATAAAGGAATACTTCTGATAGCCAGTAACCTGCCTTTCAGTAAGGTCGATATTGATGCTCTGCTCAAAATGGCAGACCGGGGGAATAAGATCATGCTGGTAAGCAGCTCTTTTACTAAGCTTCTGGAAGACACCTTGAAGTTTGATTGCACTTATTCTTATTTCAGATCGGTCGATTTGAAGAAATATGCCGCTTCGTTGTTAAAGCGGGACAGTATATATTGGATCGGTGATCCGAAAGTCTATCCGCAACAGATATTCCGTTTTTATCCGCAGTTCTGCAAATCCTATTTTCGTCAATATGACTCGTTGCCGGTACGGAAATTGGCCGAGATTGATTTGGCAAAAGATATGGGGAATGCATTGGATGAACTGGACTCTACGACAGTTTCCCGCAATTATCATCCGTTGGTAGCTATGGTTCGTCCGTGGGGGAAGGGAGAAGTCGTTTTGGTTTCCACTCCTTTGCTTTTTACCAACTACGGAGTGCTGGACGAGAAAAATGCGACTTATATATTCCGTATATTATCGCAGATAGGAGAGTTGCCTGTCGTCCGTACCGAAGGATATATGACAGAAACTGCTCAGACGCAGCGATCTCCTTTGCGTTATTTTCTGTCGCAAAGACCGCTTCGCTGGGCGATATACCTGTCGATGTTTGCCATATTACTCTTTATGGTGTTTACGGCGCGAAGACGGCAGCGGGCCATACCCGTAGTGCATGAACCGGAAAACAAATCCCTTGAATTCACCAAGCTGATAGGTACGCTTTATTACCAAAAGCATGACCATGCGAATCTGGTTCATAAGAAGTTTACCTATTTTGCAGAAGTGTTGAGGAGAGAGATTCAGGTCGATGTGGAAGAAGTGGCGGATGATGAGCGCTCTTTCCATCGGATTGCTCAGAAGACAGGGATGAGTGTAGAAGAAATCAGTAAGTTTATCCGCGAAATCAGACCGGTGATTTATGGAGGACGGGTCCTTTCCGGTGAGGAAATGAAGGGATTTATTGACAAAATGAATGAAATAATCAATCATATTTAAAGAAGATATTTATGGAAGAGAATACAGAACAGCGAGTAGATTTAACTCTCTTTTCCGGGAAGATACAGGAATTGAAAGATCAGATTGCTTCCGTTATTGTGGGTCAGGAACAGACGGTGGATTTGGTACTGACGGCAATCCTTGCCAATGGTCATGTGCTGATAGAAGGAGTGCCGGGAGTGGCAAAGACATTGCTTGCCCGCCTGACAGCCCGCCTGATTGATGCGGATTTCAGCCGTATCCAGTTCACACCGGACTTGATGCCGAGTGACGTATTGGGTACCACTGTGTTCAATATGAAAACCAATGAGTTTGACTTTCATCAGGGACCGATCTTTGCTGATATCGTACTGGTGGACGAGATCAACCGTGCTCCTGCCAAAACACAGGCAGCCCTGTTCGAGGTGATGGAAGAGCGTCAGATCAGCATTGACGGTATTACTCATAAGATGGGAGAGCTTTATACCATTCTTGCTACACAGAATCCGGTGGAACAGGAGGGAACCTATAAACTTCCCGAAGCGCAGCTCGACCGCTTTTTGATGAAAATAACGATGGATTATCCTTCGCTGGAGGAGGAAGTAAATATTCTGGAACGTCACCATACGAACGCTTCATTAATTAAGCTGGACGATATCAAGCCTGCCATCACCAAAGAAGAGCTCTTGTCACTGCGTGCTTTGATGAATCAGGTATTTGTAGACCGTACATTACTCCAGTATATAGCATTGATTGTGCAGCAGACGCGTACCAGCAAAGCCGTATATCTTGGTGCTTCTCCGCGTGCTTCTGTGGCGATGCTGCAATCTTCCAAAGCGTATGCCCTTTTGCAGGGACGCGACTTTGTGACACCGGAAGATATTAAGTTTGTTGCTCCGTATGTACTTCAGCATCGTCTCATTCTGACGGCAGAAGCGGAAATGGAAGGATATTCTCCGGTAAAAGTAACCCAACGTTTGATCGATAAAGTAGAGGTTCCCAAATAATAACCGGATCTCTATAATTCGTAACTTAAAACTCAGAACCTGAAATTGTACTTAACCCGTCGTTTCTATATTGCCCTTATTCTGGTTATCCTGTTGTTGGGTAGCGGATATCTGTTTGCTCCGTTTTTTAGATTCGGGCAGTGGGCGCTCTTAGCCTTGTTTCTATTTGTGTTGGCAGATGGATATGCTCTCTATCAGACCAAAGGGATTCAGGCATCCCGTCGATGTGCTGACCGTTTCTCCAATGGGGATGATAATGAAGTGAGTATCCGTGTCGAAAGTACTTATCCGCGTCCGATCTCGTTGGAGATCATAGATGAAATACCTTTTATCTTCCAGAATCGGGATATCAGCTTCCGGACGACTCTCCAGCCGGACGAAGGGAAAACGATCCGTTATCATCTTCGCCCGACCCGTCGCGGCGTTTACTCTTTCGGACAAATCCGCGTATTTGTAACCGGTAAGATCGGTTTGCTTTCTCGTCGGTACACGTGTGGGAAGCCACAGGATATCAAAGTATACCCTTCCTACCTGATGCTTCACCGGTATGAATTGCTGGCAATGAGTGATAATCTGACCGAACTGGGTATCAAGCGTATCCGCCGGGTAGGCCATCAAACGGAATTTGAGCAGATTAAGGAATATGTAAAAGGAGATGATTATCGGACTATTAACTGGAAAGCGAGTGCCCGCCGGCACGAGTTGATGGTGAATGTTTATCAGGACGAACGTTCTCAACAGATTTACAGTGTGATAGATAAAGGCAGAGTGATGCAGCAGGCTTTTCGGGGAATGACTTTGCTTGATTATGCTATCAATGCTTCACTGGTACTTTCGTATGTAGCGATGCGGAAAGAGGATAAAGCAGGGTTAGTGACCTTTGACGAGCATTTTGATACTTTTGTTCCGGCTTCCAAACAGCCCGTCCACATGCAGACGCTGCTTGAAAAGCTGTACAGCCAACAGACTACTTTCGGTGAAACGGATTTCTCGGCTCTTTGCGTGCATTTGAACAAACATGTCAATAAGCGTAGCCTTTTGGTTCTATATACCAACTTTGCCAGCATCAGCAGCATGAACCGCCAGTTAGCTTATTTGCAGCAGCTTAATCGTCAGCATCGTTTACTGGTTGTTTTCTTTGAGGATGCCGACTTGAAGGCGTATATAGAAAGTCCGGCCCGAGATACAGAAGATTATTACCGGCATGTGATTGCAGAAAAGTTTGCTTTTGAGAAGCGACTGATCGTTTCTACATTAAAGCAGAACGGCATTTATTCGCTGTTGACAACTCCCGAAAATCTGTCGATTGATGTAATCAATAAATATCTGGAGATGAAATCGCGGCAATTGTTGTAGCAGAGTTTCGTCTCAAATTACTGGTGATTTCTTGTTTAAAAAGGGGATTGTCCCATTGCCTTTCGGGTTTCTACAAAGAAGAATACAGCCATCCCTATGATAATGACTCCCAATATGCCGTAGAAAAGCCGTGCTCTGCCACGTCCTACATTCCTGACAATTGTTTGGGCGTTGCGTGTGGTGAAGAACCAGTTCCAGTTCAATAATGAGGCTAGCAGGGAGGTGATTCCCGCTAGCGCAAAAATAGCTTGTACGATGTATTGTCCGGTCATAGTCTGATCACTCTGCTTCCGTCTTCCAGTTCTTCAATCGTAACCTTTATAGCATCCCCCGGCAGCAATTCTTCCACCAGTTCCGGCCATTCGATGAAGCAGAGGGCACCGCTGTAGAAATAATCTTCGTATCCCATGTCATACACTTCGCTTAACTTTTTGATGCGGTAAAAGTCGAAATGATAGATCAATTCTCCGGTTTCGTCCGAACGATATTCATTGACGATAGCGAAAGTAGGAGAACTGATGACGTCTGATACACCCAGTTCCTCGCAAAGAGCTTTGACGAATGTTGTTTTGCCTGCTCCCATTTTGCCGTATAAAGCGAAAACAGTGTTATCACCCATAGCAGCGATAAATTCGCGGGCTGCTTCGTGGATACTTTCCAATGATTGAATCTTGATTTCCATATACTATTCTATTATTATGACTGTTTCTTGCAACAACTCTTTCCGATCTTGCAAACGGCATAAATCAGGATGGAGAAGAATATAATCGAGGCTCCCGAAGGAACTTTCCAATGATAAGAGATAAACAGACCGCCCAGACATCCCAGAAAACCGATACCTATGGACAGCCAGATGATTT
Organism: Bacteroides faecis MAJ27; assembly: GCF_900106755.1. Taxonomy (GTDB): domain Bacteria; phylum Bacteroidota; class Bacteroidia; order Bacteroidales; family Bacteroidaceae; genus Bacteroides; species Bacteroides faecis. The sequence continues at coordinate 91,939 of NZ_FNNN01000018.1, forward strand.
TTTTGAAACTGTACGTGAAGAGGTTTGCCGTCATTTGCGGAATGGTGAGCAGTGAAATGGCCAGAACGATGCCGACCATGCGCAGACAAGCAACGATGGTCAGGGCGATAAACATCATCAGCACATATTCGAATACCTCTACCGGAATCTTTTGAGAACGGGCAAACTCACGGTCGAATGCGATAGATACGATTGGACGGATAAACAGATAAAAGAATCCGGTCAGTATGAATGCCAGTATGCCGAGCATCCACAGGTCCGCCTGATTGATGGTCAGGATATTACCGAAAAGATAGGCTGATAAGTCCGGAGCAAATCCCGGTGACAGGAAGCTGAACATGATTCCTAAAGCCATTCCTAATGTCCAGAACACCGCGATCGCGGAATCTTCGCGCATATCTTTCCGCCGGCTCAGCCACTCCACGCCGAATGCGGATAATACGGAGAAGACGGCGGCTGACAATATGGGAGAAATTCCCGCGAACAGTCCCAGCCCTATTCCTCCGAAAGATGCGTGAGTAATTCCTCCACTGATAAATACCAGGCGGCGGGTGACAATGTAAGTACCGATAATCCCGCAGGCGATGCTTGCCAGTAAGCTGCCTAGCAGAGCATGTTGGAAGAATGTATATTGTAGTAAATCCACTTCTTTAGTTATTGATTACAAGTTATATGATAAATAACAAATTCCACGCGGCTACTATCGACCGATGACAGATGATGTGCAGGCGGTCAGGCCTCTTTGTGTCCTGCGGTTCTTCTTTCTCCGATGATCAGAAAAACTTCATCTTTGAGGTCATCCGGCAGTTCAATGCCGCGAAGCTGTAAACTGCGTACCCAGCCTGCTACATCGATATCCTGCATAGTATATAACACATCCCTGAATTGGTTTGTTTCTTCTTCCGTATAAGCATCCGCCTCTTTTCCGATGAACAGATCCAGTTCTTCGTCATCGTAGTACTCTATTTTTTTGCTGACAGCAGCCAGCAGGCTGTCCTTTTCGCACACTTCGTGTTGTCCGCAGCATTCTGCATCTACTTCTTTCACTTCCGGCATGTGATCCAGTTCGCCTCTTTCTATTTTCTTTTTCAGTCTGTTGTTGCGGATATAGCCGGCTATCAATGCAATGATACCTAGCAACACTAGACCTATAATAAGTATCCACATAGTCTGTACTGATTCAAATTTCTGCAAAGTTACTTATTAATTTGCATTCTATCATGGATGGTATCTATTTCTTTTCTTACTTTTGTGCGTTACTAACTTAAATATACATAGATGGTGAAGCATAGAAAGTGGATGATTTGCATATTTATAATATGTTTGATTGATGGACTTTCTTCTTGTGCGGAAGATAGAAGTGTGATTGGGGATGATTTTGAGATACCAAAGTTGACAGACGAAAATACGATTGAATTTACTGTAGATGTTCTCGGTGAGTGGACGCAACTGGAAGTATTTGGCGGTGGCGGCAGAATGGCTATCGAGTGGGGAGACGGAAGACTGCAGAAGATCGAAGATCCCGAAGCGGGACTGATTACATATAAATATGGCAACAGAAGAAGTTACCGGGTGAGAATATGGGCGGAAGAGCTGGATTATTGTAATCTGGGAAGTTTGCTGCTTCCCGTAAAAGACCTTCGTATAGGGAACTTGCCTAAAATGAGAGATTTGGCTCTTACCAGTTTTGCCAATACCCGGGAAATTTACCTGAGTCGTTCCTGTCCCAATGTGGAGAATGTGAACATAGGCAATTGTGCTGATCTGGAGTATGTCGATATAAGTCAGTGTGATAGCCTGAAGTCGGTATTGATTGGCGGAAACCCGAAACTGACATCACTCGATGTGACTGATAAATGTAAACTTAAAAATCTGAATTGCTCCGGCAATCAATTGAGTTCTCTTTCGCTTAAAGACTTACCCCAGTTGAACAGTCTCGATTGTAGCTACAATCCGGAATTGAGCAGGTTGGAATTTGATGAGAAAATGGAGATTAGCACCTTGTTTATAGGTCATTGCAACTTTCAGAATCTGGATTTCCTGGACAGGCTGCCTTTGTTGCTGGAGTTTGTCTGCCGGAACAATCAATTGAAAGAGCTGGAATTGCCGGAATCTCTTTGGATAAAGTATCTGGATTGCAGCAATAATCAGCTGACTCGTTTGTCTATTTCGGAAAACTGGTTATTAACGAGGGTCGATTGTCATTCCAACCGGCTGGACAAAGAAGCATTGAATCAATTATTTGAAATGCTGGGTACGGCCAGTGATTATCCTCATTCTAAATCATATCTTTCTTACTATGATAATCCGGGCGAGTATACTTGTAATCAGGAGATGCCCGTAAGAAATGGGTGGACTATAGAAGAAAAGGGTGCTCAATAAAATATCTGTTTAGAGATAGATTCTGCGTTTTTTTTCTATTTTTGTATCATGACTCTAAATGATACATCACGATGAAACAAAGTAAGTTATTGTTGGGCTTAATAGGAATATGTCTTCTGTTTGGATTCAGTTCTTGTGAGGGAGAAGATAAGAGTGTATTCGGTGATGATTTTGAAATCCCTGAATTGACGGATGCGAATACTATTCAGTTTACGGTCGATGTTACTGGTGAATGGAAAGCGCTACAAATAATTGTTGGCGGTGGAAGGATGGCTGTCGAGTGGGGAGATGGTCGATTGCAAAAAGTAGAAAATACAGATGCCAACCCTGTGATACACTATAAATACGGTAATAGTAAGACATACCGGGTGAGAATATGGGCAGAAGAACTGGAGTTTTGTAGTGTCGGAAATGAAGCAACTCCTTTTAGTGATCTTCGTTTGGGGTATTTACCAAAGATGAAAACTCTGAATCTTAATAGCTTCTTGGATACTCCGGAATTGGACTTAAGTACTTCTTGTCCGAATGTGGAAACCATTAATATTGGAAATTGGGCAGATTTGGAACGTATAGATTTGAGCCAGTGTGTGAAAATTCAAACAATAGATGTTTATTCCAATCCTGAATTAACATTACTAAAATTGGGACAACTTCCCGCATTGAGATCATTGAAGTGTATTTTTAATGATGCGTTGGTTTCTCTTTCCTTCAAGGGGCTAACTAACTTGAGTGATGTACAATGTGGTTCTAATCCGCAGTTGTCAATCATTGAAACAGGTGAAAAGATAAATGTGAGAAGTCTGTCAATAGGTGATTGTGCTTTCCGGTCCTTAGAATTTATAAATAGCTTTCCTTTATTACAAGAGTTGAGTTGTAGCTCAAATAATTTAACCTCTCTGGATTTATCAGAACTTCCACTCTTACGATCTGTTGATTGCAGTGATAATAAAAAATTGGTTCACTTGCAAATACCGGAGCAAAATTCGGTTAATCCAATATTGCAGAATTTGGATTGTAGTTTTTGTTATTTGGATGAGAAAGAACTGAATGCGATTTTTTGTGTATTACCTGTTGCTCCGAATCCCTATCCTGAATATCCAAGTGGCTATGGCATTACTTTCAATGGTAACCCGGGATCGGAAAATTGTGATCGGAAGCTTGTTGAAGATAAAGGATGGAATATTTTCGTCAATCCGGAAGATTTGATCAATAGATAATTGTGAATTGTTTTTTGCCTATTTAAAATCATGTATATTATGAAAAAGCAGGTTTTACTTTTTTCTTTGTTATGTGGCGTAACATCATTCGTGTGTGCCCAACTTCCTGTAGAAAAAGGCTTGAACACTATCAGCCGTTCTTCCGCCGAAGCGACTATCGGCTTTTTGGCAAGTGACGAATTACAGGGACGTGAAGCCGGATTCCACGGCTCCTATGTCTCCTCCGAGTATATAGCATCTTTATTGCGATGGATGGGAATACAACCTCTGAATGAAAGTTATTTCCAGCCTTTTGATGCTTATCGCAAAGAACGTCAGAAGAAAGGGCGTTTAGAAGTGCATCCGGACTCTATTGCGAAATTGAAACAGGAAGTTCATCAAAAACTGTCCATGAGAAATGTACTGGGAATGATTCCCGGTAAAAATACGAAGGAGTATGTGATCGTCGGCGCCCACTTTGATCATTTGGGAATAGACCCTGCGCTTGACGGAGATCAGATTTATAACGGAGCGGATGACAATGCTTCCGGCGTATCAGCGGTACTGCAGATTGCAAGAGCTTTTGTTGCCAGTGGACAACAACCGGAGCGGAATGTAATCTTTGCCTTTTGGGATGGAGAAGAAAAAGGCTTGCTTGGTTCTAAGTACTTTGTGCAGACCTGTCCTTTTGTCTCGCAAATCAAAGGATACCTGAACTTTGATATGATAGGTCGTAACAATAAACCGGAACAACCGAAACATGTTGTCTATTTCTATACAGCTGCTCATCCCGCTTTTGGCGACTGGCTGAAAGAGGATATTAAGAAATATAGTTTACAGTTAGAACCGGACTATCGCGCCTGGGATAATCCGGTAGGAGGGAGTGATAATGGAACTTTTGCCAAAGCAGGCATTCCTATTATCTGGTATCATACGGACGGACATCCCGATTATCACCAACCATCCGATCATGCCGACCGATTGAACTGGGATAAGATAGTGGAAATCACTAAGGCTTCTTTTCTTAATATGTGGAAGATGGCAAATGAGGTGTCATGGTAGAGCTTTTTTATTTAATAGGCTGTCGCATGCACTAATATATGTTGCGTTTTTATTCACATACTCTTCCATGTCTTTGGGTTTCAAATGAAAAAAAACAGGGGCAATTGGAGCTGTTTTATTCTCAGTTGAGATGATCATAACTTTTGATCTCTGTTGATTTTATTTGGCTTTAAGTCTGTTTTCTTACGTTGATTTATTGTTTCTACTTGCTGATCAATGACCATAGCTTCTCCAGCCACCCTTTTTCTACTTTGGAGAGTATCTCGGTCGTTTTTTTGATTGTCTCCTGACTCAACTTGTATTGTTCGATTATTGCAGCCTGTTGTTTTTTCAATAGTTCGATTGTTTTTGTCTTATGCTGAAGGTCTTGTTTTTGCAATTCGATGACTTCTAGATAAAGTTTACAGATTTCAGCCTGATTGTTACAGAGTTGTTCCAGTGTATAAATGTAATCTTCCGTGCGAAAAGTCTCGTGCCAGCGCAAGAATTTCTGAAGGCTCTCTTCGTCAATGATAAGAGTTGTCTCTGTAAAAGATGCAGTGATTGCTTTCGTTTCTGCCCACAAACAGAGGTCTTCTTCCTTGACTTCGTATTTGTGTATGGCTCTGTCTATGCTAATCCATTTCGGCATAGTGTTTCTTTGTTTATGTGTTTAATAAAAAAGAGTAAATAACTCTTGGCAAGTGTGGTGCAACAAGCATCCCTGCATTTTGCTTTCCGGTCGGAGGGCTGTGGGGTATGGGGATGATGCGGGGAACCGACCGGATACAAAATAGGCATGGATGCTGTTGTACCATTATCCGGTTTCGAGGTCTTAGCAAACCCTTTAGAAAGATAATGATAACAACAGACATCCACGCCAATCGTTTATATATAACACATCTTTAACTGATATGTTGATATACAGCTATCCACGTGGAGTATCTGTTGTATCATCTCTCTTCTAAATGAAATTGCTAAGTTTCGAAACCGAGAGACAATACGTTACTTACTCCGATATGAGTAATAAAACCACTTTCTGTCTTTTTACATCTCGCTGATGTGCAGAAAGTGTATGACAAAGATATATGTTTTTTTCGGAATAGTATGGAAAAACGGAAATAAATAAAAGAAGTTTGGCACTTAATCTGTTTCTCGTCTGATCATTGCATTGATAACTCAAAACTCCTCCATAGTAATTGGACAGCTGTTTTGCTCTCATGCTCTCACTATTCGTCTGTATCCTTTTATTCATCGCTGTTACAGCGATGAGAGATCCAATGGTAGCAGAGTGAGAGCAACTGCTTGCTCTCACTCTGCATGCGTTCGTTAATACATAATTATCTTAATGTTATGGTTTGATTTTCAATATGTTAATGTCTGATGTCTCAACTATTAATGATTGACGTATTAGTTATTAATAATTGAGAAATCAGGTATTAATGGTTGATGTCTCATACATTATTGGCTTGTCATAACCTGACTTAGGTTGACTCTTTAGTGTCTTATCCCTGTTTTTGGTTGACAGATTTTATACTAAACTCTATATTTGGTTGACTCTCTTTTGTCTTAAGCCTAAAAGCGGTTGACCTTTTTGTTTTTTACTTGAAATGATAAAATTATTGGTTCTTTTTGAAAGAACAGGTGGATTGAAACTACTGTTACGACCGGGTAAACCGGAATCATGTGGTTTATTAAATTTAGACGATCGGTGTTTCAAGAAGTTTCAAACGCTTGAAACACTTTGTTCCAAGGTTTGAAACACTTTGTTTCATTACTTGGAACACTTTGTTTCAAGGCATGAAACACTTTGTTCCAATGGTTGGAACTGGTCTTGGAACTACAGCTTGATAATGTTTCGTCCGATGATGATTGAAACTAGTTGTACTTGGAAGTGACGGCAATAACTGCCATTACCTTGCTGTCACGATGCTATGTGTTGATTATAAATCTGTTATCTCGATATAGTGATGGGTGACGGTAATATTTGAATAATACCGATATCGTATTAATAGCTTATATCAACGCAAATATAGGTTGTATCATTTGTTAGATTGATTGTGTGAAATGATTAATTATTAGAAATACGACTTATGGATGGGTATTTGCTGAAATTATTTATGTTGAAATTCGAATACTAGTAGTTTTTATGTTTGTTATGAGAATAGAAAAGTATATGCAATATATTGTTTGGCATGTTGTAAAATATATATTGTTTTGTTGATTTTTTGATTTAGTATTTGTATATTGCACAAAGTTTATAAAATAATAGCCTACACTCAAAAAAGACTACTAACCTTAAATTTAATATGCAAACAAAACTATTATTATTTATAATTGTAATGTGTAGTTGCGCTTCTAATAAATATGAGCGAAAAGCATGGGAAACATTAGAGAACTCAGATGCCAATAAGGTTGAGTTAACTAATTTTCTTAAATACTATAAGGCTGCCGGTGATAATGAAAAATATGAGGCAGCATGTTATTTAGTAAGTAATATGCTTGGTAAACATACTACTGATCAGGATCTTATTTATGATATAAAAGTTATAAAGGCGGATTCTCTCGTTTGGTCATTAGAGAGATCCTTTGCATTGCGAGAAGAAAGTAAATTCCTGAAGGATTATAGTTTCGATCAATTTATAGAGTATATTCTCCCATATAGAATCGCTGATGAGCCTTTAGAGTTTTATTGGAAAGAAGACTGTAGGAAAAGATATATACCAAATAGTGATACTGATATTATAGCGGCTGCCAAATCTATAAATGAGCAAGTTAAGTTAGAACTTTCTCCAGATAACTATGGTGATCTTCCTAAATCGTATTCTTTTCTAACTTATAATGGATATGGTAAGTGTAATGATCGTTCCACTTTGTTAGTTATGGCTTTAAGAGCGAATGGAATTCCAGCGGCCTATGAGTTTGTACCATATTGGGGAAGTAGCAATAATGGACATTCTTTTGTGTCAGTAATTTTGCCTGATGGAAAGATTTATCCATTACAAAATACTAATAAAATAACTAATGACAGTTATATTTCACGGAAAACGCCTAAAATATACCGTCGAATGTATAAATTGCAGTTACGCGAAGAAGCCATTGTTGATCTTCCGGAATTATTTAAATACAATGATATAGCTGATGTGACAGAATTGCATGGGATCGGTTCTCGTGATGTACAGATTTCCCGAAATTTGACTGATAAGACAAGTGTTTATTATTTGTCTGTTTTCTCACCTGCTGGCTGGATACCACTAGCAGCTTCTTCATCAACCAACTTCTCTTATGTAGGAACTGGTACAAATACTATGCAGGATAAGACTAAAGAGGCTCTTGATTTAGGAGATGGCATAGTCTATTTACCTATACAATGGACAAATGATGATATAATACCTGTAGGTGCTCCACTCATTGTGTCAGATCATAGTGTGGTGGCGATAAGCACAGATAGTTCACAGAGTGAGAGGGTTGTATTAAAACGAAAATATCCATTAAATCTGCGAATAGTAGATTTTGCTAAGTTGATGGTTATGGGTATTTTTGAAGGAGCGAATAAAGCGGATTTTTCTGATGCTGAAAATCTGTATACAATAACTGATATTCCTAAAAGTAAAATGCAAGTTATAGAAATTTCAACGGAAAAGAGTTTTCGATATGTGCGTTATATAAGACCAAAAGGTACATTTAGTATTGCAGAGTTTAGTTTATATCATTCAAATGGGGAGCCTCTACCTTTTCTTCCTATTGCATGTGAGGCTATACGTGAAGATCCTACTATGGTGAATGTATTTGATCGGAATCCTCTTACATATTATCAGGTTGCTGGAGGCGTAGATATGTGGGTTGGTGCTGATTTGGGCAAGCCTGTGAAAATAAGTAAGATTGGATTTGCACCACGTAATGATGATAATGCTGTAGTTTCAACAGATACTTATGAATTATTCTACTGGCAAGACGGATGGATAAGTCTGGGAAAGAAACAACCTGATGGTGATAGTGTCGTGTATGATAATGTTCCTATAAAGGCTTTATTATGGCTTCGTGATTTGACAAAGGGCCGTGAAGAACGTCCTTTTACTTATGAGAATGGCAAACAAATATGGTGGTAGTGGTATTTTAATTATTAAAAATTTCATTTTATGAGAAGAACTCTTTTATCTTTATCCTTACTTTTAATAGGAAGTATAGGCTATTCCCAAGTTGATATTCCGGACGTTGACATAAGTAAACGTAAGGAATATGTGATGAAAAACTATAATGTTGACAGCAAAAAGGCTGACAGATATGAGGATATACTACATTCTTTACAACAAGAGAAGGAGCAACTGAGAAATACAAAAATCAGTTCTATCCAGTTTAAGGCTGATCAAAGAAAGCTTTATAAAAAGTATGGGACTTTTATTAATCAAGCATTTTATGATGGGAAAGATAGAAGGTGGAGCTTTTGTACACAAGAATTAGAACATTATCATGTGTTTAGTGAAAGCAAGTTTATTCCTTATGAGCAAATGCGTGCCTTATTTGATACAGAGAAGGTGTGGCTGAATAAGCGTGAACGGATGTCTAAGGAATCAACAGATGAATCAAAAAAATATGAGAACAATGAAGCTTTGCTTACTGAACTTAATAAAAACATAAAGCAAATACTAGGAGAAGAAAATGGTAGCTGGTATATTGCTTATAAAAGAACGGTTAATAGAGCATTGGGTAACATGGATAAGTATGGAGCGTCGTATAATGAAGCTTTCGCAATAGCACAGATTGAAGAAACTTATAAACAGAAGCGAGTGGATATACTTAATAGCAGTAAAAAACATGCTGATAAGGAGGTCGAAATGATGAAAAATGATAAGGAAATGTCGAAGCAAATAGCTGTTGCGGTTCCCTTGGTTTTTGAAAAATGGAAGAAGGTGAATAATGCAATGTTGGACTATACATTGATATCCAAGTATGGATTAAGCCAAGAAAAACTGGCAGATTTTAAGAAAGCATATAGTAAATATGCAATAGAGGAATACAAAATTTTGAATCAGAAGAAACTATCTGATGCTGATAAATATATTGAATTATCCAAATTGAGTGAAGAATTCTGTAAAACGGTTACTTCTTTGTTTAGTGCTGCTAATTATACAAAATGGAGTGGTTGGTGGAAGTATAATTTTGAGAGAAAAATGAAGAGAAAAGGACTAAAATAATAAATATATGAGAAGGTTAACTTACATTTATGCAATTTTATTCATAATGGCGATTGTTTTTGTTGTAGTAAACTGTACTGATGAAGATTTAGTAAAGAATGGACAAGAAAATATGGAGGAGTTCAGTATACAAGAAGCTAAAGATTATTTTCAAGTGCAGATGGCCGAGAATTTAATATTGAGTCGTTCTTTAAGCTCTGAAGATAATAAAACTGTTTCTCCTGGTGATTTTATCCCTGACTGGGATATAGCCGTCGGTGCTTCGATGAATGAACTTGCGAGTTATAGCATTCCTATCACTCCAACGTGCCGATTTAAGGCAATTTATGTAGACATATATAATGGTATACCTTCAGTTGGAAAAGTCAATGTATATCAGAAATTAGTAATAGTGAAGGACACTAAAAGTAAGAAGCTGTCTCAATACATCCTTACATTAATACCATCGAAAACGCATGATAGTAAATATGGAAAAAAAATATGTGACAATTTTGTAAATTGTGCTGGCAAGGGTGGCTTTACAGGTGTTGCAATATATTCTAGTGTTTATTCTCAGGTTACTGTACGAATAAATATCTATAAAAATGGCACGAAGATGAAGGGTGTGTTTTTATTAGACAATTCTGTAAAAGATATATCTTCGGAAAAAATAGAACTGGCTCGAAGTCTTGTTTCGATGGTAGCTATACAAAAAATGAATACGGTGTCAACACGTGGAGAGGATGCAGGATGGGATATTGATTATGGGTGGCTTGATGAAGTTGTTATTATCCCAGACCCTGATTGGGACGCAGGAAATGATCAATGGCTAGAAGATACACGTCCTGGAGAAGTAGTGGATCCAGACCCTGAGCCGGATCAAGGACAACCAGAAGAAGACTTGGTTGATAATGGACAGGAGAATAACCCAGACGAAAATATACTTCCTTTGACAGAACTGGAGAAGCAGATGGTAAACAGAGTTTTGTTAGAGTTAGAAAAGTTGAAAAATGTCAATGTTCAGAATTATCAGATTCAAAAAATAACTTTCTGTCATGTTCCTGCTAAAACAATGAATGGAATTCTATTACTATGTGAAATGTTTTTTCAATCAGCTCAGTTACAGGATATTGATAGGATGGCTATAATTTGGCATGAAATACATCATATTGATAAGAAACACTATTCAACTTCGCTGGAGTCACATCAAGTCATAGGTGATCCTATCATTTTAAATGTACCTCCTGAGATTGAGCAAATAATAAGAGACAGAATGGCGCAAGAATTTGAGGGTACTAATATGACTCCGGCGACCATAGAGGCGTGGTATCAACAGTCTATTACTGTTACCCATTTTAATTCTCCTGAATATTATGAGAATGAAATTGAGACGCATAGAAATGAACGAGAGAACTTTCCAAATGTTTCTGAGTTCTATGAGAATGAAAGAACCTATTTGGAATGGTATTATGAAGAAATGCTGAGAATAGCCAATGAACAATTAAAAAAATAAGTTTATGAATATGATTAAGTATGTGGTATTTAGTTTGCTGTTGCTAGGGATTCCTGTAATAGGCCAAGGGCAAGATGTGAAAATAAGCATGATGCATATAAAGCAGAATAATCTTTTGATTCTTAATTTAACTAATAATACAGATAAAGAAGTAGTAATAATGAATCAAAGTAGTTTAAATGAATTAAGCGGAAGTCGTATTACAATTATACAAAATATTGATGGAAAGCGATTTGAAATATTGTTCCCTTTATTTGATACGGAAGAGGGCAAAAGAGTACCAGTTAAAACTTTAAAGCCCAAAGGGAAATTATCGGTTTCATATTACTTTAATAAAATGAATTTAAGTAACGTGAAAAGAGCCGAAGTGCAAGTAGTGGTATTTTTCAAGGATGAAAATACGGGTAGAATGATAGCCAAAAATTATTATAGTGAACTAAATTTATAGTAGGGAATCAATTCTCCCTTCTGTATAATCATATAGAAGGGAGAATAAATTAAGTTTTTTATAATTCTATTAGAATGAATAATAGTGTATCTAGGACAATGTGCATACCTGTAAGAGTACATGATTTATTTCTGATATTATTTTGTCTTTTATTCATTATTAATAGGAATATTCCTATTGATATTTCATCATTGTGGAGGTTCTCATTATTGTGTATTGTGTATGTAATATCACGCATAATTCCTATAAGATATTATAAGTTCCTATTTTTCATCCTCTGTTTTTGGGGCGTTGTGGAAGTTGCTTTCTCTATGTTGCAAAAAGCGTTATGGTTAACGAGCAATCATTTTGATTTTACAGTAACTGGAACATTTGGTAATCCAGGACCTTTGGGATGTTTGCTAGCTGTGTCTTGTCTTATTCCTCTATATTACATTGGTAAATATCTGCAAGATAAAAAATATAATTTGGTTCTGCTGTTTCTCATTATAGCTTGTTTTATCTTGTTTGGAATATTTCAAACAGGATCACGTGCGGCATTAGTGTCTATATTTACCGGTGCTCTGTTTTTATTCTACCCGTATCTCATAAAGGATGGGCGTTCTGTACTAGGTTCTATTCTGGTAAAGATTCTTATTCTGTTAACTATATTTGTTTTAGTTGCAGCTGTCTATTTTCTTAGGAAGGATTCTGCAGATGGTCGTTTCTTGATATGGTACAATACAGCTTGCATGATTAAAGATTATCCGTTTTTGGGTTTTGGATCAGGAGGATGGTTGGCTAATTATATGCATTATCAGGCTGATTTTTTTATTAATAATCAGGATTCGACATATGCGATGTTAGCGGATAATACTTTTTACCCATATAATGAATTTCTGTACATGATGGCTGAACAGGGATTAGTAGGTATGTTGCTTGTATTGTCAATTATTTATGTTTTAGTTAACAATAAAGAGGTTAGTCCTATTGATCGTGTTTTGAAGTCTTTGTTAGTAGCTTCTCTTTTCTTTTCGTTCTTCTCCTATCCTGCAAGTATATTTTCATTATGTATCGTTTTTACTTCTATAATAGGAATGCTGAAAAGCCCCATAGTCAAATGTATTATACTGTCATCCTTTAGAGTGTATGTGTTAGCTAGTCTTTTTGTTGTTTTGGTAGTCGGGATTTCTTCCTGGTCTTATTCTATCTATAATAAGGCTTATAAGAGAATTTTAGTATTGGCTAATAATGAACAGACTCTTGATCATTGCTCAGATTTAAATAAATTATTTCCATTGTTCTGCTATAATCCACAATTAATGTATCTTTATTCACAAGTATGCAAAGGTAAATGTTCTTTAGATCAAGAATTGTCATTATTACAAGCTGCGTCCAAAGTTGCACCAACAAGTGATCTTTATTATAAAATCGGAGATATATGGAGGAGTAAAGGAGACGTTTATGAAGCGGAAAAGTTTTATAAGTTATCAATTTCGATGATTCCACATCGCATCACTCCAAAATATCGACTTTTCTTGCTTTATATAGAGCAAAAAGATATGGATTCGGCAGTAAAGCTAGGTAATATTATATTAAGGCAGCCTGTAAAGAAGGAAGGGACTAAAATATTACGTATGAAAATAGAGGTTCAGGAGTACTTAGATAGAGCGTATCATAATGGTTTTATATAATTTTTATATATACTCCTCTGTTACCTTTTTCCGAAAGTAAACTCTTTGCAATATTCTTCTATATTTACATTCTGCAATAAAGAGCAGAAGGAATCAGTCTGAATAACCCTGCCACATATCTCCATCTTCTGGAGATGAAGGCTATCTTTTTCTTTTTTGATATCGCTCTTTTTATTTGTTTCACTGCTTTGTCGACAGGAGTAACCCAAAACAATCCTTCTCCTTTCGCCATTGCTGTATCTACAAACCCCGGGCGGATGTCTGTTGTGTAAATGGGGAAGGGCAGCTTTGCCGCTTTTTGCCGAAGTCCCTCCATGTAGTTGATTTGATATGCTTTAGAGGCATTATAAGCCGGGGCAACACCGCTGCCGCGTGTTCCGCCTACGGAGGAGATCGTAATCAGATGTCCGCCCTTTTGTTGTTCAAAATACCGGAATCCCCAATCGGCTATATTGGTAAATCCTACCACATTGGTCCGTAAAGTCGGTTCTTCGAGCTGATAGGAGAGTTGCGGATTCAGCTCCCCCGTTCCGGCACTGATAATCAGCATATCCATGTCTCCCATTTCTTGTACAAGCGTTTCCAGCGATGAAATGGTAGTTTCTGTGTGAGTGATGTCACATACCTGATAGAATAGTTTATCTTTATCTTGTGCGCAAATCTCTTTTAACAGATTCTCACGGCGGCCAGTGATGCCGATAAGGCAGTCTTCGCAGGCATATTGTTCTGCCAATCCGCGACCAATGCCGGAGGTTGCACCTACAATTATTATTTTCTTCATAAATCCAACAGACTATGTTTGCCTGCAAAGGTAGGAGAGGAGCATGAATAAAATCTTGATTGAAATCAAGAATTTACTTCTGAACTACTTTTCTCCGGATACGGCTCAACGTTTCCGGACGAATCAGGAGGTAGGAGGCAAGCTCCTTTAAAGTAATCAGTTTCAGTAAGTCGGGACAACGGTTGATAATATCAAGATAGCGTTCTTCCGGTGTCAGACTGTACATGGAAATCATCCGGTCATAGATTTCCCATAAAAGAGTTTCCGCTATTCGGCGTCCCAGTTTTTGGTGGTCGTTATTGATATCGTAGAAGTCAGCCAGTTGGGTATGGCTGATCACATATACCGAACAGTCACATAGTGCTTGAATATCTACATTAGATTTGTCCTGCAACTGAAAAGCCGGATAGTTTCCGACAAATGAATGGTCGAATGTATATCCGACAATGCTGCTTTCGCCTGAACTGTTGGTGCAGCAATAGCGGAAAGAACCGGAAACGACAAACCCCATTATCTTACAGATTTCTCCTTGCCGGACAAAGTATTCTCCTTTTTTATAAGAAATCTCTTTTCCCTGCTGTAATACGAAATCTACAATAGGGGAATAATTGATATGGGAAGTATATTTGTTGAAATCTTCCACAGCTTGGCGGCAGTTAGCCTTCGTTTATGACTTGAAATCCGGCCTGTTTCAGATCTTCCCAATAACCGGGATACGATTTGGAAACGACTTGCGGGTCGGCAATCAACAGGTTGGGGCAGGATATGACTGCCGGTGCGAATGCCATCGCCATCCGGTGGTCTTCGTAAGTTGCAATCACAGGAGTCTCTTCCGGTTCGCAACGTTCGCCGTTCCACATCAATACGCTGTCATTTTCTTCTTCGATGAGGTAGCCCAGCTTTTTAAGTTCGGTTCTCAAAGCGGCGATGCGGTCCGTTTCCTTTATTTTCAGACTTTGCAAACCCGTGAAGCGGAAAGGGATATTCAATAAGGCACAAGTGACAACGAACGTCTGTGCCAGGTCCGGGATATCAACGAAATCTTCTTCCAGTCGTTCCGGTGCCTTGCCTGTCTTTTTTATCTTCACTCCCTGAGGGGTAAATTCCGTAGTTACTCCCAGACGGGAGAAAACCTCTGCTCCCCGACTGTCTCCCTGGTAGCTGTTGTGGAATAGTCCCGGCAGTTCTATCTCTGCTTCGCGAGATAAAGCAGCGATCTGATACCAGTAGGAA
This sequence comes from Bacteroides faecis MAJ27, assembly GCF_900106755.1. GTDB lineage: Bacteria > Bacteroidota > Bacteroidia > Bacteroidales > Bacteroidaceae > Bacteroides > Bacteroides faecis. The sequence goes on from NZ_FNNN01000018.1 coordinate 107,380, forward strand.
GCAGCGCTCCAGTCACTTTCTACGGTGAAGGAAACACTCTGATACGGCTGCGGAGCTACGGAAATGCTGTTGGGCGAAGTCCATGCAGCCTTGGCTCCGAAGTCCTGCATTAATTGCAGTGTCAGATTGATATAAGGACGGGAAATGATTTCTCCGGTCAAGTGTAATGTCAGTCCGTCTTTCAGTACCGGGCCTATCATCAACAAGGCAGATATGTATTGGGAACTGACATTTCCCTTTAGCGAGATTGCATTTCCTTTCAGTTCTGCACCTTTGATGCGGAGAGGAGGATATCCTTCGTTGTGTACGTATTCTATTTCAGCTCCCAATTCGCGAAGGGCATTCACCAGAATCTGTATCGGGCGTTGCTGCATACGTGCGGTGCCTGTAATGGTCCGCTCTCCCGGAGTTGCACTCAGATAAGCAGTCAGAAAGCGCATGGCGGTGCCGGCTGCCATGATGTCAATCGTTTCTTTTCCTTCGGTCAGGGCTTTTATCATGACTTGGGTATCATCGCAATCGGACAGATTTTCCGGCGGATAAATACCTTTGCCCAGCGCATTGATGATGAGTGCACGGTTACTGATACTTTTAGAAGCCGGCAACTGGATCGTCGCCTTTACCATCGAAGGGGAAATAAGTTTATAGAGCATCATTCTAAGTATATTCTTTGTTATGAAGTACAAAAGTAGAGATTTATTCGGAGACTTCCAACTGCTTCCTGCTCTTATCAAGTGAGTTGAAGTAATATCGGTATCGGTGTTTCTGCTGATCGTTTGCTTATCAGTTAATCGTTTTATGATGATTTGTAGCAAAGAAACTTTATATTTGTAGCAAATAAAATAATCAACTATGAATATACCGAATATTCGTTTGCTGAACCAGCAGTTAGTAAATCCGCTTTTCCACGAACCAAAAGAGTTGGTGTCATGGATGGGAGCTATGCAGGCACAAAATTACCCCATGGTGAAGTGGGCAGTGGGAATGCGTTTGAAATCAGCTACGATTCAAGCGGTAGAGAAGGCTTTGCGCGAAGGGGAAATTCTGAGAACTCATGTGATGCGTCCCACGTGGCATCTGGTGGCGGCAGAGGATATCCGCTGGATGCTGAAACTTTCGGCACAACGTATTATTTCGGCCAATGATTCTTTTGCGAAAGGATACGATCTGGATATCCCTGATGAACTGTATGCAAAAGGTCATCAACTGTTGGAGAAGATTCTGTGTGGAAAGAAAAGTCTGACAAAGCAGGAAATCGCCGAACACTTTAACCGTTCGGGAATTTTGGCGGATAACCACCGTATGACCCGCTTTATGGCACGTGCGGAGCAAGAAGGCATTATTTGTAGTGGAGAAGATAAAGGAAGTAAATGTACGTATGCGCTTCTGGAAGAACGGGTGCCGCCGATGCCCGAGTTAACGAAAGACGAGTCTTTGGCACGTTTGGCACGGAGCTACTTCCGCAGTCACTCGCCTGCTGTTTTGCAGGACTTTGTCTGGTGGTCGGGGCTGCCGGTTTCGGATGCAAAGCAGGCTATTTATCTGATAGCATCGGAACTGACAACTGAGCAATGGAAGGAGCAGACATGGTATATTCATGACGCTTGCCGGACTCGCGGCAAACTGACGGATGATATACATCTTTTGCCTTCTTATGATGAATATTTGTTGGGATATAAGGACCGGACGGATGTTTTACCTCTTGAACATTACCCCAAAGCGTTTACCAACAATGGACTATTCTTTCCGATTATCCTTCATAAAGGGCAGGTTGTCGGGAACTGGAATAAATCGGCAAAGAAGAAAGGACTCGATTTGGAATATTCGTGTTTCAGGCAGGAAGCCGATATGGATGAAGCAATGTTGCATCAGGCAAAGCAGAAGTTTGCTCAATTTCTTGGGAAATAGCTTTATTCTTCATAAGAAAAGATACTGTCCGGGAAAATAAAAGAAGGTAATCTCTATTCTTTCATTTTCTCGGACAGTATCTTTGGGAATGTGACAGAAAAGGTATTCCGCTATGTTATCCTTTTATTGGTTCTTCTTATCTATTTACTTGCTTGTTTTTTAGCCCATTCCAGTCTTCGTTGATCTGCCAGCGGAGTTACCTTGAACTCTTCGAATATAGCCGTGAATCCTTTTCCATCCGGACAAGCTCCCATCAGCCCTACCATGACCGGACAGTTATCCTGTAACCAGCAAGTACGCATCATCGTGTACTCCTTATCGTCACGGGAGAAGAAGATTTCCACTGCATCCAGCCGGCGGACTGCCTTGATCCATAAGGAACGCGGGGCATCCGGTAGTTGCACTACGCTCCAGTCGCTTGTGTGGTGTGTAACTACAGCGCTGACATTCTGCTTGCCGTCTACGTATTCAACTCCTGCCTTTATCCAGTTCTCGTGGTCGATGCGCAGCATCAATCCCATTTGGTCGAATGTGGTCACATAGTTGCCCGTTATCTTCACCTTTACTTCAAACTCCCCACCGTAAGTGGCATAGTAGAAAGGCCCGTCATCTACCGTAAATCCATAGTGGGAAATCCGCCAGAAGTCCGTCTTGGCAGGTACGTCCATCACCAAAGTTTTGCCTTCCTTTATTTCCCATTGTTGAGGCTCATTCAGCCAGTTCATTTTATTCAGACTTTGTCCCATAGAAGAAGTTGTTGCTGCCAATAACGCGATTGACATGATTTTGATTTTCAAATGTTTCATGGTCGTTTCTTATTTATTTATCTTTGTGGTGCAAAGATAGGCCATACCTGTTCGTGCGACAATACTGAATAATAACCATTTTATACGATGGACGTACTGCAAAAAGAAATAGATGAAGTTTATGCCACGCAACCGACAGCACATGAAACGCTGGATTACGGGGTAGTGGAACAACACCAGCGGTTTATCCGTTCACTGACGGAGATTAATGGAGGATGTGCCGTCATTTCCGATCTTTCGAACCGGAAGAGCTACGTTACTGTTCATCCATGGGCTCATTTTCTGGGACTTACTCCCGAAGAGGCTGCTTTAAGCGTAATTGATTCGATGGACGAAGACTGTATCTACCGGCGTATTCATCCCGAAGATTTGGTGGAGAAGCGTTTGCTGGAATATAAGTTTTTTCAGAAGACTTTCTCCATGTCTCCCGATAAACGGCTCAAATACCGAGGAAGATGCAGATTGCGCATGATGAATGAGAAAGGTGTTTACCAGTATATTGATAATCTGGTGCAGATTATGGAGAATACTCCTTCCGGAAATGTATGGCTGATCTTCTGCCTTTATTCCTTATCTGCCGACCAGCGACCGGAACAGGGCATTTATGCTACTATTACACAGATGGAAAGTGGAGAAGTAGAAACATTATTCCTTTCGGAAGAGCACCGCAATATCCTTTCGGAACGCGAAAAGGAAATACTGCGCTGCATACGGAAAGGACTGTCGAGCAAAGAAATAGCTGCGACTTTTTATATCAGTGTAAATACTGTCAACCGCCACCGGCAGAATATTCTGGAGAAACTTTCTGTCGGCAACTCGATAGAAGCCTGTCGGGCGGCGGAATTGATGAAATTGCTGTGATATTCTCTTCTTTCAGGATTTGTCCGGCAGCGTATTCATCCAAGCAAAGGTAGTAAGTCATCGAATCTTTTCACCTGTTTCAGGCGCTCATGCGTGAACGTGTCTGTCACTTCGTGCTTCCACATCACTTCAAAAGGAATATGTACTCCGTATCCGCCCAGAGATAATACAGGCTGAATATCTGATTTAAAGGAGTTTCCCACCATCAGGAGTTCGGAAGGGGCTATTTGCAGGATATTCAGCAACCGGAGGTATTCTTTCTCCGTTTTGTCGGACATCACTTCGATGTGGTCAAAGTAAGGGGAAAGTCCCGAACGTTCCAGTTTATTCTCCTGGTCCAGCAAATCTCCTTTGGTGGCGACCACTAGCTTGTATTTTCCCGTTTCTTTCAGTGCTTTCAGTGTTTCCTTTACCCCCGGCAGCAGTTCGATAGGCATTTTCAACAAAGATTTCCCTAAATCGACAATTTCTTGAATGATGTCGGTGGCAATCTCCCGGTTGCTGATTTGTAGTGCCGTCTCAACCATCGAAAGGGTAAAAGCCTTGGCGCCATATCCCAGAATTTGCAGGTTGTTCATTTCTGTTTGAAATAAAGCTGCTGAGATTTCTTTGGGAGTGCCATAAGATTTCAGTAGATGTGTATATTGTTTTTCTACTTCCTGAAAGAAAGGTTCATTGCTCCACAGCGTATCGTCCGCGTCAAAAGCTATGACTTTAATAAGTTCATTCATCGGTTTTGTCATTAATAGAGAACTAAAATGAAATGATCTGCATTCCGTTTATATTTTGCGGACAAAGTTAATATAAAAGGGGGAATAAAGGCACTCATTTTGTTTTTAGAACCGAATCTTCCTGTTTTTTCATATAAATCCCTATCTTTGTTACCCATTTTAATTTTGAATTTTAACAGGAGATACAATAATGAAAATAGGAGATAAAGTACGCTTCCTCAGTGAGGTAGGCGGTGGAGTCGTAACAGGATTCAAAGGAAAAGATTTTGTATTGGTAGAAGATGCGGATGGTTTTGACATTCCGATGCCGATACGTGAATGTGTCGTGATTGAAGCGGATGATTATAATATAAAGCGTAAACCCGGTGCGACAGCTCCGAAGCAGGAGGAACCTGTGAAACCGGTAAAACCGGAAATGCCGGTTATACAACGCCAGCCGGAGGTGCGTGGCGGAGATACGCTGAATGTGTTTTTGGCTTATGTGCCCGAAGATGCCAAGGCGATGATGACTACTCCTTTTGAAGCCTATCTGGTGAATGACAGCAACTATTATCTGTACTACACATATTTGAGTGCGGAGGGAAAGGCCTGGAACAATCGCTCGCATGGACTGGTAGAACCGAATACCAAACTGCTATTGGAAGAGTTTACCAAAGATGTGTTGAATGAGATGGAACGGGTAGCTGTCCAGCTGATCGCTTTCAAAGACGGAAAGCCTGCTGCCATCAAACCTGCCGTTAGTGTGGAGCTGCGGATCGATACGGTGAAATTCTATAAACTGCATACGTTCAGTGCTTCCGACTTCTTCGAAGAACCTGCTTTGATTTATGATATTGTGAAAGATGATGTGCCTGCCAAGCAGGTATATGTATCGGCAGAAGAGATTCAGTCGGCTTTATTGCAGAAAAAGTTTGTCGATAAACCGAAGTCACAGCCTATTGTAAAGCCGAATCACGGTCAAGGCGGGAGAAATGGAATTATTGAAATCGATCTTCATATCGATTCTTTGTTGGATGATACGAAAGGCATGAGTAACAGTGAAATACTGAACTATCAGCTGGATAAATTCCGGGAAGTGATAGAAGCCAATAAAGATAAGCGTGAACAGAAAATTGTGTTTATCCACGGAAAAGGAGACGGAGTACTGAGGAAAGCTATTCTTGATGAGTTGAAACGGAAGCACAGCAATTACCGTTATCAGGATGCGTCTTTTCAGGAATATGGTTTCGGAGCTACTATGGTAACTATTAAATAATATCGGTATACTTGCCGGAATACAGTCTGACAGGTGGGATGAGATAAAAAAAGAAGGGTGGGGAGCTCAGTCGGCCTCCACCCTTTCTCTTATTATATAATTCAGTCTGAAGGAATATTGCTGTTAAAATGATATTGAGCAAAGAAAGGTGACCAGAAATGGGACACTGAAATCAACGACAAAACCATGAAAGATAGAAATGATTACGAATTCTTTTCCGGAACATCGGGTGATAATAGGAAGAGTAGTGTCCATGGTGGTAGCTCCGCCTACGGAGATAGGAGCCAGTTTACCGAAATACTTCACAAGTAACGGGGCACCCAGCAATGCTATAATTTCACGCATGATATTGGATAGCAATGCGATTGTTCCTAATTCCGGGCCTTTATATTCGGTGATGAATATACTGGAGAGGGAATAGTAACCAAATCCGGCTCCCACTGCCATACAGTCTAAAGAGGTTCTTTGACTCATGAAAATCCCCGCTACGGCACAACCTGCCAGCGTTCCCAGTATCGTCATGACAGGAAGAAACATCAGGCGGGGATTCAGGGAACGGAAACTTTTCAGTGTATTGGGGTCATTACCGATACTGATGCCTACGCAGAACATCAGTCCGCAGAGGGCATAATAACTTAGTTTGCTATCGGTAAAGTCATAAGGAATCAGATGGTAAAATCCACAAAGAGTACCAATGATAAAAAATGAGACGATAATCAGACTTCCTTTCATGCTTCTGTCTCCTTTCTCCTGTTTCTTATATATAACAGGTACCAGAGTCCCCATGCACACAGGACACTGCCAGTCACTGCTGCCAGTGTGATAATGATTGCTTCGAGTCCCAATGTATGTAATCCTTTGATGATAGCCTCGTTTCCTCCCACATCAATTCCGAGGAGAAAGAGCAGGGTCCATATCAGGAGAGTGATTATCTTATGTATCCATAATAGCCTTTTATTACGCAACAGGTAGCCGACGAGCATCCCGGTTAGCATAATTCCAATGATAATAAACATAGTAAAACGTCAGTTTTTGATTTTGCTGCGAAGGTAGTAAAATAGTTAACGCTGCCATGTCCTGATCCGTACTTTTTTACTGACTTCCGTGCTGATTCCTACCATTCCGGTACCTCCATGTACATTACTGGGGTATCTGATGGGTTCGTTGATCGTTTCATCGTAAACATCAGAATCTACTAAATTGAGAGCTTTCAGGTAGTAATATTCCGTTTCTGTGATGCTTAATAAACGGATGATGACATCCAATGAATCATAATATCCATATCCGTCGGAACCAGAACTGCTATTAACACTGGGACTGTTGTAAACCGTCATGGTGTAGGATGAGTTTCTGAACCGTGAATCATCAAACACGCCGTAAATGTTTTTGGCTGTGTCGAATAGTCCGTTGTCTTCGTCATCTCCTGTTGACGGTTGTCCGTCTGTCAGCACAACATCTTCGCGACCGATAAATGAATAGCCAAGCTGTCTTGTCCAATAAATATAGTCCTCTCCTCCTTCCTCATGGTTGTATCCCCATAGTGTCAATTGCTTGTCTACTACTATACGGTAGTAATTCTCTTCGTTGGGACGATCGCGGAAAGTAATTTTGTAACGCATGTAGTCTTGAGTGAAGCCATTTTGTGTTAAGGGGACAGTGAGCGTATCAATGTTTTCTATTTCATCAAGACGCTGTGGCACGGTAACTTCTGCCCAGGCATGATATTTTCCGTCATCTGTAAGGGCATCGATGCGTACCACGTCACCGGGAGAAAATGTCCCGTTCATGTTGAAACGGCATTGCTGGTCATAATCTGTTTCCGGAGGGAGAGGACGCAGGGTCTCTCTGATTTGTCCGTTGACGCGCACTTCAACTGTGGCATTTTCAATGTGGGTGCTATTGTCTTTTCCCGTAAGGTTGAGAAATAAGACATTGGTCAGGCTGTCGGCATTGATAAAGGCATTCATTACCAACTTGGGAGGATTATCTTTTATATTAAAAGGAAGCTCGTTCTCACAAGATACTGTTGACAGTATGATAACTAATAGGATAAGTGGATGATATGTATAAGTTCTCATGTTGGTTCAGAATTTATAAGTGTAGGTAAAAGACGGAATACAGGGCAATAGGGTGTATTTTTTGATGACGGCTTTTCCATCATAATTATATGCACGGTATACCCATGCCGGATTCATGGAGTTGTATGCATTATATAAGCTAATATTCCAGATACGCATTCCGTGTTTGGTCTTTCTGTTGAAATTGATTCCTATATTCAGTCGGTGGCTTGCCGGTAACCGGTAATTATTGCGATGTTCTACATAATTAGATTCTCCGATATTGGGAGAGTTGTTGTAAGCAGGATTGTAGTAGTCCTCGTATCCTGGAGTATAACCATTGTTTGCCCCATTGCCGGGACGGATTATGGCGGTCTTTTCTTCGGGAATGGTACTTGTCCCTCCCGTATAAAACACCCATGAAGCACCGATGTCAATGCGTTCGTTGAATTTATGATTGACTGTCAGGTTTATGTTGTGGCGGCGGTCGTATTTGTATGGAAAACGTTCTCCATTGTTTATGCCGCCTTTGGCAAATTTGCGGTCGCTTTTGGATAAGGTGTATGACAGCCATCCTGTTGTCTTTCCAAGTGTTTTCTGTGCCATTAACTCAATTCCTACCGAGCGGCCTTTCCCCATTTCCACTTTGTTTTCCCATCCGGTGGAGGACCCGAAGAAGCTGACTCCATCCTTATATTCCAGCACATTGCGCATATCCTTGTAATATCCTTCCACCGAGAATTCCCAACCTTTAATTCCTGTATAATATCCTCCCAGAGAATATTGATGAGATTGCATCGGCTTTATTTCTTTTGTTACAGGAACCCACAAATCAGTCGGCATAGCTATCGGCATGGATGAAAGTAAATGTACATACTGACTCATTTTGGTATAAGATGCTTTTAGCGTTATGTCATCCGTCAGTTGATAACGGGCTGATATGCGTGGCTGTAGCGAAAAATAGCTTTGTTTTTGTACATGAAATAAAGAAAAATGCAGTCCGAGATTCAGGCGGAGGCGACTGCTGATCTTTAGGTTATCTTCTGCATAGGCGGATACTTCGTGTGCGTAAATCCGGCTATTATTCATGTTATGGTAAGTGGTGTCACGGTATGTCTGATCATCTGTCCTGTCAGAAATCTTGGAAGTCATTACTTCCGGACGGAAACGATGATAGATGTATCCGGTACCAAACTTGACATGATGTACGGGCGAGGGGTTGTAATCAAAGTCTATCTGATAGTTCCAGTCGTTAATGCCGGAGCGGTAATCGGAAGAATACCGGTTGGTAAAGGTTTCGTCATTGCCGAGAGCATATTGATTGCTCGTATATGCGTTAATGTCGAATAAGTAGTTGTTGTAAGAAACGGTTGTATTGCTAAACAGACGGTTATTGAAAATATAGTTCCATCTGGCGGAAATGATTGTGTTCCCCCAATTCATCTTACTGCCGTCCTTATAATCTGTATTGCTGTCGTAGTCAGCAGCAAAATGGTCTTTTCCATTGTAAGCACTTAAATAGAGGCGGCTTCGGTCGGAAAATTTATGGTTGATCTTTGCATTGATATCATAAAAGTAATAACTGTATTTCTCGTCATCGGGCATGAATGGTTTGGCTATTAAATCTGCATACGAACGTCTTGCGGATATGTTGAATGACGTTTTGTCTTTCACGATCGGCCCTTCCAGATTTATCTTGCTGGTCAGTAAGCCGATACTGAGTGTTCCATGATACTTTTTCATATCTCCATCATTGGTTCGTACATCAATGACAGAGGAGAGACGCCCGCCAAAACGTGCAGGAAAGGAACTTTTAAACAGAGTAACCTTTTTGATAGCTTCGGGGGTAAAGACGGAAAAGAATCCGAACATATGATCTACGTTATATACCGGGGTCCCGTCAAGTAATATCAGATTTTGGTCAGGACTGCCACCGCGTATGTATAATCCCGCCGAACCGTCTACGCCTGCCTGTACTCCGGGCATTAACTGGATAGCTTTCATTACATCTGCTTCTCCCAGTATGCTTGGAGTGTTCTTGATCTGAACCATTGGTATTTCAATTGATCCCATCTGTGTAGCTACTGTACCTGCTTCTGCTTTATCCGAAACGACTACTACTTCCTGTAATTGTGCGTTTCCTCTCATACGGATATTCAATAGTGTATCTTGTGAGAGAGTGAATTTATGTGTCTCTGTGGCGTATCCCAAATAGGAGAAACGTAATTCCGTTTCTCCTTCGGGTAAAGTAATACTATAAAAGCCGTAAGGATTGGTAGTAGTGCCTTGATATTGATGACTCTCAATGATATTAGTACCAATCAACGTCTCGGAAGACGTTCCGTCGGTAACATATCCGCTGATAGTAAACTTGCGGCTTACCGGCTTTTGCTTTTTCTTCTTTTGCAGGAGGATATAGCGCTCGGAGAACTGATAACTTATCGGTTCATCTTTGAATACGAGATCCAATATTTCATGCAAAGGCATATCTTTCACTTTCAGGTTGATTTTATGACTGATGTTGATTTCTTCGCCATAGATAAAGGAATATCCTGTCGAGTTCTCGATCCGCTTAACGAACTCCTTCAATGTAGCATTTCGCAGCGTGAGCGTGAGTCGGGCATTGGCTTTTTGTGCGTATGCCTGTGCAGTGATAAGGATCACCATACCTATCAGAACGAGTGTTCTGACAGGCAGGTGTCCTTGAGGAATAGTTTTCATTTAGTCTAGTTTTGGAGTAATAGTAATCTGTTGAGTGTTTCGTGAATAGTTAAAATAACCGGCATTGTGCAATACAGACAAAATCGTTTCCAGATCTTCTCCATTGCGGAATCGTGCTGTGACCCGATAATTTCGCAAGGTGGAATCGGTGATGTGGATAGTTGTTCCGAACGAGTTGGACAGTTCGCGGGCAATCTCCTGTAGAGGTAGATCGTCGAATATAAACTCTCCGTGGCGCCAGGAAATTTCGTCTCCGGCATTTTCCAGTACCTTGCAGGTAAGCTTTTGTTCCACCTTATTATATATAGCTACTTCGTTTGGTTTCAAAACCATGTGTACTGAGTTGTTTTTATTGCTGACCGCTACCGATCCCGTCAGTAAAGTCGTCTTTACATCCGGATTGTCAGGATAGGCATCGACATTAAAATGAGTACCCAATACTTGTACGTCAATCGTTTCAGTCTGCACTATAAACGGGTGTTTTTTGTTTTTGCTTACCTCAAAATAGGCTTCTCCGCTCAGCTCCACTTCCCGGTTATCCGATTTGAACTGTTTCGGATAGGAAAGGGAAGAATAGTGGTTTAGCGTGACAGAAGTACCGTCGGGCAGAAGGATGGTACGTGTTTCTGCCAGAGTGGTAACTGTCTGTATGGATGCCGGTTGCATATATAGATAAGCTGCCCATACCGATAGACAAAGTAAGACTACTGCTGCTGCCACAAATGTGCGTACCGGATATAACCGGCGATGATGGAATTTCAGCTTCTTCTCCAGTTGCGGATAGCTGGATGCTGCTGAAAAACGTCCTCTCGGTGAGCGGGTGGAAGCTATGAGCTTGTTCAGTATTTCTTCTAATTCTCTATCGGTATATTTCATATTTTTTCTATTTAGCTTTCTTTCTACTTTCGTTTTAGCAGAATTGTCAGTTTGCTGATACCGCCCTCTTTCCATTGGGGAGTACAGGATAAGGTAACATTCTGTTGTTTCAGTATCATCTTTTGGGGATAAAACTTGATGGTGGTCATAGCTGATTTCTGTCCCGCCTTGATGGTTACTTTGTTTTCTGTCAGTTTCATGATAGGTGCCTGTCCCGCAGGAAGAGCAGGAGTAGTGAGCAATACTGTCCTGTCCTCTTTTGATTTGTCGGCAGCTATAATTTTAATCTGCAACTCACTTTCGGATTGATTCTTGTCACACTCAATGGTTCGGGTGGATTTCTCAAATCCTACATAATCCTTGGGGAAGTTGTCATTGTCGTTGTTGCAGGAAAACAGACTCAGACATGTTGTTAAGAGGACAAAGAGCCCAACGTTTGTGTCATTAAACTTTTTCATCATTTCTGTCTTTTTTAGTGATTAATAGGTTTGTTTGCTGATAAAGACAGGGGATTGACAGAAACTCCCTACGCACTTTTTGCAAATAAACGTTAATATAAAAAGAACCGGTTTAATAACGTGCCGCTGGGGGTAGTTGGCTGTTTTAATCATCCACTTGACAGAATCATCTCTTTCAGTCGGGTAACAGCTTTCTGGAGTTGGGCATCCACCGTCTTTATGCTGATATCCAGTTCTTCCGCTACTTGTGCATAGCTTTGCTTCTCTTCACGAATACGGATAAATACTTCCCGACAACGTTCCGGAAGCCGGTCGAGCGCTTTCACATAAATTGCAAACAATTCTTCGCTGATTAATGACTCTTCCGGAGAATAGCTTTGTTCCTGTGGTTCCGGCAAAGAATCGGAATGAATGGTGGTGTACTTTGATTCTTTTTCCAGATAATTGAGAGAAGCGTTCTTGACCAGAATAAAACAATAGTCCTCGATGTTTTTTACATCAAGGAGGGTGTCGCGCTGCTTCCATAGTTTCAGGAAGATATCGAGCACGATTTCCTGCGACCATTCTTCCTGTTTCACGTAATAATAGGCTATGCGGAAGAGTCGGTCGTAAGTCATGTTATAGAAGTCGCGGAAGGCTGTTTGTGAGTCCAGTTCCTTCATTTGCCGTAATAACTTTCTTACTTCTGATTCGGTCATCAGCTGATCTTTAATATTTTAGTTAACCCAAAGCAAGTCGCTCATAATACTGTCGGAGATGAAAATTCCTTCTCGTGTCAGGCGTAAGGCCCCTTCGTGCATTTCCAGTTTCCCATTTTCCAGATAGGGGGCAGACATCTTCCGGCAATATTCCCACAGTTCATTACCGAACTCTTGTTTTAGTTTTTCTATAGGGGTACCCCATACGGTGCGTATGGTGGTAATGATAAATTCGTTGTAACGGGTCGTCTGATCCAGATTTTCTGTTTCAAAGTTACGCCGGTCTCCTTCTATACCTTTTATATATAGGTCGATGGAAGACACGTTCCATTCGCGTGTTGTTCCATTGAACGAATGTGCAGACGGTCCGCAGCCCAGATATGGTATTCCTTTCCAGTACGAGGTATTGTGACGGGAGTATTTGCCGGGACGACAGAAATTGGATATTTCATAATGCTCGTATCCCGCTTCCTGCAAATGTTCGATCAGCAGTGTAAAGAACTGTAAGCTGGAATCTTCATCTACTTCCTCTATCTGGTGCTGTTTCAACATATTATATATAGGTGTATCTTCTTCGTAAGTCAGATGGTAGGCGGAAATGTGCTCTACGTTCAGGCTGGTGGCTTGGCGGAGATCATTTTCCCAACGTTCTTTGGTTTCTCCGGGCAGTCCGTATATAAGGTCGATACTGATGTTTTGAAACCCTGCCTCTCTGCATCTGTGGACTGCCTCGATGGCTGTCCGGGAAGTATGGCGGCGTTTCAGCAATTGGAGTGTCGTATCGTCGAATGTCTGTATTCCCATACTGATACGGTTGAATGGGAGGGAAGCGAGCATTTTCAGATAGTCCGGTGTCAAGTCATCGGGATTGGCTTCTAAGGTTATTTCCCGGCAATGTTCCATTCCATATTGTTCGCGGATGACATCAAATATAAGTATGAAATCTTCTTCTTCCAACTGGGACGGGGTACCTCCTCCGAAATAAATGGTTTCTACATATTCTCCTTTCAGGTATTTTTTTCGCATTTCCAGTTCACGGCAAAGGGCACGTACATAACGTGTCTTCAATTCGCTGCGGGTAGTGGAATAGAAATCGCAATAGATGCAGCGGGTTTTGCAAAAGGGAATATGAAGATAAATACCTGCCATAATTGCATTGTTTAAGAGTTCTAGCTGGCAAAAATAAGGCTATTTATTGGATAACTTAGTATTTTTTCAGGCATTTGTTTGTTTTTGAGTCGTATTCCGGAATTCGTTCTATAGTTGTTTCCCTTTAGTTCCACTATTGTTATCCTTTCGTTCCATAGCTGTGGAACGAACCGACTGCTGTGACTTGAAGAAATGAAGTATGCGATGGTGGATAATTAGGTATCGGGGGTGATTGTTTATTTTGTTCAATAAGGGGTTATGTTACATAACATTGTTTAGTAACACTGTCATAAATATTGCTTTTCCCCCAATAAATCCCTAATTTGCGCGTCACTAAATTAATGGTATGTGAGAAACATACTGAGTAATTACTAAAATCTTATATATTATGAAAGTATATCAGACTAATGAAATCAAGAACATTGCCTTGTTGGGAAGTTCTGGCTCTGGGAAAACCACTCTCGTGGAAGCAATGCTTTTCGAGAGTGGTGTTATAAAACGTCGCGGATCTGTTGCCGCAAAAAACACAGTTAGCGATTATTTCCCTGTTGAACAAGAGTATGGTTACTCCGTTTTCTCTACCGTTCTCCACGTAGAATGGAACAATAAAAAACTTAATATTATAGACTGTCCGGGATCGGACGACTTCGTTGGCAGTACGGTAACTGCACTTAATGTGACCGACACAGCAATTATACTTCTCAATGGCCAATACGGCGTCGAAGTCGGTACGCAAAATCACTTCCGATATACTGAAAAATTGAATAAACCAGTTATTTTTCTAGTCAACCAGCTTGATAATGAAAAATGCGACTATGATAACATCCTTGAACAACTGAAAGAGGCATATGGCTCTAAAGTGGTTCCTATCCAATATCCTATTGCTACAGGTCCGGGCTTTAATGCTTTGATTGACGTATTGTTAATGAAGAAATATTCGTGGAAACCCGAAGGTGGCGCTCCTACGATTGAAGATATTCCGGCAGAAGAAATGGATAAGGCTATGGAAATGCACAAAGCATTGGTAGAAGCCGCTGCCGAAAACGATGAAGGTCTGATGGAGAAATTCTTTGAACAAGACTCTCTGACAGAAGATGAAATGCGGGAAGGTATCCGTAAAGGTTTGATTGCCAGAGGTATGTTCCCGGTGTTCTGCGTTTGTGGTGGTAAGGACATGGGCGTTCGCCGTTTGATGGAATTCTTGGGCAACGTTGTTCCTTTCGTCTCTGAAATGCCGAAAGTCGAAAATACAGACGGTAAAGAAGTGGCCCCGGATGTTAACGGACCGGAATCTTTGTATTTCTTTAAGACGAGTGTCGAACCGCATATCGGTGAGGTATCTTACTTTAAAGTAATGAGTGGCAAGGTTCGTGAAGGCGATGACTTGCTGAACGCTGACCGTGGTTCGAAAGAACGTATTGCTCAGATTTATGTCGTAGCCGGTGGTAACCGTGTGAAAGTGGAAGAACTTCAGGCCGGTGATATCGGTGCTGCTGTAAAACTGAAGGATGTGAAAACAGGAAATACACTGAACGGTAAGGACTGCGATTATAAATTCAACTTTATCAAATATCCGAATTCTAAATATTCCCGTGCTATCAAACCGGTGAATGAAGCGGATGTAGAAAAGATGATGACTATCTTGAATCGTATGCGCGAAGAAGATCCGACATGGGTGATTGAACAGTCGAAAGAGTTGAAACAAACACTGGTTCACGGACAAGGAGAGTTCCATCTGCGTACATTGAAGTGGCGTCTGGAAAATAATGAGAAACTTCAGGTGAAATACGAGGAACCGAAGATTCCGTATCGTGAAACAATTACGAAAGCTGCCCGTGCTGACTATCGTCATAAGAAGCAATCCGGTGGTGCCGGCCAGTTTGGTGAAGTTCACCTGATCGTGGAACCTTATAAAGAAGGTATGCCTGTGCCCGATACTTATAAATTCAATGGACAGGAATTCAAGATTACCGTGAGAGGTACCGAGGAAATTCCATTGGAATGGGGTGGTAAACTGGTATTTATTAACAGTATCGTAGGTGGTTCTATCGATGCCCGTTTCTTGCCTGCTATCATGAAAGGTATCATGTCTCGTCTGGAACAAGGTCCGTTGACTGGTTCGTATGCGCGTGATGTGCGTGTAATTGTGTATGATGGTAAGATGCACCCGGTAGACTCAAATGAAATTTCCTTTATGCTTGCCGGACGTAATGCCTTCAGTGAAGCCTTTAAAAATGCCGGTCCGAAGATTTTGGAACCGATTTATGATGTGGAAGTGTTTGTTCCGTCTGACAGAATGGGGGATGTGATGGGAGATCTTCAGGGACGTCGTGCCATGATTATGGGTATGAGCAGCGAAAAGGGATTTGAGAAACTTGTTGCTAAAGTACCTTTGAAGGAGATGTCTTCTTACTCGACAGCACTTAGTTCACTCACCGGTGGACGTGCTTCATTTATCATGAAGTTCGCTAGTTATGAACTTGTTCCGACAGATGTTCAGGAGAAGTTGATTAAAGATTTTGAGGCTAAACAAACGGAAGAATAAACAATAATTCTCTCAAAACTGTTAAAACCGTTGCCTTTTTTAAGTAAAAGGTGGCGGTTTTTGTTTAACTATGATTAATAAAGATGGAAAATCGCAAGGAAAAGATTTAATTTTTTATTAAATTTGCAAACCAAAGAAGGAGTTATATTGTTGTAGTAATCAGAATACAACCTAAATAGCTCTTTACGGTTAATTTCCGGGAACTTCCGGTTAAATCAAGTTAATGTGCTAGGAGTGTTAATTAGGGAGTGTTAATTTTGTTGCTATGAAGAAGTCAACAATTTGGATATTAAGTATTGTAATGGGGCTTTCTTTCCTTAGTCTGTTGTATCTGCAGGTCAGTTATATAGAGGAAATGATGAAAACCCGGAAGGAACAATTTGATGCGGCTGTGCGCAACAGCTTGGATCAGGTTTCCAAGGATGTGGAATATGCAGAAACAAGACGCTGGTTAATCGAAGATATTTCAGAAGCTGAGAGAAAAGCGTTGACTGCGAACAATTCTTCCATACAACAAAACAATTTGATTCAGCAAACGCAACGTTTTACAGTAAAGTCAAAAGATGGCAGAGTGTATTCGGACTTTGAACTGAAAGTGATGACTACCAAACCATCTGAGCTTCCTAAAGCTATGATTTCTCCTTATAGAGGCTCAAAGACGATTCCGGAAACTTCGCGTTCACTGGTAGAAGCTATTAAAAACCGATATATGTATCAACGGGCATTGCTGGATGAAGTAGCCTGGCAGATGATTTATCGGGGAAGCGACAGGTCGATTGGCGATAGGGTACGATTTGGAGACTTAAACGGGTATCTTAAATCGAATCTATATAATAATAGTATAGATCTGCCTTTTCATTATTCTGTGATTGACAAGGATGGACGTGAAGTCTACCGTTGTGCGGATTATGAAACAAAAGGAAGTGAGGAGTCTTATCAGCAGGCATTGTTTAAAAACGACCCGCCTGCAAAGATGAGCATTCTGAAAGTACATTTCCCGGGAAGGAAGGACTATATTTTCGATTCGATCAGTTTCATGATTCCGTCGCTGATATTTACGCTGGTGTTGTTGGTGACATTCATCTTTACGATTTATATCGTATTTCGACAGAAGAAGTTGACGGAGATGAAGAATGACTTTGTCAATAACATGACGCATGAATTCAAGACTCCGATATCAACTATCTCGTTGGCAGCGCAGATGTTGAAGGACCCCGCGGTAGCAAAATCACCGCAAATGTTCCAGCATATATCGGGAGTTATTAATGATGAAACCAAGCGCTTGCGCTTTCAGGTAGAAAAGGTGCTGCAGATGTCAATGTTTGACCGGCAGAAGGCAACGCTGAAGATGAAGGAAATCGATGCGAACGAACTGATATCGGGAGTGATCAATACCTTTGCACTGAAAGTGGAACGATATAATGGTAAGATAACATCGAACCTTGAGGCTGCCGATCCTGTTATATTTGCAGATGAAATGCATCTTACCAATGTGATCTTCAATCTGATGGATAACGCGGTAAAATATAAAAAAGCGGAAGAGGATCTGGAACTGAAGGTGAAAACGTGGAATGAATCGGGTAAACTGATGATTTCGATACAAGATAACGGTATTGGTATCAAGAAGGAAAACCTGAAAAAGATATTTGAAAAGTTCTATCGTGTGCATACGGGTAATCTGCACGATGTGAAGGGGTTTGGACTGGGATTGGCTTATGTGAAGAAAATTATTACCGATCATAAGGGAACCATTAGAGCGGAAAGCGACCTGAACGTGGGAACTAAATTTATTATTGCATTACCTTTATTAAAAAATAATTGATATGGACGAGAAACTGCGTATTTTATTATGCGAGGATGACGAAAATCTTGGCATGCTTTTGAGAGAATATTTACAGGCAAAAGGTTATTCTGCTGAGTTATATCCTGATGGAGAAGCCGGTTATAAGGCTTTCTTGAAGAATAAATATGACTTGTGCGTGTTTGACGTTATGATGCCTAAAAAGGATGGCTTTACGTTGGCACAGGATGTCCGTGCTGCGAATGCTGAGATACCTATTATCTTCCTGACTGCAAAAACGCTGAAAGAAGATATTCTGGAAGGATTTAAGATTGGTGCGGATGATTATATCACTAAACCATTCAGTATGGAAGAGTTGACTTTCAGAATTGAAGCTATCTTGAGACGTGTTCGTGGAAAGAAGAACAAAGAAAGCAACATCTACAAAATCGGTAAGTTTACCTTTGACACTCAGAAACAGATTCTAGCTACAGAAGGCAAGCAGACCAAGTTGACTACCAAAGAGTCTGAACTTCTCGGACTGCTTTGTGCACATGCTAATGAGATTCTGCAACGTGACTTTGCTCTGAAAACTATCTGGATTGATGATAACTACTTCAATGCCCGTAGTATGGATGTGTATATCACGAAGTTGCGTAAGCACTTGAAAGAAGATGATTCTATTGAGATTATCAATATCCACGGAAAAGGCTATAAGCTGATTACACCGGAAGTTGAATCTTAATGAGTATTCGGATAACCACAAATAAAAAATCCCGGAAACATTCGTTCCCGGGATTTTTTATTGATTTCTAATAAATTAATCAGCGATCTTCTTATTAATGATAATATAAGAAATGAGTCCCAGTACTACAAGGAATACTGAACTGCCCAGAACCGCGTTGTTGTTTACATTGCCGGTAAAGGAACAAGCCAACAGGATGACCACTCCGATCAAGATTAATATCAATCCCAAATTCTTTAATAAGCCTTTCATGCGTGTGTATTTTAATAGATTATAATATTCCAGTCACAAATTAAAGCATAATTCTTTAACGGGCGAAATAATTTAGGTGAAAAATCCATTATAAAGACAGATTTAGTGGATTTTATGAATTAAATGATTGCTTTTCTGCCTAGTCCTTGGTATTGTAGAATACCTTTTTTAAGACTTCCTGTCCAATGCTCAGTTCTTCCAGGGTAATGCCATGAAGAGCTTCCTTCAAAGTCTGTCCTGCAATGATGCGCGCTTTTTCTTCCAGTTCTTTTCCGTCTTTTGTCAGGTGGATCAGATTGGTACGGCGATCTTTTTTGTCAGAAATGCGCACTACAAGATGCTGCCGTTCCATGTTGTCTATGAGGCGGGTCATGCTGGGTTTGTCTTTAAAAGTTGCATTGCACAACTCTTGTTGCGTAACGCCGTCCTTCTCCCATAGAAAGATGAGTACCGTCCATTGCTCAGGGCTGATTTCCAGACCGTTCTGACGGAAATTACGATATAGCTTCCGGTTGATTGCAGCGGAAACCTTACCATTTAAGATGGCGAATATAAGCCGGATATCGAAATTAAATTGTTCTATCATGAAATTATTGTTTAAACAACTTTGCAAAGGTAAGCCTCTTCCCGGATAATTCCTACATTCGGATACAAAAAAAGATTAAATATTTGTAGTTCAAAATAAAATGCCTAACTTTGCACCCGCAATTTAAAATAAAATAAATTATTTATTTAATTAAACGAGTATGAATCAATACGAAACCGTTTTCATTTTAACTCCCGTTTTGTCTGATGTTCAGATGAAGGAAGCGGTAGACAAATTCAAAGGTATTCTTCAAGCTGAAGGTGCTGAGATTATCAATGAAGAAAACTGGGGACTGAAGAAATTGGCTTACCCAATTCAGAAGAAGTCTACAGGTTTTTATCAATTGGTTGAGTTCAATGCAGATCCTACTGTAATTGACAAGTTGGAACTTAACTTCCGTCGTGATGAACGCGTTATCCGCTTCTTGACTTTCAAAATGGACAAGTATGCTGCGGAATATGCTGCTAAAAGAAGAAGTGTTAAATCAAACAAAAAGGAGGATTAATCATGGCACAACAGACTCAATCAGAAATCAGATATTTAACTCCGCCCTCAGTAGACGTTAAGAAGAAAAAATACTGTCGTTTCAAAAAGAGCGGTATCCGTTATATCGACTACAAAGATCCTGAATTCTTGAAGAAATTCTTGAACGAACAAGGAAAAATTCTTCCACGTCGTATCACTGGTACTTCTTTGAAGTTCCAACGTCGTATCGCACAAGCTGTGAAGAGAGCTCGTCACTTGGCATTGTTGCCTTATGTAACTGACATGATGAAATAAGAAGGAGGAAAAGTATGGAAATTATATTGAAAGAAGACATCGTAAACTTGGGTTATAAGAACGATATCGTAAACGTGAAATCCGGATACGGTCGTAATTATCTGATCCCGACTGGAAAAGCTATCATCGCTTCTCCTTCTGCAAAGAAAATGTTGGCTGAAGACTTGAAACAGCGTGCTCACAAACTTGAGAAGATCAAGAAAGATGCTGAAGCACTGGCTGCTAAGTTGGAAGGCGTTTCATTGACTATCGCAACAAAAGTTAGTTCAACAGGTACTATCTTCGGTTCTGTTAGCAATATCCAGATTGCTGAAGCATTGGCAAAACTGGGTCACGAAGTTGACAGAAAGATCATCGTTGTAAAAGACGCTGTGAAAGAAGTTGGTAACTACAAAGCTATCGTAAAACTTCACAAGGAAGTTTCTGTAGAAATTCCTTTCGAAGTAGTTGCTGAATAAGAGCAAATTTACTTCTTATATAAAAAAGCGATTTGTTCTGATGGATAAATCGCTTTTTTTTATCATCTTTGCTGATAATATGAAATTCAACCGTTGTTATCTGAAGAGAATCGTTTTGCTGCTCCTGGTCTCTCTGGGAATTGGCAATGCTCTTTATGCGAATAACGAATTGAAAATACTGGCTGACTCTCTGCATAAAATGATAGATGCGAAGCCTCTATTTGTGCAGAAGAAGGAACAGCGGATTGCCCGAATTAAATGTTTGTTGAAAGACTCCGGGCTGACTCCCGATCGGGAATACAAAATTAATCTTCAATTATACAACGAGTATAAGAAATTTAATATTGATTCTGCCATTCATTATGTCGACCGGAATCTTGAAATTGCTCGTCAGCTAAACAGAAACTACCTGAAATACCAGTCGTCTTTACAACTCAGTCTCGTATATTCTATGTGCGGCAGGTATAGGGATGCGGAATTACTCCTCGAAAATATAAAACCATCAGAACTTCCTCGTTCATTATTAGCTACTTATTATGATACATATGCCCGTTTTTGGGAGTATTATTCGATTTCTGCTACCAATAATCAGTACGGAAAAAAACGGGAAGCCTATCAGGATTCACTGTATGCTCTTATGGATCATACTTCCTTTGACTATAAATTGTCACGGGCTTATTCTTATGCAGGACGCGATTCAACAAAAGCGATCAAGATTTTGGATGAGTTGCTGAATGCTGAGGAGGTAGGAACTCCTAATTATGCGATGATTACTCATTCGTATGCCATGCTGAGCCGCTATTTGAAGAGAGAGGATGATGCAAAGAAATACCTCATGATGTCTGCCATTGCTGATATTCAGAATGCCACACGTGAAACGGCCTCCTTACAGGCACTTGCACTGATACAATATGAGGAAAATAATTTGGCGGATGCTTTCAAATTTACACAGTCGGCTATTGATGATGTAGTTTCCTCCGGTATTCATTTCCGGGCAATGGAAATCTATAAATTCTATTCTATTATTAATACAGCTTATCAGACGGAGGAAGCCAGATCTAAATCGAATCTGATTACCTTTCTTATCTCAACCAGCGTTTCTCTTTTTCTTTTAGTCGTATTGGTGGTGTTCATTTATATTCAGATGAAGAAGACACTGCGGATGAAGCGGGCGTTGGCACAAAGTAATGAGGAACTTTTGAGATTGAACGACAAGCTCAATAGTATGAATAGTGAGCTGAATGACAAGAATGATGAACTGTCTGAGATTAATAATATAAAGGAGCATTATATAGCTCAATTCTTCGATGTATGTTTCAGTTACATCCATAAAATGGAGAAATATCAGAATATGCTTTATAAGATAGCCATTAATAAGTGTTATGAAGAACTGATTAAAAAGCTGAAATCATCTGCGCTGATTGATGATGAACTTGATGCTTTATATACTCGCTTCGATAGAGTCTTTTTGAATTTATATCCGACTTTTGTTTCAGATTTCAATGCCTTGCTGAAAGATGATGAGAAAATTATTCTCAAGCAGGATGCATTGTTGAACAGGGAGCTACGCATTTATGCTTTGTTGCGTCTGGGTATCACAGATAGTGGTAAGATCGCCAACTTCCTCCGTTGCTCTACAAGTACTGTCTATAATTATCGTACTAAGATGCGAAACAAGGCTGCGGTAGACCGGGATGAATTTGAAAATGAAATTATGAAAATCTGACCAGTATAGACGATTTTGTGCCATTTCTAAGGAAAAGCCCTTTCCAAACTGTCTACATTTTTTAGATAGGTAAATATAGATAAGTGTTTGATATATAGAGGTAAATGTGTTTTTTGAATCTACATAAAGTTGTGTAGACTCCATAAAGCGTTATTTATTTGGCTAGTTTTGCGATATCGGTTTTCAGACAATTTGCGAACGGATGAAAATCGGTATCTTATATATTGTTTGTACTTAAATTCGCCATGTTTTATGAATACACAATTTTCACTAGACACAAAAATAAAGGTAGGAATAATCGGTTTCGGTAGAATGGGAAGATTCTATTGGGAGGCGATGCGAAAGAGTGGGCGATGGGAGATTGCCTATATTTGTGATACGGACCCTACAACACGCGAACTGGCAAAGAAATTATCTCCTGAATCTCGTGTAATAGATAATGATCAGAGAATTTTTGAAGACGAGAGTATACAGGTTGTCGGACTCTTCACATTAGCAGACTCAAGACTTGAACAAATAGAAAAGGCTATTCGATACGGAAAGCATATCATTGCGGAAAAACCCGTTGCAGATACAATGGAAAAAGAGTGGAAAGTAGTAGATATGATAGAGAATTCAAATGTACTTTCTACGGTGAATTTATATCTGCGAAACTCCTGGTATCATAATTTGATGAAGGAATATATTCAAAAGGGAGAAATTGGGGAGTTGGCTATCATCCGTATCTGCCACATGACTCCGGGACTGGCACCGGGTGAAGGGCATGAGTATGAAGGACCGGCTTTCCACGATTGCGGAATGCATTATGTTGATATTGTCCGCTGGTACGCTGAAAGTGAATATAGAACATGGAATGCCCAAGGCGTGAACATGTGGAATTACAAAGACCCTTGGTGGGTACAATGTCACGGAACTTTTCAAAATGGTATAGTCTTTGATATCACGCAAGGCTTTGTCTATGGGCAGCTATCCAAAGATCAGACACATAATTCTTATGTAGATATTATAGGTACAGAAGGTATTGTGCGTATGACGCATGATTTCAAAACCGCTGTTGTTGATTTACATGGAGTGCATCAGACACTTCGTGTGGAAAAACCTTTTGGTGGGAAGAATATTGATGTACTGTGCGATTTGTTTGCTGATTCAGTGTTGACCGGTAAACGAAATCCCCGTCTGCCGTTAATGTACGATTCGACTATCGCATCCGAATATGCGTGGAAATTCTTACAGGATGCACGTATGAATGATTTGCCGGCTATCGGTAACTTACAGACTCTTGAGCAGATACGCGAACGCAGAAAAAACATGAAAAATGGATATGGGTTGCTACATAGTAATCCACCACAAATAACTAACTCCTTAAAATAATAAAACCATGTCAGACTTTTCAAGAAGAAAATTCCTTAAAACGGGAGCCGCCGCTTTAGCAGGCATCACCATTGCTCCCAGCTCTATCTTAGG
>NZ_FNNN01000005.1 GCF_900106755.1 Bacteroides faecis MAJ27
GAGGGTTCCACCTCTTCCCATTCCGAACAGAGAAGTTAAGCCTCGTCACGCCGATGGTACTGCGTAACAGTGGGAGAGTAGGTAGCCGCCGTTTTTAAAGAGTCCCCGCCGGTCTTTATTGACTGGCGGGGATTTATGTATTTATACCCATCCATCATCTTTGCTATATTCTATCTTTTATCTTTATAAAGCCATATATTAGCTTCATTTTAGTTCAATCGGATTCGAATGATTCCTGCTTTTAAAACGTCTTATTCTATCGAAATCATATTCTCTCCTGTTGATTTTCTGTAGTTTGATCTAATTTATTTTCCTTTTCTTTTGTTTTCTCAGAACAAATGCATACTTTTGTAGTGTACTATTGAACTAATACACTTAGAGCCATATATTAGCTCTAACAGCTAAAAAAATAATATTATGATTAAAGTTGAGAATTTATCTTTTACTTATCCCAAATCAAAGCACATGGTATTACACGACTTTTCTTTTTCTTTAGAGGCAGGTCGGGTTTATGGACTGTTGGGACGTAATGGGGCAGGGAAATCAACTCTCCTTTATTTGATGACTGGATTATTGACTCCGAAAAAAGGGAAAATAATGTACCATGATATAAATGTCCGTTCTCGTCTGCCAATGACATTGCAGGATATGTTCTTGGTTCCGGAAGAATTTGAATTACCTTCTATATCATTGAAAAAGTATATTGACTTGAATGCTCCTTTTTATCCAAACTTTAGCAAAGAGGATATGTATAAGTATCTTCATTGTTTTGAAATGGATATGGATGTGAATTTAGGAGCACTTTCTATGGGGCAAAAAAAGAAAGTATTTATGAGTTTTGCTTTAGCTACCAATACTTCTCTTTTATTGATGGATGAACCGACAAATGGATTGGATATTCCGGGAAAGAGCCAGTTTCGCAAATTTATGGCATCGGGGATGACAGATAATAAAACAATTGTGATTTCAACTCATCAGATACGTGATATAGACAAAATGCTGGATTCTGTTATGATCATGGATGAAAGCCGGGTATTATTGAATGAATCGACAGTGCATATATGCGAGAAATTGTGCTTTAAGGAAAGTGATGACCGTAGTCTGATTGATAAAGCGCTTTTTGCCGTTCCTTCTTTGCATGGGAATAGTTTGCTTTTACTGAATGAACACAACGAAGATTCAGATATCAACATAGAACTGCTATTTAATGCAATACTGGCACAACCACAAAAGATTGCTAATTTGTTTCACGCTCAAGAAGAATAGATTATGATAAAGGATACATTTTTTAGTTTTTCTCGCTTTGGAAAATTATGCCGTAAAGAGATTTTAGAGAATTGGAAGTTGTATGTGCTTCAGTTGTTGGTAATGTATTTAATAATGGCAATTATATTGATTTGGTATAGCTATACTGATTATAGTAGTTTTAATATACTTACTAAAACAAATGATTTAAATGTTCATATATTTACGTTGGTCTTTTGGATGTGGTCTTGGTGGGCATTTATGTGCTTGGGAACTTCTTTTGCATTTAAAACCATGAAATGTAAAACAGGTCGTATTACAATGTTGATGATTCCTGCTACTGTCTTTGAGAAGTTTTTCTTTCGATGGCTGGTATATGTGCTTATTCTTCCTTTACTTATTTTTCTATCTATTTGGCTGGCGGATTATACACGTGTACTTTTTTATTCTGCAATATATTCAGAAATACCTTTTATTGAAGTTACTGACTTCAAACACTTTGTTGGTCAGGGAGATGGAGGGTATTCACTATGCCATAGTTGGAAAGATGGTTCTTTGCTAATATTACTTAATGTATATATTCAATCATTGTTTTTACTGGGGAGTATTGTTTGGCCTAAGAACTCTTTTATAAAAACACTTATTAGTATTGTGCTTGTTGCCTTTCTTTATAATTGGGGAGTAGTAGCTTTCACTCGTTTTTCAGAGAATAGTACTCTTTCAACCTTGATTTTGTTTTTCTTTAAGTGGGGATATATTTTATTCCCAATATTGACTATTATAAATTGGACATTGACTTATTTCCGCTTGAAAGAGTCGGAAGTAATCCATCGAATATAGAAAAGGAGGGTATGTATGAATTTTAAAGAAAGCAGAGCAATATATTTACAGATAGCCGACCGTATTTGTGATGATATCTTGTTGGGACAATACGAGGAAGAAGGACGTATCCCTTCTGTCAGGGAATATGCGTCTATTGTAGAAGTGAATGCAAATACAGTAATGCGTTCGTATGAGTATCTTCAGTCTCAGGAGGTGATTTACAATAAAAGAGGGATTGGCTTTTTTGTAGCGTCCGGGGCAAAGATGCTGATTCATTCATTGCGAAAAGAGCAATTCTTAAAAGAAGAAGTCGGCAGCTTTTTCAGGCAACTTTATACACTTGGTATTTCTATCAAAGAAATAGAGAAGATGTATTATGAGTTTATACAAAGACAAAATCAATAATAAACAGATAAGATATGAAACGCACAACATATATAATAATAGGACTTTTTGTATTGGGCTTATTCTTTATACCTATCCTTCTGCAGACACCTGGCGGTGAGAAAACCGATAATCGTTTATCAATGGAAGGTGAGCGGACTGAAATAGAAATGACGGGAATCCGTCATGTGAAGGTTGTTGAAAAGTTAGGGAAGATAGATAAAGATCATATAGGCGTATTAGGTAAGTTGGATGTGGAAGCCTCTCACTCTTCAGGTAAGAGTATATTTGTGTATCCGAAAAGTCAATATTTGCATGTGACACAAGAAGGGGATTGCTTATTGATTGAAATTAATCTGGATAATGAAGATATCTATCAGGTAATTAGACAGCTAGAAAATGGATGCAGATTGGTTTTAGATGGTTTGAATCTGGAATTGAAAACGGATTCAACATTGTTATCTATTGAGAATCGTGCGGCTAGGCTGGATCTTAATGTAAGGAAATTGTGTTTGGACTCTTTATATCTCTTTAATGACGAATGGCAGAATATCTCATTGACTTCTTGTCGCTTTCGTTCGTTGGATATAAAAGGAGAGAAGTTGCAATTGAAAGCTGAGCGGGTAGAGGCAACAAACTATTATGAAGAGTTAGGGACTTTTAGAAGTCGTGAGACTACTCAGTTTATGGTTGAGAATCTGTATTTATCAGGAAAAGATTCGCATAAGTATCGGCCAGGTATAAATTGTAATCGTATCTTCTGGAGTCCTCAGGTCAGAGATGCAGAACTTGAGCTGACCTTGAATCAGAAGAGTGAGATCATATTGAATCGTTGAACATAAATGAAAAGGAAATGAAAGTCATAAAGTCTATTGCAGTTTTAAGTCTGTCAGCTTGTTTGTTTGCTTGTACTTCCAAACCTGATTTAGACGGATTTCGGAAGGTAGATATTAGTAATAATATGCTGGATACGATGCCGAAAGGCAGATTGAGTAATTATAAAGAAACGATAGAGAAAACTTATTTATTGGGGTGTCTGGTATTGAGTACAGCGGGTAGTTCGTCAGAAAGCTCTCCGGCTCAGTTGAAAGAATGGAAGGAGGCTCTGAGTATGCCCGATACGATAAAGCCGATATATAGGGAGAGACTGTGGGACTTTGTTTTTTATCCCCAGATTACTTATGAAGTTGAATCTAAGTATTTGGGTATTTATCAACGAAGAAAAACAGTAATTAAAGGTATCGGGCTTGATATGATAACAGGAGAAGAAGAAAAATATATCAAATCGAGACAAAAGTAGTTTTTGAGTATTTTATTCATTATAATATTTTAAAGCAGGTGTCATTTAGTAATATTACTAGGATATAACCGGAATAAAATTGGTGTAAAAGTGTGATTTTATAAGAAGAGAGGCGTTTTCTTTGCGTCTTTCTCTTTTTTATCAAATTGATTTTTGTAAATTTGGCGAGAATCTTACAGAGACACACAGTTAATATAGTAATAATACTAAATACTCCTGTTAATATGGAAAACAAAATTCAAGAGTTGACCGATAAGATTTATCGTGAAGGCGTGGAAAAGGGAAACGAGGAAGCGCAGAGACTTATCGCGAATGCTCAGGAAGAAGCAAAGAAGATTATTGAAGATGCTCGTAAAGAAGCTGACTCAATTGTTGCTGCCTCTCGTAAATCTGCTGATGAACTGGCAGATAATACAAAATCAGAGTTAAAACTATTTTCCGGTCAGGCTGTCAATGCACTCAAATCCGAGATTGCAACGATGGTCACTGACAAGTTGATAACCGCTTCTGTGAAGGATTTCGCTCAGGATAAGGATTATCTGAATGCGTTTATCGTTGCGCTGGCATCCAAATGGAGTGTAGATGAACCTATTGTCATCTCAACGGCTGACGCTGAATCACTGAAAAAGTATTTCGCAGCTCATGCAAAAGCTCTGCTGGATAAAGGTGTGACTATCGAACAAGTGAACGGTATCAAAACTTTATTCACGGTTTCTCCGGCGGACGGTTCATATAAGGTGAACTTCGGAGAAGAAGAATTCATGAATTACTTCAAAGCGTTCTTGCGTCCTCAATTGGTAGAAATGCTATTTTAAAAGAAGCGACTATGAGTAGTAAATACTATTACTTGGTAGCCGGTTTGCCGGAGCTCACTCTGGAGGACAGTAAACTGAGCTATACAGTAGCCGATTTTAAAACCGAAATCTACAGTGGATTGTCTGCTTCAGACCAGAAGTTGATTGACCTGTTCTATCTGAAGTTTGATAATGCCAACGTGTTGAAACTCCTCAAAGACAAAGAGGCGGAAATAGACAAACGGGGAAACTATTCTGCTGCGGAACTCACCGAGTATATTTCTATTCTGAAAGAAGGCGGTGAGATCAGTCCTAAAGAATTCCCTTCCTATTTATCTACTTTTATTTCCGACTATCTGAATACTCCGGCTGAAAGCATGGTGTTGCAGGAAGACCATCTGGCTGCTCTGTATTATGAACATGCTATGAAATGCGGAAATAAGTTCGTCTCTTCCTGGTTTGAATTCAATCTGAACATTAATAATATTCTTGTTGCATTTACAGCCCGTAAATTCAAATGGGATATTGTTTCCTATATTGTAGGAAATACGGAAGTGTGCGAAGCTTTGCGTACATCCAGTGCCCGCGATTTTGGTTTGTCCGGTGAAGTGGATGTTTTTGAATCGTTGGTGAAGATCAGTGAGATTACGGAACTGGTGGAACGTGAAAAGAAATTGGATGCTCTGCGGTGGAACTGGATGGAAGATGCTATCTTCTTCGATTATTTCACTGTAGAACGTATTTTCGCTTTCTTACTGAAGCTGGAAATGATTGAGCGTTGGATTTCATTGGATAAGGAAAGAGGAAATCAATTGTTCCGAAGCATTATTGAATCGCTGAAGAATGAGGTACAGATTCCCGCAGAATTCAGATAATAAATTAAAAAAAATATATGGCAACAAAAGGAACTGTTAGTGGCGTTATTGCCAACATGGTGACCCTCGTCGTTGACGGCCCGGTAGCTCAGAATGAGATTTGTTATATCTCTACCGGTGGCGATAGATTGATGGCGGAGGTGATTAAGGTTGTAGGTTCGCATGTGTATGTTCAGGTGTTCGAAAGCACACGTGGACTGAAGGTGGGCGCCGAAGCCGAATTTACAGGACACATGCTTGAAGTGACCTTGGGTCCGGGTATGTTATCGAAAAACTATGACGGTCTGCAAAACGACCTTGACAAGATGGACGGTGTTTTCCTGAAAAGAGGACAATATACATATCCGTTGGATAAAGAACGTATATGGCATTTTGTTCCGATGGTGAGCGCCGGTGATAAAGTGGTGGCTTCCGCATGGCTGGGACAAGTGGATGAAAACTTCCAGCCGCTGAAAATTATGGCTCCGTTTACTATGAATGGAACGGCTACCGTCAAAACGATTATGCCCGAAGGGGATTATAAAATAGAAGATACAATTGCTATTCTGACAGACGAGGAAGGAAATGACATTCCGGTGACTATGATTCAGAAATGGCCGGTGAAACGGGCTATGACGAATTATAAAGAAAAACCGCGTCCTTTCAAATTGCTGGAGACCGGTGTACGTGTTATTGATACGCTGAACCCGATTGTAGAAGGTGGTACGGGATTTATCCCCGGTCCGTTCGGTACAGGCAAGACAGTGCTTCAGCATGCTATTTCCAAACAGGCAGAAGCGGATATCGTAATTATCGCGGCTTGTGGTGAACGTGCAAACGAGGTTGTGGAAATCTTTACGGAATTCCCGGAACTGGTTGACCCGCATACGGGGCGTAAGCTGATGGAACGTACAATCATTATCGCGAATACTTCTAACATGCCGGTAGCAGCCCGTGAAGCGTCTGTATATACAGCTATGTCATTGGCTGAATATTATCGTTCGATGGGATTGAAAGTATTGCTGATGGCTGACTCTACTTCCCGTTGGGCACAGGCATTGCGTGAAATGTCCAACCGTATGGAAGAATTGCCCGGACCGGATGCGTTCCCAATGGATATTTCTGCTATTATTTCTAACTTCTATGGCCGTGCAGGTTATGTAAAACTGAATAACGACGAGACCGGCTCAATTACTTTTATCGGTACGGTGTCACCTGCCGGAGGTAACTTGAAGGAGCCTGTAACAGAAAACACAAAGAAGGTAGCCCGTTGTTTCTACGCACTGGAACAGGACCGTGCCGACAAGAAACGTTATCCGGCTGTGAATCCGATTGACTCATATTCCAAATATATCGAATATCCGGAATTTGAAGAATATATCAAAGATCATATCAATGATGAATGGATCGGTAAAGTGAATGAGCTTAAAACCCGTTTGCAGCGTGGTAAAGAAATTGCCGAACAAATCAACATTCTGGGTGATGACGGTGTACCTGTAGAATACCATGTTATCTTCTGGAAATCTGAACTGATCGACTTCGTAATCCTGCAGCAGGATGCCTTTGATGAGGTGGACTCGGTAACTCCGATGGAACGTCAGGAAGCTATTCTGAATATGATCATAGATATCTGTCATACAGAATTTGAATTTGAAAACTTCAATGAGGTAATGGATTACTTCAAGAAAATGATCAATGTCTGTAAGCAGATGAACTACTCGAAGTTCAAATCAGAGCAGTACGAAGGGTTCCAGCAGCAATTAAAAGAACTGATTGCCGAAAGAAGCGTTAAATAGTAAATTGTAAATAGCTAAATTGTAAATATATAGATGGCAACAAAAGCTTTTCAAAAGATATATACCAAGATTACTCAGATTACCAAGGCTACTTGTTCGCTGAAAGCGACAGGAGTAGGGTATGACGAGCTTGCCACTGTGAACGGTAAACTGGCACAGGTGGTTAAGATTGCCGGTGACGATGTCACTCTGCAGGTATTTGAAGGTACGGAAGGTATTCCTACCAACGCTGAAGTAGTGTTCCTCGGCAAATCGCCTACGTTGAAGGTGAGTGAGCAGTTGGCAGGACGTTTCTTCAATGCTTTCGGTGATCCGATTGACGGAGGTCCGGAAATTGAAGGACAGGAAGTGGAAATCGGTGGTCCGTCAGTGAATCCGGTGCGTCGTAAACAACCGTCGGAGTTGATTGCAACGGGTATTGCCGGCATCGACTTGAATAATACACTGGTATCCGGCCAGAAGATTCCGTTCTTTGCCGACCCTGACCAGCCTTTTAATCAGGTGATGGCAAACGTGGCATTGCGTGCTGAAACAGATAAGATTATTCTGGGCGGTATGGGTATGACCAACGATGACTACCTGTACTTTAAGAACGTATTCTCTAATGCCGGTGCTCTCGACCGTATTGTGAGTTTCATGAATACAACGGAAAATCCTCCGGTAGAACGTTTGTTGATTCCGGATATGGCATTGACCGCGGCTGAATATTTCGCTGTAAACAACAATGAGAAAGTACTGGTACTGCTAACTGATATGACCAGCTACGCTGATGCGTTGGCAATCGTATCTAACCGTATGGACCAGATTCCGTCTAAAGACTCTATGCCGGGTTCGCTCTATTCGGACTTGGCGAAGATTTACGAAAAGGCGGTACAGTTCCCTTCCGGTGGTTCTATTACGATTATTGCGGTGACGACATTGTCCGGTGGCGATATCACGCACGCTGTGCCTGATAATACGGGTTATATTACGGAAGGACAGTTGTTCTTGCGTCGTGACAGTGATATCGGTAAGGTCATTGTTGACCCGTTCCGTTCATTGTCTCGTCTGAAACAGCTGGTAACCGGTAAAAAGACACGTAAAGACCATCCACAGGTGATGAATGCCGCTGTACGTCTGTATGCCGATGCTGCAAATGCAAAGACTAAGATGGAAAACGGTTTTGACCTGACCAATTACGACGAACGTACGTTGGCTTTTGCGAAGGACTATTCTAACCAGTTGCTGGCCATTGATGTCAACCTTGATACTACTGAAATGCTGGATGTGGCTTGGGGCTTGTTCGGTGAATATTTCCGTCCGGAAGAAGTGAATATCAAGAAGGAACTTGTTGACCAATACTGGCCGAAAGGTGAATAATTAGCAACTAGTAATTTATAACTAATAATTAGCAAAAACAACGTGGCTATAAAGTTTCAATATAACAAGACCTCTCTTCAGCAGCTCGAAAAGCAACTGAAAGTGCGGGTGCGTACGCTTCCTATCATTAAGAATAAGGAAAGCGCCCTCCGCATGGAAGTGAAACGCTGTAAAACGGAAGCTGCCGATCTGGAGGATAGGCTCGAACAACAAATTCAAGCCTATGAAGCCATGTTCGCCCTTTGGAATGAGTTTGACGCTTCATTGATAAAGGTGAATGATGTTCATCTTGGCGTGAAAAAGATTGCGGGTGTACGTGTACCGCTACTCGAAAATATCGATTTCGAGATACGTCCGTACAGTATGTTTAATGCTCCCAAATGGTATGCCGACGGTATCCATTTGCTGGAGGAACTTGCTCATACGGCAATTGAACGTGAGTTTATGCTCGCCAAGCTGAACCTGCTAGAACATGCGAGGAAAAAGACCACTCAGAAGGTGAACCTTTTTGAGAAGGTACAGATACCGGGCTATCAGGATGCATTGCGAAAGATCAAGCGGTTTATGGAAGATGAAGAGAACCTGTCGAAATCATCGCAAAAGATCATGAAGTCCCATCAGGAAAAAAGGAAGGAGGTAGAGGCATGATTACAAAAATGAAGAAACTTACATTCCTGGTTTATCATAAGGAATACGAAGAATTCCTGAACAGCCTGCGCGAACTTGGTGTAGTCCACATCGTGGAGAAACAGCAAGGTGCTGCCGACAATACTGAACTGCAAGAGAATATCCGTCTTTCCAACCGTCTGACAGCTACTCTGAAACTGCTTCAGAATCAGAAGCATGAGAAAGATGCTGTGATCGCAACGGAAGGAGGAACTGCCGCTCGTGGTTTGCAGGTATTGGACGAAGTGGATGCTTTGCAGATTGAGCATGGCAAATTGTCTCAGCAATTGCAGGGCTACGCTAAAGAAAAGGAAGCATTGCAGGCATGGGGCAACTTCGATCCGGCAGGTGTCCGGAAGTTGAAAGATGCCGGCTATGTGATCGGTTTCTATAGCTGTTCGGAAGGAAACTATAAAGAAGAATGGGAGACGGAATACAATGCGATGATCATTAACCGTATTTCTTCAAAAGTGTTCTTTGTGACCGTCACTAAAACCGGTCAGGAAGTAGATCTGGATGTAGAACAGGCCAAACTTCCCGCTTATTCGCTGGCACATCTTGAAACGTTGTATGATACAACGGAACAAGCTATTGAAGAGAACGAAAAGAAGCTGGTCGCACTTTCTGAAACAGATGTACCTTCCCTGAAGGCAGCTCTGAAAGAATTGCAGGGGCAGATTGAATTCTCTAAAGTAGTATTGAGTTCAGAACAGGCAGCCGGTGATAAACTGATGCTGGTTGAAGGATGGGCTCCTGCCTACAGTAAAGTAGAGATAGAGGCTTATCTGAACGATGTACATGTATATTATGAGATTACCGATCCGATGCCGGGTGATAATGTTCCTATTCGGCTGAATAACAAGGGATTCTTTGCCTGGTTTGAACCGATCTGTAAACTGTATATGCTTCCGAAGTATAACGAACTGGACTTGACACCGTTCTTTGCCCCGTTCTTTATGGTTTTCTTCGGGCTCTGTCTGGGAGATTCCGGATATGGACTTTTCCTGTTCCTCGGAGCTACGGCATACCGGTTGATGGCAAAGAAAGTGACTCCATCCATGAAGTCCATCCTGTCACTGATACAGGTGCTGGCTGTTTCAACCTTCTTCTGCGGTTTGCTGACAGGTACATTCTTCGGAGCGAACATTTATGATCTGGACTGGCCTATCGTGCAACGTCTGAAACATGCGGTTCTGATGGACAACAACGATATGTTCCAGTTGTCACTGATTTTGGGTGCTATTCAGATTCTGTTCGGTATGGTACTCAAAGCGGTGAATCAGACAATTCAGTTTGGTTTCAAGTATGCAGTAGCGACAATCGGATGGATTATCCTGTTGGTTTCAATGGCTGTTTCGGCTTTGTTGCCGAACGTGCTGCCGATGGGAGGTACAGTGCATCTGGTTATTCTGGGTATCTCCGGTGCGATGATATTCCTCTATAATAGTCCGGGAAAGAACATCTTTATGAATATCGGACTTGGGTTATGGGATTCATATAACATGGCTACCGGTCTGCTGGGGGATGTCTTGTCCTACGTTCGTCTGTTTGCCCTCGGACTTTCCGGAGGCATTCTGGCGGGAGTATTCAACAGCTTGGCAGTAGGTATGAGTCCGGATAACGTGATAGCAGGTCCTATTGTAATGGTGCTGATCTTTGTGATCGGTCATGCCATCAATATCTTCATGAATGTGCTCGGTGCAATGGTTCACCCGATGCGTCTGACATTCGTGGAGTTCTTCAAGAACTCCGGTTATGAAGGAGGCGGCAAGGAATACAAGCCTTTTAGAAATTTAGAATAGAATATTGAGAAATAACAAGTTAAGAATTAAACAATAAAAATAGAATAAGATTATGGAAATGAATTTGTTTATTGCCTACATTGGCATCGCGGTTATGGTTGGTTTGTCAGGCATTGGTAGTGCTTACGGAGTAACTATTGCAGGTAACGCTGCTATCGGCGCATTGAAAAAGAATGATAGTGCATTCGGTAACTTCCTTGTATTGACAGCACTTCCGGGTACACAGGGGCTGTACGGTTTTGCCGGTTACTTTATGTTTCAGACTATCTTCGGTATTCTGACTCCGGAAATCACTGCGATCCAGGCATCAGCAGTTTTGGGTGCAGGTATTGCTTTGGGATTGGTTGCATTGTTCTCGGCTATCCGTCAGGGACAAGTTTGTGCAAACGGTATCGCAGCTATCGGCCAGGGACACAACGTGTTTAGTAATACATTGATTCTTGCCGTATTCCCGGAACTTTACGCTATCGTTGCTTTGGCTGCTACCTTCTTGATCGGTAGTGCACTCGCGTAAATTTTTCCGCAACGATATTTTTTAATAAAGATCTTTCAATCCCCTTGTGAATGCAGCTTTGCGTTTGCAAGGGGATATTCTTTTTTCATGGCGGGCTAACCTTTCTTTCCTCTTATTAACTCATATTTTTCGCATAAAGTATTATTTTTCAAAGAATAATGCGTACTTTTGCACTCGCATACTAAAAAGAGTTTTAATATATTATATGGTAAAAGATTTATTAACCCCCGATTATATCTTCGAGTCCAGCTGGGAAGTATGTAATAAAGTGGGAGGGATATACACCGTATTGTCGACACGGGCGAATACATTGCAGGAAAAATTCCGCGACAGAATTTTTTTCATAGGTCCTGATGTGTGGCAAGGAAAAGAGAACCCTCTATTCATCGAGTCGGATAATCTGTGCGCTGACTGGAAAAAGCACGCATTCAAAAACGATCATCTTTCCGTCCGTGTAGGACGATGGAATATACCCGGTGAACCTATTGTCATTCTTGTTGATTTCCAACCTTTTTTTGAAAAGAAGAACGATATATACACAGAAATGTGGAATCGTTTTCAAGTAGACTCGTTGCACGCTTATGGCGATTACGACGAGGCTTCTATGTTTTCGTACGCTGCCGGAAAAGTAGTAGAGAGTTTCTACCGCTACAACCTGACAGAAACGGATAAGGTGGTATATCAGGCACATGAATGGATGACCGGAATGGGAGCACTTTATGTACAGGAAGCTGTCCCCGAAGTGGCTACTATTTTTACAACCCACGCTACTTCCATCGGACGCTCGATAGCCGGCAATCATAAGCCGCTGTATGACTATCTGTTTGCTTATAACGGCGACCAGATGGCGCAGGAACTGAATATGCAGTCAAAGCACTCTATTGAGAAGCAGACGGCGCATTATGTAGACTGTTTTACGACAGTAAGTGAAATTACGAATAATGAGTGCAAGGAATTGCTCGATAAACCGGCAGATGTAGTACTGATGAATGGTTTTGAGGACGATTTCGTACCTAAAGGCAGTACATTTACCGGAAAACGTAAACGTGCCCGCTCATTGATGTTGAACGTAGCCAATAAATTGTTGGGAACAAATCTGGATGACGATACGTTAATTATCGGTACCAGTGGTCGATATGAATTCAAGAACAAGGGTATTGACGTATTCCTGGAGTCATTGAACCGTCTGAACAGGGATAAAAAGCTCCATAAGAACGTATTGGCGTTTATCAATGTCCCCGGTTGGGTAGGAGATCCCCGTGAAGACTTGCAGGAACGTCTGAAAAGCAAAGAAAAATTTGATACACCGCTTGAAGTTCCTTTCATCACTCATTGGCTGCACAATATGACGCATGACCAGGTGCTGGATATGCTGAAATATCTGGGAATGGGCAACTGTCCCGAAGATAAAGTAAAGGTGATTTTTGTGCCTTGCTATCTGGACGGGCGTGATGGTATTCTGAATAAAGAGTATTATGATATATTGCTGGGACAGGATTTGAGCGTATATGCTTCCTATTACGAACCGTGGGGATATACTCCGCTGGAAAGTGTAGCGTTCCGTGTGCCTACCATTACTACTGATCTGGCAGGTTTTGGTCTTTGGGTGAACAGCCTGAAGAATCAGCATGGTATCAATGATGGAGTGGAAGTGCTGCATCGTTCGGACTATAATGATTCGGAAGTGGCGGATGGCATCAAAGATACGATTACGCTGTTTGCAGATAAGTCGGAAAAAGAAGTGAAGGAGATCCGTAAGCATGCGGCAGATGTTGCAGAGCAGGCATTGTGGAAACACTTCATTCAATATTATTACGAGGCTTATGATATTGCCTTGCGCAATGCCATGAAGCGTCAGTTAGGCTAAAGAAATATTTTATTATCAATAAGTAAACAAAAAACATTATGAAAATTAAAGTTAGTAATGTGAATACTCCGAACTGGAAAGAGGTTACAGTGAAGTCACGTATCCCGGCTGAGTTGGAGAAATTGTCCGAGATTTCACGCAACATCTGGTGGGCATGGAATTTTGAAGCGACAGAACTATTTAGAGATCTAGATCCGGAACTTTGGAAAGAATGTGGCCAGAACCCTGTGTTGTTGCTGGAACGTATGAGCTATGAGAAGCTGGAAGCGTTGGCAAAAGACAAGGTGATTCTGAGGAGAATGAATGATGTTTATACAAAATTCAGAGATTACATGGATGTGAAGCCGGATGAAAACCGTCCGTCTGTAGCTTATTTCAGCATGGAATATGGTTTGAGCAGCGTCCTGAAAATATATTCCGGTGGTCTGGGTGTATTGGCCGGTGACTACTTGAAA
This sequence comes from Bacteroides faecis MAJ27, assembly GCF_900106755.1. Taxonomy (GTDB): domain Bacteria; phylum Bacteroidota; class Bacteroidia; order Bacteroidales; family Bacteroidaceae; genus Bacteroides; species Bacteroides faecis. The sequence continues at coordinate 13,859 of NZ_FNNN01000005.1, forward strand.
GAAGCTTCTGACAGCAATGTAGATCTTTGTGCGGTAGGTTTCCTGTATCGTTACGGTTACTTTACTCAGACGTTGTCTATGGATGGACAGCAGATTGCCAACTACGAAGCGCAGAACTTCGGCCAGCTTCCTATCGACCGTGTGATGGATGCGAATGGTCAGCCGTTGGTGGTGGATGTTCCTTATCTGGATTATTATGTACATGCTAACGTATGGCGTGTAAATGTAGGACGTATTTCTTTGTATCTGCTGGATACAGATAATGAAATGAACAGCGAGTTCGACCGTCCTATTACTCATCAGCTTTATGGTGGCGACTGGGAAAACCGTCTGAAACAGGAAATCCTGTTGGGTATCGGTGGTATCCTGACCCTGAAAGCATTGGGTATCAAAAAAGATGTTTATCATTGTAACGAAGGACATGCTGCATTGATCAATGTGCAGCGTATCTGCGACTATGTAGCTACCGGACTGACATTCGATCAGTCTATCGAGCTGGTTCGCGCTTCTTCTCTTTATACAGTTCATACTCCGGTTCCTGCCGGTCACGACTACTTCGACGAAGGTTTGTTCGGTAAGTACATGGGTGGTTATCCTGCTAGAATGGGTATCAGCTGGGACGACCTGATGGATCTTGGACGTAACAATCCGGGTGACAAGGGCGAACGTTTCTGTATGTCGGTATTTGCCTGCAACACTTCTCAGGAAGTAAACGGTGTAAGCTGGCTGCACGGAAAAGTTTCTCAGGAGATGTTCTCTACTATCTGGAAAGGTTACTTCCCCGAAGAAATACATGTAGGTTATGTGACTAATGGTGTTCACTTCCCCACATGGAGTGCTACCGAATGGAAAGAACTGTACTTTAAATATTTCAACGAAAACTTCTGGTTCGACCAGTCGAATCCTAAGATTTGGGAAGCCATCTATAATGTACCCGATGAAGAGATCTGGAAGACTCGTATGACGATGAAGAATAAGTTGGTGGATTATATCCGCAAATCATTCCGTGATACATGGTTGAAAAACCAGGGAGATCCTTCGCGCATCGTTTCATTGATGGACAAGATTAACCCGAATGCGTTGCTGATTGGTTTCGGTCGTCGTTTCGCTACTTACAAACGTGCGCACCTGTTGTTTACTGACTTGGAACGTCTTTCTAAGATTGTGAACAACCCCGACTATCCGGTACAGTTCCTGTTTACAGGTAAGGCTCATCCGCATGATGGAGCAGGACAGGGTCTGATCAAACGTATTATCGAAATCTCCCGTCGTCCGGAATTCCTGGGTAAGATTATCTTCCTCGAAAACTACGATATGCAGTTGGCGCGTCGTCTGGTTTCAGGCGTTGATATCTGGTTGAACACTCCAACACGTCCGTTGGAAGCATCCGGTACATCAGGTGAAAAGGCTTTGATGAACGGTGTTGTCAACTTCTCTGTATTAGACGGATGGTGGCTGGAAGGCTACCGTGAAGGTGCAGGATGGGCGTTGACTGAAAAACGTACTTATCAGAATCAGGAACATCAGGATCAGTTGGATGCTGCTACTATCTACAGTATTCTTGAAACAGAAATCCTGCCGTTGTACTATGCTCGTAACAAGAAGGGCTACTCGGAAGGATGGATCAAGGTAGTGAAGAATTCCATCGCTCAGATTGCTCCTCACTATACAATGAAACGTCAGTTGGATGACTACTATAATAAATTCTACAACAAGTTGTCAAAACGCTTCCAGATGTTGTCTGCCGATGACAATGCAAAGGCAAAAGAAATTGCTGCATGGAAAGAAGAAGTAGTCTCTAAATGGGATTCTATCGAAATCGTATCTTGCGACAAGGTAGAAGAATTGAAAGCTGGTGATATCGAAAGCGGAAAAGAATATACTATTACTTACGTGATCGACGAGAAAGGCTTGAATGATGCTATAGGACTTGAATTGGTAACTACTTATACCACTGCGGATGGCAAACAGCACGTTTACTCTGTAGAACCGTTTAGTGTGATCAAGAAAGAAGGCAACCTGTACACATTCCAGGTTAAACACAGCCTGTCAAATGCCGGTAGCTTCAAGGTGTCTTACCGTATGTTCCCGAAGAATCCGGAACTTCCGCACCGTCAAGACTTCTGTTACGTGCGCTGGTTTATCTGATAGCTTGACGGAGCAGGGAAGTGATGCTTCCCTGCTTGGCGTCCCTATATAAAAGAAGCCCCTGCAATTCGAGCGGTCGAAATTGCAGGGGCTATCTTTTTATATCTCAATGTAACGGCGTGGATAAGATCAGTATCTTCGGCAAAAGTGCCTGTACTTGAATCAGATTAACCTACTGCGTTAACAAGAATAAGATACCTTGTCGGATGTTGTGCCATCCTATTGGCACAACTGTGCCAACGGCGTGGCATAACTGTGCCAACACGGTGGCACAAGTGTGACAACGGTATGGCACAATTGTTACTTCATCAGGTGAAGTCTCTTATCAGCTTCATTTATTTGATTACTTCCGCTAACTTAGCTTGCAGACCTTCTCCGTGAAGACCACGGGCAATGATAGTGCCGTCGCCGTCAATCAGCACAGTGTGAGGAATGCTGTTTACTGCATAAAGCTGTGCACCTTCGCTTTGCCAGAATTTCAGGTCGGACATTTGCGGCCAAGTCATATTCAGTTTTTTGATCGATTCTTTCCATGCGGCACCGTCCTGGTCGAGCGATACGCCAACGATTTCGAAGTTTTTGCCTTTGTATTGAGCGTAAGCTTCTACAAGATTAGGCATTTCACGACGGCAAGGACCACACCAGCTAGCCCAGAAGTCAACCAGTACCACTTTGCCTTTGCCTGCGTAATCAGACAGTTTCACAGTTTTACCTTCCGGAGTCTGCATTTCGAAGTCAATGAACTTAGTACCTACGGCAGTCTTCTTTTGTTTTTCAGTCTGTTCCTTAACTTTTACGATTGTTTCGTCATTTTGGAAATTAGCCGGGATTTGTTCCAACAAAGCAGCATTCTCTTCAGTAGAGTTATTGTAGAAAGTCTGTTTGAACAAGAATACACCTACCGGGTTGGTGATGTTTTTCTGTACTCCTTCTTTGATTACTTTATCGTATTCTTCTTCCAGCTGTGCACCTTCTTTTTGTTTGGCTTCTTTCTGCTCGTCACTTAAAGAAGAGTCGCCCATCGCTTCGTAGATGGCGTTCATCTTTTTGCTGATATCATTGATTTGAGTTCTGATAGCCTGGTAAGCGTCATTGTTTGAAGTACCGGTTGCAGAATCATTATCCTTTGTCAGAGCAATGTTTATTTTACCGTTTTCGAGGAAGAAATCAATCATAAGCGGTTCTCCGTTTACTTCGCAAGTGACATAACGGTTTACTACAGAATCCTGCGTGCCTTCAAAGGTAAAAGTACCTTTAGAGATGACTGCGGTATCTAGTTTAGTAAGATTTCTGCCTGTTGCTTCCTGAAGGTAAACAGTGTCGCCGTCGGTGGCGCCTTCTACTGTACCTGTGATAATGTATCCGGCTTTGTTTCCGGTACAAGCTACCATCCCCAACGCTGCCGTCGCAATAACTAAATAAGTTAACTTTTTCATGCTTTTGTAAAATTAGTGAATAAATATTTATGCAAAGATAGATTTTTTTTCTGTCTGCCATCGAAAAACACTGTTATATTAGATTAACACGTAGGTGGAAATCGCAGAAATGTGTACCTTTGCAGCCCAAACTTTAGTATGAATATGCAAGAAGACAAATCCATCATTGAGGTTAGCCATGTCTCGAAGTTTTTTGGCGACAAGACAGCATTGGATGATGTAACTCTGAACGTGAAAAAGGGCGAGTTTGTAACGATTCTCGGTCCTTCCGGTTGCGGAAAAACGACATTGTTGCGTCTCATTGCCGGTTTTCAGACAGCTTCGGAAGGCGAAATCCGAATTTCGGGTAAGGAAATCACACAGACTCCTCCCCACAAACGTCCGGTGAACACGGTATTCCAGAAATATGCTCTGTTCCCGCATTTGAATGTATACGACAATATTGCTTTTGGGCTGAAGCTGAAAAAGACGCCGAAACAGACGATCGGCAAGAAGGTGAAAGCCGCTTTGAAGATGGTTGGTATGACAGATTACGAGTATCGGGATGTCGATTCTCTTTCCGGTGGCCAGCAGCAGCGTGTAGCTATTGCCCGGGCGATTGTCAATGAGCCGGAAGTGTTACTGCTCGACGAACCATTGGCTGCGCTTGACCTGAAAATGCGTAAGGATATGCAGATGGAATTGAAAGAAATGCATAAATCTCTGGGCATTACCTTCGTGTACGTGACTCATGATCAGGAGGAGGCACTGACGTTGAGTGATACAATCGTTGTGATGAGTGAAGGAAAGATTCAGCAGATCGGTACGCCGATTGATATCTACAATGAGCCGATCAATTCATTTGTGGCTGATTTTATCGGAGAGAGTAATATTCTCAACGGAACGATGATTCATGATAAACTGGTACGCTTCTGCGGTACGGAATTTGAATGTGTGGACGAAGGCTTTGGCGAAAATACTCCGGTGGACGTAGTGATCCGACCGGAAGACCTTTATATCTTTCCGGTTTCGGATATGGCACAGCTGACCGGTGTGGTACAGACTTCGATCTTCAAAGGAGTGCACTACGAAATGACCGTGCTTTGCGGTGGATATGAATTTCTGGTTCAGGATTATCATCATTTCGAAGTCGGTGCAGAGGTCGGTCTGCTGGTGAAACCGTTCGATATTCATATCATGAAGAAAGAACGTGTATGCAATACGTTTGAAGGTAAGTTGCAGGATGCTACTCATGTAGAGTTTCTGGGCTGTACGTTCGAATGTGCTTCTGTGGAAGGTCTGGAATCCGGAGCAGATGTCAAGGTAGAAGTGGACTTTGATAAAGTGATCCTTCAGGATAACGAAGAAGACGGTACGTTGACGGGAGAAGTGAAGTTCATCCTTTATAAAGGAGATCACTACCATCTGACCGTATGGTCTGACTGGGACGAGAATGTGTTTGTAGATACGAATGATGTCTGGGATGACGGAGACCGTGTGGGTATTACTATCCCTCCGGATGCGATTCGTGTAATTAAAATAACCGATTAACAGGAAAGGAAGTGAATAAGAAGTTTATAGTATTTTTGTCATCACGTAAGAGCTGGACTCTTCCTTACATTATTTTCTCGGCGATCTTTGTGGTCATACCGTTGCTTCTGATTGTCGTGTATGCGTTTACCGATGATAACGGCCATCTGACACTCGCTAATTTTCAAAAGTTCTTCGAACATCCCGAAGCCATCAATACCTTCGTCTATTCCATAGGTATTGCCATTATTACTACTCTTATCTGTATCCTGCTGGGATATCCCGCAGCCTGGATATTAAGCAACAGCAAGTTGAACCGTTCCAAAACGATGGTTGTACTGTTTATTCTGCCTATGTGGGTGAATATACTGGTGCGTACCCTTGCCACTGTCGCCTTGTTCGATTTCTTCAGCGTTCCGCTGGGAGAAGGGGCGTTGATATTCGGTATGGTCTACAACTTTATTCCTTTTATGATCTATCCCATTTATAATACTTTGCAGAAGATGGATCATAGCTATATTGAGGCGGCACAGGATTTGGGAGCCAATCCGGTACAAGTCTTTTTCAAGGCAGTTCTTCCGCTTTCCATGCCGGGAGTGATGAGCGGTATCATGATGGTGTTTATGCCGACCATTTCGACATTCGCCATTGCCGAGCTGTTGACGATGAACAACATCAAGTTGTTTGGTACTACCATTCAGGAAAATATCAATAACAGTATGTGGAACTATGGAGCGGCGCTTTCGCTGATCATGTTGTTGCTGATAGCTGCTACTTCGCTGTTCAGCACCGATGATAAGGACAATACTAACGAAGGAGGAGGCTTATGGTAAAGAAGATATTCGCGCAGGCTTACTTGTGGATATTGCTGTTGTTGCTGTATTCCCCTATTGTGATTATTGTGATCTATTCCTTTACCGAAGCCAAAGTATTAGGTAACTGGACCGGATTTTCCACCAGACTTTATTCATCGCTTTTTAATACAGGTGCCCATCACTCTCTGATGAACGCCCTGATCAATACCATTACCATCGCGTTGCTGGCTGCCACTGCATCTACCTTGCTGGGCAGCATTGCCGCTATCGGTATCTTTAATTTAAAGGCACGTTCGCGCAAGGCGATTGGCTTTGTGAACAGTATTCCTATTCTGAACGGTGATATTATAACCGGTATATCGCTTTTCCTTTTATTCGTATCTTTGGGAATCACGCAAGGATATACGACGGTAGTACTGGCGCACATCACCTTTTGTACTCCCTACGTCGTATTAAGCGTGCTGCCACGTCTGAAACAGATGAATCCGAACATTTATGAAGCTGCCCTCGACTTGGGAGCCACTCCTATGCAGGCATTGCGGAAAGTGATCATTCCGGAGATTCGTCCGGGAATGATCAGCGGTTTTATGCTTGCTCTGACGCTGTCAATCGATGATTTTGCCGTCACTGTATTTACGATCGGCAATCAAGGGCTGGAAACACTTTCCACCTATATTTATGCCGATGCCCGCAAAGGAGGTCTGACTCCGGAGCTCCGTCCGCTGTCCGCTATTATTTTTGTGGTGGTGCTGGCATTGCTCATAGTGATTAATTACCGTGCCGGAAAAACGAAGAAGAAAGATTAATGAACATGTGCTGCTACGTAAATAAAATGAAAAGAATAGTTTCTGTTATCCTGTTTTTACTGGTCCTGGCCGGTTCTCTGAGCAGTTGTTACAATTCCGGTGAGCCACGCGAGAAAGTCCTTAAAATCTATAACTGGGCAGATTATATAGGCGAGGGGGTACTCGAAGACTTTCAGGCATACTATAAAGAACAGACAGGCGAAAATATCCGCATCGTTTATCAGACATTTGATATCAACGAGATCATGTTGACGAAGATCGAAAAGGGGCATGAGGATTTTGATGTGGTTTGTCCGTCGGAATATATCATTGAGCGAATGCTGAAAAAGCATCTGCTGCTGCCCATTGACACCACTTTTGCCCATTCTCCCAACTACATGAACAATGTGGCGCCGTTTATCCGTGAACAGATTAATAAGCTGAGTCAGCCGGGTGAAGAAGCGAGCCGCTATGCGGTCTGCTATATGTGGGGAACGGCGGGAATCCTGTATAATCGGGCGTTTGTTCCCGATTCCGATGCTTCCTCTTGGGAATGCCTCTGGGACAAGAAATATGCAGGCAAGATTCTGATGAAAGACAGTTACCGGGATGCCTACGGAACAGCCGTTATCTATGCCCATGCCAAAGAGCTGGAAGAGGGAACCATGACGGTGGAGGACCTGATGAACGACTATTCGCCGCGTGCTATGGAGGTGGCCGAGAAGTATCTGAAAGCGATGAAGCCGAATATTGCCGGATGGGAAGCGGACTTCGGCAAAGAGATGATGACGAAGAATAAAGCATGGCTGAACATGACTTGGAGCGGTGATGCGATCTGGGCAATTGAAGAGGCGAATGCGGTGGGAGTAGATCTTGATTATGTAGTTCCGAAAGAAGGAAGTAATATCTGGTATGATGGCTGGGTGATTCCTAAATATGCGAAGAATCCGGTGGCTGCCAGTTACTTTATCAACTTTATGTGCCGTCCGGACATTGCGTTACGGAATATGGACTTCTGCGGATATGTGAGTTCTATCGCTACTCCGGAGATTCTGGAGGAGAAAGTAGATACGACTTTGGATTATTACGCCGATTTGAGTTATTTCTTTGGCCCGGATGCCGACAGCATACAGATTGACAAGATTCAATATCCCGACCGTAAAGTAGTGGAACGTTGCGCTATGATTCGTGACTTCGGAGATAAAACCAAAGAAGTGCTGGATATCTGGTCGCGCATAAAAGGAGACAATCTGGGGGTAGGTATTACTATTCTGATTTTTGTAGTGGTAGCCTTGATGAGCGGGTGGATGATTTATAAGAGATGGCAGCGTTACAATCGTCGGAAACAACAGAACCGCAGAAGCAGAAGAAAGAGAAAAAAGAATGTGAAGCGGTAAGCTAAAACACCCGGTAGTAAGCGGTGGATGATAAACGGATGATACGGTTGGAACCGGGCATCGTTTGTCATCCACCGTTTTTTTATCCTGCTCTTTTCATGGAACGGATGATGTCTTTCGTCTCTTTGTCTACACGCAGAGATTCAATGATTTTCTGCAATGATTTATTGTAGGTCCAGTTATCCAGCCTGCTCTGTTGGAGATACTTCATTGTTTTATCCGGAAATTTAATGAAGCAGATGGATATCATCCATGCCATTGCCATACGTGCATAGTAGGCCCCGTGTGTAAATCGGTCGGCATATGCCAGCAATGAATCGATATGCTCCTCATCTACATAATGAAACAGCATCACGATTCCGAACCGGAGCTGATACTCTTCTTTTGATTCCAGATAAGGCTGGACAAACTGCCATATCGTTTCTTTTCCTTTCCGTGCCGCTGTCTTCAGTTCGCCGGAGAAAATGTCGCATACAGCCCAGTTATTGATTCGCGGGACGAAGAGGCGAATGTATTTGATTCGTTCTTCCGGTTCCATCTTGGCACGTCCGATCACCATTCCCTGTAGCATTGTCTCTTCGTAATACAGTGTATCGGTTGCTTCGACGAACGTGCGCCAGTCTTCTTTCTTGGCTATTTCTTTAGCCATTGTTCTGAGTTGCGGGATACGTACGCCGAGAATATTATCGGCACCGGGAATTAAAGAAGAATGAAATTCCCTGTATGTAGGGTCTTCCAGCGTTTTCAGCTCGTTTCGGACGTTTTCTGTTGTTGTCATTAGAGTAGATTTATTATTTATGCAAATATAAAAAAAGAGTGTGGTTTCTTTATGCAGCCACACTCTCTTTTGTCTTTTATTCTATAAATAATGAAGCAGTCACCCTATTTCTTAGTCATATCAAAAGAAAATGTGGTAGCCGGAAATGTATCAAATGCTTCTTCGTTTACCGTAACTTCCGTTGCCTGAATAGCAAACGTTAGTTTCTGTCCTTCGTAAGCGTATTTGCCTTTCTCGTCTGCTTTGATTGTTACTTTCACGGTGAGTTTGGGAGTCTCTTCTTCTCCTTCTGCTTTTACTGACGGCTGCTCCATTGCGATTTCCAATACTAAAGGTTCAGGTGAAAGTTGAAGCAAGATGTTATCTTTGTTGTCGTTGAAAGCTGCCTGATAAGGGATTTTGTATTCTATATCTCCCACAGCTTTAATGATGGCTTCGGCAGCCTCCGGATCTGTGATAATGCTTTTGATCAGACCATCTACCGGAAATTTGCTGATTAAAATATGGTTATCTTTCAATTCGGCATTTACGGCGACTCCTTCCTCCGTTTCATTCCCTGTACTTTCCAGGGGAGCAACAGATGTTGTCTGCATTTTACCGGAGTAGGTTCCTTCTACATCTTTGATGGAATATACCGGAATACTTTCGTCATCATCACTGCTACAGGAACTAAAGGTGCTTGCCAGCCCCAACGCCATTACCAATAAAACAAAACGACCAAGACAACATACTTTTTTCATTTCAGTTAAAGTTTTCATACTGTTAAACAAATTAGATTATTAATTCTCAAAATTAAGGTGTACGTACATAGAGTAAATACCGGGAATCACGGAATACTGCATCATGAAAATAAAAAAGAAAAAGGTACTCCCGCCGGTTTCTCCGTCTAAATCGTGCCGGAGTACCTTCAGACCTGTTTTTAAATGTCTGTTTTATTCAGAATATTTTTTTCTGATTGACTCTCTTGGAGTAATTCCGAAGTATTCTTTATACCTGTTGCGGAAGTTTTTCAGATCTTTCAGCCCAATCATTTCCGGTATTATGCTGACCGGATACTTTCCGCTTTCCAATAACTCATGTGCTTTCTCCATGCGAATGGCTTCGATGAAGACGTTGGGAGCTTCACCGGTCAGTGACTTCCATTTGTTATAGAATTTGGTTCTGCTCATTCCCAGGTGTGAAGCTATTTCATCTATTGTCAGGTTTTCCTTCTCTATGCGCTCCAGAACATAATCTTTTGCTTCATCAATCAGTGACTTCCTGACATCTTCAAGAGTCTCCATGCCGGTCTCGGCAGACTGTACCTTCAAGAATTGTTCTCCGAACACTTTGTGGAGGAATGCTTTTCTCAAAAGGCGGCTGTTTCTGATAAGAACGGAAATCTCTATCTTTAAATCTTCCACGTGAAAGGGGGTGTGCATAAATGTATCTGCTAATGAAGCTTCCCTTTTGTTGCGTTGATCCACATCGATATGCGATCCGTAAAGAATAACCGGTATGATCGATGTCTCTTTAGAAGTCTTCAATCTTGAAGAAAGTTCATCACCACCCATTCCATGCAGCACTGTGTCACATATCAGCAGGTCCGGATGTTCTTTTTTTATACACGCCAATGCTTCCTGTCCATTATTAAAGCTTCTTACTATATATTTCTCCGACAGACATGTTTCCAGATAGAACCTGAAATCGTCATTACTATCCGCCAAAACTACGACCGGTCGGGACGAACTTCTTTTCTGCGTACCTTTGTGGAATAAAGCATCGGTCTTTTCCTCTTCCACATTCTTTTCGATGTGAACAAAAGTGTGCCCGGATGCGTTCTCACATAAACATTTCACAGGAAAGCGTAATGCGATAGTCTGGCATGAATGGTTAATCAGTATTTCTCCGTTACATAGCTCAATCAGCCTTTTGCATAGAGTGCTTTTGGCGAAATGATATCTGGATTCCGTTTTCTGTTTAAGAAGATGCTTTGTAGAACATTTGTAACACTTCATCAGATTGCTGCTTTCGGTATGAGTAGTGCTGATTTCCCAATATTTGTTGCATAAAGATGCATTTAAAGTAATGTTTTTTGATGCCTCAGAATGATCTATTGCATTCTTGATAAACTTCTCAATAACGGGAGAAATTTTACTTTTATCTATCCATACGCTGGCATATTTAAACTCCGTCCGGATTTCTAATTTTACCTGTTTACTTGTCGCATGATCTTGTAGAGAAGAAATTCTGCTATTAAGGAAATTTCCTAGTTCATATTCTGCAAAATTCATTCTTTTGGAATAGATGAATAGTTGTTTCATATCCATTAGCCTGGCTAAATGTTCGTTGAGGCAATCTATGTTGCGGATGGCCAATGACAGATCCTTTTTGATACTGTCAGGACAATCATTGTTGCAGGCTGACTTCAGCGGAGTGTGAAGTGATGTGACCGGAGTACGGATATTCTGGAAAGAATCTATAAAGTATTGATTTTCTTCTTTTAAGAAAGCGATTTCTTTCTTCATGGTAGATGTATGGAATACGAACCAATACAATAAAAACACTCCTGCTACCGAAAATAAAATTGAGAATAATTCATTTTGAGTAGTTATAGCTGTGAATATGGAAGCGGATAATGACGTTATAATTAAATATCTCATATTTATTTGTTTTATAGTAACGTCACTTGGTGAAACCGGTCTATTCCTCCTGTCTGAGTTTAAAACGAAAAATGCACAGTATTATAGTCTTATGATTGTATATCAATAAGTTCAAATAACATGATCTCAAAATTAGTTGTTCTTTGAAGGTTGATAATGGGAATGTGTAGTATATATGTAGAGTTTTAATTCTAATGCTTAAACTCTTTCTAAAGGAATGGTGATTTTCCTCCAAGTAACAATAATTATTTGATTGTTTTTTATTGATTATATATGTTGAATAGTTTATTCGAAATATGGTAGGACAGGAGGTGGTCTTGTCTTGTGTTGGGTACTTTTGGAATATTTTCCATTAAGTACCAATTTAGATTTTCTCATTTGTAGGTAATAGGATAATATATACGCATTTTTTTATAATAAGGTATTGCTTGCTTTAATGAGGTAAAGATACGCCTTAGTTATAAAAAATTGATATAATATTTGATTAAAAATGAATACTTATCACTTTTGGTGTTATATTTACGATAAAAGGGATGAAAAACTTGTATATTTTTAATACAATGTTATATTTATTGTTCTATGAAAAATATGGGTAATCGTAATGAATGGTATACCTGTAATTAAAATAGTGTTAAAATAGAAGGCAGTAGGACCGAAGCTACTATTGAACCCTTTGTTTGCAAATTGGCGGTGAGTGCCGATAAAGTAGATTTTAGTGAGGTCGTTCTAAAAAGTATACTTGATAAATAGGTATAATGCTGTGCATGTTTTCCTATATTTATCAGGTTCATTTGAAGTATTCTACTGTATGAATTAAAGAGTTTTGGTTATCTATTAATGGTCTAGTGTTTATGTTTTATCCTGTTACAGTTGTATATCTATTGGGATGCACAACAGTAACCGGGTTGTAGCACAGGTCTGTCTGTCCGGTTGCTCAACTGTAACTTCATAGTCTCTTTATGATTGGATAGGGGATGCGAAGAAAAAGTGCAGTTTAGGTTGGAAAAAAGGTGAAAAGTATATAGATGTTTTTTGTAAACTTATAGAAAAAAGTATGCTTTTTGAGGGCTAAAGTATTGATTAGTAGTGCTGTGATATTTTTGTTTCTCCCCTTATAATAATTAGATTAGATACAAAAATGTCACAGCATTCATCTGATAATCCTCGGTTGCTACTTCTCTTTTTTTAGCCCATTACTTTCCCACCAGTTAATTATATGAGCGTTGGAAGAGTAAATAGCTTCCGGAGGATGATCAATTAAATAAAGCCCGTATATTATTTTATTAGAGAATGGTACACGAATTTCTCAGAATTGTTTATTCTTTGTTTTTCTGTGTTACTTCGATACCGTCCGGCCACATAACTTTAGAATGGGCTATTGCATCATTACCATTGCCTGTTTGATCTATCGCTTTATCGCCTTCTCCTTCATTAAATTTCCAATAAGCACACAAACCGGGTGTGGTAGGCTCTACACTGTACATATTCTGATAGATTTCTTCTTGTGTACGGGCTACGTTCCAAATACGTGCCTCGCAAATTTCACCATCAAGTTGGCGGAGAAATACATCAGGTTCATCATAAGAGTGACCTATCTTGAACATGTAGGCCTGTTTCTCACGTTCTTGTTTACCCAGATTGATCGGTGTACCGTTACCATAATCTTCGATGCGACTCTGTTCCTTGCCATCTACATACATAATAGCAGTTTTATGTTCTGTATCGTAGGTCACAGCTACATGATACCACTCATTTGCCTGCAGCAGTTTGTTGTTACTTGGATTGGGGAATTTTACATCACCGGGACTTGAGAATTGTAATTGTTGACGTGGGAAACCGGCATCTCCGATGCGGAACAAACAGTATTGTTCTATACCCATGATAGTGGAAATATCTCTTTCAAACTTGTTCACACGGATAATGGCTTCAAATGTCAATTGTGCCATATTGTTCACAACTGAAGCAGTAGGACTTCCGAAATCAAAACCGGGCACTTCGAAGTAGTTATCTTTTAAGCTGGCAGCGGTAGTTATGGCACTGGAACGGCGTATCACGTAACAGATTGTTCTGGAGCCTCCTAGAATACTCATTCCATTTGAAGCTTGGTCGATGGTGACAGGTAACAAATAGCCTGCGTCAATTTCCAGGTCGGTGAGAGATGAGAAATCAATGGTGATAGGTTTCGAGGTGATTTCACCCTTTGGGATAACGACTTGTTCTGCCGAAAATTTGTAATGCCTGGAGTCAAGTACTGTAAACTTGGTTCCGAGGCGGGCGTTGTAAATGTCAGCGAGTGACGGCTCTGCTTTGAAATTAACATTGATATCTGCATCTGTAGGAAATGCGAGTACAGCCGAGATTTCTTTCTTTCCGTCTGCAATTGTCCGGTTGAAAGTAAAGTTGCTAACATCTTGCAATTCGGCAGCGTCAATGTAGACAACATTGTCGAAAGGAGAGGCATTGTTGTAGTCTTTGTTGTCGCAACTCACTGCCGATAGCAACGTGGCTAAGGTGATGCCTGCAAAAGAGGCAGTCGACAAAGCGTTTCGAAAGATTCTTTTTGTTTTCATGCGATTCTTGTTTTTTAGTAATTAGATTAATTCTTTATATATGGTGATATTAATTTCGTTCTTTATTGATTCTTTTTTTATAGTCCTTGGACTTTTATGAGACTTTAGATTTTATAGTTTGGGTCATTGGCCGGTATATTTATTATCTAAGTTTATGCTTTTTCTCGAAAAAACAGGTGTTACGCTTTTTATCTTTATGGCAAAATATTCTTTTGATTGCTTATATAATATGAAGAAAAGACTGGGAGTGTTCCTGTAAGAGTGTTGTTTCTTATGCAACACTCCCAGTTCTTTTTCTTTATCCGACGCAATGCCTGCTTTAGCATACTTTTAAAGAGGCATTGCGCCAGATTGTATTACACCTTAATTAGTAGTTCTTCGAATATGAAGTACCGGTATAGCTTACTGTCCTTCCTCCCCATACATACGGAGCGAAACAATTCATAGTTCCTGAACAATCATAATTGCGGAGATTGAACGACATAACGGCACCATATCCGTTATAGCTGCTTGCACAATTCTGGATTTGATCACAAGTTGGCCAACCACTGGTATAGTGCAATGACAGTTTTGCCCATTTGCTCTTTGGAAGTCCTGAAGGCGGATTAGAACTGCAACCGAAGTTCGGCCACATGTAACTGATAGCATTCATGGTAGTCTGGTTAAAACCTGTATAACCACCGTAATCAAATGCTGTAATCAACTTGTCCGGTAACAACTCACGCACTTTCTGAATGAGCAGACCAAAGTTGTTGGTACTTGGTGTGGGAGTACCGGATATCTTTCCATATTCGGCATATTCATCATCGAAATCCACACCGTCCAAACCATAGGTTGTGACACAGTTGGCTACTTGATATGCGAAATCATTGAGTAGTGAATCTCCCGCAGCTATATTTTTATTAGTAAGATTAGCAAATCCGACTCCCGTGTGGTCGCCGAGCAATCCGAGTAACACCTTAATTCCTTTATTCTGTAACGGCTTCACTAATGTGTTGATATTGTTCAGAATATAAGTTTGGTTAGGGTTGTGATACAGTTGCACTGATGATGCGGTTCCACGTATATTGGAAGCGAACAGAATCACATGATCAATCACCTCTTCGTGAGGATTCGTGCCGGTGAAGTAGTACTCACCTGCATTCAACGGGTTTATATCGTTTGTTTCGATATAAGCGGTGAATTTAGGTGTCTTTGTGCCTACAGCGCGTGTGGTAATATCTTGAGAAGCATCCTGTGCTTCATTTACGGTGTTATCATTGCTGCAACTTGCAACAACGAAGCTTGCAGCCATAGCTACAATCATTAAGAAAATACGATTTAATGTTTTCATCTTTTTAAAATTTTAGATGTTCATATTAAATTCAGGAAACAGTCAAATAACATTGATATAGAAAATAACTGTAGATTTCGGAGATGTACTATTTTACCTCCTTTCTTACTGTCTTTTTTAACACTCAGACATCAACACATACTCTTGGTTCTCATTTATTTTCCGATGTTCTCTTGACATTTTTATTTTTTGTTTTTACCAGTCTTTGGCGTATACATTATATGTTTGATTGAGCATATAGTATAAATACTGACTATCATACATATAATCTCCATTTACAAATCCCTCAGGTCCCCATGGCAATGTTCCCCATATTTTACCGTCATTCATAAAAAAACCTATTTGGAAAATTGTGCCAAGCATAGCACCTTCATATTGGTTTTGTTCATTGGCGATGAGGTCATTTCCAAATACAAGTATGTTATTGTCTCTCTCTTTTTCTTTTTTCCACATCACAAGTTTCTTGGAAGAGTCATTTCCAAGTTGGGCTGTTCCGGTATAATAACGGGGAATATTTACCTTTCCATAATATTCGGGTGCTAATCCTGCAATAGGTCTACGGGTATATTTGCTGTAAGACTGTTCGGATTCCCATGGTTCGATGATTTGTACTTCTTCTTCTTCGCTCACATATCCGTGCCATGCGTAATCAATGTATTCGCCTACTTTGATTCCGCCACATGCATTGACATCGTAGAAGTATTCGGTAGGTTTGTCTTTGTCTACCAAAGTGAGTAACTTGTCATCAGGCAGGACTTCATGTAGTGCTTTAATCAACTTGGGGTAGGAAGTAGTATTTATTGCAGGCATGCCTTCTTTGCCATAACCGCTGTCTCTATCCCAAAGATTCACTCCGTCTAGTTGATAAAGCTCTATCACATCTTTTACTTGGTTACTGAAATCAGCTATCTGTGCGTCACTCATATTACAGAATCCCAATCCTTTTCCACCTCCTTCGATACAGATGCAGACTTTGCGACCGTGTTCTTGGAGTCGGCGGATATATTTGTCTGCATTTTCAAGTACGTAGCGTATATCGCTGCTTAGGTTGAGTAACGCACGTTTGGTTGCAGAATCGTAATCTACAGTTACAATTCTTAGATTGACGATGTCGCCAATCGTATATAATGTTTCAGACCAATCTTCTGTATTTGTTTTATTGATTCCATATACATCGGCTATCAATGGTTGGTAGTTTTCCGTATTAACATAAAATACAGCAAATAAATCGGGTAGCATCGGCGGCATTGCTGTTGGCATTTGGGGATTGTATGGATAAATAGTCGTAAGCTTCTCTCTGATACTTACTCCATAATAGAGCACCTGTTTTTCGTTTTGAGCCTGTACATCTGTTGGTGCTTGCACTATGGTGAGTGGAAGTAGATATGTTGTTTCGGCTTCTAATCCCTGTGTCAAGATTGTAACCTTTATTTTTTCTGATACTTGTTTTCCGGCAGCAATAGTAAGTGTACCTCCCTTTTCGAATTGTACATTGGCTGCAGGTAATGCTTTCAGACTGGTCAGATTCGTTTCATTATAAATGTCCACAAGCTTTTCATCGGCTATCGCGGTTACTGTGACTGCGCTTGCAGCCGGTTGTGTCAGGGTGTAGTAAATGGCGTCGGTAGCGGAAGTTTCGTCTTTGGATAGTCTGATAGCCAGTTTATTGGTCAATGATTTTTCACTGTACAATATTCCCCCTATCTTACTCATCGCCACTTCATCGGGCAACTTGCCTGCTGCCATTGAAATAGGATCTTCGGTACATCCTGCCATTACTATTAGTAGCAACAAGAACAGGAGATGTTTGATTGTATATTTTTTCATAACAGTATATTTTTTAGTTTGACGGATTCATCAATTGTATAGCTGTCCTGGTGATTGCATAATGCATTTTTGTTTGATAATAATCGTCACCTGTGGCAAAAATGGCTAGTCCTCCAAGAGGGCCTAGTGAAACTACGCGTTCAGTCATAACGGTTACGGCATCTTGTTTCACATTGGTTTCGTCGATTATTTGGTTATTGATTTTTGCAGCTAATAGCAGCTTCTCTTTAGGTAATGATTGGTTGTCAAGCAGTCCTGTGACCAGTAGTTTCAAGGTGGTGACATTAGTTATATCAACAGTGTTCAGTACTATATAGTCTAGTTTTTCGATATCGGAAGTTTCCACAAATGCGGGGTCGCCATCCAATACCAGTAATTTGTCACCACTAGCTGCTGCAGAGAGTCTGGAAACAATCAACTTTGCAGCTTCTTTGCGTGCGGCCAGTTCCGCTTCCGTACCACTATAGAGTGGCATGCCCGTAAAGGCAAAACCATTCAGATTCAGTTCGGTCGCTGTAGCGATAGCTTTGTCGAGAAAAGCCCCCAGTTTAGCTGCATCGGAAAGAATAGCCGCTTGTGAAGCGTAGTCTACACGGTAAAGTACTTTTGTACTTTTCTCCTGTAATAAGGGGATGTCTTCGCGGTCATAAGTGCTGATGTTTTCTGAATTAGCTAACGTGACTATATCCAGTGAATCAGGCAATGAACGAAGATACGCACCTTCATTCTTAGACTCTTCGGCACCATTATCGAAACTGCTGTATGTGATGTAATGCGGACGTTCTTGCTTGTAGACACGCAGCGATTCCATATAACGCGCCCAAAGTTCGGGATTCTGATCTTTGGCGTTTTGAGGGGCAATATCTACGGATTCTATATCTTTCCAGTCGTTACATGAGGCAATTGACAGGAGAGCCAGCAACAGGAATAATCCGGTGTATAACCTGGTGATTGATATTTTTATTTTCATATCGTTTGATGTATATATTTTTAGTTCTTTCTTCATTATTATAGTCGGGCAATTGTCCTTCTGAATGTGGACGGTTACGGAGTACGCGGTTTTTTATCCCACCATAAGGGAGTAGCTCCGTTATCGTCTCCACCCAACATCTTTACAGCTTCTGTGATATACTGGTTGTTGGAATACTCACGCGGTGGATACCACAAACGGCGAATCTTAATAACTTTGTCGTTGATGACACCGCCACTGTTATTTACAACTACCGGTAGCAGTTTGGGGTAACCCGTACGGCGGTATTCGCTCCATGCTTCTACTGTGCAGGGGAACATTGCAATCCACTTTTGAGTGATTATACGTTCCAAATTGGCTTCAAACTTATCGTCGCCATCTTGCCAGGCAATAGTAATGGTGCTGGCTGGAGCTGCGACAGAATAGGTACGCATAGGATCGGTATACGCTTGCGGTTTGTTTTGAGAGTCGGCAACATAAGCATCGGCGCCGGTTAGTCCGTATTGGTCGAAGGAAAGTGTAATGGCCTGTTCGTACAAAGACTTGGCATCTCCACCCATATTCCATCCCCGTAAGGCACCTTCTGCACGCAGGAAAGTGATTTCGGCGGCGTTCATCCATAAATAGGGACTTTCGGTAGCGATGACGGGTTTGCTATAACGGTCTTTCACTTCGTCCTTATTGGCTACGTCGATACCGATGCGGATACCTGCATAACCGTCAACTTTTACATTTTGGCCGCCTACCCTTTCGTCCAATTTTACGGTGGTGAACATCTTTGGCCGGCGAGGGTCGTTGTAACCATTCATATAAGAAATAATATCGGCACCCACACGGTGGTCATTCCAACCATTGAAAATCATAGAAGCACGATTCTCTTCTACTGTCAGCCAGGCGTTATCTGCGTTCGAGGTAATGACACCTGCGGATACAGCAGCTTCGGCAACTTGTTGGGCAGTGGCAGGATCAACGTAAGACATGCGGATAGCCATGCGCAGTTTCAGGGAGTTGGTATATTTGTGCCATTTATTCATATCACCGTAATAAACATCATCGAATTTACGGAAAGCTTCAGTCCCCAGGTTTAGATTCTCTTTCAATACAACATCCACTTCGTCCAGTTCTTTCAACATTTGTTTATAAACGTCTGCTTGGGAGTCATATGGCACAGAGAGTGATATTCCGCCTTGTTCGTCTACTATCTTGCTATAGGGGATAGGTCCATACATATCTGTCATACGGTGCATAATAGCTACGCGCAGTAATTTGGATAATGCCAATGCGACAGGATCATCGCTTTGGTCGCGCAGGTCACGGTAGAGCGGATAAGTTTCGGTGAAAACGTCGGAAAATGTTTTGTCCTGCCAATCCACAGACGGATTATATGTTTCAAATTTGGTTGTCCACGGGTTAGTGGCTCCGAAGTATCCGGCATACGGACCGGCAGCCAGCGCTTCAATAAATTGATAAAGATGCTCTTTGACGGGAACGACAAGCCCCTGTAGACCTCTTAGCGTAGCCCCTAAATTATAGTTTTCACGTCCCAGTTCATTCTTGTCCACTTCGTAATCTTTGCGGTTGATGTCGGCAAAGTTACTTGTACAGGCCGTTCCGCCAATAAGTAGTAGAGCAAAGAAGAACATCTTCAGGATAGATGTCACTTGTTTCATAATAGTTGATTTAGTTCGTTAAAAGTTAATTTTTACATTGAAACCAATGTTACGGGTACTTGGCAACATGAAGTAGTCGATTCCCTGATAATAGTTGTCCGTTGTGGCTACTGATTCGGGATCGAAAGGAGCTTTATTGTAAATCATCCATAAATTACGACCTATTACAGATACTTGGATATCACACACGTTTCCCAGCCACTTGCGCGGGATAAGGTATCCGATGCTTGCTTCTTGCAGACGCACGTTGGTGGCGTTGTAGGTGTAGTATTGAGGCAGTCCGCTTTCACTGCCAATCGTTGTATAATAGTTTTGCGCATCGACAAGTGTGCGGTTATTTACCAGTACACCGCCATTATCGCGTGCCAAAGCCGAACGTTCAGATACACCGTACTGGTCCATGGCTGCTTCTGTGGCAGAGTAGACAATGCCACCGATACGTGCCGTAAAGAGAGCGCTTAAGCTTATACCTTTCCATGAGAAGTGATTGCTCCATGCCAAATTGGCTTTTGGAAATACACTACCCAACTTGATGTCCGGCAGATTATTTTCTATAGCTACTATGCCGGTGGGGTCGATATCCACCATACCATTATCATCACGTTTCAGATCGGACTGAGTATAGAGGTCGCCCAATGTGCCGCCTTCCTTCAGAATAAAGCGTGCCTTTCCAAGTCCGCCTACATCCAGTCGGTCTTTGTTTATAAGTTCACCTGTCTCGGGATGTACGTAATCTCTTACTAGTTCTTTAATTTTATTTTTGTTATGGCTAAGGGTGAAGTTACTGTCCCAACGGAAGTTGTTATTCCAGGTATGTCCGTAACCCAATGAAAGTTCCAGTCCTGTGTTACGTACATAACCTGTCTGAAGATAAATGGTAGTGTAACCGGATGATACGGAAATTTGAGGGTCGAACGTTTGGTTGAATGTATTGGCCAGGTACCATGACAGGCCGAGATTAAAGTCCTTGAAAAGTTTCATGTCCAAACCGACTTCCCATGAATCGGTACGTTCCGGTTTCAGATCACCGATAGGATAGTGAGTCTTGGGCTTCCAACTTTGGGTGGCTTCATTATATTCATAAGTTGGAGAAGTTAGGTTGCGCGGATAAGGCATACCGACGGAACTGAACGAACCACGTACTTTCATGTAGTCAATGAAACTTGGCATCTGTATCATTTCGGAGATAACGCCCGAAAGTCCTACCGAGGGGTAGAAGAACGAAGAAGTGGATGAATTGGCGAGTTGCGATGCCCAGTCGTTACGTCCGGTCAGAGTCAGATAGAGCATGCTTTTCCAACCGACTTCTACACTGGCAAAGATGGATTGCGTTTGTTCCTGCCATTCGTCCTGACGTGCTTTCTTCTTGGCATTGTCAAGGTCGAAGACGTTGAATACGTTAGGGATTCCCTTTTCACGTATCGGACCACGATAACTTAATTCTTCAAATTTATTGTTTACAATACTGGCTCCCACGTTTGCTACTAATGAGTAGTCACCGAAACGCTTGTTGATATTGGCAAGTACATCGGCGTATGTTTGAGTTTCATCAGGTTTGGCAATGGTATAATGTCCCTGTGTGCTCTCTTCGGTTATGGTCGCATTTGAACTGGCATACAGTTTCTGTTCATACTTAGTGTGAGAATTGTCTATACGCACACGACCTGCAATGTTTAACCAGTCGGTGATATCATAACTTAACTGTGCGGAGAGCATATAACGTTTTTTTTGGTTGAGGCGTAAATTGCGATATGCAATCCAGTATGGGTTTTGCATACGAAGATCCCCTTCACCTTGCGGCCAAAACATCGTATTGATTTTACGTGCCGGATCCCAACGTTCAAATACTTTGATAAGACTGAAATCGTCACTACGTGGAAACAGGTAGACGGGTACAATTGGGTTGGAATATACGCCCTGGTTGGTCATGTTACGATCGTTTTGAATAATATAGCTGGCGCCTACATCAAGTTTCATCCGGTCATTCAGGAAACTTGTCGTATTGCGGAATGTAAAGTTAAAACGATTGTAACGGTTATTGGGGACTATACCTTGAGAATTTACGGATGCAGCCGAAAAGAAAGTCTGATTTTTCTCCGTTCCGGTAGAAAGAGTAACAGAGTTAGTGAATATCAATCCGGTGTCGAAGAAATCCTTAGGCTCGAATCCGGTACGTGAAGCCTCGTTCAACAATGGTCCCCAGCTTAAAGTGGTGGTACCACCTGTCTTGCCTCGGCTGCCTGTCCCATAGCGATTCTGGAACTGAGGAAGTACGAATGGTTTAGAGAACTCAGTATTACTGTTGACAGATACTTGTAGTTTTCCCACTTGTCCTCGTTTTGTAGTGATAACGATGGCGCCATTGGCTGCATTGCTACCATAGAGAGCGGCTGCAGCGGCACCTGTCAGTACGGATATGCTTTCTATATCATCCGGGTTCAGGTCTGCAATGCTTTCGGACTTACCACGAGAATCAAATTCCGTTCCACCTCCACCGCCAAAATTGAACATAGGAATACCATCGATAACGTATAGTGCATTGCTGCTCTGTTCGATAGACTTTGTACCGCGCATCACGACTTTACTTGCTCCACCCACACCGGAGGAACTACTATTGATATTGACACCGGCTACTTTTCCGTTCAGACTGTTGATGAAATTAGCATCCTTGATACCAGAAATTGCATCAGCCTTCACCTGCTGCACATTGTAGCTCAGTGCCTTTTGTTCGCGTTTGATACCGAGAGCGGTGACTACTACTTCGCTCAGTTGTTTAGTGTCACTCACTAATCTTATTTCGTAGATATTTTTATCTGTTATTTTCACAGTTTGAGGTGTATATCCCACGTAAGTGAAGCTTAATGTGCTGCCTTGAGGAGCCATTATATTGAAATTACCATCGATATCGGTGATTGCGCCTATGGAGCTTCCTTCTACTTTAATGTTCACTCCGATCAGTGGCTCATTATTTTCGTCGATTACTATTCCACTAACTTTCTTTGCAGGAATTCCTTTAGGCTTGTTGTCAGGAATAATCATGATATACTTATCTTTGAACTGATAAGTAAATCCACTTCCCCGGAGAATTTGTGCAAGGGCATTCTCCAATGCCACAGCTTTCAGGTCAAGATTTAAAACAGGCTTGTTTCTTAGTTGCGAATCATTATATCCGACAGAATAATCGGATTGTTTTTCTACTTCCTTAAGTGCCTCGATGATAGATATATTTTTCTTCTGAATCGTGATCTTGGCACTATTTTGTGCAAAGGAGGGTGCTTGCATCATCAACAAACAGAAAAAAAGTAAAAAACTTCTTCCCTTTGCGGTTTGATCTACTATAAATTCATAAATTTGTAGCATTTTCTTAGTATTAGGTTATTAACTAAATTATTTCACGGTAATTGAGTAGAGTAAGACTCTAGTATTGAGAATTTTGATTTCATATCCGGGATAGAGTTAGGGCTCCGTTCCGGATACTTTTTTACATGGGCTTTTAAAAGGTTAAAAAGGTTATTGAATATTGTTTTTTACTATTTCGTTTTTCCGGGGATACTTATTACTTAGAGATTAAGTAACAGTGATCTCCTTTTATCTTATAGTCCATTTGACCTACTACACTCACTATTATATCCATTACCTCAGAGAGTGGTGCCCGGTCTTTGAATCGGAAACTATACTTGTCTTCTTTCAGATTCTTGAGCTGATATTCGAATGTATAAGGATATTTACGTTCGAGTACTGTAATTATATCTTTGACGGACATTTCTCTGAATACAAGTTCTCCGCGTTGCCAGGCTGTAACCTCCTTCATGTCGGGATTGTCCAGGCAATGGCGACGGGTGTCTTTATTGTAAGCCAGCTGCTCATTCGGTTTTAGAATCACCTGCGATTTTAAATCATTGTACTCTACCAATACACTTCCTGAAATCAATGTGGCTGCCAACACCGGATTTTCCGGATAGGCTGAAACATTGAACTCCGTACCCAATGCTGTCACCTGAAAATCATTGGATTTGACAATGAACGGATGTCTTTTATCCGGTTTGACTTTAAAGTTAGCTTCACCGATTAAAAATACACTACGATCTTTCCCGGTAAAGTTTTGCGGATATAAAAGTGTACTTTGTGAGTTCAGCTGTACCTGAGTTCCATCGGGTAGAGTGAGAGTCCTTATTTCAGCAGTAGGAATATATTGTTGAATAAGGTTCGCTTCTGTATCTTTACCGATGGTAGAAAGGTAAACGGAAGAAGCCGCTACTATAAATAAAACCGCCGCAACAGCCTGCCATATATGAATCGGTCGGATTGTTCTTTTTCGTGGTACGGAAGGAATTCCAGCGTTCTTTTTCAAAAGTTCATAGGACTCTTGCATATCGGCTGCGGTTCCTCGCTTATGAGCATCATCCCACAATTTTTGCAGTGCTTCATCTTTTTCAACGGTATGCTCTTCGTCTACCAGCCACTTGTAGAAATCTTGCTGAGTAGATTCCGGATAGTCGTTTCCGGTGAATAATGTTATTATTTTCTGAAAGTAATTCTTCATATTGAGGTATTAATGTTGTAACTGTTATATTAATACTTCAATTAACTAAGGCAGCTTACTTAAGGGAGTAGCAGAAAAAATGCAAAAAAGATGATTTTTTTCATTTCAAGCAGGGTTAAATAGATGTGATGTTCCACTGTTCGTTTCGAAATATTTAGTTTCTCGGCTATTTCAAGATTGCTCATATGCTTGAAACGACTCATTTCGAAAATCATTCTGCGTTGTTCCGGGAGACGTTCGAGAACTAATTTGATGATTAGTTGAGCCTCTTTATAATAGATGGGGTTGAGTGTATCTTCTGATTGGAAAAGTTCGTCGATGAGAGTTTTTTCTATAATTTTCTCCTGATAAGCCAATTCTACTTTTTTGTGTTTGATAAAATTGAGAGTTGTACTTTTAGTAAGAGTATAGATATAAGGAGTCGGATTAGGAACTTCTGCCCATAATTCAGGCTTAGTCCATAGTTTGGTGAAAACATCTTGGGTAATATCCTTCGCGTCTTCTTCGGATTTAAGCAGCATTAGGGCGAAATATTTCACTACTGAATAATACTTCGTGAATATTGTTTCGAATTGTTGCGCTAAAAGTCTTTCGTCTTGGTCTGGGGTCATCGGGTTAACAGATTATTAAAATCGAAAGACAAATGTAAACAAATTAAATTAAGATACGAAGAAAAAAGGAATAGTTTATAAAAAAAGAAAAAAGATAGTGACACTATCCGGTCGGGATGGTGTCACTATATGAGTGGGATGGTGACACCATCGTAGCAGGATAGTGTCACCATCTTAAAGTCCTTTTTCTACCAGTTTCTTTTCACGGTTCGATAGCCATAACCGATGATTACAAGGAAACAAATGAACGGCAAAATGAATGAAACATTGACAGCCGGCATAGAGCCAATTTCTTTCATATCAATGATACTTGCCTGTAACGGAGGTAGTACCGAGCCTCCCAGGATTGCCATAATAAGACCTGCCGCTCCAAATTTGGCATCGTCTCCCATACCTTTCAGGGCAATTCCGTATATAGTGGGGAACATCAGTGACATGCATGCGGAAACGGCTACCAGACAGTACAGTCCGAAGATATTCTGCAGGAAGATAGTTCCCAATGTAAAGATACCTCCGAAGATGGCAAGGATCATCAGTAATTTTCCGGCATTAAGATAACGCAGGATAAAGGTACAGATAAATCGGCTGATACAGAAGATAACCATTGCTATGATGTTGTACTGCTGTGACAGTACTTCTGCACTTTTTTCGTCCATACCATATTCCGGTGACATAAACAGGCGGGTTCCGTATTGAATGATGAATGTCCAGCACATAATCTGTACACCTACATAGAAGAACTGGGCAATCACTCCTTCGCGATAACGTGTCAGGGTAAAGATACGTTTTAGTGTCGGGAAAAAGTCTATTTTGTGATTCTGATCTCCGTTCTTTGGCATTTTGACGAATCGTATCAGTAGCAACATGGCCAGAATAACTATTCCGATAGTGAGATAGGGAGCAATCAAGACGGCAAGGTCACTTTCTTTGATAGCCTGAAATTCGCTTTCATTGAGTAAGGCACGTTCGTCGGTTCCCATCGGGTGGAGTTTTGCCTGAATAAATTGCATGGCTACAAACATACCGAGTAATGATCCCATTGGGTTGAAAGACTGGGCCAGATTCAGACGCCTTGTGGCAGTTTCTTCCGTTCCCATAGAAAGAATGTATGGATTGCAACTGGTTTCCAGAAAGGAAAGTCCACAGGTCAGAATAAAGTAAGCGATCAGAAACGGATAATATTCTCCCGTCATTTTGGCGGGAAAGAACAAGAAGGCTCCGAAAGCATATAGCCCAAGTCCCAGTAATACACCGGCTTTATAAGAATATTTACGGATGAACATGGCAGCAGGAAAAGCCATGGCAAAGTATCCGCCGTAGAAAGCTACCTGAACCAGTGCTCCATCGGTTGCACTCATCCTGAAAATTTTGGAGAATGCTTTTACCATCGGATTGGTAATGTCATTCGCAAATCCCCATAGTGCAAAGCAGGATGTAATAAGTATAAATGGAATAAGATAGCTGACACCGTCTTTTGAGATGATAGACTGCTTGGTGTGTTTCATGGTTATTTTTGTTATTTTAGGTATTATATAGATGGAACATTCTCTCCATTGGTTTCCATTTCTCAGCCGAACTCATTCCCGGAGCAGCCTGCTGGAAGATAGACATGTATTCTTCCCATTCCTGTTGTCGGGGGAGGGTGTTCAGGCGTGTCATAGCTGTGTCCCAGTCAAAGTCTGCAGGAGTTTCGACGATCATAAACAGACGGGTGCCCAGAATGTAGATTTCCATCTCAAGGATACCTACTTCGCGGATTCCCGCAAGGATTTCGGGCCATGCTTCTGCCTGACTATGTCTTTTCCGGTACTCGGCAATTAGTTCCGGAGAATCCCGTAAATCAAGAGTCTGGCAATATCGCTTGACAGGGACGTTGTAGGTTTTTACTTGATAACCAGTTTGAGGTGTTTCCATATATTTCTTATTTTTCAGGGTAATATACTTGCGGTGTAACGCTGCGGCTTACAATTTCTCTGATTTCCCGGAGACTGGATATTTCTCCTTTGGCCATTGCCTGAGTCAGAATGTTGCCCATAGCAGTAGCTTCTATAGGTCCTGCATAAACAGGGATACCGAGTGCGTTGGCTGTGAGTTGGTTGAGCAGTTTATTTTGTGATCCTCCTCCGATGATGTTTAGCCGGTGAATCGGGGAGGGGAGACAACGGTTAAGTTGTTCTACTGCTTCCCGATATTTGAAGGCTAGTGACTGGAGTACACATTTTACCGTTTCTGCCTTGTTTTGGGGAACTTCCAGGGAATGAGCCCGACAGTAATTCAAAAGAGCTGTTTCCATATTTTCAGGGTTCATGAAGGCTGCATCGTCTACAGGAATAATGGTGTCGATTTCTGCTTCGGCGGCTTGCGGAAGAATCGTATCATAATTTTGTTCTTCTCCACACATTTTCCATTCGCTCATCAGACGCTGCAGAATCCATAGCCCGGTAATGTTTTGCAGGAATCGGATATGTCCGCCTACCCCTCCTTCATTGGTAAACTGAGCGAGTCTTGCTTCTTCCGTTAATATGGGTTCATCCACTTCGACTCCCAGCAATGACCATGTGCCGGAGCTAAGAAAGGCTACTTGTCCTTTCATTGCGGGGACGGCAGCAACGGCACTGGCAGTGTCATGTGAGCCAACTGCAATAATATCGACGGAGCCTAATCCGGTTTCACGGGCTATATCTTCTTTTAGTGTTCCTCTGATGGTTCCCGGTAGAATAATTTCTCCGAATAAATGTTCGGGGAGTCCCAAAGCACGAATAGTGTCCATCGACCAGTTTCGTTGGCGTGCGTCGAGCAATTCGGAGGTGGAGGCTATGCAATATTCATTATTAGCCACTCCTGTCAGGTAATAACTGAAAAGATCAGGCATGAACAGCAGTTGGTGGGCAACTTCCAATTGTACATCTTGACTCTGTTGCATGCTGTAGAGTTGGAATAGCGTATTGATGGGCATTACTTGTATTCCTGTGCAGGCGTAGTGCTTTTGTATATCCAGTATTTGGAATGCTTTAGCGGGCATTCCGTCTGTCCGGGCATCCCGATAGCAGACAGGGTTGCCCAGCAAATTTCCTTTTTTGTCAATCAGGCCGAAGTCTACTCCCCAAGTATCGATACCGATTCCTTTGACACGGTATCCTTTCTGTGCAGCGAGTTTCAATCCGGTTTTCATATCCTCGAACAAGGCCGGAAAATCCCAGTAAACATGATTTCCGAGTTTGACTTGCCGGTTGGTAAAGCGGTGGACTTCTTCTAATTCCAGTTTTCCCTGAAGAAGGGAGCCGGCGATAACACGTCCGCTGCCTCCTCCAAAGTCTACTGCTAAATATGTGTTTCTTGTGGTATCTTCCATGGTATTCCCAGATACTTATTTGGTTTTCTTTCCTAATACGTATATTTCCAGGTCTTCTATTTCTTCCGGTGTCAGTACGGAGTAATCGCCGCCGGACTGAACTATGATGCGGCAGGCCATTTCAAAGAAAGTAGCCCGTTCGTACACTTGGTCAAAGTCTTTTCCGCATACTACTTGTCCATGATTGGTCAGCAGGACGGAATTATGATTCAGCATAGCCTCTACTACCGCTTTCGCCAATTCAGGAGATCCCGGTCGATAGTAAGGAATTACAGGGATTTCAGAGCCTACATGACAGGGGATCTCTGCTGTTACATTAAAATTCGTCGGTTTGTTTTTCATGCAGGAAATGGCAGTAGCATATTCCGACTGAAAATGGAGTACTACATTTACATCCGGTCGTTCGCGAAGGACGCCGAGGTGAAAAGTACTTTCCATAGACGGCTTTACACCATTAGCAGGCATACCGCTGGCAATATTGCAGATAGATACTTTTTCTTTGGCAAGGGTAGGGACCCATGAACCTGTACCCGAAATCAGTGCTTCTTCTCCGATTCTCCAGGAAAGATTTCCGCTGCTGCAGAGCATTAATTTTGCATCTCCGTAGCGGTGTGCCTGTGCAAGAAACAGTTCGATGTGTTCGTTAGTTATCATAGTGTTTTTATTTAAGCCGTATAGGGTGGAAGCTTGTTTTTCAGGCAGCTTCCACTTCTATGCGGCAAAGTTAAATTTTTAATTTATATAGGACGAAGGTTTCTTGTTTATTTGTAGATAGGTCCGTAAGTTGTGCAGGCTCTGTAGTCTGCTCCTTCTTTATCCATGCCGAATGCGTTCCATGCAGCCGGGCGGAAAATTTCGTTCTCATCTACATTGTGCATGCAAACAGGGATGCGAAGCATAGAGGCAAGGGTAATCAGGTCTTGTCCGATGTGACCGTAGCTGATAGCGCCATGATTAGCTCCCCAGTTGTTCATTACAGAATATACATCTTTGAAAGCAGCTTTGTCGCACAGACGGGGAACGAACCAGGTAGTAGGCCATGTCGGGTCAGTACGCATATTCAGCTTCTGGTGGATTTCCGGATCGATTTCAACGGTCCATCCTTCTGCGATTTGCAGGACAGGACCTAAGCCTTTAATCAGGTTCAGGCGCATCATAGTGACAGGCATTCCACCTTTTGAAAGGAAGTTGGATGAGAAGCCGCCGCCACGGAAGTAGTCGCGGTCCGCCGGATACCATGTCGTTGCTTTGAGGCAGTTTTCTACATCTGCATCTGTCAGGTTCCATGGTTCTTTCATGACAGGATTTCCTTCTGCGTCTAATGACTGGCCGGAACCGTCGAGGGTTGTTGCTCCCGAGTTGATCAAGTGGATGATACCGTTTGCAGCTAAGCCGGTCAACTCTTTACCGGTTACACGTTTTACGGCTTCAGGACTCCAATAAGTACGTACATCGGAGAATATTTGTGCACGGTTGGTCAGTAAATGTCCGAATAGCATGGCCACACCGTTGCAGGCATCGTTTTCGGTAGCTACTACAAATGCTTCGCGGATGCCGTTCCAGTCGAAAGAGGTGTTGAGCAATGCTTCCGGATAGTCACCGTTAGGATAGAAGTCTGTCCATTGGCGTTGTCCCTGGAAGCCGGCAGCGATGGCATTGTGTCCCAGAGCTTCTTCCTTGAATCCCATTTCTTTCAGTTTCGGGTTTCCGGTCATCAGGTCGCGCATGATAATCATCATCTTCACAACAAATTCCCAGTCTGCATTCTTTTGTTCACGGTTTTTACGTTTTTCCGGACGGTTCTTGAAGTCCTCACCTTCGTTTACTTTACAGTACTTTTCAGTCCATGCCATTGCTTTGGCGTATTCTTCGTGGTCATAAATACCTTCTTCCATGCGGCGGATGATTTCTGTCAGGTCTATTGACTCATTGCGCATTCCCAGATATTCCTGGAAGAAATCAGGATTAACGATAGAGCCGGCGATGCCCATAGAGACGCTGCCCATTGAAAGGTAAGACTTACCTCTCATAGTGGCTACTGCCTGTGCTGCACGTGCAAAACGAAGAATTTTTTCTGCTACGTCTTCCGGAATTGTGTTATCGTCGAGGTCTTGTACATCACGTCCGTAGATACCGAATGCAGGAAGTCCTTTTTGCGCGTGTCCCGCCAATACGGCTGCAAGGTATACAGCTCCCGGACGTTCGGTTCCGTTGAAGCCCCATACTGCTTTCGGGTAATGTGGATTCATATCCATTGTTTCCGCACCATAGCACCAGCAGGAAGTGACAGTAATAGTAGACCCTACACCTTCTCTTTCAAACTTTTCCGCACAAGCAGCGCTTTCGGCTACACGACCGATGGTGCTGTCGGCAATTACACATTCCACAGGAGTGCCGTCACCGTTTTTCAGGTTATTGCCGATTAACTCAGCTACTGCTTTGGCAAGGTTCATTGTCTTTTCTTCAAGACTTTCGCGAACGCCGCCCTGGCGACCGTCGATAGTGGGACGAATCCCGATTTTCGGATACTTTTTCATGGTTTCTTAATTTTTTTATTTAGTGGTTAATATCTGTGCTGAGCTGTGCTGGTTATGTGGCAAAAAAAATCATAGGGAGTTTCGGAGTCTTACTTCTGTAGGCAGGTATTTTTGTATCGGTACATTGTTCAGAACAAAATTTGCCGCCTCATTTCCCATCATTTCCCAATCAATGCTCAATGAAGTGATTCCTTCGTCAATCACTTCGTAAGAAGGAATATCATTGTATGCCAGCAGACCGAAATCTTTTCCGCATTTCAGTCCTTCCAGTCTTCCTTGTTTTACAACCTTCACCACATCCTGTTGTTTAATGGCTATATAGGCCACTCCTTTACGTACGGTCAGGTTATCAATATCTTCCTGTATTTCACATAAAAATCCTTGTTCCTCGCAGAAACGGGTAAAATACTCTTTACTGCTCTGAGGATGTTTCAGGTTTTTAGAGAATAACAGAACAAGTTGAGGATAATGCCGCAATCTTTCCTTCAGCATAAGTAATGCCTGATAGAAAGCTTCATCAAAGTCCTGGCAAATATAAGAGTACTTTTCTTTCTCGAATTTGCCGAAGTCAAGGAGCAGTAATCTTGTAGGATGGATTTTATTGAGAACTGTACTGAATTTCTCGTTATCGAAATTCATCACTATGTATTTATTGTATTTTCCTATAGATTCGCGGATAATGGTATTGAAAAGCCGTTCATTGTATTGATGAAACAGCAAGTCTACCTTGTAATTAATAGGCAGATGTTTAACGAAACTATTGTATAGGGCTTCTTTGAAAGGAGTATATTGGTCAAGCAGGAGCAGGATGTTGGTTACCTGACTGGTTACATAATATCCTTTTCCCGGAGTAGAGTCGATCAATCCGCGTTCGCGAAGATCGAGAAAGGCTTTGAAGACCGTATCACGGGATACTTCGTATTGTGCACTTAACTGATTGATGGAAGGCAAAGAATCTCCTTCACGAAATTCTTTCATGGAAATAGCCTGACTAAGTGTGTCCGCCAATTGCGTAACCTTACTGGACTGTTGACCAAATGTTTTCTTTTTACCAGTTCGTCTCATACTGTTATAAGATAAATGACTGTGCTGAGCTATGCTGCTGCAAAGAAAGGAAATTAATTCATAAGTCGAGAACTAATTTTATATGTTCTATAGCAGGAAATAAAAAAAATCCCCTTCGGCGAACCGAAGAGGATTTATAGCTTTTTCCAAATTTCTTGTTAGGAACCTGCCGAAATTTATTCAGCAGCAGCTTCTGTTGCAGGAGCTTCTTCAGCCGGAGCCTCAGTTGCTTCTTCTGCAGGTGCTTCAGCAGCAGCTTTTTCAGCAGCTTCAGCAGCTTTCTTTTCAGCGAGTGCTTTTGCTTTCACTTCGTTGATCTTCTTTTCTGCTTCCAGACGTGCTTTAGCTTCCGCTTTCTTTTCTTCGTTTTGTTTAGCTTTCAAAGCAGCCAGACCTGACTGTTTGTTATTCTTCCAAGCTTCGAATTTAGCTTCTGCTTCTGCTTCTCCGAATGCGCCTTTTGCAACACCGCCCAAAAGATGTTTCTTCATGTAAACACCTTCACGAGAAAGGATATTACGTACAGTGTCACTTGGCTGTGCACCTTTCAGTACCCATGCCAATGCAGCGTCGAAATTCAAATCTACTGTAGCAGGATTGGGGTTCGGGTTGTAAGTACCAATCTTCTCAATAAATTTACCATCACGTGGTGCTCTGCTGTCTGCAATTACAATTGAATAAAACGCGTAACTTTTACGTCCGTGTCTCTGCAATCTGATTCTAGTTGCCATTTTTAATAATTGTTTTTAATTAATGATTTGAATTATGCTACTAACTCGTAATAGCGGGTGCAAAGATACAGTTTTTCTTTTGATTGACAAATATTTCCTTTTTTTTTCTTACGAATACCTCCTCGGATATCGGAACAGGATGGCGAGCAAGGCACAGGCTCCCATGGTGAACGGGTAATAGAGATTACCGATGATACTGATAGGAGAGATGTTGGCTAATCCTGCGGCAATCAGCATTTGTGCTCCGTAGGGTATAATACCTTGTATCAGACAGGAGAAAGTATCAAGGATGCTGGCGGTCTTTCTACGGTCGAGGTGGAATTTCTGTGCGATATCCTTGGCAATAGGTCCTGTTGTGATGATGGCAATTGTATTGTTGGCGGTACATAGATTAGCGATGCTGACCAGAGCGGCAATGCTCAGTTCCGCACCACGTTTTCCGTTGACGTGGCGGGTCAGCTTTTTGATGATAAAATCGATACCGCCATTATAACGGATCGTTTCGAGCATACCACCTGCCAGCAAGGTGATAATAATCAATTCTCCCATACCTGTGATACCCGTTCCCATTGCTCCAAACCAATCGAATACATCAAAATTTCCGGTAACTATACCGATGATACCGCTTGTCAGGATACCTATGATTAATACCAGCATCACGTTCATTCCGGCAATGGCTGTTCCCAGTACTATAATATAAGGTATCACTTTGACCCATTCGATCGTTTGTACTTGTGTGGGTGCAGTGATGGATAACCCTTGGAAAATATAGATTCCCAGCACGATAATTGCTGCCGGAACCACAATCATGGAATTGACCCGAAACTTATCGCGCATCACACATTCCTGTGTTTTGGTAGAGGCGATGGTCGTGTCGGATATAAATGACAGGTTATCTCCGAAGAAAGAACCTCCGACAACGACTGCTACCATGAATGGAAGGGCTATTTCAGTCTTTTCGGCCAGACCTACAGCAACAGGGGTAAGGGCTACAATCGTGCCTACACTCGTGCCGATGGATAATGAGATGAAACAGGCGGCTATGAATATACCCGCCAATAGTAAATTGTCAGGGAGGATGTGCAGTGTCAGATTGACGGTTGCATCAATGGCTCCCATCTGCTTGGCGCTTTGTGCAAAAGCTCCGGCAAGAATGAAAATCCATATCATCAGGAGGATATTCTTGTTGGCGGCTCCTACTGAGAACTGGTAAATTCGCTGTTCGAGCTTCAATCCCCGTGTAATGGCAATTGCGTAGCAGGAAGAGACGAGGAAAGCAACGGTGATAGGTACTTTATAAAAGTCATTAACAAGAATGGAAGTAACCAGGTAGAGGCAAAGAAATACGAGTAACGGACTCAGTGCCCACCAGCTACCATGACGTTCTTTATGTATTTTTTCTTCTGTCATAAATTGATATTATGGTATATATTCGAACTGCAAAGATAGTAAGGAAACACATAAGTAGGATAAAAGGCTCAATTTTTCATCTTTTCTTTTTCCGTTTGGGCTCTTTCTTTTTCCGCTTCAGAAATTAAATTCCTTCTCTTTTTTCCTCTTTCCGTTACTTTCGTGCCGTTGACAACGTAACTAATGTAGAATAGAATGACAACGACTAAATTTTCATTATGTGTTTTTTGTCTCTGCCTGCTCACGTCGTGTGGTAAAGGAGAGAAGAAAACGAACGAGCCTGTACGGGTAAAAGTGGCGGAAGCGGCAATTCATGTTCCTTCTGCAGAGCGTGAATTTTCATTCATTTCCAAGCCGTTCAAGGAGACTGAACTCTCTTTTCGGGTGGGCGGACCGATTGACCGTTTTGAAGTGTATGCAGGTAACTTCTATCACCGGGGAGATATTATAGCTGAAATTGATTCTCGTGATTTTCGTATTCGTAAGGAACGTGCCGAAGCTATTTATCATCAGGCAAAGGCGGAATTCGAGCGAATCAAAGTGTTGTATGAGAAAAACAACTTATCTGCCAGTGCCTATGAAAAAGCGCATGCAGACTATACTTCTGCCAGAACGGCTTATGAAACAGCCGTCAATGAACTCGAAGATACACGGCTGATCGCCCCTTTTGACGGATATATAGGGGAAGTATATATTGAAAAATATCAGGATGTGAAAGCAACTCAGTCTGTCGTCTCTTTTATCGATATCACTCAGTTGAAGATAGAAGCGTATGTGACTCAGGAAATCGCATTTCAAGCGAAGGAGATCAAGGAAGTAGGAATTCGTTTTGATGTTCGTCCCGAAGTCGTATATCCGGCAAAAGTGATAGAGATTTCGAAGAGTACGACGCGCAATAACCTTTCTTTCCTTATGACGGCATTGTTGCCCAATAAACAAGGGGAATGGCCTGCCGGTATCTCAGGGAAAATGTTGCTGGATCTTCCTTCCTTGTCATCTGTCCCCATGGTGACTGTTCCGCAAACGGCTCTTAATCATCGTCCCACTGAAGGAGATTATGTCTGGATGGTGGATCATGCGACAGGGAAAGTGTGGAAGAAAAAAGTCGTTTTAGGTGAATTACTTCCGAATGGAAGAGTGGAAGTGAAGGGTGGACTGCAGGCAGGAGATCAGGTAGCTGTGAGTAAATTACGTTTTCTTTCGGACGGGATGCCTGTGGATATCATTTCTCAGAAAGAAAACAAACCGGTTACTGCTCAAAAGTAAATAGAAGATGAAATTGGTGAAATATTTCTTGCAGAAGAAGTCGGTGACTATTCTGCTGCTGGTATTAGTGTTGGGAGGAGGATTGTTTTCTTATGTCAAAATGGGAAAACTGGAAGATGCCCCGTTTACTATCAAGCAAGCATTGGTGATGACTCCTTATCCGGGTGCTTCTCCTTCCGAAGTGCAGTCTCAGGTGACGGATGTATTGGAGGAATCGATACAGTCATTAGGAGAGTTGTACTATCTGAAGACTGAGAATCGGGCAGGATTATCTAAAATAACTGTTTATGTGAAGAAGGAAATCCGGGCAGACGAGATGCAGCAATTGTGGGATAAACTTCGTCGGAAAGTCAATGATGTGCAGTCGAAACTTCCTGCAGGAGCAGGTCCTTCCGTGGTAAATGATGATTTTGGGGATGTGCTGGGTGTTTTCTATGGTCTGACGGGGGAAGGATATTCTTACCGGGAACTGGAAAATCAGGCGAAGCTTATCAAGAATGAGCTGCTCAGAGTGAAAGATGTGGCAAAAGTCGAGATTTACGGCGTACAGTCTCCAACGATTGATGTTATTCTTAATCCCTCCGTTATGGCACGGAGCGGAATTACGACTGCGGATATTTCGCGTGCTTTCGATGCGCAGAATAGAGTGGTGGATGCCGGAGGAATTGATGCCGGTGTAAACAGGATACGGATTGAGTCTACCGGAAATTTTTATTCTCTGGATGATATTCGGAATATGACTATCGTATCACGTACAGGTGAACATTTCCGGTTGGCTGATATTGCGGAGGTTCAGGAGAGCTATCAGACACCTCCAAGCAATAAAATGCGGATTAACGGTCAGCCTGCTGTGGGGATTGCTATTTCTACAATTCCTACAGGGAACGTGGTCGATATGGCAGAGGCGGTGAAACTGGTGATTGACCGTTTTACAGAAACAATGTCCGAAGGGTTTGAGTTGCAGACGATTTATGACCAGGGTTATGAATCGGCGGTAGCCAATCAAGGATTTATCCTGAATCTGATCATATCTGTTGTGACAGTAGTAGCTATTCTGTTGTTCTTCATAGGGTTCAAGAATGGCATTCTGATTGGCAGCGGATTGGTGTTTTCTATTTTTGCTACGTTGATTGTGATGTTTTCGCAAGGAATTGCATTGCAGCGTATGTCACTTGCCGCCATTATCATTGCCATGGGAATGCTGGTAGATAACGCTATTGTGGTTTCTGATTCGGCCTTGGTCAATATGCAGCGGGGGATGCGTAAACGGGTAGCTATATTACGCGCTTGTTCTTCGACCTCATTGCCCCTGTTGGCGGCAACAGTGATTGCGATTCTGACCTTCTTGCCTATTTATTATTCGCCGCATATTACCGGCGAGTTATTGTCATCCTTAGTTGTAGTTATCGGCGTTTCGCTGATGTTCAGTTGGGTCTTTGCGCTGACACAGACTCCGTTCTTTATACAGGAGTTTGTCCGTCGGCCGAGACCCGACGAACTTAAGGCGGCTCTTTTTGCAGGCAAGTATTATGATAAATTCCGTTCTGCATTAAGATGGGTGATTCGTCACCGGTATGCGACGATTGGATGTATGGTCGTTATGCTGGTGTTGTCGGCATGGAGTTTCAAGTTTATTCCGAAGGTCTTTGTCCCTGCTTTGGATAAGCAGTATTTTACATTGGATATGTGGCTGCCCGAAGGGACACGGATTGAAGAAACAGATAAGATGGTGATGGATATGGCGGCGTATATCCGTGGACAGGAAGAAACGGAAATGGTCTCGACTTATGTAGGGCGCACTCCGCCGCGTTATTATCTGTCAAACGTCTCCTTTGGGCCTCAATCCAACTATGCACAGATTCTGGTGAAATGCAAGACTTCGAAACTTTCCCGTCAGTTGCATGCCCGTTTGCAGGATTCTATTTCGTTGAAGTATCCGGAGCCGTTGATTAAAGTAAATAAATTCGAGTTGAGTCCATTGACGGAGGCGGTGATTGAAGCCCGTTTTCTCGGGCCGGACCCTGCCGTACTCGATTCGCTGGTGGGACAGGCTGTTGAGGTGATGAGGCGAAATCCCAAGGTTGCGGATGCCCGGAATGAATGGGGAAATATGTCGATGATAATTCGTCCGGTGTATGATCCGATGAAAGCCGGAGCATTGGGGATTACAAAAGCTTCGATGATGGAGTCGGTGAAGTCAATTAATGATGGTTTGCCTGTCGGTGTCTATCGGGATAATGAAAAGAAAGTTCCCGTTCTTTTGAAATCGGGTAATGTGGATATAACGGACGCTAATTCTTTAGGAGACTTCTCCATATGGAATGGAGAAAGGTCGGCTCCGCTTTCGCAGGTAACGGAGCGGGTAGAGACGACATGGGAATTTCCACAGGTGAGAACCTATAACCGTCAGTTGTCAATGGCTGCAATGTGCGGCGTGAAACCGGGGCATACGATGGCGGAAGTACACGGAGAAATCCGGAAAGAAATAGAGAATATCCGACTTCCCGAAGGATATACTTTCTTTTGGGATGCCCAGTATAAGGATCAGGGGGAGGCGATGCAGGCTATTGCCAAATATTTCCCGCTGGCATTTCTTGCATTGGTTGTTATTTTAGTTTGTCTGTTCGGTAATTTCCGTGACCCGGTTATTATTCTTTGTGTCCTGCCTTTGTCTTTGATAGGCATTGCGGTGGGGATGCTTTTGACTGGTTTCGATTTTGGGTTCTTCCCGATAGCCGGCTGGTTGGGGTTGCTTGGGATGATAATTAAAAATGTGATTGTACTGATTGATGAAATAAATGTGCAGCACCGGACCGGAATTGATCTGTATACATCTATTGTTGAGGCTACGGTTTCCCGAACTCGTCCGGTATTGATGGCAGCTACTACTACCATCCTCGGTATGGTTCCGTTATTGTTCGATGTTGCTTTCGGCGGAATGGCTGCTACTATTATTTTCGGACTGACGTTTGCTACGGGACTGACCTTGTTTGTCACCCCTGCATTATATTCAATGTTTTATAAAGTAAAAGGAAAATAAAGATGAAAATAAGAATATATAGCTTGTTGTTTTGCGGCTTTGCTCTGGGACCTTTATCTGCTTTTGCCCAACAGAGTCCTTTGCTTGAGAAATACCGGACGATGGCACTGGATTACAATCACGACTTGAAGGCGGCAGAAAAGAACATAGCCGCCAGTGTGGAAGTGGAAAAATCAGCCCGGGCAGATTTGAAACCGAAACTTTCCGGAGCAGCTAATTTTCAGTATACAGAGAATCCGCTGGAACTGACTTTGGACGTCCCTTCTTTGGGATTATCGAGAACTGTAGAAGGGAGGCAGCTAAACTATGGCGGCTCTCTGTCTATCGTGCAACCGGTCTATACGGGCGGACGCGTGCTGGAATCCATTCGCATGGCACAGCATCAGCAATCATTGGCTGCCAATCAGGCAAGGGCTTTGAATGACGCCGTTTGTTATCAGACGGATATTCAATATTGGAGTGCCGTAGCCCGGCAGGAGATTGTGTCTGTTGCCGAAGATTTTCGTAACTCTATAGCAGCTTTGGTTCAGACAATCAAAGAAAGGGTGGAGGTAGGGCTTGTTGATCCGCAAGATTTACTGATGGCGGAAGTAAAGTTGAATGAGGCGGAATATCAGTTGCTTCAGGCACAAAGTAATTTTGAAACAGGGCGCATGGCATTGAATTCTATGATTGGTGTTCAGCTGGAACATCATACGGAGCTGGATTCGCAGATACCGATGGTGGTGGTCGAAGATTCTACGTGGCTGTCTGCCGGCATGACACGTCCTGAGATCCAAATAGCTTATGACCGGATTCGTATGGCCGAGAGTACAAAGAAGTTGAATGATTCGCAGTTCAAACCTCAGTTTTATGTGGGTATAGACGGAAGTTACTCTTCTCCCGGATATAATTTCAAGAAAGATCTGGACCCTAATTATGCTGTTTATGCTAAAGTCTCCGTACCCATTTTCGAGTGGGGAAAGCGTAAAAGTGAGAAACGTGCTTCTTCTTTTCGGATAGGTATGGCAGAAGATAATTTGAATAAAGTGATGGATCAGGTGGAACTGGAAATAGGCGTGGCACGTAAAGCATTGTCACAAGCCATTGAGCGGGTCCGTTTAAGTGAAAGTTCATTGGCCAAAGCAGAAGAAAATGAAGCGAAAGCCATAGAACGTTATAATGAAGGAAAGGTTTCAGTGGTGGAGGTGATTGATGCGCAAACCTATCGGCAGACATCGCAGGTGAATTATGTGCAGGCCAAAGCTGCGGCACAAGGACACTATTCGGAGTTAATAAAAGCTCTTCACGGATATGATTGTCGATAAAAAGCGCTAACTTTGTATGAAAAGAGCCGACTATATGAATGTAAAGTTGAACACCTTATTATATGTAGTGCTGTTTTCAGGGTTGGGTATATTCTCTTTCCTGTTACTGATCAATTATGCAACCTTCTCTGATCGGGTTGCTGATATATTACATTCAGTCAGTACACTGGGATTTTTTATATTGGCTTTTAATGTGCTGGGATATACCACTATCAGATTAAGTTCATGGATCGACAATCAGTATGCGCTGAATCTGTATCGGTGTTGGAAGCTGGTCTCGGTCTATATGGTCGTAATGGGGATGTTTTTTTTGCTGAACTACGGTTTGATGGTAACTGCCAAATTATTGGCAGGAGCTTCCCATCCGTTTACGTTTCCCAACGGAGGATGGCGGATTCTTATTACTGTATGGCTAGTAGAGCTTGTCATTTTAGGATTGCTGTTGGTTAATCGTTCCATGCGGAATACATTGAAGTTGCAGCAAGAAGCGGCTGCCTTGCAGAAAGAGAATAATACGGCACGATATACGGCTCTTCAGAACCAATTGAATCCTCATTTCCTATTCAATAGCCTGAATACATTAATTTCGGAAATTCGATACAATCCGGCAAATGCGGAGTTGTTTACCCAGCATCTTTCCGATGTGTACCGTTATATTCTTCAGTGCCAGAATCAACGACTGACAACATTGAGGGAAGAACTGGAATTTCTGAACTCTTATATCTTTTTGCATCGGGTACGGTTAGGGGATTGCATCCATATAGATAACCGTATTCCGAAAGCCTGTCTGGAAGCTCAACTTCCCCCGCTTACGATTCAGTTACTGGCGGAGAATGTAATAAAACATAATGTGATTCATATGGGGAAACCAATGACTATTGAACTGTTTTATCTGGAAAAGGAAAGGGAACTGGTAGTCAGTAACCGGATGCAGGCTAAAAAATCAGCAACAATTTCAGGGACCGGATTGAAGAATCTTGCTGCCCGGTATAGATTGTTGTGCAATCGTGATATAGTAGTAGAAAACACTTTACAGAAGTTTACCGTAAAAATACCTTTGCTCTATGAATAAAATAAAAGCAGCCATCATAGAAGATGAGATTCCGGCAGCCCGTCTGCTTAAGGATACATTATTGTCTCTTCGTCCCGATTGGGAAGTTCAGTTGTTGCCCGGTAACATTGAAGAGGCGGTAGAATGGTTCGGACAACATCCTCATCCGGATATTCTCTTTCTGGATATTCAGCTGACGGATGGTAATTCCTTCCTTTTTATAGAACAAGCGCACCCGGAGAGCATGATTGTATTTACTACAGCTTATGATGAATATGCCGTACGTGCTTTCTCTGTGAATAGTATTGACTATCTCTTAAAGCCAATCCATGAGGACCGTTTGATGCAGACTATTCTTCGTTTTGAAGGGTTGACAAAGAATTATATTCATGATTTCAACCATGAAAGCCGGATGCTGGAAATATTGCAGCAACTTTCTGTTGTACAGGAAGCTTCTTCTTCAGCACAGAAAAAGTATCGTACCCGTTTCCTGATTTCCGGTGGTGAGAAGCTTTTTACTTTGCAAGTGAGTGATATCGCCTACTTCTACTCAGAGAATAAGCTCACCTTTGCCGTGACTCATAAGAACCGTGAGTATCTAATTGATCTGGCATTAGACCGATTGAGCGAACAACTTGACCCGGATCACTTTTTCCGAACGAACCGTCAGACATTGGTCTGTATTGATGCCATTCAGCGTATTGAATCCTACTTCTTGGGAAAAGCGATTGTTCATGTGCAACCACCTTTCAAAGATAAGATCGTGGTGAGCAAAGACAAAATGGCTTCATTCAGGATGTGGCTGAATTATTAGTCATTTTATAGCAATATAATGCGCTTTTGCATAATGTCTGTAAGTTGTGCCTTCAACTGACGGGCATTGATTGGTTTCGGCATATAACCGTCGAAACCACTTTCCATTACCTGCTGTTCGTCCGAAGCGTATGCAAAAGCCGTGACTGCAATAATCGGTACCTTAGCGGAGTATTTGCGAATTTCTTTAGTTGCTTCATATCCATTCAGAACGGGCATGTTGATGTCCATCAGTATGATTTGCGGATTATATTCTTTGAACATATTCACAGCTTCCTGACCGTCCCAGGCATGAATCAGATGGTAGTCGTATTTTAGAATAGACTCGAATAACTTATAGTTGCTTTCATTGTCTTCAGCAATCAGAATGATCAGTTTGTCCTTTTCTATGAAAATCGTCTGTGTTTTCTTCGGGAGAGGCTTTTCTACTGTTTCGGCTTGTTTGTAAGGCAATGTAAACCAGAATGTAGCCCCCTTTCCTTCTTCTGATTCCACTCCGATTTTACCACCCATATGATCAACGAGTGTCTGGCAAATTGAGAGCCCTAATCCTGTTCCTTGTGTAAAGGAATTCAATTTTATAAAACGTCCGAAGATACTTTCTTGTTTATCCTGGGGGATGCCGCAACCTGTGTCAGTTACGTAAAAATAGAGCTCATCGTTTTGGTGTTCATATCCGAACCGGATGCTGCCTTGAGGTGTAAACTTTATGGCATTGGTTATAAGATTGATAATTAACTGGGATAACCTGTTTTTTTCTATATGTGCAAAACAAGGTTCTGCAGGAGCTACAAATTCCAGCTTTACAGTATCCGACTTGAGTTTCAGTTGGCAGCTGTTTTCCAGATCTTTCATTAAATCATTGAGTTCAATATCGGAATAATGTAAATCCAATGTTCCGGCTTCTATTTTGGATAGGTCGAGGATGTCACTGATGAGTTGCAACAATAGGGTATTATTGTTTTCAATGATGCTGACATATTCCTGTTTTTCCTCTTCTTCCTCCGTAGAGGCCAATATGCCGGAGAAGCCGACGATAGCATTTAATGGAGTACGAATTTCGTGACTCATGTTGGCGAGGAAGGCGGACTTCAGACGATTAGATTCTTCGGCACGGTCTTTGGCATTGATCAATTCCATTTCCATTTTTTTCCGTTCGGTAATAACGAGTGAGGAGCCTATCAAAGTTAACGGTTTGCCGTTCTCATCCCGCGTTTCAACAGCTGCCTGGGCTTCCACCCATTCTATTCTATGAAATCCGTTTTGTGTGCTGATCACACGGTACTCTTCTTTCACTTTTTTCGAATGACCTTCTATCAGGTTCTGATAAGCTTGTTCTACCCGTTTTCGGTCTTCTTTGAATATCTTGGAAAAATATTGATTGTCCGGAACAGCCAATTGATCTTCATTAATGTCTTTTCCTTGTGTGCTTAGCTCTATCGGTTTATTGATGTCACATAGGATTGTTTTGCTTTGCAAATCCCATTTCCAGGGTACAATGTTTGCCACATCGAGTGACATGGCTAGCTTATTATTGATAGTACTTAGTTTTTGTTGTGCCCTGTGTAATTCCGTACTGTCCAGGCAGAATACATCGATCATCTTGTTTTGAGGATTCGCTTTGAGCACAATGTCATAGAAAGTATTTATTTTCTTGAAATAATAGGGAAAAGTTATTATCTTATTTTCAGACAAAGCTATTTGAGTGAAGTGTAAGAATGGGGGCATTGACTCAAGGAATATTTCACTCGCTTTTCTTCCGATAACTTTCTCTTTGCGGAAAAATTTCTTTTCAAAGTGAGCATTCACATTACGGTAAATCAATTCTATAGGAGTACCGTTTTTGTCAGTAATCACTTCTTCCTGCATATATAGAATAGGCATATTATTAATCAGGCTTTTATAGTTTGCCATTGCTTCGATCTCTTTTTGCTGTGCTTTTTTGATGATATTTAGATTATGAATACGATAGAAAAAAAATAATGCCAATAATAGAATGAAGAAAAGTGCTCCTATAATAAAGTACCTGTTCTGTTCCCAAAAAGTGAGTGGTTTGTTTAGAAAACAGGTGTTGGGCGGACACATGGAGGGGGAGTATCCTTTACGAAGCAAGATAGTATAATTAATGATGGGCACACCGTCCGATGGTGTATAGAAAGGAATTTCCCGTGCCTGCTTTCCATTAAGTATTTCGGAGACAATATGAATCAATTGCTGATTGTAATGTTTCTGATTGTAAGTATAGCCACCTATCATACCTCCGTTTTCCTCGGTAATGTCGGCCATATTGAGGGTGAAAATAGGGGCGCTGGTTGTCACGATAAGTTTGTAGGCATTAGAAGCTAAGTATGTATTTCCCGCAAATTTAGTTTTA
This sequence comes from Bacteroides faecis MAJ27, assembly GCF_900106755.1. Taxonomy (GTDB): domain Bacteria; phylum Bacteroidota; class Bacteroidia; order Bacteroidales; family Bacteroidaceae; genus Bacteroides; species Bacteroides faecis. The sequence goes on from NZ_FNNN01000005.1 coordinate 57,839, forward strand.
TAGAGCCAGGAAGCAAATAGTATTCCTGTTGTATTCGGATCGATAAAATACAATGAATCCAGTAATTGGTTGGTTGTCCATTTCTTCGGAGTGATGAACTGATATTCGATGTCCGGATTCATGGTTTTCAACTTGCTCTGTATCTCAATGCTATTGGTTTGGTTGATTTGCCGTTCATCCCCGATAAATATAAATTTCTTCATATCGGGGACTATATGAGATATTAGTTGTATGTTTTCCTGAAGATAGAGGTTAGAGTATAAATGAACCAAGTTGTATGGATCGGCCAGTTGAGAGAGTGGTATACAGTCGGCTTTTACAATCGGTTGCTTGCATATATAGACTTCTTGTGAGCCTATATAGTTTTCTTCCGAACATAATACGATAGGAATATCCCCCCATAGTTCTCTATATTCGTCGCGCAGCAATAGAGCTGAATTACCCAATAATACCAGTAAACGTGGATGATGTTTACTATATTTTTCCTGAATAAGATTCTTGAATTCCTTCAAGGTGGTATCGGTATCAATCATTAGCATATTCATATGTTCCGCATATAAAGTTAATTGGGGAACTTTTTGTACATATTCTGATATAGCGGAGATCATCCGATTACTCCATGGAGCAGATTCTGCATAGGAATTGATACACAAAATGTAATTTGAGATATCTATGTGGTCTCTTTGCGCTAAAATAGGGGTAATAGATACGAAACATAGAAAAAACAGTAGCAGATGTTTTTTTATATTCATAAAGAGGTCTGTTTGTGCTCGATTTAATAATTAATGGTTGATTTGATATGGACAAAAGTAGTAAAAACAATCTGAAAAACGATAATATCCCTTCAAAAAATGATAAAATGAAAATATTAACTAAAGAATTTCATCTTTTATGTTGTATAGGTGCGTAAACCGAAAGCGAGAACCGGCTCCCTGTTCGGATTCTACCCCGATATGACTGCCGAGATGATCTATGATACTTCTGCAGATGGACAATCCCAGCCCCGTTCCTTTCGAAAAAGAATTCAATTTCACAAAACACTCGAATACATGTTCTTTTTTGTCCGGAGCGATGCCCATCCCTGTATCTGTCACGGAAAATTCGATTGTCTGACTATTTTCGTTCAGATGATATTCAAGAAGAATTTGACCTTCACTGGTGAATTTGAGAGCATTGTTGATGAAATTGGTGATAACCTGCATTAAACGTTTCTTATCTGTATAAATGCAGTAATCTGGAAGGTTGGAAGCAAGTAGAACGGGTACTGCCTTGTCCTCCTTTATGTCGTAATTGCGCATAATATCCTCACAGAAGCTCTTGACATTGAGATGGTCCATCGTGAATTCAAGAGTTCCGGCTTCTATTTTTGATAGATCCAGAATATCTGATATTAACTGTAACAGCAAATCTGTATTCTCTTGCATAATATTAATGTATTCCCGGCGCTCTTCTTTGCTGTCTGACTCGACAAGGAGGCTTGCAAAACCGACAATTTTTAAACCCATAGTATTTACAAATATCAGTTAGCGATTCTGTGATTTTTGCTTCGATAGTTTTATCACTGTTCAATCGTTCTAGAAAATGAAGTAAAAATGCGCTAAATCCTTGTTTCTCTTTGTTCATATACTGTTTATACCTAAGGTTAGATACGTTGCATGTGTATCGTTTTTCTTTTCAAATATTCAGGTCGCTAATATACAAACTTTTGAAAGATAATAATGTTTTACTATTTTTTTGTAATAGTCCGTTATTCTTTATTTTGATACGAAAACAGAAGGAGTGACAGCAGTTTTTTCTTAACTATAGAGAGTAATCGCCATATGTAGGTGTATGGAATGGGTACTATCTGTTTTTTATCAATAGTTACCTGCTCATTGTTGTGTTTTATTGACGAACGGATTGGGAAAATTGGTGAGTGGGAAGCGGATTTTGTAAGTCGTTGGTTCTTAATACTATATGAGTATTGTTTTTTCCCTTTTAAACCAACACCCTGTTGGTTTAAAACCAAGGACCCGTTTCTCGGTGTGCAACGGGCCGTTGGTTTTAAAGGAACGAATGACTTAATAATCCAATTGCATGAATCATTCTTCTTTTGTGTAGAATTCTTCTAAGATGTACTGCCAGGGTTATTTCAATGCTTCTATGATTCTTGGTAACATTGTCCAGATCGTATTCTCATCTTGTGCAGTAAAAAAGTTGCCATCTATTTCCGATTTTTCATCCGTGGCGGTTCCATTTTGAATTGCCGGTTTGGCTAGCGGGTGAACAGCTATTTTTTTGCCTTTCGTTATACCTGTAAAGTCAAACATCATGGCGCCGGCACAATGCCCGATCATCACCTTTCCTTTTTCTCCGAAGGTCTTGATGACTTCCATCAAGTCTACATTGTAAGGCTTGTCTGCGTATTGCTGGAATACAGGTACTGCATCACCGCAAGAGAATACGAGTGCGTCAAATTCGTCCTCATGTCCTTTTAGATTGGCTATTACATCATCTACTGTCAGGGTAACTCCTGAATTAGTTTTGATTTCTTTCGTATCCGATACGGCAAATACTTTATATGGAATGCCGTTTTCGAAAAAAGCTTCTAAATACTGGAATAAACCACACCCATTTACCGGATTAACTGCTAAAACTGCTACTTTCTTTGCCATAATCATCATTATTAGAGTGAAACAATAGTTATTTTTAGTAAGTTTATTACTTTTGTGATGCAAATGTATCTACCTTGATTGAGAAATACAATAACGAACCTCAGAATAAGGAAGTTACATGGAAGTAACTATTGCTGAAACTCAACAATATATAAAACGTTAAAAGATGAAAAACTTTCACCCGACAGGGAATTGTCCCGTAAGAGATGTTATATGCCGCTTGGGAGACAAATGGTCGATGCTGGTACTCATTACTTTGAATGCCAATGGCACGATGCGTTTTAGTGATATTCATAAAACGATAGAGGATATTTCACAGCGGATGTTAACTGTTACTCTTCGTACGCTTGAATCTGACGGCTTGGTTGAACGGAAAATATATGCAGAAGTTCCTCCCCGTGTAGAGTATTACCTGACAGATACAGGAGGAACTTTAATTCCTCATCTTGAAGGATTGGTTGGCTGGGCTTTAGAAAATATGGATACGATTCTGGAGCATAGGAAAGGCAGCTGATCAGTCAGGGCAATTGTGTTATTAGGCGCAAATGAAAACAAACAGGACTTCATTTGCGCCTGATAATCCATAGTGAAGACGGATGCTACTTTATTTCATTCCATCCCGGTGGAGTTGTATTTAGCAGATGGCGCACGAAGAAATCATAGCGTTTATGTTCACCATAACTTTCTCCCATCGTATGATGGGCTCCGGGGATGACGACTAATTCAAAATCTTTATTAGCTTTGATCAGAGCGTTCACTACCTGCATGGTGGAAGCCGGATCTACGTTATCATCCATTTCACCTACTACCAGCATTAGCGGACGGCTAAGCAGATGGGCATTTTCAACATTCGATCCTTCTTTATATTGCTCCCCAATGGGGTATCCCAGCCATTGTTCATTCCACCAGATTTTATCCATGCGGTTATCATGGCAACCGCAGGCTGAATATGCTGCTTTATAGAAGTCCGGATGAAACAGTACTGCTGTCATTGATTCTTGTCCACCTGCGGAACAACCATATATTCCGACACGATCTATATCCATATAAGGATACTTTTGGGCTGCAGATTTTATCCAGGCGATATGATCGGGTAACCCGGCATCTTTCAGATTCTTGTAGCACACGTTTTCGAAACTGCGTGAACGGAAAGAAGTTCCCATACCGTCTACCATTACAACAATAAAACCGAGTTCGGCAATACCACTCATATAATAGTTATAGGGGATGAAATTCTTGGGGACGTATTGGCTGCCGGGCCCTTGGTAGATGTATTCCAGAACAGGGTATTTCTTGGCGGGGTCGAAGTTGGAGGGACGAATGATGATTCCCCACATATCCGTTTTCCCGTCACGTCCTTTGGCTGTGAATACTTCGGGGGCTTTCCAGCCTTCCGCTATCAAACGGCTGATATCGGCAGTTTCGAGTGGCATGATGACTTTTCCGTTTTCAGCATTGCGGAGTACGGCTATGGGGGCTTTGTCTACCATTGAATATACATCGACCAGATATTGCATATCTTTGGAAAACCATGCGTTGTGCATTCCTTCTTCCGGAGTGAGACAAGTGAGATTTCTGCCATCGAAGCCGATACGATAGTAACGGATCAGGTAGGGATCTTCATTGGCCTGTACACCATTTGCCGAAAAATAAATAAGTTGGTTCGTTTCATCTACACGAAGAATATCACGTACATACCATTCGCCTTTGGTTATCTGATGAACAGGTTGGGCTGTGGTGCGATCATACATATACAGATGATTCCAGTTGTCACGTTCACTCATCCATATCATCCGTTTTCCATCTTGCAAGTCGTGGCGGAAATGGCGGGAATAATTGACGTATTTATCACTTGTTTCTTCTATTAACGGACGTACTTTTCCTGTTGTAGCCGAAAGCTCCAATACCCGGTAAACCTGATGGCCGCGTTGGTTGTATTCGAAGGTAACGGCTTGGCTGTCTTTATTCCATTCGGGACTCGTAAGATAATATTGTTGAGAGAATAAATCTGTTGATGGAATCACACCGTGTCCTGTTTCTACTTCGTAAATGCAGGGTATCCTAAATGGAAGTTCGTCTCCCGGTTTGGCATACTCTTGTTTGTGGAGTTTAGGTTGAAGTTGGTCGGTAGGGGAGGATTCAACATAATATACATAGCGTTTTTCTACCGGGCGGATCTTGCAGGAAGCCACTTTTTTACTGTCGGGAGACCAACGGATATAGGCTGAGTAATAATTTCCCAAAGTACCGTCGAGACTTAACTGTCTTTCTTTTCCGGTGGCTATTTCCTTTACATATATATTATGATTCTTAATGAATGCTACATATTTCCTGTCAGGAGAGGAGACGGGAGTTGCTGTTTTTTCGTCGTCAGTTTCCATCCAGTGGCGTTGTTTGTGTGGAGCCGGCAGAGTGCCTTCGTCTGTCAGCTGATTGGTGTTGATGGCATACATCCATCGATGATTGTTGAAGACGAAACGTAGTGTATCCAACTTCTTATTGACTGACAGACGATCCAGATAAAGAGAAGTCGATTCTATTTTACGTCCTGATGCTTCACTTAAAGCCGTTGCCATAAGTTTGTGGTCGAACAAGTCTTTCCTGTTTTTATGGTCGGCATCCACTAATACATAGAGACGTCCTTCGGGAGTATTTCGCACATACCAGAAATGATGTGTTTCATCAATCCACTCCGGATTCACATTGGAATAGAATACTTTGTTGGCACTGAATTTTTCTCCTGATGAGTAAGCGCGGCGGTAATCTTCTATGGTACCTTGTGCAACAGCTGTGTTTGTGCAAAAGAGCAAGACTGCTAATAACAGGTTTTTCATGATTCTACGATTAAAATTTGCCAACAAAGTAAACGATAATAATAGGAGAAAACAAACGCATTGTATTATTTTTCTATTGATTTGGACGATTGTCTGATTGTATCTGTATATTCTTAGAATGTGATATTCTCAATTTCAGCATTTATATCAGAGCAGGGACCGGCTGGACCGGTTCTCAAGATATACTTTCGAGAAATTGTTTATCAGGTGAATTTTTATACCTTTGCAAGATACTGATAAGATGTTCAAAGTTTTACAATATGGAGATAAAAAAAGTAATTTCTGATAAAAAAGAGTTTTTGGAACTGTTGCTGCTGGCTGATGAACAGGAAAGTATGATCGACCGTTATCTGGAACGTGGTGATATGTTTGTCCTGTATGATGACGGGTTGAAAGCGTGCTGTGTCGTCACCTGTGAAGGGGAGAGGATTTACGAAATTAAGAATATAGCTACGATCTCTTTTTTCCAGCGACAGGGATACGGTAAACGCTTGATTCAATTTTTATTTGAACATTATCAAGGGAGGTGCTCTGAAATGTTGGTTGGAACGGGAGATGTGCCTTCTACGAGATCTTTCTACGAACATTGTGGCTTCACCATCTCTCATCGGGTAGAGAACTTTTTTACCGACAATTATGACCACCCTATGTATGAAGACGGTGAACAACTGGTAGATATGGTGTATCTGAAAAAGACATTTTAGTGTTTACTCTGTAATGGAAATGGATGTAAACCGGTTGGTGGAAGAATATGGGAATATGATTTCCACGATTGCACACCGGATGATTCAGAATAAAGAAATAGCCCGCGAAGCGGCGCAGGAAGTGTGGTATGAACTTTGCAAAAGTTTCCATAGTTTTAAAGGCGATTCGGAACTTTCTACATGGATATATACTATTGCCCGGCGTACCATCGGCAGGTATGCGGAAGGTGAAAGGCAGATGAAGATGACCGAGGTAGAATATTTCCGTTCGTTGCCTGAAATCGAATATTCCGGTGAGGAAGAGGCAAAGCGGGAATGGATAAAGGAAAGATGCGACTGGTGTATTACTGCTCTGAATCATTGTCTGAATAATGATGCCCGACTGATTTTTATCTTTAGAGAAAATGTAGGGTTGCCCTATCGGCAAATTAGTGCGATAATGGAACTGAAAGAAAGCAATGTACGGCAAATCTATAACCGTTCAATTCAAAAAATCACTCTTTTTATGAATGATACCTGTCCGTTGTATAATTCCGGTGGTACCTGTAAGTGTCGTATTTGTAAACCGGTACATTCCATTGATATGGATAAGGAATACGCAATAGTGCAGAGAATGATGAGGCTGGCAGATTTATACCGGAAATTTGAAAAAGAGTTGCCTCGAAAAAATTATTGGGAGAGATTTTTGCTGTAAGTTGTCACAAACCTCATGTGTGTTTTCACTAACTATATGTATAATTTAAAAACATATAGTTATGAGTAAAATTGAATTTTTAAAAGAGCAGATGATAGAGGCTCGCGCTTTTGTGAAACGTTTGATGTCCGAATTGCCGGAAGATTTATGGTATGTGATTCCCGAGGGTACGGATTCAAATTTCATCTGGCAGGTGGGACATTTATTGGTTTCGCAGAATTTTCATACTATGACTGCTGTGACAGGAGTAAATAAGAAAGTAGGAGAGCTGTTGCCTATTAAAGAATATAACAGAATATTTAATGGAATGGGAACCATGCACCGTTCTATAGAAAAAGATATGATTCCCGTACTTAAATTAAAAGAAGAGTTTGAGATTGTTCACCAAATTTGTATCAGTAGCTTGGAAACATTAAATGATGATATCTTATCCGATTGTTTGGAACCTCTTCCGTTTAAACATCCGGTAGCAGAAGTAAAGTATGAAGCACTGGCATGGAGCTTCAAACATGAAATGTGGCATAGTGCGGAAATGGAAGCTATCAAAAGAGATTTAGGCTATCCGATTGTGTGGATGAAACAAGAAATATAATAATATAAGCGGAATTATAAAAAAATGGGGCATTAATCGGAAGACCAGTGTCCCATATTATATTTGTTCTACTCGTGAAGTATTTATAAATCATATACGGTTACGGCAATCAAACCACAGGTGCTTGTGGAGGTATTGACTTCTGGGGCAGTTGCTGGGAATGGACTTCATCCACGAACGCAGATGGTTTGTATATTGTCAAAGGTGGTAGTTGGGACTCTGACCGTGATGATTGTCGCAGCGAAAAATCGGATGTCGTAAGAACGGGTACGCAAGGCTATGTCAATGTTGGTTTCAGGGTAGTAAGAACCGATTTTATTTAATCATTAAAAACAATATTCAAATATGAAAAAGTTATGTGGAACATATGATTTCTTAAATATTCGTCTTATTATAACTCACAAAAGTGACTATAAATTCAATTAGTATTGAATATAATTAAATATAGATTTAATTATATTCAAATAATTATTTGTTTTATTCGTTTTTGTGATTACTTTTGTGATAAATTAAATCATCTAAATGTAAATCATATGAAGTGTATCTCTCTTACTTTAGCTCTTTTCTTATCCTTGTGTAGCTTTTTATGTCAGGCTCAGATTCTTCCTGTGGAAGAGCAAGCAGTAGTCTTGAATACAAAAGAGGGGGATATAAAAGGAAAGCTGCTGCTTCCTGATGAAGGGAAAGTATGGCCGGTAGTATTATTGATAGCTGGTTCGGGACCAACTGACATGGATGGAAATTCAGCTGTTGGTAACATGAAGAATAACTCGTTGAAGTTTCTGGCTGAAGGTTTGGCGAAGAATGGCATCGCATCTTTGCGTTTTGATAAGCGGGGGATAGCAAGTAGTGCTGCTGCCGGAAAGGAGGAGGTAAAACTACGTTTTGAAGATTACGTGAATGATGTGATCGGATGGATTGATTATTTGGCAAAGGACCGTCGTTTCACCGGTATTACGGTAGTTGGTCATAGCGAAGGTTCGTTGATTGGTATGTTGGCTTGTAAGGACCGTCCGAAAGTAAAGGGATTTGTTTCGTTGGCGGGAGCCGGGCGTCCGGCTTATGAATTGATAGAAATTCAGGTTGCCGCTCAGAAGTTACCTGAAGCGATGCTGAAAGAAGTGGCTTCCATTAATGAGTCGCTGAAGGGTGGTAAAGAGGTGACGGATGTTCCTGTGTATTTACAATCGTTGTTTCGTGCTTCTGTTCAGCCATACCTTATTTCATGGTACAAATATAATCCTCAGACTATTATTGCTGCTTTGAAAGTATCCGTTCTGATTGTACAGGGGAAAACTGACATTCAAGTTTCCGTGGAAGATGCGGAACTATTGAAGAAGGCTTGTCCTGCTGCCAGATTCCTTCTGATCGATCGTATGAATCATGTTTTGAAAGATTGTGATGTGACGGATCAGCAACAGCAACTTGCTGTTTATACTAATCCTTCGTTACCTGTGAATACCATTTTAATATCTTCTGTCAGTTCATTTATAAAGAAACCAAAGTAATATGGGGGAGATAAAGAAGCGTTTACCATTACAGTGCCCGGCATGTGATGCTCCTTTGAGAGTGAACCGGTTGTTTTGCGAAGAGTGTAATACAGAGGTTTGTGGTAATTTTGAACTGCCTCTGCTGGCACGGCTGTCGGAAAAGGAACAGCAGTTTGTACTCGACTTTGTAAAATCGAGTGGCAGTTTGAAAGATATGGCAAAAAATATAGGAGTCAGTTACCCTACTGTTCGAAATATATTGGATGATTTAATCGAAAAACTAACAAAAATGGATGTATGATGGGAAATAAGGTAATAGAACAAATCGTAAATCCGTTCATTCGGATTGCCGGTATGAAAGCATTGGGCTGGGGAGTTTTAGGTCTGGCTGTTTCTACGTGGATCTGTTGGATATCCGGTTATCATTATCACGGATTGCTTCATTTCGGTCCTGCTCCCAATCCGGCTTGGTGGTGTTATTTGGCGGAGCATTTGATCGTGTGGCTGATTCCTGCGTTACAGTTCTTTCTTGGAGGTGTTTTTTTGTCACATTCCCACATTCGTATAGTAGATGTGTTGGGCACTGTGCTGTTTGCCCAGTTACCGTTACTGGTGATGAATTTAATTAGTTTATTGCCGCCTATGCGAATGTTGTCTCAAATGGATATGAACATGTCACCCGAAAAGCTGCTGGCACAACCTTATTTCTTGCAAGCGGTGGTTTTGTCGTTGCTGGGATTACCCTTTCTGATCGTTATGCTTGTATGGATGTTTAACGCATTGAAGGTATCTTGCAACCTGAAGAGCTGGCAGTTGTGGACAGTTGCACTAGTAGGAATTATCGGCGGTGATGTTTTGTGCCGTATAGTGATCGGGTGGTTGTATTGACGGTCAAAAACATGGTGACACTATCCTGCTGTCATAGTGTCACTATCACACAGATATAGTGACACCATAACAATGGGATAGTGTCACCATGTTAAGACTGTTTATATTGCCATCCAGGCTTCCTATTCATTGAACCAGTCTATCTTTTTAGAGAAGTACATTACTAATGCCAGAATGCAGAACAATCCCAAACTACCTGCCAGTAAAGCGAAGGTCTCCAGCTGAATGAGAATAAAGATATAAAGGTAAAGGATGCTCAACAATCCGGACATGATCAGTGCAGGTTTCTTCTTTTTGATGATACCAAACATATATCCTCCTACCAACATAATGGTTAATGCAGCCGATATTAAATATGCTGGGTTGAAACCGATATGTTCGGAGAAGGAGAGTAGTAAGCTGTAAAACAGACATAATGCCAGACCTACCAGTAAATATTGTAAAGCGTGGATACGGGTCTTATTCATGATTTCTGTGAAGAAGATTACTCCGAATGTTAGCAGGATAATCAGAATTGCATATTTGGCGGAACGCATAGATTGTTGATATTGCTCTACCGGAATCTTAAAGTTGACACCAAAACTGGAATTATCCACCTCTTTAATATTGGCACCACTGTAATCCATCATGACCTGTGAATAGTTACGGTTCAGATTTAAAACCTGCCATTGAGCCGAGAAATCTTTTTCTGTGACATTCCGGTTATTAGGCAAATAATTGCCTGTAAAACTGGGGGTGCTCCAGTTAGCTTTCAGATCAACACGAGTTGTTTTCCCCAGTGGGATAAAGTTTAGAGATTGAGAACCTTTCAGTTTTATTTTTATCTCATAAGGCAGTTTCTTGTTCGTCTTCAACTCCGACAGATTAGCGATGGTATGCACACCTGTACTGCTTAATCCCCTGTTGTCCATTCCCGGTTCAAAGATATAAACAGAATCTCCCAAAGCAATGCTGATTTGCTCGCTGATTCCCCGCATGTCCGTCAGGTTCAGGCAAATGGCAGCTCTGTCCAATTGTAGTTGCTCTATATCTATTCTGCTTTTTCTCAGTTCTTCCGAGCTGAATGAACCTTTCAATGTGAGCTCCGACTGATATACATTGACCTCATAGATACTCCTTTTGAGTATTTCTGTTTTTAGCTGGCCATTGATTGAAAGTTCGTCAGGGAATAACATCAGGTCTTTGATAGATACTTTCTTTTCCCCTTTGTTTTCCGTAACGACCGGATACTGGATATTCAGATACGGTCCGGTGACGGTCTGTGCAAGGCTCCATTTTTCGCTTACCTCGTTAATTGCTTCTTCCTGTGTGCGTCCTCGTTCCGAGATGAGGTCTTCGATCATAAACATAGGTATCATCAGAAGAATAATTAATCCTCCGATAATCACAATTTTGATTGTTTTTGAGAAGCGATGCAGGCATCCTAATGGTTGCTGCTGTTCTACCTCTTCGTTTGATTTTTCATTGAAACCGTCCATAAGATAATAGTGTTTAGATGAATTATTATGTTGACTTTAGAAAATTCTCTAAGGCTTCAATATGGGATTTAAAGGCATCTCTGCCTAATTTTGTAGCTCGGAAAACTGTTCGTGGTTTTCGGCCTACAAAACCTTTTATGCATTCGATATATTTCAGCTCTTCCAGTGCACGGGTATGACTTGCCAGATTGCCATCTGTCAGGGAAAGCTGTTCTTTCAGAAAATTGAAATCAGCTTCCTCATTGACCATCAGCACAGCCATAATCCCCAACCGGACTTTGCTTTCGAATGCTTTATTAATATTTTGGAATGCTTCTATCATTTATGATTTCCTTCTTTCGTAATGTAAATAGAACAATATGCCATATAGAATATGGAACCCACCGAAACCGATGGCCCAAAACAGTAAGGAATGACCTTCCCAAAAACAGTCGATGATTCCCAGTCCGATAAAGGCATATCCTAACCAGGCAATGCTTGAATAGGTAAACTTGGAAACATTGACTAATGTCAGACCATAAAATAAAAGCATGATTGATGCTATTATGTCATAATATCCATGCAATAGAATGGAAATACATAATATGCCTCCGGTCAACATCGGGAGAGAAAAATTCCACAATGCCCGATAAGTCAGCCGGCTAAAAAACTTTTGCCCAGTCTTTTTGGATTTATAGTAGGAAAGGATACAGGCAGTGACAGCGGAGACTGTCAATACAAGTGAAGCTACTATGATCATTAGTTCCAAAGCTGTGCTCAACTTTGTGTCTGGTGTAATAACTTGTGTAGCGACATAGGCGCCCACTAATGCGTAAATGCCCGCCATAATTGCAGCGAGACCACTGAAAGAGATAAACTTTGAGGACTTTTCCATCAACTCTTTTATCTCATTTACTGATTCTAATGCTTTGTCTTTATTCATATAAAAAGTACTTTGTAGTGCAAAGTAAAATAAAAGATTTCAGATGAACAAGATTTTAATCGGATTATTTTGAAGAGAAATGTTGAGATATACTATTAATACGTTGATAATTGATTAGTATATGGATAAATGAAGTTGTATGTAATCACTAAATTCGATATATAAACGAAATTAGTCAAATGTTTGACTAATTCGGGGGAAATACAGTCAGTCTTTAAACATGGCTCTGTCACAAGGTCACAAGTATGACGAAGCTGTACAAATAGCAACTAATTCTCTCCATGCAACCTTACAACAGCAAAGTTTGCTGCTTGCTTTAAAAGAGATTCTGGGATATCTGTTGGTAATATCGGTTATTATTGCTGTTGTCTCCCGTTTTATCCCGTTTCATAAAACGATTCGTGTTACATTCCTTAGGACAGGGGATGATATGGTTTAATATGAGTAGGCGCTTTGAAGTTCTTGTAGATAAAAAGAGTTTTTGATAATGAAAAGAGTTGCTGTCCGATCCAACTTATGTTGGCTATTGGATAGCAACTCTTCATATTGTTCTACGTACCTTTTAAGGTTTCGTTTTAGTCTATTGCGTTAAATGTACATTACTTTTATAAAGTAACTCCTGTCTTAAAGATCGCAATTTCGCGATAACCTTTCTTTTCGTTGTTCACGAGTTCGCCGCTTGCCACTTTAATCACATAATCGATAAAACGTTCACAAGTTTTCTCCATCGGTTCGTTTTCAACGATCACTCCGGCATTAAAATCAATCCATCCCGGTTTGTTCTTTGCTAAAGTAGAGTTGGTAGAAATCTTCATTGTCGGAACAAAAGTACCGAAAGGAGTTCCGCGTCCGGTAGTGAAAAGTACCATATGACATCCGCTGGCTGCGAGAGTAGTGGCAGCTACCAGGTCATTACCCGGGGCAGAAAGTAAATTGAGCCCTTTCTTTTGCAGGCGTTCTCCGTAAGGCATCACCCCGGATACATAACTCTTCCCACATTTCTGTGTACATCCCAGTGCTTTTTCTTCCAAGGTAGAGATGCCTCCGGCTTTGTTACCCGGAGATGGATTCTCACCCACAGGCTCTCCATGTGACAGGAAGTATTCTTTGAAATCATTAATCAGATGCACAGTCTGTTCGAACAAGTCCTTGTTTTCGCAACGATTCATCAGGATTGTTTCTGCACCGAACATTTCCGGAACTTCTGTCAGCACGCTTGTACCACCCTGCGCAATCAGAAAGTCGGAGAACATACCCAATAACGGATTGGCTGTAATACCGGAGAAACCATCGGAACCGCCACATTTCAGACCAACACGCAATTCGGACAGAGGCACTTCCGTACGTTCATCTTTAGATGCCTCAGCATATAAGTCACGCAGAATTTCCATTCCTTCTTCATATTCATCGCCTACTTTCTGAGTAACCATAAACTTTACACGATCCTGATCGAAATCACCCAGAAATTCACGGAATACATCCGGCTGGTTGTTTTCACATCCCAAACCTACCACCAATACTGCACCTGCATTGGGATGAAGTACCATATCACGAAGAATCTTTTTCGTATTTTCATGGTCGTCACCAAGCTGTGAGCAACCGTAATTGTGGGGGAATGCAACGATAGCATCTACCCCTTTTCCTTCTGTTTCGCGACGCAAACCTTCGGCTAGTTGTCCGATGATACCGTTTACACAACCTACAGTCGGGATAATCCAGATTTCGTTTCTTACACCGACATCACCATTCTTACGGCGGTAACCTTTGAAAGTTAGGTCTTTATGGGGGATATCCAATGCAACCTGAATCGGATTATAGGTATATTCCAATAGTCCGGCAAGGTTCGTCTTGATATTCGTTTCGTTCATCCAGTCTCCCTGTCTCTTCGCCATGCGGGCATGGCCGATAGGGTAACCATACTTGATTACGTTCTCGCCTTCTGCAAAATCTTTGAGTGCAAACTTATGACCGGCAGGAATGTCTTCATTCAGTGTAATCTCAATGCCATCTACAGAGAGATGCTCTCCTGCCGGGAGGTTAACAATGGCAACAGCAACGTTGTCGGCAGGATTAATTCTTAAATACTTTGTTTCCATGTACTTGTTTAGTTGGATTTTGTTGTTATTTGCTATGGTAATAGTCTATTGTCTCTACAGTCAACAAGTCAATTGGCATATAGTTGATGCAGGTCACGTCTTTCTTGAAAATGAGGTGATCGCACAGTGCCTTGATACCATTGAGACCTTGTAGCTCCGGTTGCTGGGCTATGAGGAAAGAAACGCTTCCTTCTTTCAGGCAGGTGACGTTTCGTTCCAAAAGGTCATAACCTATCAGATTGAAATCTTTCTTTCCGCGGCTTTGCAGATATTCGCCAACGATGTAGACTTTCGAATTGAAAGTGATTCCATTCTTCACACTCGGGTGGGCGCGGAAGAATTCATCCAGCATTTCGTTATCTTCATCATTACGCTCTGCATGTAAGTCGAGCTCCAGTATATTACAAGACGGATGATGTTCCTTCATGTACTGCCTGAATCCGATTTCCCGGTTTTCCTGTTGATTAGAACCGACAATTCCTTCATGTATTTTGCGGAAAATGACAATCTCTTTTTCGTCTCTGGCAAGCAACATCAACATACGGGCGGCAAAGTATCCGCTTTGGCGTGAGTTCTGCCCAAAGAAGGCGAGGGGAGGGACGTCTTTAATATTTGAGTCTATATATATAAAAGGTATATCCAGTGCTTGCAACTGGTCAGTGAATCCTTTAGTATATTGAGGAGCTGTAGGAGCTACCATAACTCCGTCCGGTTGTTGAGTCAGAATTGCTTCGCTGGCATCTACAAACGAATGGTAATCGTAAGGATCATAATAGTTGATTTTCACTGAAGTATTGAAATCTGAATAGGTAGCGATGGCTTCGTGGATGCCCAATTCTACTGCGGTCCAGTATTCACCTTCCAAGTGTTGGGGCAGAAGGCAAATGAATGTATACTTTTTGTTGGATGCTAAAGCGCTGGCATACATATTAGGTTGGTAGTCAAGCTGCTTCAGAATTTCTTCCACCCGTTTTTTACTTGCTTCTGATACGCCGCTGCGCCCGTGAATGACGCGGTCTACTGTTCCTACTGACACGTCTGCTAAGCGGGCGATGTCTTTGATTCTGATTCTTTCGGGCAATTTATTCATACGATCACCTTATTTATATAGGTTTATGTGCTCGCACACAATAATAATCTTAATATTTTCGACACAAATATATAACAATTTTTGTAATTACGAAAATTGTTGTATCTTTGTGCCCGCACACGAAAGGTGTGTGGCGTTACTCTGTTTATAGATTAAATGTCATATAATCAGCTGTTTAAACCCTAAAATGGACTGAAAATGATAAATTGAAACTTCATAATATTAATAACTTAGAATTTAAAACATAAGATTATGGGAAAGAAAGTCGTTACATTAGGCGAAATCATGCTTAGATTGTCAACTCCGGGTAATACTCGCTTTGTTCAGTCTGACTCTTTTGATGTAGTATATGGTGGTGGAGAAGCAAACGTTGCAGTAAGCTGTGCCAACTACGGACATGAAGCCTATTTCGTAACCAAATTGCCAAAACATGAAATCGGACAGTCTGCTGTAAACGCTTTGCGTAAATATGGTGTGAAGACAGACTTTATTGCTCGTGGTGGAGACCGTGTAGGTATCTATTATCTGGAAACTGGTGCTTCTATGCGTCCTAGCAAAGTTATCTATGACCGCGCTCATTCTGCTATTGCTGAGGCTGATGCCGCTGACTTCGATTTTGATGCTATCATGGAAGGTGCTGACTGGTTCCACTGGTCTGGTATCACCCCTGCTATCTCCGATAAAGCTGCCGAACTGACTCGTCTGGCTTGCGAAGCTGCGAAGCGTCACGGTGTGACTGTATCAGTTGACTTGAATTTCCGTAAGAAACTGTGGACTAAAGAAAAAGCTCAGTCTATCATGAAACCATTGATGCAGTATGTAGATGTATGTATCGGCAACGAAGAAGATGCAGAACTTTGTCTGGGCTTCAAACCGGATGCTGACGTTGAAGCAGGTCATACAGATGCTGAAGGTTACAAGGGTATCTTCCAGCAGATGATGAAAGAGTTCGGATTCAAATATGTTGTTTCTACATTGCGTGAATCTTTCTCGGCTACTCACAACGGCTGGAAAGCTATGATCTACAATGGTGAAGAATTCTATACTTCGAAACGTTATGATATCGATCCGATTATTGACCGTGTAGGTGGTGGTGATTCTTTCTCCGGTGGTATTATCCATGGTTTGATGACTAAGCCTAACCAAGGTGCTGCTCTTGAATTCGCTGTTGCTGCATCTGCTTTGAAACACACTATCAATGGTGACTTCAATTTAGTTTCTATAGAAGAAGTTGAAGCTTTGGCTGGTGGTGACGCAAGTGGTCGCGTACAGAGATAAGTTGAGAATAGAGAGTTGAAAATTTGAATAGTCAATTCATTTAAAATAGTAAATAATAAGATGGCAAAATTCGATAAAATAGCCGTAATGAATAAAATCGGCTCTACAGGTATGGTTCCTGTGTTCTATCATAAAGATGCAGAAGTGGCAAAGAAAGTTGTAAAAGCTTGTTATGACGGTGGTGTCCGCGCTTTTGAATTCACCAACCGTGGTGACTTTGCGCAGGAAGTGTTTGCTGAAATCGTGAAATATGCAGCAAAAGAATGTCCTGAAATGGCTATCGGTATCGGTTCAATCGTTGATCCGGCTACTGCTGCAATGTATCTTCAACTGGGAGCTAACTTTGTAGTAGGTCCGTTGTTCAACCCGGAAATCGCTAAGGTATGTAACCGTCGTCTGGTGGCTTACACTCCGGGCTGTGGCTCTGTATCAGAAGTTGGTTTTGCGCAGGAAGTAGGCTGTGACCTTTGCAAAGTATTCCCTGGAGATGTCTACGGAACTAACTTTGTAAAAGGGTTAATGGCTCCGATGCCATGGTCTAAGCTGATGGTGACAGGCGGGGTAGAACCTACCAAAGAAAACCTGACAGCATGGATCAAAGCCGGTGTATTCTGTGTAGGTATGGGCTCTAAACTGTTCCCGAAAGATAAGGTAGCGGCAGAAGACTGGGCTTATGTAACTGCAAAATGCGAGGAAGCTCTCGGCTATATCGCTGAAGCACGCAAGTAAGATTAGACGGCGAAAGCCATCTATATAAAACAAGAGGCTGATGTGTCAGCCTCTTCAAAATATGCCTCAAAGGGTTAGTTAGTTTAGTTAGTAATGAGGCATATTTTTCCATTTTGTTTAAAGGTGTTTAAAGGGGATAAGTCATCGGAATGAGTGATCATTTCGGTGACTTGTTTTTTTTGTTTGCTGCGGTCGTTCTTTTTAAGAATGATGAACCATTCGTACTTTGATAATTCGTCCGATAACGAGTGCTGCAATATATACCACGGCAAAGCCTATGATTGAAAATACAAACGGCTTCTGTTCATTGAAAGTACGACGTGGAGGTATAGCTGCGTAAGCCTCATTAGTGGTAGTCTGATTGTCAGACTTGGCGACGGCTGTTACTTGCAGTGTTGTTTCTGTTGCTACCATCTGGCAGCTATCTGTTGTTGTGGATACAGTATCCACTAATACTTCTGTAGACATCTTTTTTACCCTTTTAAATGATACGTAATACAACATAGTACTAAAGGGTTAGTTCAAAGGGATTTTTAAAATCAGCGCAAAGGTAATTAAAAAAGTAAATGATAGAGCATGAGAAGACTATTCTTTTCAAAGGATTTGATATAAATCAATTTTTAAGAGCTTTTTCTCTTGTTCGTTTGCCGGCGGTGGAGAATGTAGACAGGCAGAAGCATTAGTAATAAACAGAAGATGCTGATGAGAGGGAAATAGCGATTGTAGATATACTCATTTTCATCAACATTATTCATCAGGCAAACAGGCATGTACATTCGGGGTTATCGCTGCTGTGTAATGACAAACAGATTGAAGCAGCTTATCATGACAATGAGGGCAAGGACTACCTTTATATACAAATGTGATTGCTTTTTGTGATCTTTTGGCAAGAGTACTATCATGTGTGTGTTAAATCTGTGCGATCTGTCACTTGAAATTTGCCAAAGAGTCTCCTTTCTGTTTATGTATAAGAAAAGGAGATCTTTCGGCAAATTCAGAATAACAAGATACTATGTATATATTTACTTTAAACCAATCTTAAATCGGTTATTCGGGTACATAAATGATTTCACCATTATCCAGTTCATAGGCGATACCTACTTTCTTTCCACGTTTTCCTTCTTTCTTATCCTGATCTTCAGATGGAGTATATCGGTTGATCTTATTACCTTCTTTGGTAATGATTTCCATATTCTCTTTACCCGGATTTTTCACCATCGTATAGTCTTCCTGCGAAAAGACCTCTGTCATGTTATACCGGCTGACGAGTGCTACCATCAATGCAACAGCAAAAACCATCGCAATGTCGAACAGGTTGGATACTACACTGATAGGATCGGCGTCTTCTTCTTTTCGTAATAGGTTATGCTTCATTTCTCTGTAGTTTTATTGATTGAACGTTTGTCATTGAGCAGTTCGGATATGAATTCAAGATTGGTCATATCCTGTAAGTACCAGCGTTGTTTCACCTGCTGTGTGAGGAAACCTACGGCACCTGCTACCAGTCCGACTACAGTGGTGGCGAAAGCAATCTGCATGTTGTAAGCCATGGAAGCAATATCACCACTGGCCAGTCCTGCAAGGGCAGGGCCCATTGGGATCAGCGTTCCCATCAACCCTAAGATAGGGCCCAGTTTAGTCAGAGTTTTAGAGATGGCTAAATCTTTGTCTGCTGCAATTTCAAAATTAGCTAATAAGCGTTGTACCTGTGCCGGAGTATCACGCGCATCCAATACTTGGCGCATATACATAATGACAAGGGATCTGGAGTTTTCCGGAAGATTGGAGCCAAGTTCTCCGACGGTATCCGGAGTCAGTTTGTTCAGTTCGTTACGGAGCAGAGCCTCTGTTTTACGGATAGACAGATATTGACCATAGAAACTACCGGCAAGTATGATTGCACGGCAAAAGAGGATGATTAATAAAACGATCACAGGAACAAGTAGGCCTGTTGAGATCCAGTATAAAATGTCTGATATAAGATTCATTGTTATTGATAATTTAATGCGTTATTTATTCTTTTATTGTTTCACACTTTTTTCTTTATTTCTATTTCGGATGTTCCACCAGAGAAGACCGAGAATTCCACCAGCCAATGCAATGATTATGACGCCTGCCAATGCTTTCCAGTCTATTTCACTGACACCTGCTGCGGAAGTCTTTCCGTTGACTGTGGCAACAATTCCCAGAACGGCTACCAAGGCATTGGTCAGGAAAAATAGTTCGAGGCGTAGCTCTTTCTCCGGCAGTAAATGGAGGAGTATAAATCTGCCACAAGGAATAGCTGCCAGAATAAAGGCTGCATAACTCCAGGCTATCGTCTGGAATGAAGTGCCGGGAAAAGCAAAGATGAGATATACCAGACCGCTGAATAGAACGGGAAAAATCAATAATCCCGGAAACCAGCGGAGGAAACGGTACATGAGTATCATGCGCGGTTTGACCGGATAGTCATTGGCCACGTGGACGGCAAGCATGGCATAAGCCATTTGTATGCAGACTTCCACACTGAGAAGCACGGAAGTATCCAGCATCAAAGGCTGATTGCTCAGCCAGTTTGCTATCTGAGTTTTCGATTGCTCGATAGCATATGGCCACATTAATCCGGTGAAGACAGCGCAGATAGCGGCGATAATGCAGACCGCTATCAATTTCCAGAACGTTTGCTTCAACAGAAAGTTGAATGCTGTAAGAAGCATAAGTACAAGAACAACTGTATCCATTATACGATTTTACGATTTACAATTTATGATTGATAATTCACCGCTCAGGACTTACATCTGACTGTTTTTGCGACGCTTGCGTACAAAGAGTATCAGAGCAAGAATAACGATTATAACAGCGATGCCTACAGCTACATTGCTCAATGTATTTGTTTGCTTTTCGGCTGTCTGATTTATTTCTTCTTTTTTCATGACCACTCCCTTATTGTTTCCGCTGGCTTTTGCTTCACGGATTTTAGAGATATTCTCTTTATACTGTGTAGCGGTTTGTGCGTCAGCTTTAGATGCAATGAAGTCACGGAGTTTGGAATTGTCACAAACAAATCCGGAACACGACGGACGGTAAGTATTGACGATTTCCGTATGAAGTTTACTTAACTCTGTAACCTGTTCTTCACTTGCTTTCCACAACCCTTTGCGGGCGCTTTCAAGCATTACAGCAGTCATCTCTTCCAGAGCTGCAGGATTCTGTTGCTCGAAATATTGTTTGACTCCCAAGTTCAGTTCATCCTTCACATATACATTATATATATTATCCCAGAGTTCTTTGTCGATTGCGGCTGGTTTCATCACATTCCATCCATAGGTGTTTGTGATAACTTCTGCAAATTCACTTGCGGAAGAGGCTCCACCTTTCATTTTCTCTTTGATGTAAGTCGGATTCAGAATAGTGGTACGGCTTTCTACGCCGACAGCTTCTTTCAGTTCTTGCATCTTCATGTGGTTCCGATTGCGATAATCACTGAGATAGGCATCCGGATCTTTGCCGGTCACATTGCGTACGGCAAGATTCATACCTCCCATAAATTCGTATACATGGTCGAGGCTTAAAGCTCCCCAAGTATTGCTTTGTCGTGGCTGTACTACAACATCCGTTCGGGTCAGTGCGGCTTCGAAAGCGAACTTCTGGAATACTTCCCAATTCTTTTCACTGCCGTAATAGGCTCCCATATTGTTGAGATAAGTATCTGCGATTTCCGATTCATTCTCCCAACGGTCGCCGGATTCCACCATTTCCTGAATACCTGTTCCATACATGCCGTTGGTTCCTCCGAATACCCGGAACGTTGAAATTTCGCGGGCATCTTTCGGGCTTAGTCCTTTTTCGGTCAGTACCCGTTCGGCTTCTATTACGCTGGCGGCAACCTGATTCTCATATTGGTCGTCTTTGGCCGTGGCAGCCATCTCTACTGCACGATTGACAAGGAAGAGGCGGGAGGCGGCAAGATCACGGAGCTGTCCGGAAGTCTGGACCACTACGTCAATACGTGGGCGTCCTAACTCGGCAGAAGGAATCAGTTTTAAATCACTGACACGACCGAAAGCGTCACGGACAGGTTCAACTCCTAACATATAAAGTACTTGTGCGATGGTTGCTCCGCCGGTTTCAATAAACTCGGATGACCAGAGTGTGTAGCTGACTTTGCGTGGTATGGAGTCGTTGTGACGTTGCTTGTATGTCTCGATCGTCTGTTTGGCTAAAGCAATCCCTTTTTCCCACGCAGACTCTGTCGGAGTTGCTTCGGCATTGATAGCATACATATTGCGTCCGGTAGGCAGCGTGTTCGGATTAGCGATCGGGTCACCACCGGGAGTAGGGGCCGTGTATCCACCTTTTAATGCATTCATCAGACTGCTAAGTTCCTCTTCAGGGCTTGTCAGCAGTGCATTTTTATAGTTAGCTATATTCTTGATTGTACGTTCTACTTCGGTTACTGCAAGTGCGAATTCTACTTCTTCTTTGCTGTATTCTTTCGGAGCTTTTCCCATAGCAGCCATCATAGCTGACATCCCCTGTGGTTTTTCGGCATTTTCCGTTTTTTCCGGTTTGCCCGGAGTATTTGCAGTTTTGCTTTGCTCTTTATTGGCTTTCATGCCGGCTTCCATCTTCTTCAATGCTTCCGGGCTGGCTCCCATAGATTTAGCCATTTCCATTGCTTTTTCCGGGTCCATGTTAGCTCCCATTTTTTTCATGGCCTCTTTCATGCTTTCGGGCATTTTGCCATGAGGGTTTGTTTCTGTTTTTGCCGAAGTGGGATGACCATTGCCTGATTTTGTTTTATCTGCCTGATCCTTCTGGGCTGCGGCAGCCATCATCATTGCCATCATGCCTTTGGGGGCATTACGCTCTGCTTCTATCTGTCTTGCCTTTGCTAGTTCCTGCGGAGTGATTCCGGCTGTACGACAAATCAGTTCATCGTTCGCCAGTGAAGGATTAGCCATCAGTCTTTCTACCAGAAGGCGGGCAGGAGTGAGGTATTGTTGTGTAAAGACACTCCGATGCTTTCCGGCAGCTTCTGTCGCTTTTCCACGTTGCTTGTCAAGGGCAAAAAGGCTATAAGCAATTGGTTCTGTAGCCATTGCGTAAACAGAAGAAGTAATTCTTTCCGGTTCGTAAGGAATCCCCATAGTGTACAGTTGTCCTGTGATTTTCTCTGTAGCCAACTCTTCGGCAAAGTTTTCTACACGGACGATTTCATCTTCTGTATATGGTTTGTTGGCAATACTGTCCAGTCCTAAATCACGGTGAATACCCATCTTCACAGTCAGGATTTTCACAGCCAGTGCTTCCTGGTCTTTGTTTTCCTTTTGAGAATTATTATAGATTTTGATCTTTTCCATTAATTCCCGGTAGATGCCCCGCACGCTGCTTTCCAGAAAAGGAGGAGTGAGGTATGACTGCAATGTAGTATAAGAACGGCGTTTGGCCATCATGCCTTCTCCGACGTTCCCAATGGAGTAGATATAGTAATGAGGAACAGCCCCTACCAGACGGTCCGGCCAGTCATTGCTGCATAAGGCAACTTGCTTTCTTGGAGTAAATTCCAGACTGCCGTGTGTACCGAAGTGGATAAGTGCATCGGCCTTGAAACCGTGCTGCATCCATAAATAGGAAGCAATATAGGTGTGTGGCGGAGCCATGTTGGTACCATGTACCACTTGGAAAGAATTGTCACCGCTTCCGGCAGCATTTTGTGGCAAAAGCACAACATTGCCGAATTGTAAACGGGCGATACCCAGTTTACCATCGGGAGTCGCCATATAATTGCCGGGAAATTCACCGAAAGCATCTACTACTTCCTGATACTTTTCGGGACGAAGTGATTCTTTCACCCAACCTTCATACTGTTCTTTTGTTATCAGTTCGGGGTGTCCGTTTTGCATGAACTCGTTGAAAGCTCCTTCTGCATAAGCATTGAATACTGCTCCCTGAGCTTGTATCATTTTTCCCAGTTCCTGTGCATTGGCAGGGAGGCCGGATATATTATATCCTTCCTGTTTCATCCGAAGCAGAAGATTATAAAGGGAAGGTACTACTTCCATTCCGGCAGCTGTCAATGCGTTTTGACCGGGACCTTTGTAGTAGTAGATTGCTACTTTCTTTTCAAAATTTGGTTTCGTTTTCAGATTCAGATAGTTATCTATCGTAGATACAAAAGTCTTCAGACGTTCGGGAACTGCATATGAATGACGCAATCCTTCTTTATCTTCATACTGTGCAAAAAGGGCGAAAGGACGAATAGCTCCGTCTATCTCCGGTGTCACGATACTTTGCGACATGAACCCTCCCGACATACCCATCGGATCATTTTCCCATTCATCCACAAGACTGTTGATTGTGAGCGGAGCGAACAAAAGGATATTCTTAGCTTTCAGATAATCTACCATTTTATCTCCCATGCGTCCGTGTGCCATGTTAATAACAGCATCGGGCTGCACTTCATCAATGAATGACATAAATCTTGTCATGGATTGAACGGGATACACATTGTATCCTGCATTTTCGAGCGCTTTGATCAGATCGGTGGCATCTGCCATTTGTCCGGTAATCATGATTTTTCGTGCTTTTTCTTTATAAAGGTTGTTATCACGCGTGAATTTCTCATAATCGGTAACAGTGAGGAATTCGAGTTCATCATCCGGGTTACTGATTCCGGCATGATAAAGCATGTCGCTAGGCCTTTCTACCGGATCTTCCACTTCGGGTACGGCAGAAGCCTTTCTGTCGATGGCTTTACGGATATAGTTCAGCATGTTGCGGTAGTTGGTTTTTCCACCGTTGCTTAGATAGCCGCGTATGAGATTCTGCTGTATACTGTCGAGGTTGCAGATATTGTTGGCCGGGTTGGTAGCCATGGAAGTGTATACAGGGATACCTTTATCCGCTGCCTGCTGTATTTGTTGACGCTGCTCTTCGACAATACGCAGTCCCATGCCATTGATGAATACCATGTCATAATTGGCCAGACGATCGAGATTGTCAAGAGACACTTCACTAAGTTTAATGAATGAATTGTCGTTGGCTTTCGAAATACTTCCCTGCTGTATCGTCTGGAAGTTGACGAAAGCAATCTTTGTAGCGCTGAACCAGGTATTCCATACGGATAGCCCTGTCAAGGCTGCTACGACGATGCATCCACCTAAAATGATTTTACTTTTCTTTTTCATTTCTCTTATTTTTAGCTTTGTATGTAGTTCTATTGCTGCTGTTTATTTCTTGAAGATCCTGTCTATATCCAGCGAAAGTCCCAACGTAAGATTGGTGCCCGTTGTGGTAGGTGAGTTGAAATAATAGTAATCAGGCACATAATCGAACAGGTTGTTTACAGCCAGATTCATATTTACTCCTTTGATGATTCCCAACGAGAAGGTAAGATCCCATATCATATATCCCGGATACTCTACTGCCTGACTTCCGGCAGCCGGATTATTGAAACTATCGTTGTATATGTTGGTTTTCACTTTCGACAGCACGCGTCCGTTGAGTGAATAGTTGAAATCGACTTTATTCAGCGTTTTGCTCCAGTCAATTCTTACAGTTGCTGTGTGAGGGCGTGTATCTGTGAACTTTTTTTGTCCGTCGTGCATGAACTCATGAATATAAGTGTATGACAGACGATAGCCGAGTCCGCAAGGATATTTTGCGGAGATGTTGGCATCAATTCCTGCAATATCCATTTTGTCGGTATTGGTATATATTTGTCCCTTGGGGTCTTCACTGTAAACGGTATTGATACGATTATGCACCAGATTATAATAGCCTGTCACAGAAAAGTTATAACGGTTCTTGGTATATTCGGCAGATACGGAGAAATTGTGACTCGTTTCCGATTTCAAATCCGGATTACCATAGATCATCATCATATTTGCCATATTGAATACCATATACATCTCCTTTAGAGTAGGGGAGCGGAATCCTTGCGAATAAGATCCTCTTAATGAACAGTTGCCTATCTTGTACATCATTCCCAGATGTGGAGACAAATGACGTACATTCGAATCAGAGAAATAGTCGAACCGCAATCCGGCTATTACGTTCAGCCTTTCTGTCGGATTCCAGTCGAACTGTCCGAATGCGTCTGCTGTATGCATAGTATGGTCCGCGTTATCAGTAAACTGGTAAGACATCAGATAATCGCGCAGATAATCGGCGCCGACAGTTAGCGTATGCTTTCCATTAAAGGTATAATTGTAGAGTGCATGTACATTGTGTTGCACGTTGCTGTAATCACGTACATCATTTTTATAAAGTGACTGATAGTCGCTTTTGTCATACTGGTCAAAGGTATAACCAACTTCAAGATTACTCATAATATTGAAAGTATAGTTAGCTTTCATTCCGCCACTGAATCCCCGATATCTGTCTTGGGTATCTCCCGGCTTATTACGTTCACGGAAATAATATCCCGCTCTTCCTGTCAGTTTGAGTGTTTCAAGCGGATGATAGATTAGACGTTCTTTAAAGTTCCATACCCGGCTTCCAAACACTGTAGAGAAGTCTCCCGGGTTGTCTACGGCATAAGTGTCGACATTGTTATATTGTACGTTGGTCAGGCTGTTGAATTTGCCAGCATTGAATCCCACAGTGCCGCCATATCGCTGGTCATTGTGTTCGGAGAAGCGCGAATTGAGATTGAGGTTCCATGGATCATCCGATTCGCGGGTAATGATATTAATCACTCCTCCGATAGCGCTGGAACCGTAAAGGGTAGATGCTGCTCCCTTTACTATCTCTATGCGCTCGACATTGTCGAGATTCAGACGCTCATAGTCTACATTATTAAGTGTTTCTCCTGCTAACCGTTCGCCATCTACCAGAAACAGCACGGAGTTACCCCCAAAACCTTGCATGTTGATGGCGGTTTGCTGATCCATGGAAAAGGTAAATTCGATACCGGGCAATTCTGTCTTTAGCAGATCGGCAACGTTATTGGCATTTACTTTCTTAATATCCTCCGAGGTGATTACCCGAGTGATGATGGGAGCATCTTTCAGCAATTTGGGAGTACGGGTACCGGTTACAACGACCGTTCCGAGGTCGAACTGATCTTCGGATAAACGAAAATTCACTTTCTTTTCCTTTTCGGTAGTTATTCTTTTTTCTTCTGTTTGATAACCTATGTAGGATGCTGTGATGATATATGAACCGATTCCGGGGAGTTGTAATGTATATGTTCCGTCAGCAGTAGTGACAGCTCCTGTTTTTTCTCCTTTTATGGAGATGGTAGCACCTGGGAGAGGTTCTCCGTTTGTATCAGTGACACGTCCGCTGATATGTTCTGTTGATTGTTGTGCGAATGTGGAACAGGTTGCTATAAAGGAGAATAGTAAGATGGATACTATATATGTAGGTTTCATTCTTTGTAATTGGTTTCTTAGTTGTTTTCTTCGAAATCAAGCGGATATAGAAAATCGAAGTCGATATATCCTTTTATGCCTCTGGCATTGGTATAGTTGGTAAAACGAATTGCTGCATAGGTGTTATCCTTCAGCCGTATCAGATAAACTTGATTGGACATCGTATAAATAGGGGGCATACTTGAAGTATCTACATTCAACCAGCCGGATAAGATCTCATTGCGATAATCTTCTGTATATTTAATGTTTCCTTCCATCATGCCGGACATATCGATTGCTATTTTATCAGTTGTCCATTCATCTTTTATAAAATTTTCTTCAGCAGGAAGTTTTCCACTTGCTTTCAGCTCATCAATATTAGTATAGGTCGTCTGATAGGCTGCACCTTCGTTTGTTTTGATATCGTAACGGTGGATGGCGAGATCCCATTCTGCCGGTATCTCACTTTTATGTTCCTCTCCGATTTCTACAGTTGTTGCTTTGCGTTCGGATAAATCGATATATACCCAGTTGGTGTACTCGGTAGTATTGATTTGTGAAAAGCTACTTTCTTTAATTTCCATCTCACTTTCGATGGGATCATCATAAATCCCTTCAAACATTCCATTACAAGCTGAGAGCGACATCGTCGCTCCCAGTATCATGATATTTTTGAAAATAGTGTGACTACTTCTTCTCATATCTTCTTTCAAATTAGTTATTGTGCACTACTTTTGCTGCTTCCGGTGAAAACTGCCGTGATTGGCATAGGCATACTTCCCGGTTTGAAAGCTACAGTGATTTCAGCGGTACCGTCTGTTGCAACTGTACCTTCCAGGCTTACACCTGTAATTGGGGTAGGAGTGCCGGTTGAAGATTCTGCCTCAGATTCGAATTCACCTAAACTTAGTGTGTAGCCGCTAGTTGTTTTTTCAACGTTTACTCCGTTAATCGTGAAATCTCCCAGACTCATATTACTTCCTCCTCCGGTTAAATTGCCAAATCCGTTCAGGGTGATATTTACTGTAGTTTCTGAAGCACGTTTAACAATTGCTTTGCAATTTTCGGTAGAACCGTATGAACTTCCCATAACACTGATGGAAAGATTAGTATTGTACTGATAGGTAGAAGCTACATAATAAGCAATCGGAGTTTCTGCTTGAATGAATTCGATGTCGATACCGCCCATCGGTACGGGAACATTCGCTTTGAGAGTTAATACCTTTGCATCGCTGACACTACCTTCCAGTGTATATTCGTAGTTACCCGGAGTGTTTCCACCCATGGCCAAAGCAACTTCACCTTCACCTTTGAAAGATTTAGAAGAAACTTTCAGATTATTCAGTATGAAATCTCCGGACCCAGATTTATATACCAGATTGATAGTACCATCCGAATTGGCTATAATGGTGGCACTGGCATCGGCTCCCATTAGATAGTCGGAAAACATTTTGCTTTCACCAATAGAATAACCTTTATAAGTGCCGGCAATTGCTTTCGCTTGTTCTGCATTGTCGGTATCGTCGTCGCTGTCACTACAAGAAACAAAAGTTGATGATAATGCCATAAGGGCAATCATCCATAAGTTTAATATTTTCATCCTTAATTTTGATAGATAATGATTAATTTATTTTTCGTCTGCAAAGTTACGGGGATATATAAGCAAGGACAATACCTAAAAGAAATGAAAAGAAATAGGGCGTTTAATCATATGTAGGTATTAAAGATAACTGGTTTATATTTTTACAGTCATTTATAAGCTTTAACTTAGGAGTCTGCTCAAGATTAGGGAGAAAAATATGAACTATTTATTTTAGCATTTGTTTCCTGGATACAGGATATAAAACTATATATAATATGGAATCTCATCATCACGAACATACTCATCGGATAACTTCGCTCAATAAAGCTTTTATAATAGGTATTGTTCTAAATCTCTCTTTTGTGATAGTTGAATTTGGAGTTGGTTTCTATTACAATTCTTTGGGGCTGCTTTCTGATGCCGGACATAATTTGGGTGATGTGGCAAGCTTGATACTTGCTATGCTGGCTTTTCGGTTGGAGAAAATTCATTCGAACAGCCGTTATACTTACGGATATAAAAAGAGTACCATATTAGTATCTTTATTGAATGCGGTTATATTGTTGGTCGCTGTCGGAATAATTATTGCCGAAAGTATTGATAAGTTGTTTTATCCTGTTGCAGTAGACGGTTCTGCTATTGCATGGACAGCAGGAGTGGGAGTGGTAATCAATGCACTTACTGCGTGGCTTTTTATGAAGGATAAAGATAAGGATCTGAATGTGAAAGGTGCGTATCTGCACATGGCGGCAGATGCATTGGTGTCTATAGGTGTAGTTGCTTCCGGTATCATTATCATGTATACGGGATGGAGTATTGTCGATCCAATTATCGGACTGGGGATAGCTGTGGTTATTGTGATTTCAACATGGGGACTTCTCCGTGACAGTCTTCGGTTGTCATTGGATGGTGTTCCTGTGGGGATAGATATTAATGAAATAAGGCAGATAATACTGGATCAGCCCGGCGTGGAGAGTTGTCATCATCTGCATATATGGGCATTGAGTACTACGGAGACTGCTTTAACTGCACATATAGTCATTGATAATATGGAAAGAATGGAAGAGATAAAACATCTGATCAAAGCACGGTTGGAAGAAGCGGATATTCATCATGTTACTTTGGAGTTTGAATGTGAAGGCGTACCGTGCGAAACTGAAAATGACTGTTTTTAGGTATTTTTAGCTGATGATATAGTTATATATGGTGATTGTCCGGGCTGTGAATAGTGTCTATTTTTGCAGTCCGGATAATACTATATAACAAACGCTAAAATGAGAGCATTTATTATCACTTTAATTTTTATCTCTGTAATTTATTCTACAACTACTTATGCCCAACAAAGAGACGTTGAACTGACCGGTATGGTCACTGATCATCAAGGTGAGCCACTTCCCGGAGTTACCATTCGTGTCAGGAATACACAGTTCGGTACGGTAACAGATACTGACGGACGCTATCTGTTGCGTGGGCGGTGGAAAGAGGGAGAGATAATTGTCTTTTCTTTTGTGGGAATGAAAGATGTCCGTATAAAGTATAGCGGGCAAAAAGTACAGGATGCTGCCATGCAGCAAGATACCAAGTCACTGGATGAAGTTGTTATAGTTGCCAAATCGAATATTAATGAGCTGGATATTCGTGCAAAATCGGGCGTGGTGCAACGGGTAGATATGGAAAGGTTAAACAGCAAACCTATGATTGACATGTCTTTGGCTTTGCAAGGAACGGTTCCCGGACTGATAGTGACAAATACGGGTGACTTGGGTTCGAAGCCCAAGATACGCATTCGTGGAAACTCATCTTTCCGTGAAGGAGACTCGGCAAACGAGCCGCTTTATGTGAAAGATGGACAAGTTATTTCGTCGGATGCTTTTATGACACTCAATCCATCAGATATAAAGGAAATAAAAGTGCTGAAAGATGCTGTTGCCTGCGCCTTATATGGCATTAAAGCAGCTAACGGAGTGATTGAGATTACTTCCTTGCGTGGAAATCCGGACGGGAGGCTGACAACCAATTACAGTTTTAATATGGGTATTACCACCCGTGGCCGCAGAGGAGTGGAAATGATGGATACTGACGAGAAACTGGAGTTGGAGCGATTGTTACAAAATGCTTCCACCCCGGGATATCGCTACAGTGAAGATTATTATCGGAAGTATTACGCTGCCGATCCCAATCTCAATCAAATGATAGCCGAAGGACAGTCTGTACTGGATTCTCTGAGAAATATCCATACCGACTGGTTCGATGAATTGATACACTTGAGTACTTACCAACGTCATAACCTGAGTGTAAGGGGCGGAACGGAGAATACTTCTTATTATGCATCTGTCAATTATGCCCAGCAAGGTGGACGAGTGCCGGGAAATGATACGCACCGTTTCACTGCCAGTTTGAGTCTCGACCAGAAATTGGGTCGATGGGGTTACCTTTCGGTAAGTACGAATGCAGGATATTCTGCAACGGATACTCCAAATGGTAGTGTGTATTCACCCACGGACCTAGTTTATCAACTGAATCCTTACGAGACACCTACCAGTAAATTAATATCTTACTCCAACGAGTCGTCTGAATATACTTATAAAGATTTGCTTAGTCAATATAACAGCAAATCGACCGATAAGCGGGGAGGAGTGAGCGGAAGTCTGAACTTGCAACCTGTCAAAGGACTGGATATTGATGCCGTGGCAGGTATTGATGTGGTACTGAATGAAGCATTGACATTAGTACCTTCCACTTCTATTCAGGAGCGTAAGAGCGGATCTCCTGTGGAAGAACTCGGTAAACTGACGAAAGACAAGAACGTGACGACGAATGTTTCTTCCAATATACGTATTACCTACAATAAGGTGTTTGCCGACAAACATGATTTTACGGTCGGCGGCAATATGGACTACTATATGACAGATGCTGACAATGTCTCCATTGTAGGTTACGGAGTAGGTACTCAAATGTCTCCTGCGGCTATCAATCAGTCTATATCCGGTAATCGTAAACCGTCGGTTGGATCGTTGAAAGAAAAGACTGCTCAAATGGGATTTGGATGGGTGATGGGGTATAGCTTCGATGCTACTTATGACTTTTTTGCTACGTATAAGGCGGATGCTTCTTCGATCCTTCCCAAAGACAAGCGATGGAATGCCGCGTGGGCAGTCGGTTTGGGGTGGACGGTGAGTCAGTATCCTTTCCTGAAAGATAATGAAGTAATTTCTCATCTGAACCTGAAAGCCTCTTATGGAAGAATGGCCAATCTGGCAGGTGTATCTGCTTCATCGACTATCGGAACTTTCTCTTATTCGACAAATTATTACGGCAATGCCCGTCTCTTGCAACTGCTTGCACTTTATAATACGGATTTGAAGCCGGAGCAGACGACGTCTACAGATGTCAGCCTGTCGTTCGAACTGTTTAAACGCCTGACATTAAGTGGTAATATTTATCGGAGGGAAACAAGTGATGCACTGCTGGATGTTCCTGTTCCTTTGTCCAACGGCTTTCATACCATGAAACGTAATATTGGAGTACTTCGCAATGAGGGGTACGAACTGAGTGCTTCCGTAAAGGTGCTGGATACTTCGGACTGGCGTTTGTCTTTGCGTGGTTCGCTGGCTTACAATCGCAATAAGGTAGTCGACTTATATTATTCCGACCGTCTATATACAAGTGAAGAGGAGGTTGTTCCTACTTATGAGGTCGGAAAAGCTTACGATATTGTTTACGGGTTGAAGTCTCTCGGCATTAATCCTATCACCGGGCTTCCGGTATTTCAGGGAGCGGATGGCCGTGAAATACCGGCTACTGAAACTCCGGTGAAGGAGAATATTATAGCGTTGGGGCATGCTACTCCTCCCTATAGCGGTACATTAAATCTGAGTTTTTCATACAGGGACTTTGACTTGGATATGGACTTTTATTATGTATTCGGAGGTATCAAACGATATAACTACAGTTATGTACGTTCATCCGACACTTCGATAAAGAATGCCATTAAAGGACAAGTACAGGATATGTGGTTCAAACGGGGAGATGAAGGTAAAAAATATCATTCACCTTATTATAGCTCGTCTGCCCTTGCTTCGTTAACGCTGTATCCTAATACGGAAACGGTGGGAAAAAGTGATTATCTCAAACTGTCTATGGTGTCGTTACGCTATCGTGTTCCACATGCTTTTCTTGAAAAGAACATCCGTTTTATTCAATATGCTAATGTTGCTTTTCAGGCTTCCAACCTGTTTATGATTACTCCTTATAGTGAGTCCGATCCGGAAACGGGAACACTGGCAGGAGGAATGCAACCGGTATTAACAATCAATCTAAGTTTGACTTTTTAATTAGAGAAGTGTATGATAACAATAATACATAAAATAAAAGATTGGAGTTATTTATTGGCAATATGCTGTGTAGGTACATCGTGTTCGCTTGATATTCCTTATGAGAACCAGTTTTCCGATCCGGATGCCGTCACTACTCCGGCTGCTGCCCGTGAATTGCTGGCATCTGCTTATTCGGAACTGCCGACCCCGGAGTTTAATTTGTCTGTATTGGGAGATGATTTTGAGCCGACATATCTGATTGCTCGTAACTCTTCTTTGAGTAATCTGTATAAATGGCAGCCACAGCCGTTGGAAGACATTTCCTTATCCATGTGGCAAGAATATTATGCAACAGTAGCTATTGCCAATGCAGTATTGGAGCGCATTGATAATGTGAGCATAACTTCGGATAAAGAAAGGCAGGAAATACGTTGTATCGTCAGTGAAGCGAAACTGTTGAAAGCCTATTGTTATTTTAATCTGTTACGCCTTTTTGCTCCTGCTTATGCCGATGGTCCGGAGAAAGACGGTATCATTCTGAAAGATGAGTTTAAACTGGGATTCCTGAAGCGTTCGAGCATAGGGGAATGTGTTACAGCTATTCGTAACCTATTGACAGAAGCTGTAGAAGTGGAGAATAATCCTGCACAGGAATATTGGCTTTCTCAATATAGCGGGTATTATCTGCTGGCTGAATTGGAATTATATGCCGGGAATTATGAACAGGCAGAAGAGTATGCGCAAAAGGTGATTGATATTAAAGGAGGGTATGATGTGTTGACGACAGCCGGCTATAGCAAGTTGTTTGGAAACGAAGTTTGTGATGAACGTATCTTTTCTGTTTATACCTCCGGTTCGTACTATACCGATATGAACTACGATAGGGATAAGGGGGATTTCTTTACGCTGAACACGTCTTTGGTCCGTCTTTATTCCGAAGGAGATATTCGTTATGACGAGACCGTCTATTGGTTTGCAATGTCGGGAGAAACGGTAGGAGAGATCACTTCGTCTCCTTATTTGGGAAAATATAACAAGATGAATTGGGAGAAAAAGGAAACGCGGTATATCAATAAATTCCGGGTGGCAGGTGCCTGCTTTATTCTTGCGGAGGCTTATTGCCGTGACGGGAAGGCGCATGATGTGCAGGCGGTGAAAGTGATGAACGAGTATCTCGCACGGCGGGGAGCGACTTTGCTGGATGAAAATCTTAGCGGTGAGGTATTGTTGAAAACTGTCCTTACGGAAAAATGGAAAGAATATGCGGGAGAAGGAGAGCGCTACTTTGACTTGAAACGTTGCCGGAAAGAAATATTGTCGGATTGGAATGTTTCCGGTTCAATGGACGGCAGACGAATACAGAAAGATGATTATCGTTGGACATTCCCCATTCCCAGGGGAGAATATCTGTATAATGAGAATGTGTCGCAGAATGAAGGCTGGACTAAAATAGAGAATTAAGATAGCTAATTTGAATTACAAATAAAAAGAAGAAAAAATGAAGAAGTTTTATGTTTATGCAATGGGGGCTTTAATATTGCCTTTCCTTGCTTCGTGTGGAGATGACAAAGAAGATAGCGGATATACAGGAGTGAATCAGATTTATTTGTCGGCTGAGAATCCGGTAGTAGAAGAAACGGAAGCTACGCCATTGACGGTGAATGTTGATCTGACTAAAGCTTGTGAGCAGAACATTACGCTCAATTTCGAGATTTTGAATGATGAGAAAGAGATATTAAGGTTGGAGAGCAATCCGGTCACTATTCCGGCAGGAAGTAAATCGGCTATTTTTCAGGTAGTGTCCAACCAAAAAGAGCTATTGACGGAAGATACTTACTTTGAAATTGGTATTTCTACATTTCCTTTAGACAATATGAAGTTGAATGCTTCGTTAAGAGTACGTGTGAAGCCTAATCCTCAGATACCTGAACTGACGGAAGCCCAGAAAATACTGATTGAAGGCTATAAGTCGAAATATGGCATTGATCTGACCGATTGGCTGGGAGCTGTAACTTATCATACAAAAGTGGAGAGTCCTGCCAGTGATTATCTTCCTCCTTTTGCAGAGCCTTTCACCAAAGATTTTGATGGAAAAACGATAATAACGCTGAGTGACCAGTCTACGGAAGAACTGCCGGTATTGAAGATGGTGGACGATCCGATGGGACTCACAGAATATCTGGCTTGGGTGTTGAGAAAGGAAACGATAGAAAACGATGAATTCTGGTATGGAGAATATGCAAGTCCTGCTTATGCTCAGATTATGGAATTGTTGAATTGGAATAAGGCGAACCCCGGGACTTTTACGATGTCTTTGGATGGAATAAAATTGAAAAATATTTCGGATGGAACGGCTACCGTTGATTTTCTGCCGGTGAGTGTACCTGATGTTCGTACGATTATTCCTTTTGAATATGTATTCAGCCCGTGGGAGCTCCAGAAAAAACTGATTAAAGAGGGAAATCAGATAGCTATTGATCTGGAAGAGGCTGACGGCACAGCTAATCCGGCTCATTATTTGCAAGCGTCTGATGTTGCAATAGATGAGTTGGAGGATGGAACCTTTATGCCTCCGGTTGGGAAAATTGATTTCAAAGCGAAGAAGCTGACTTTCCAATTTGTGTTTGATCATGCGTATGCCGGAGGGTATAATCGTGCCAATGTCGTTTATGAAAAGAAATAATATAAAAAAATGCTTATACATAGTGGCTATCTTCTTAGCTGCAATGTATGTCAATATACCGGTTTATTCCAATTCTCGGTCTATCCCTGTCTCTCTTCCCGCAGGGACACTGGAAGGACATCTGCCCAATGGCTTGCACTATCTGATATTGCAGAATCCTTCTCCTGTTTCCCGCGTTGAATTTCGTTTGGTGATGCGTGTTGGTTCTGTACAGGAAACCGAACAGCAGAAAGGATGTGCTCACTTCCTGGAACACGTGGCTTTCGGCGGAACCACTCATTTCCCCAAACGTTCGCTGGTAGAATACCTGGAATCTCAGGGCATGAAGTATGGGCAAGATATCAATGCTTTTACCGGTTTCGACCGTACCATCTATATGTTTGCTGTCCCTACCGACCATCAAAAGGAAGAAGCTGTCAATCGTTCCTTACTGATCATGCGTGACTGGCTGGACGGTATTTCCATGAACCCTGAAAAGGTAGAGAATGAAAAGGGAATCATATTGGAAGAACTGCGCGGTTATGACTTGGGAGACGACTTCTATTCGCTGAAGATAGGACAGGGGATATTCGGACGGCGTATGCCGTTGGGAACAGCAGAAGATATTCGGAAAGTAACGCCACAGATACTGGAAGAGTATTATCAAAAATGGTATATCCCCTCTTTGGCTACATTAATTATTGTAGGCGATGTGGCTCCACAGGAGATAGAAGCCCGGATCAAAGAATACTTTTCTTCATTGCCCAAACGTTCGTCAGATGATTTCCGGACTTATCCGCTGGAATATGAGAAAGGTATTCATTTATCGGAAATCCGTGACTCGTTGCAGACGAAAACAAAAGTAGAACTGATGATTCCGCATCCTTGCGTGGTAGAGCGTACGTTGGGAGATGCAGTGCGGAAAAATATGGGAAGATTACTTGTACGTGCTATTTCCTCCCGTTTCAATGGTAGGAAGTTGAAGACGAATGTGTCAGATCAGTGGTATCTGAGCGATAAGAATCATCTGGTCCTGACGGTAGAGGGAAAAAACAGAGAAGAGCTATTGACTGCTCTCTCTGCTGCCGTAGCCGAATTGAATCATCTGATTCGGAATGGATGGGAAGAAGAGGAGTTAAGGGATATAAAAGATGATTTTTGCCGTCAAATGGCATCCGGTACCAACAATATTTCCCGTTCTTCTTCCGCTTGGTGTGACGATTTCGTTGATTATGTCATATCCGGCGACCGGTATCTGACTGACTCAATTCAGCAGACACAGCTAAAGATTGCCATGGGTGAGCTACAAGGTAACGCTCTGCAAGCATTATTGAAAGAATGGTACTCGTTTTATAAGGAAGCTTTGTTGGTAGCTTGTAGTAGTCATTCCGGCTTAGGTGCTCCGTTGACCAAAGAGGAGATTGCTGGGGCATGGTCGCATGGTGAACAAACAACCTGCTCTCCTTATACCTATGTGAGTCCCGAGAAAGAGGAAGAAACTGAAATCGCTACTCCTCCCTGCCTTGCGGTATGTCCTCCTTTTGATGCTACTTCTATTACCCGCATTGCGGAATACCCGAAAATGAACGTCCGCGAGATAGAGCTGAAAAATGGAATCCGCTTAATTCTCAAACCTACCCAAGAAGCAGACACATCTCTGTTTCTGACTTCTTTCGCCCCTTTCGGAACCTCGTCTTTGTCTGACGAAGAATATCCTCTACTGGAGGGTATGGCGGGATATATGGACATGGGGGGCATTGCGAAGGTAGAAGGAAAGATTCTCTCGGACTATCTCTCC
Organism: Bacteroides faecis MAJ27; assembly: GCF_900106755.1. Classification (GTDB taxonomy): domain Bacteria; phylum Bacteroidota; class Bacteroidia; order Bacteroidales; family Bacteroidaceae; genus Bacteroides; species Bacteroides faecis. The sequence continues at coordinate 94,987 of NZ_FNNN01000005.1, forward strand.
CAGAAAGAGATTTCGCTTACGATGGCAATGGAGAACCATTGGCATGGCTTCATGGGAATGGCTCCGGTTACCGGTGCGACGGAGTTTTTTAATCTGATTTATGAAAAGATATTCGACCCCGAACTAAGACGGAATGATTTCGAAGAAATACGTCAGGGATTACTCCGGGATTACGGAAAGGAAACCGTTTTAGAAAAAATGTTGAAGCGTGCACCGGACCGCCTCTTGTCCGCCCGTATGGATGAATTGATGGGAGCAGCTCTGCCCCGTTCTTCGCGTAAACTGTCTCTCGAACAGATGGAAGGTTTGAATCTTGATTCTATCGCGGCTTTCTACCAGAAACTCTATACACGTCCTGAAGGGACAACGTATGTCATTTGCGGCAATTTCAATTCGGACAGTGTCATGCGCCAGTTTGTATCGGTATTCGGACGTATTCCTGCTTCATCGTCTCCGTCAGAATACGCGTATCCTCCTTTTGAACTTCCTACGGCCAAGTACGTAGAAGGTTTTCCAAATGACAATGAAACGCAGACATTGTTTGACTATCTCTTCTTTGGGCATTTCGAACCTGGACTGAAAAGTACATTAACGCTGAAACTGATGCGTGATGTCATTCGCAGCCGCCTGATATCTGTTCTCCGTGAACGCGAATCGCTCGTTTACTCGCCTTACATCTCTTTAGTGTACGACGGTATCCCGTGGGGAATATTTTATTTTGATATCAATGCGTCCGCCGACAATCGTAATATGCCGGGCATAGATGTTTTATTGAAAGATATTCTGCAGAAGCTGCAACGTGAGGAAGTGGATCTGGAAGAACTGCAAACCATCAAACGTTCTTTCCGGATAGCAAAGCGTGAAGCACTGAATGAAGAAGCATCTGCCACATGGCGGTCTACACTGGTCGGACTGCTGAAAAACGGAGAATCACTTGCTGACTTCGAACGGTATGAGGAATGCCTTGACAGCATAACTCCCGCCGCTTTGCGCGAAGCATTTGAACGTTATCTGGATATCGAGAATTACGTTCTATTATATTTAAGTAAAAAACAACTGAATAATGACACAAAGAATAATTAATCGTGTATTATCTCTGGTATGTTTGTGTTGCTGTTTCCAGAACATCATGTATGCTCAGGAGGAAACCGGCAGACGTGCTTATACCTTATTTGATAATACCGGCAAAGAAATCACTTACGGCGAATTGATTCGGCATCTTTCCGGATATGACATTGTCTTTCTGGGAGAGATACATAATTGCCCCATAACTCATTGGCTGGAATTTGAGATCACTCGTTCGCTTTACCACCTTCATAAGAACAAACTGATGTTGGGGGCAGAAATGTTGGAAAGCGATAATCAATTGATTCTGGACGAATACATGCAGCGTAAAATTTCTTATGACCGTTTCGAAGCGGAAGCCCGTTTATGGGATAATTACAGTACAGACTATTATCCGGTTGTTTTCTTTGCCAAAGAGCATGGTATTCCGTTTATTGCTACCAATATCCCCCGTCGTTATGCCAATAGCGTGAAAAACGGAGGGCTTGAAGTGCTTGATTCTTTATCTGCCGAAGCTAAGAAGTATATAGCTCCCCTTCCTGTTCCTTTTGAATATAACGAGAAAGAAAGTGAAGCGGCATTTAGCCTGATGAATATGATGGGAGGAAAGAAAACCGGGGACAATGAGAAACTGGCTCAGGCACAAGCCGTAAAGGATGCTACCATGGGCTGGTTCATTGCCCGCAACATGAAAGATAAATTCCTGCATATCAACGGAAGTTATCATTCGGACTTTAAAAGTGGAATTATCCCTTATCTGCTTCGTTACCGTCCCGGTACGAGTGTGGTGACAGTCACTTCCGTACGTCAGGAATCCATCAGTAAATTGGATGATGAAAATAAAGAACGTGCTGATTTCTACATTTGTGTACCAGAAGATATGGTGACCAGTTACTAAAGGCGGAGCTGAATCTATATCAGTGAAAAGAATAAAAGTCTCTATAAAACAACTTTATGGAGACTTTTTTTGTACCTTTGCGCCCTTAAAACTAACTAACCTTTTATTTTTATGTTTACTGACTTATTGCATTCCTCTTATTTCTCCCTTTTCCTGATTGTTGCATTGGGATTTATGTTGGGTAGAATTAAGATTAAGGGGCTATCGCTTGATGTGTCAGCGGTGATCTTTATTGCTCTTCTTTTCGGACACTTCGGCGTTATCATTCCTAAAGAATTAGGAAACTTCGGTCTGGTACTTTTTATCTTTACCATTGGTATTCAGGCTGGTCCGGGATTCTTCGATTCTTTCCGTAGTAAAGGAAAGACGCTGATTCTGATTACTATGCTTATTATTAGCTCGGCCTGCCTGACAGCAGTCGGACTGAAATATGCATTTGATATTGACACACCGAGCGTTGTCGGATTGATTGCAGGGGCTTTGACCAGTACTCCGGGACTGGCGGTAGCAATTGACAGTACAAACTCTCCGCTGGCATCCATTGCTTATGGTATCGCTTATCCGTTTGGGGTCATTGGAGTGATCCTGTTCGTGAAATTACTTCCCAAAATTATGCGTGTAAATCTGGACCAGGAAGCCCGTCGCCTTGAAGTAGAGCGTCGTGGACAATTTCCTGAATTAAACACATGTATTTATCGTATCACAAACGCTAGTGTCTTTGGCCGTAGTCTGATGCAGATAAATGCACGTGCGATGACAGGAGCGGTCATTTCGCGCCTGAAGCACAAAGATGAAATATCTATTCCCACTGCGCATACGGTATTGCATGAAGGAGACTATATTCAGGCAGTAGGCAGTGAAGAATCGCTGAATCAGTTAGCAGTATTGATGGGTAAACGGGAGGAAGGTGAACTGCCTTTGGACAAGACACAGGAAATCGAGTCTTTGTTGCTGACTAAAAAAGACATGATTAATAAACAACTGGGAGACCTGAACTTACAAAAAAACTTCGGTTGTACAGTGACCCGCGTACGTCGAAGTGGTATTGATTTATCTCCGTCCCCCGATTTGGCATTGAAGTTTGGTGACAAGCTGATGGTGGTAGGAGAGAAAGAAGGTATAAAAGGAGTAGCTCGGTTGTTGGGAAACGATGCGAAGAAGCTTTCCGATACGGATTTCTTCCCTATTGCGATGGGTATTGTATTAGGAGTTTTATTCGGCAAACTGAATATCTCTTTCTCCGATAGCTTGTCATTCTCTCCGGGGCTGACAGGAGGAGTGCTGATGGTAGCTCTTTTCCTGAGTGCAATCGGTAAAACCGGACCTATTCTCTGGTCTATGTCCGGACCCGCCAATCAGTTGTTACGCCAGTTAGGTTTACTTCTCTTCCTTGCCGAAGTAGGAACTTCCGCCGGAAAGAACCTCGTAGCTACTTTTCAGGAAAGTGGACTGCTGATGTTCGGAGTAGGAGCAGCTATTACAGTGGTGCCGATGCTGGTAGCCGTACTTGTAGGACGACTGGTATTCAAAATCAGCCTGCTTGACTTGCTGGGAACCATCACAGGAGGTATGACAAGTACTCCGGGATTGGCCGCTGCCGATTCGATGGTGGATAGCAATATTCCAAGTGTAGCCTATGCAACTGTTTATCCGATAGCTATGGTATTCCTTATTTTGTTTATCCAGGTGATAGCCTCAGCTGTGTATTAATGAAAATCAATATATATAGGTATTGATTGTTAAAAAATAGTTCGTATCTTTGCCGCCTCAAATAAAAAGATGAGGTGAAACGATTGTCATTGAATATCATGCGCTGTTTCTTACCGGTACTGTTTGTATCGTATCTGGTAAGTATCACATTCTTTGCTCACATACATGTGGTCAATGGCGTGACAATCGTCCATTCGCATCCCTTCAAAAAAGGGGCGGCACATAAACACTCAACAGTCGAACTGTTATTAGTTCATTTCTTGTCTCACCTGACAACGGACGGTGCGGCTGTTGTGTTTGCTCTTTCTCTTTTCATCCCATTTATCTTGTGGCGGTTGCATGGTATTACGCAACATACGCACTACCATTCTCCCTACCATGGGGTGGTGGCACTCAGGGCTCCGCCTGTTATTCGTTTTTCCGCTATTTAAACTGATGGTATTCTGTCTTGTGTCAAGACAGGAGTAATCATCTGTTTGTTTACATCATCACTTTACAAAAAACGAATAACAAACGAAAAATGAAGAAATACATTCTTTCGCTTGTCTGCTTGTGCTGTGCATTGTTGCCTGCCCTCGAAGGACAAGCTGCTCTCCATGAGCATCCCGAATATCCGGATTTACGTAAATCGGATGCTAATATTGTAGGCCATATCCTTGATAAAAACACGAAAGAACATCTGCCCTATATCACTGTGGCATTGAAAGGTACAACGATTGGTACCGTGACTGATGCTACCGGACACTACTTCTTAAAGAATCTTCCCGAAGGTAACTTCGTGCTTGAAGTTAGCTCAGTCGGCTATAAAACCGTAAGACGCAATGTGACACTGAAAAAAGGCCGTACACTGGAAGAGGATTTTGAAATAGAAGAGGACGCGGTTGCCTTGGATGGTGTAGTCGTTTCCGCCAACCGTAACGAGACTACCCGCCGCTTGGCACCTACTTTGGTGAATGTAGTCGATATGAAAATGTTCGAAACAACCAATTCTACTACCTTGGCACAGGGATTGAGTTTCCAGCCGGGAGTGCGTGTAGAATCCAACTGTCAGAATTGCGGCTTCCAGCAGGTACGTATTAACGGTCTGGATGGTCCTTATACACAAATTTTGCTTGATTCCCGTCCCATCTTCAGTGCGCTTTCAGGTGTGTATGGTATTGAACAGATTCCCGCCAGCATGATAGAACGTGTAGAAGTAATGCGTGGAGGCGGTTCGGCTTTGTTCGGTTCGTCTGCTATTGCCGGAACAATCAATATTATCACCAAAGAACCGATTCGCAATTCAGGAATGTTGTCTCATACGATCACAGGTATTGGAGGCGGAGACGCTTTCGATAATAATACAGCTTTGAATGCTTCACTGGTTGCGGATGACCAGCGTGCAGGTTTATATATCTTTGGTCAGAACCGTCATCGTTCGGCCTACGACCATGATGGAGACGGATACTCTGAAATACCGAAAATACATGGTCAGACTGTTGGTTTTCGTTCCTTCCTGAAAACGACTACTTATTCGAAACTGACTTTCGAATATCACCATATGGAAGAATTCCGCAGGGGAGGGGACTTGCTGAACCGTCCACCTCACGAAGCGAATGTTGCCGAACAGACAGAACATTCTATCAATGGCGGTGGATTGAAATATGACTATTTTTCACCGAACGAGAAACATCGCTTCAATGTGTTTGCCTCTGCACAGCACATCAATCGTGACAGCTATTATGGAGGTGGACAGGACTTGAATGCCTATGGAAATACCACCGACCTGAACTGGATGGCAGGATCACAGTATGTTTATAGTTTCGGAAAATGTATTTTCATGCCTTCTGACCTGACAGCCGGAATAGAATTTAATCAGGATAAGCTGGAAGATAATATGTGGGGATACCATCGTACAGTAGACCAGAAGGTAAATATCGGTAGCGCATTCCTGCAAAATGAATGGAAGAACGATCGCTGGGGATTTTTGCTTGGTGGCCGTCTGGATAAACATAACCTGATTGATCATATTATATTCAGTCCGCGCGCTAACTTACGTTTCAATCCTACACAAAATATCAATCTGCGTTTGAGCTATTCTTCTGGTTTCCGTGCGCCGCAGGCTTTTGATGAAGATTTACATGTAGAGAATGTGGGTGGAAAAGTGGCAATGGTTGAGCTTGCAAAGGATCTGAAAGAGGAGAGATCACAGAGTTTGAGTGCTTCGGCAGATATTTACCATCGTTTCGGGGCATTCCAGATCAATTTTCTGGTAGAAGGATTTTATACTAAATTATCGGATGTTTTTGCTTTGACCGACGGTGAAGTAAAAGATGGTATACTGACACGTACACGCTATAATGCTCCGGGAGCCCGTGTCATGGGATTGACACTGGAAGGAAAGATGGCTTATCTGAATAAATTCCAGATTCAGGCAGGAGTTACTTTGCAGCAGAGTCATTACAGCGAGCCTCATGAATGGAATCCGGATGCTCCGGCAGTGAAGAAGATGATGCGTACTCCGAATACTTACGGCTATTTTACTGCAACCTATACTCCGGTAAAACCGTTGTCTATTGCTCTTTCGGGCACCTATACCGGTTCGATGCTGGTGCCTCACGAACCCGTTCCCGGATTCCTGGATAAGCCGATAACAGTAAATACGGAGGATTTCTTTGATATTGCATTGAAGGCGGCTTATGATTTCAAGCTATATAAATCAGTGAACCTGCAGGTGAACGCCGGAATACAAAATATCTTCAATGCTTATCAGAACGATTTTGATAAGGGAGCCGACCGTGATTCAGGCTATATTTACGGTCCTTCACTGCCGAGAAGTTTCTTTGCCGGCGTGAAGATTAGCTATTAATAATGGTTTAAGAACCTTTTTAGCTCTAAAATCGTTATATATAGGGATTGTCCGTCTGTGAAACAATCCCTATATTTGTCACGCAAAACTAAACATATTAGATTTCTTGCACAAAAACGAACGAATGAAACAATTATACCTGAATATAATGAAGTGTTTTCTGCCTGTACTATTTATATCGTACATGGCAGGGATTACTTTGTTTACCCACTCCCATGTGGTAAATGGTGTAACAATTGTCCATTCACACCCTTTTAAGAAAGGCAGTGAACACAGCCATACGACTGTTGAGTTCCAGTTACTTCATTTATTGAATCATGTATTGACAACAGATAGCGGAATCATTCCTTTATTTGTTGCTGCTGTTTTATCTATATTATGTATTCTTTTCACCCGTCCGCGAGGCATGCGATATGCGTGCTCTTGCCCGGGTGTCGTTTCTTTAAGGGCACCTCCCGCCGTTTAGTCTACACTTTAGGAGGCAGATATTTATCATTCAGAAACAAATACTTTATTTGCTTCCGCTACCTTATTATTTTCTGATTAAAAACATTAAAAGACTAACGACAATGAAAAAATATCTTTTAGTCCTGGTCAGCCTGTGTTGTGCCCTGTTGCCTGCATTGGCTGAGCACCCGGAGTACCCTGAACTGAGAAAATCTGATGCGAATATCATCGGTCATATATTAGATAAAAAAACAAACGAACATTTGCCGTATATTACAGTAGCACTGAAAGGGACTACTATCGGAACGGTAACGGATGCTACCGGACATTATTTTCTGAAAAACTTGCCGGAGGGGAATTTTGTACTGGAAATCAGTTCGGTAGGATATAAGACGATCAGCCGGAATGTAACCTTGAAGAAAGGGAAAACATTGGAAGAAAATTTCGAAATAGAAGAAGACGCGATTGCTTTGGACGGAGTCGTCGTTTCTGCCAATCGTAGTGAGACAACACGGCGTTTGGCTCCGACTTTGGTGAATGTGGTCGATTTGAAGCTGTTTGAGACTACTAACTCCTCCACCTTATCGCAGGGACTGAATTTTCAGCCCGGAGTGCGGGTAGAAACAAACTGTCAGAATTGTGGTTTCCAACAAGTCCGGATCAATGGTCTGGATGGCCCCTACACACAGATACTCATCGATTCCCGTCCTGTGTTCAGTGCCCTTTCAGGTGTGTACGGTTTAGAGCAGATTCCCGCCAGCATGATTGAACGTGTGGAAGTGATGCGTGGAGGAGGATCGGCATTGTTCGGTTCATCGGCTATTGCAGGTACGATTAATATCATCACGAAAGAGCCTTTGCGAAACTCCGGCCGGTTATCGCATACAATTACTTCCATAGGCGGCAGTTCATCCTTTGACAATAACACCTCGCTGAATGCTTCGTTGGTGACGGACGATCATCGTGCCGGATTATATATTTTCGGGCAGAATCGTCATCGGTCGGGATATGATTACGACGGAGACGGATTCACAGAACTTCCGAAACTGAAGAATCAGACGGTAGGTTTCCGCTCTTACCTGAAAACGAGCACCTATTCTAAACTGACGTTTGAATACCATCATATGCAGGAGTTCCGGCGTGGCGGCGATATGCTGAACCGTCCTCCGCATGAAGCCCATATTGCCGAACAGTTACAGCACTCCATAGATGGCGGAAGCCTGAAGTACGATTATTTCTCACCGGATGAGAAGAATCGTTTAAGTGTATTCGCTTCAGCGGCTAATACGGATCGTGACAGCTATTACGGACCTGGTAACGACCCGCTCAAAGCATATGGAAAAACGACGGACCTCACTGCGATGGGCGGCGCGCAGTATGTACACTCCTTTGATAAACTGTTGTTCATGCCTTCCGATCTGACGGCAGGGCTTGAATACAATCGCGACCGGTTGAAGGATAATATGTGGGGGTACGATCGCCACACGGATCAGACTGTCAATATTTACAGTGCCTTTCTACAGAACGAATGGAAGAACAAACACTGGGGGATTCTGATCGGTGGTCGTCTGGATAAACACAATATGGTGGATGATATCATTTTCAGCCCGCGTGCCAACTTGCGTTTCAATCCTACGGATAATATCAATCTGCGTTTGAGTTATTCCTCCGGTTTCCGTGCCCCACAAGCATTTGATGAAGATATGCATATCGAAAATGTAGGTGGAACGGTCGCTATGATTGAGCGTGCTAAAGATTTGAAGGAAGAAAAATCGCAGAGTTTTAGTATGTCTGCCGATATGTATCATCGTTTCGGTGCTTTTCAGACTAATCTGCTGGTGGAGGGATTCTATACAAGACTGACTGACGTCTTTGTACTGGGAGAACCCTATGACCGGGGAGATGGTATATTGGTGAAGCCCCGCAGCAATGGCCCGGGGGCTAAAGTAATGGGAATCACCTTGGAAGGAAAACTGGCTTATCTTTCCTTGTTGCAAATACAAGCCGGGTTAACATTGCAGCGTAGTCGCTATGATGAAGCGCATAAATGGCACGATGACGCCCCGGCAGAAAGAAAAATCTTCCGTACTCCCGATACATACGGCTATTTTACCGCTACTTATACTCCGATCAAACCTCTGTCAATAGCTTTATCCGGTACATATACCGGTAATATGCTTGTGCAGCGTATGGATATCACAGCAGAAAATGCAGCGATGGGAGATATGCCCGAACGGAAAGCAGAAGCGATACTTACACCGAAATTCTTCGATCTGGGAGTAAAAATAGCCTATGACTTTAAGCTATATAAAACGGTAGATTTACAGCTTAGCGGAGGTGTTCAGAATATCTTCGAATCTTATCAGAAGGACTTCGACAGGGGAGCTAACCGGGATTCCGGCTATATCTATGGCCCCGCACTTCCGAGAAGTTTTTTTGCGGGAGTAAAGATTAGTTATTAATAACAATGCCGGTCTGTTATTTTCCGATGCCAGAGTAGCGGACTATGCATCCGGGAATGTGATGAAACGATTGCTTCCCGGATGTTTTATAAATGAGGAAGTTCTTAAAAATAGGATATCTTAGCTGTTGGCAGGTTGTATCCACCCTTTTAGGATGTGCATTTAGTAGGGAATCACTAAAAACTTCTCTTTCTCTTTTAGTAGTTTTGCTGTTTGAGTTGTATTATATATAGATAGTCAATAAAAGTCAAAGTAATCAATTTATTAAACAGTTAACCTTATGCTCAAACAACTAAGTACTTCTTTACTGATTGTATCAGCATGTATTTTGTCCTCTTGTACGCCTACGGTGAAGCAAGAGATCGCAATTTTACCTACCCCCGTTAGTCTGACGGAACGGTCGGGTGCTTTCGTCTTAAAGGATGGAATGAAAATCGGTGTTTCCGATCAGTCTTTATTTCCGGCTGCCGGATATTTGCAGGATATTCTGCGGAATATAGTATCTACCTCAGTAGAAGTGACCGAGGCCGGTCAGGCGGATATTTATCTTCAACTGGAACAAACCGATGGAAAATCGGGTTCTTACAAGCTTCAGGCTACCCCCGAGTCTGTTCAGATAGAAGCCGGAGATTATTCGGGTATTGTTTCCGCTATTGCCAGCCTTCACCAACTCTTGCCTGCCGAAATAGAAGTGCAGGATACGAAGCAGACTTTTTCTATTCCTGCTGTGCAGATAGAAGATTCACCACGTTTTGAATGGCGGGGATTTATGTTGGATGCCTCCCGCCATTTCTGGAATAAGGATGAGGTGAAGCATGTATTGGATTTGATGTCCCTGTATAAACTAAATAAGTTCCATTGGCACTTGACGGATGATCAGGGATGGCGGATCGAAATCGAGAAATACCCGTTGCTGACGGAAAAGGGAGCGTGGCGGAAGTTCAATAAACACGATCGTGGTTGTATGGAACGTGCAGTAGAAGAGGATAACACCGACTTCCTGATTCCGGAAAATAAGATACGGATTGTGGAAGGGGATACCCTGTACGGTGGTTACTATACACACGAAGATATCAAGGAAATTGTGGATTATGCTGCGCAGAGAGGAATTGATGTAATTCCGGAAATAGATATGCCGGGACATTTCTTGGCTGCCATCACCCAATATCCCGATCTCGCTTGTGACGGGCTGATTGGTTGGGGGGAAACCTTTTCTTCTCCTATCTGTCCGGGGAAAGATGCTACTCTCGAATTCTGTCAGGACGTCTTTAAAGAGATATTCGATCTCTTCCCTTATGAATATGTACACATGGGTGGTGACGAAGTAGAGAAAACCAATTGGAAGAAATGTCCCCGTTGCCAGAAACGAATCCATACGGAAGGACTCAAATCTGTGGAAGAATTACAGGCATGGTTTGTGCGTGATATGGAGAAGTTCTTCCTGGCCAATGGTAAGAAACTGATAGGCTGGGATGAGGTCGTTGCCGACGGTCTGACCTCGGATGCTGCCATTACCTGGTGGAGAAGCTGGTCGAAAGAGGCGGTGCCTATGGCCACTTCACAAGGACAAAAAGTGATTGCCTGTCCGAATGAATATTTCTATTTTGATTATGCGCAGGATAAAAACTCCGTGAAGAAGATACTCGCATATGACCCGTATGCGGACGACCGCCTGTCTCCGGAACAGAAAGATTGTTTCTGGGGTGTACAAGCTAATCTCTGGGCAGAATGGATTCCGTCTATGAAGCGTGTCGAATATCTGATTCTTCCCCGTATGGTGGCATTGAGTGAAATAGCCTGGGTACAGCCGGAGGCAAAACCGAATCTGAAAGAGTTCTATCGCCAGCTTGTTCCGCACTTCAAGCGGATGGACGTAATGGGTTTGAATTATCGGGTACCCGATCTGGAAGGATTCTATCAAGTGAATGCTTTCCTTGATGAGACTTCGGTTGATTTAACCTGTCCGCTACCCGGCATTGAAGTTCGCTATACTACGGACGGCAGCATGCCGACGAAGCAATCTACTCTTTACGAAGGCAATCTGAAAGTGACGGAAACGACAGATTTTACTTTCCGTACCTTCCGTCCCGACGGTTCTCCTTCGGATGTAGCACGTACTCGGTATGTCAAAGCTCCTTATGCAGAAGCGGTAATGGCCCGGACTTCTCTGAATCCCGGATTGAAAGCTGTATGGCATAAATTCCGCGGCAATCTTTGTGAAGATATTGATACAGCTCCCGTGAATGGAGAATATATCGTAGAATCTGTTTCCATTCCCGAAGAAGTGAAAGGTGATATCGGCCTTGTGTTGACCGGCTATTTGGAAGTACCTGCTGACGGTATTTATACTTTCGCTCTTCTCTCGGATGATGGCAGTACACTGAAACTGGATGGCGAACTGCTGGGCGATAATGACGGAGCACACTCTCCGGTTGAGATCATTGTACAGAAGGCGTTGAAAGCCGGACTGCATCCGATGGAAGTACGTTACTTCGATTGTAACGGAGGAGTGTTGCAAATGGAACTGGTCAATGAAAAGGGCGAAAAGGAAGTTCTCCCGAAAGAATGGCTGAAGAATTAAGAATGATGAATGAAGAATGAAGAATTGGCTGCGCTATCACGCTGCAAAGTAATTCTTCATTCTTCATTTCTATAGGTAGTACATTGTAAGAATATCCCTATAAATGGGTATTTCTCAAACCAAAAGTTCTTCTCAACTTTGCAGAGTGAATAAAACGCCACTATGCAATATTTGAAAGAAGACATACAGGAAAAGATTCTCCATATAGCCGAAGAAGTATTCTCCGAAAAAGGATATAAGGATGCTTCCATGCGCGAAATTGCTTCCCGGTCGGGGATAACAGTCAGCAACATCTATCACTATTTCACCAATAAGGATGAGATATTCCGTACGATTCTGAAGCCGGTGCTGAATGAATTGTATGCCAAGATATACAGTCATGATGCTAACCAGATGACGATAGATGTTTTTATAAGTTCAGATTTTCAGCAGGCATCTGTGCAGGAGTATATTGATTTGGTTTCCGGGCACCGCATCCGATTGCGTATGTTGCTTTTTCAGGCACAGGGATCGTCTCTGGAAAACTTCCGCGCCGAATATACCGATGCGATGACACGTACTATTTTTGTCTTTTTCCAGGGAATGAAGCAGAAGTATCCACATTTGAATATAGGTATCACCGATTTCTTTATTCATCTCAATACGGTGTGGCTGTTTGCTTTGCTCGAAGAACTGGTGCTGCACCACGTGAAGAAAGAAGAAATGCAGAAATTTATAGCAGAATATATAGCCTTTGAAACGGCAGGTTGGAAGGAGCTCATGAACGCATGAGCTCCTTCTTTTTTTTGAACGATTCGAAAGATTGTTCTTTTTTAAAGACTTAGTGATATATAAATAAATGGTATGAAAGAAAAACAGAAAAGAAAGAGTGGTGTAGCCCGCTTGTTTGAGATAGCAGGCGAGAAGAAGGGCTTGCTGATATTGGCCGGAATACTTTCGGCGGTCAGTGCCTTATGTATGTTGGTTCCCTATTGGTCAGTATATGAAGTGCTGAAAGAACTTTTGTTGCATGGCAGCAAGATCAATGAATTGGATAGCAGTGTACTTATGCACTGGGGATGGGTAGCGTTTATCGGTCTGGTGGCAGGACTGCTTTTGCTGTATGGAGCATTGATGGCATCTCATGTAGCTGCATTCCGTATTCTTTATGGGTTGCGCATCCGTTTGTCCGAACATATCGGACGACTTTCGCTGGGATACCTGAATGGTACTTCTACCGGAGCAATCAAGAAAACGATGGAGCAGAATATAGAGAAGATCGAGAATTTTGTGGCACACACGATTCCCGATTTAGTCAATGTGCTGGCAACCGTTGTGCTGATGTTTATCATTTTTTTTTCGCTGAACGGGTGGATGGCAGCCATTTGTGTGGTCTGTATCGTTTGCAGCATCGGTTTGCAGTTTATGAATTTCTTTGGCAAGAAAGCTAAAGAGTTTATGAAGATCTATTATGACACGCAGGAGCGTATGAGTGCTTCGGCTGTTCAGTATGTGCGGGGTATGCCTGTGGTGAAGATCTTTGGTCAGAGTGTCCGTTCGTTCCGTCAGTTTAATAGCGAGATAGAAGCTTACAAGAGCTATGCCTTAAGGGTCTGCGATACCTATCAGTCCGGTATGACCGCCTTTACGGTATTGCTGAACTCGCTGATCACCTTTATTTTGCCCGTCGGCTTGTTGCTTTTGAGCAGAGAACCGCAGAATATTGTTCTGGCGGCAATTTACCTCTTCTTTATTATCATGGGGCCCGGTGTGGCATCTCCTATTTATAAGTTGATGTATCTCGGTTCAAGTACGAACGAAATCGATGAGGGAGTGAAACGTATCGACCGCATATTTGATGAACAGGCACTTCCTGAAGCAGAGGTTTCGCGTCTGCCTGTTTCCTATGATATCGAGTTTCGTCAGGTGTCGTTTGCCTATGAGAACAAAGCGGAAACGACTCGTACCGAAGCACTGAAAGACATCTCTTTTACTGCACCGCAGGGAGCGATTACTGCATTGGTGGGGCCGTCCGGTTCCGGGAAGTCTACGGTAGCCAATCTGATACCCCGTTTCTGGGATGTCAGCGAAGGCGAGATTTGTATAGGCGGAATCAATATAAAAGAGATAGCGACCGAGGATTTGATGAACCTTGTTTCATTTGTTTTTCAGGATAGTTTTCTCTTCTTCGATACCCTTTATGAGAATATCCGGGTTGGCAATACGTCCGCTACACGCGAGCAGGTGATCGAAGCTGCCCGTGCGGCGCAATGTCATGATTTTATAGAAAGTCTGCCGGATGGCTATAATACCCGTATCGGTGATAAAGGAGTGTATTTGTCCGGTGGTGAATCGCAGCGGGTCTGTGTGGCAAGGGCCATTCTGAAAAATGCGCCGATACTGGTGCTTGATGAAGCGACTGCCTTTGCTGATCCGGAGAATGAATATAAGATGCAGCAAGCTATTCAGCAACTTATAAAAGATAAAACGGTCATCATTATTGCCCACCGGCTTTCGTCTATTATTTCAGCCGAGCAAATACTGGTGCTGAAAGAAGGCAGACTCATACAAAGCGGGCGCCATGAAGTATTAAGTAAAACGGATGGAGTATACAAAAGAATGTGGGATGCCTATACCAGCGCGTTCCGTTGGCAATTAACTGTTAAAAAGGAGGAAACAAAATGAATGTAATCAAGAATATTACGGTAGGACATACCGAACGTCTGCGTAAGCCTGTCGGTTACACGATGCTTGCCAATCTGGTGAATATTGTCCCGTTCTGTCTTTCTATCGAAGCTATCAATGTGATATTCCGCACGTTCGACGGTAGCGGTACACCGTTGGATACCAATCGTCTCTGGATGATTTTTGCTGTATTGGTGGTGTATATGCTGGTAATGGCTTTTGCCGAACGTGCCGCCTATCGTGCCAACTTTCGGGGGGCTTATGAAATGAGTGCCGAAGGGCGCATTCATCTGGCGGAGCATCTGCGTAAATTATCATTAGGCTTCCTGTCCCGCAGAGATCCGGGCGATCTTTCTTCGATGCTGATCACTGATTTTACTATGGCGGAAACGGGTATCTCGCATCACTTGCCTCAATTGATGGGAGCATTGGTGATGCCGGTCCTTGCCTTTTTGGGGTTGCTTTGGATTGACTGGCGCATGGCAGTGGCTATGTTTGTTGCTTTACCGCTTGCAGTTGCCGTGCTGCTGCTTAGCAATATTGCCCAGCGCAAATTGAGTGTACGGCAGATTGAAGCCAAGATTAATGCCGGAAACCGTCTGGAAGAATATCTGCAAGGGATACGGGTGATGAAAGCATACAATCTGCTGGGCGGTAAATTCGAACGCCTGAAAATGGCTTTCAGTGATCTTCGTCGCGCCTGTATCCGGCAGGAAGCACTTCTCGGTCCTTTTATCTTATTCTCGGTCACATTGATCCGTGCCGGACTGACATTCATGATACTCTGTGGTACTTATCTGTTGATAGGAGGGGAACTTTCACTGCTTACGTTTGTCATGTTTCTGGTAGTCGGTTCCCGTGTCTTCGATCCTCTGACGTCCGCTCTGACTAACTTTGCCGAGTTCCGCTACTTTTCCATTGCGGGAGGACGTATCCTTTCGTTGATGAACGAACCGGAGATGAAGGGGGACCGTGACGTGCCCGAAAGCGGAGACATTACCTTTGACCATGTATCCTTCGGCTATCAGGAAAAAGAGATATTGCATGATATCTCCGTGACTCTTAGAAAAGGAACACTCACTGCTCTGGTCGGTCCTTCCGGAAGTGGAAAGAGTACCATGCTGAAACTTTGCGCACGTTTCTATGATCCCTGTAAAGGTGCGGTCCGTTTTAACGGAATGGATATGAAGGAGCTGGAGCCGGAGTCGTTGATGAAGCATTGCTCTATGGTCTTTCAGGATGTGTATCTGTTTCAGGACACGCTGAAGAACAATATCCGTTTCGGCAGGACGGATGCTACGGATGAAGAGATCGTAGCGGCAGCGAAAAAGGCTTGTTGCCACGAATTCATCATGCACCTGCCCAAAGGGTATGATACGATGGTAGGAGAGGGCGGCTGCACGCTTTCGGGAGGAGAAAAACAACGGATTTCCATCGCCCGCGCTATCTTGAAAGAAGCTCCGGTAGTATTGCTGGATGAGGCTACTGCCTCTCTTGACCCGGAAAATGAGGTAGAAGTGCAACAGGCCATCAATACCTTGATTGCGGGACGAACGGTAATTGTCATCGCTCACCGGCTCAAAACAATTAAGAATGCCGATCAGATTATTGTACTGGAAGAAGGAAGAATTGCAGAGCAGGGTACTCATGATGAGTTGCTGAGTCAGCCGGGACTGTATGCCAAACTCTGGAATATACAGGAACAGACATCGGGATGGAAACTGTAAATACAGACCGCCGGATATAAAAACAGAAAGGTCCGGCTTTTACAAGCCGGGCCTTTTGTTTACTAGAATTTATGCTATTTACACTTATTCTGTAATATTGAATACATTATATGGTTTTTGTTTACTAACAACCAAATGTGAAAATGCGGGAGAATCACTTCTGCCGATTCCAATGTTTTCAATGTGGCTACGTAATTTTTAATTATGACTAATTAATTCAATTCTGATACTGCAAAGATAGAGGCTTTTACGATTTCATGCAATCACCTGAAATGGGTATTCTTGGGGGAGTTAGTAACTATATATGGTGGGTTTATATCGTGTGGTTATCTGCCAATATAACGATTATAACGGTAAACCGGACATTTATATTATAAACTGTTTTGTCTCTGTCATTTGGCAGAATCTTCCGTCAATCTGTTCAGATGGCATACCAACAGTTTTCCTTCATTATCTCTCAAATGCATACCGTTGCCCTGGCAATAGCGGAAGTATTTACACCGGGCACATTCGTCCTTTTTCATCCATGAACGGTCACGGTAAGGTTGGAATCTCGTTTGCCATACTTCCCAGAAGTCGTCTTGATAGATATTGCCCTGGTGATAGTTGGAGCGGATACTGCTACAAGCGCTGATGGAACCGTCAATCAAGACGGAACCTACTGAAACTCCGGCGCTACAAAAGAAAGGTGTGTTCCGTACTTCACCTTCGTAATTTCCCAGGAAACCTTCGCAGGCATAACTGGCTCGGATTATTCCTTCTTTTCGGGTGTCGCGGATGAAGTCGAGTACTTGTTTTAATTCTTCTCCGTTCATGCGAAATTCCGGTTCTTCGGCGGCTCGTCCTACCGGAAAGATGGTAGATACTCTCCATCGTTTGACTCCGAGACTGATAAGTAGCTCTTTCATGGCCGACAATTGTGGCAGGCTACGGCGGGTGACACAGGTAATGACATCGAATGTCAGTTCAGGAATGGCTGTAATTTCGCGTATGGCATTCACTGCACGGTCGAAACTTTCGGGATGGCGGCGCATCCAGTTGTGTACATCTTCCAGTCCGTCAAGGCTGATGGATATGCTGCTCATACCGTTGCGGATTAAGTTGTGTAGCCGTTGGCGTGTGAGGTAAAGTCCGTTGCATACCATTCCCCACGGATAACCTCGTCGGGATATTTCTTTGGCACAAGTTTCAAGATCTTCACGTACGGTCGGTTCACCGCCTGAGATGATTACAAATACGTTATGCGGATCGGTGTGTGTGGCTATGCTGTCCAGTACTTTCAGGAAATCTTCCAAAGGCATATCCGGAGTAGAAGGAGAAGATTTGCAGTCGCTACCACAATGGCGGCAACGTACGTTGCAGCGTAATGTACATTCCCAAAATAGTTGTCTGAGGGGATGTTCTTCTATTCTTTCGCGTTTCATCCGGCGGAATATCTCTAAAGCCAGCCATCGACGCGGAGATAAGGGAATGATACGTTTCATTCTTTAGTTTCCTCTTCTTCTTTTTTTTCTTCTTTTATTAAGGTGACTTTTCTGTCTTGTCCGAGCTCCTGCATTTTTATTGTTTTTTGCTGGTATACACCATTCTTCTCACCGTCTACATCGGTATACTCAAGGTATATTTCACTGTTTTTGGGAGGGTACTCTTTGAATTTTAGTGTACTGGTTGCTATGCCGCTTACCGTGTAGTTGTCTATCTCGCGTGATTCTGTGTAGGCAGTATCTGTAATTAATGAATCATTTTGATTTTTGTAGCTGGCTATTACGCGGATTCCATTGATGGTGTCCTCATCTTCATTTTGTACCTGAGTGGTTAGTTTGACATCGGGAGTCCAGTCGGGACCGGGACCGTAATAACAAGGCTCATCCCAAACGTTGTTATTGCTGCATCCGGAGAATCCGAGAGCTGCCAGAAGGCTTAGTAGATATTTGTTTTTCATATCTTTAAGTGTTTAGTTCTTGATGGGACAAAGATAAGTATTCTTTTGGCTCATTATATTGATTTTGTCTGTTTTTATTTTGTGAATAAGATAAATTGATATAAAAAAGAAACTGAAGGGCAACGATCTGCTTAATAGGAGAGATGAAAAAGTCGATTGGTTTGCATATTCTGCTATATGGTTGCATTTTGATTTCAAAAATGGCGTTTCTCTTTCTCCTGATTATCATAAAAAGCTTCAGATAGGAGGCTGCATTTTTCAAGAACTAAGCTTTCTATTTTATGCCCGGCTCTCAGAGTACTTCAGGTAGGGAGGAAGTTGGGGTGAAGAGCGAGGTCAGACGAAATATAGAGTAAGTATAAGGAACAAATAGAGTAACTATGCTTGGCGGATAGCGTCACTATGCTTGGTAAATAGCGTAACTATACTTGTAAGATAGCGTCAGTATCGTGAAAATGAGTAAAAACGTACTGTTTTAGAGCTTCCTTTTTTCTATATCATTCGTTATGCCCGTTGAATCAGATAGTGCAGAAGGGAAGATGTCTTGTGAATTAGTTCGCATTGAGAGTGGAAATAGAAAGAATGAGTGTGCAGAGTGACGAGTTTTATATCATAAAGGAGTGATACTGATAAATCGCTAATCGCTTAGAATCGAATAAAAATATCGGGTATGATGATAGACTGGAAATATGGAAGCTATGGGGAAGCTAAAATACAAAGTGTCAAAAATGACACTTTGTATTTTAGCTTTTAGAGTGAGTCTTAGCATGGCTATGCATCTCACCTGGTGGAAAATTCACACTGAAATAGATAATCGATGTCGTAGGAATGTTATAGTGGAGAAAATGTGGAGGAACATTGGCTTGCGAAACAGAGGGAATTCTATTCTTGTGGCAATCTATAGTTTACTGATATCCACCTTCTGTTTGTTTTCAGATGCTGCTGATTTTACTTAATCGACAGTAATATCTTGCTTCCAGGTTATCCCGCTTATGTCTGTCAAAGTAAGTTCATACCTGCCTTTGGGCAAATTCTGTAGACTGCTGTCTTTTATTGTAAGGGTTGCTTTACTCCCTAACGGAATGATTAGGCTGTGCTTGCCCGGAGTTACCTTGGCTATATAGTCATTTTTAATTCCGGTAAGAGGGAATCGGGAAAGTTCTTCTCCATCTTTTTGAAGTATGGTCTTTCCTCTGGAATCTTTTAAAGTAATACCTATAAGGAATGATCCGTATACATCCGCACCTTCTATACGGTATACTTTAAAGTTGAGGGCATCATTGTGGATATCTGCATTGGATATCTCCAGTTTTGGTTTGACTGATTTATTATGTAGCGGTCCCCACACACCATTGTGAAATTCCTGATTGGTATATAGAGTAAGAATGAAAAGTAGTATCGCTCCGGTTATCGCCACTTTACTGAATTGCTTAATAGGTAGCGGGAGTTCACCGGAGGTGAGCCATACAAGCCATTTCTTTTTGGACAGTTTGGATTGGAACAAATGATCTAATGAATACTTTCCGCCTCCGGACAGGAAAATGGTAAACCCTGCGGCTACTCCCAAAATGCCGATTTGCCATTCGTCAAGACAGGTAGTACCTAGCCAGCCGGAGCCTAGGAGAATACCGAATGCCAGGCTGAATACACCGATGCTCATTAACCTGGTGAAGAAACCAAGCATATAAAGGAGCCCGACAACGCCTTCTACTAAAGTGAAAATAAGCATTGCCCACCAAAGTAAATCGGGGGTGCTGACCAGGTATTCAATAATGGGTTTGATACCAATAGAGTTGGGAAGGAAATGATTGAATTTTTCTCCGATGTATCCGCTGCTGTCCGGAATGAGCTTGTTTTCGAGGACAAGTCTGCGCCAGAAAGCTGAGAAGTAAGTCCAGCCGACTATCAATCGTAGTGAAAGAGTGAAAATACCTGCAAGTACGTAGGCTTTGGTTTGTTCTTGTTGCTGTGTCACCATACTGCTTGTTGTTAGTTTGTTGTTGAGAGAATCGTTTCTTATTAAACAAGTTTCCAATGGAAAATGTTCTAAAGGAAACCTGTTTTTATGAAACGATTCTACTCGAGACAAACTACATACAAAACAAAGCTAACAATGCAAAAGTTATTTTTTAAACGGCTATCTTTATGCCTTCTTTTTTATTACAATACCGCTTGCATTGTTGGCAAAGGTCATATCCCAGCATGGCTCCCAGAATGAAATCTTCCTCAGCTGTCAGTTGGTTTAAGGGACGAATGATGATGTGCCGCATGGCTTCCATGCATTCAGGCTTGCCAAAAAACAGGTTAATCTTGTTAGTACCTACTTCTTGTATCATATAACTGATCTTCTGATTCTTCAGCCGGCGGATAGCAAATTCTTCGTGCTCTCTGCTCATCGTATAGAGTACCATATTGCGTACGCCTTTCTTGAACTCATAAATGTGGTTGAGGAAAATCCGGATTTCTCCGGGAATGATTCTTTCGGTAGCCATAATGCAAACTGTTATTTAATATGGAGATAAAGATTAGCTGATTTCTTGCTTTATTTGTTCAGCCCATGTGCTGATACGTTCATCGGTCTGACCGTCTTCATTGACTTCGTCGAGTGGGAGACCCACGAATTTACCGTTCACGACAGCGGTAGAAGAATCGAATGTATAACCGGCAGTGTCTACTGCTCCACAAAACTTGCAATGAGTGCCTTTCAACTCTTCATAAAGAATTCCGATGGCATCACAGAAAGTATCACTGTAAGAATCGGAATCACCGCAACCAAACAAGGCTACATGTTTGTGAGACAGGTCGCATTTCTTTAAAACTTTAACTCCGTCATACCAGTCGTCCTGTAATTCTCCGGCTCCCCATGTGGAGCTACCTAATACCAATACATCATATTCATTAACCAAAGCTTCAGTGAGTTTGGATACATCATAAATATGTGTGGAAGGAACTTCTAGTTTTTCTGCAATCCGACGGGCGAGGTCTTCTGTTGTTCCGGTTGTGGAACCATAAAATACTCCAATTTTATTCATCTTTGATTCTATTTTAATGTGATGGTGCAAAGATAGAGGGTATCGGAGACATAGAAAATCCCCATTTATAATGGAATAATTGCTTCATTCTCATTATAAATGGGGATAAAATAGAATATGGAACTGTAAATTAGTTGAGACCAATCCTTTTTAATGGTGGAACAGGCGAATACCTGTGAATGCCATCGCCATATTATACTTGTCGCAAGTACTGATAACATGGTCATCGCGTACAGAACCACCCGGCTGTGCGATATAGCTTACACCGCTTTTATGCGCGCGTTCGATATTGTCTCCGAAAGGGAAGAATGCGTCAGAGCCTAAAGCCACTCCTGTCATTGTATCCAGCCACGCACGTTTCTCTTCACGGGTCAGCACTTCCGGCTTTTCTGTGAAGAATTGCTGCCAGATACCTTCTGCTAATACATCGTCGTGATCTTCTGAGATATAAACGTCAATCGTATTGTCACGGTCTGCGCGGCGGATCTTTTCAATCCAGGGCAGATTCATCACTTTCGGGTGTTGGCGGAGATACCAGATATCAGCTTTGTTTCCGGCAAGGCGTGTACAGTGGATACGTGACTGTTGTCCGGCACCGATACCAATCGCTTGTCCGTCTTTTGCATAGCATACGGAATTGGATTGTGTATATTTTAAGGTGATTAGTGCAATAATCAGGTCACGCTTTGCTTCAGCCGGAATTTCTTTGTTTTGCGTAGGCATTTCTTTCAAAAGACTCTCGTCTATTTTCAGTTCGTTTCTGCCTTGCTCAAAAGTAACTCCAAAAACATCTTTATGCTCAATAGGGGCCGGACGGTAAGCCGGATCTATTTTGATGACATTGTAAGTTCCTTTTCTTTTGTTTTTTAGAATTTCCAGGGCTTCGGGAGTATAATCAGGTGCAATTACACCATCAGATACTTCACGATTGATGATGCGTGCTGTTTCTTCGTCACAAGTGTCGGACAGTGCGATAAAGTCTCCGTAAGAAGACATACGGTCGGCACCACGTGCACGTGCATAGGCAGTAGCCAGTGGCGATAGTTTTACATCATCTACAAAATAGATTTTCTTCAGCGTGTCGCTCATTTCTACGGCAACAGCAGCCCCTGCCGGGCTGACGTGTTTGAATGATGCAGCCGCCGGAAGGCCGGTAGCTTCTTTCAGTTCTTTTACTAGTTGCCAACTGTTGAATGCATCCAACAGATTGATATAACCGGGGCGTCCGTTTAATACCTCAATAGGTAGTTCGCCTTCTTTCATGAAGATACGGGCAGGCTTTTGATTCGGGTTGCAGCCGTATTTCAGTTCGAGTTCGTTTGCCATATTTTTAATTATGAATTACTGATTACAGATTGATAGCGACAAAATTACTAAAAAAAGAATAGCCAGCCTACACTCCTGTTATAAATTAGTAACATGTAATTAGTATTTGGAAAACTGTAAACAGCGAAAATACCTATTTGTGGTGATTGCATATCCTCGAAATATTCCGTTTCTTTGCAGTCGCTAATATAAATAGGTGTAAATGGATAATTTGCAAAAATACAAACCAACTGATAAGATGATCGATCTCATCAGTGATAACTATTCCTTGTTACAAGTGATGAGCCGTTTCGGTCTTTCGTTGGGATTTGGTGACAAGACAGTGAAAGAAGTCTGTGAGCTCAATGGAGTAGATTGCCGGACTTTCCTGATTGTAGTCAATTTTATGTCTGAAGGTTTCTCCCGAATGGATGGAAGCAGTGAGGATATTTCTATTCCTGCACTGATTGATTATCTGCGGCAAGCCCATATTTATTTCCTGGACTTTTCTCTCCCTGCGATTCGTCGTAAATTGATTGAAGCAATTGACTGCTCACAGGATGATGTCGCTTTTCTGATCCTCAAATTCTTCGATGAATATACACGGGAAGTGCGTAAGCATATGGACTACGAAGAGAAAACGGTATTTAAGTATGTGGATGCGCTGATAAATGGCAATGCTCCCAGAAATTATCAGATCAGCACATTCTCCAAACATCATGACCAAGTGGGAGAGAAGCTGACAGAGCTGAAGAATATCATCATTAAATATTGTCCAGCCAAAACCAATGAGAATCTGTTGAACGCGGCTCTTTTCGATATATATGCTTGTGAGGCCGGTTTGGAATCTCATTGTAAAGTTGAAGATTATATTTTTGTTCCTGCCATTCTGAAGCTGGAAAGGAGGATTAGGGAAAATGAAAAATAACGAAGCCGTTCGAATAGCGATTGCCGAAACCTCAGTAATTATTCGAGGAGGGCTGACCGCTGCCTTGAAGCGCCTTCCTAATGTGAAGGTGCAGCCTATAGAATTACTATCGGTTGAAGCACTGAATGATTGTCTGCGTACGCAGTACCCGGAAATGTTGATTGTAAATCCTGCTTTTGGTGATTACTTTGATGTGAATCGGTTCCGGGAAGAAACTGCTGGCAAGAAAATACGTTTGATTGCCTTGGTTACTTCTTTCGTAGATGCCGCTTTGCTGAGTAAATACGATGAGTCTATTTCCATCTTCGATGACTTGGATATTCTTTCTAAAAAGATTCATGGACTGCTGAATCTGGTTTCGGAAGAAGAGGAGGTTGACAGTCAGGAAGCGCTTAGTCAACGAGAGAAAGAGATCGTGATTTGTGTGGTGAAAGGCATGACAAATAAGGAGATTGCGGAAAATCTGTTTTTATCTATCCATACTGTTATTACTCACCGTAGAAATATCAGCAAAAAGCTACAGATACATAGTGCGGCTGGATTGACTATTTATGCCATTGTAAATAAGCTTGTTACACTTAATGATGTGAAGGATTTATAACCTTCAAATTATGTTATAAAATCTGAAACCGTTTGCGAACACGGAAACTTTTCGTACCTTTGCAGAGCAGTTGAGAAATTGCTATTAGTTTAAAAGGTAAAAGAAAAGATTATTAAGGTATTAGATTTAAATAATAAAGGTATTAAATTTTTTAGTGTTCAATAGGACATTTTTTGGTAAAAGGTAAAAAGGATAGCAATAGGTAAGAAGTTTAAAAGGTAAAAAGAAGATTGGTTTTCAGGAATTGAGGTAATAAAAGAAAAGCCTTCCTGGCTTTTCTGATGCTGTGGCGAGTGGTTCCCTTTTAGGAATTGACTCGTTTTTTTGTTTATAGATGCGGGGCACCGGAAAAGAAACAAACTGAAAACAACCGGGGTTTCGGATTGATCCTAAAGAATCGATATAAAAACAAAATCCCGACGAAATCGCTTCGGCGGGACTCTATTTCATTTTTTACTTAAATGTGGCTACGTAATAAAATTATGACTAATTAATTCAATTCTGATACTGCAAAGATAGTGTGTTTCAGTATCTGTCACAATCCCCTTTATGAGGTATATTGCGTAGTTGTTCTCACTATTAATAATTAGAGGTAGGTATCATTTTACTTTTTTCCACTCTTTGGTTGCGAAATCATAGGATTTGATCACTTTTGCAGGGCATCCGGCACAGATAGAGTATGCCGGGATGGAGCGGCTGACAACGCTTCCGGCAGCTACTACACTGTGTTTTCCTAGAATTACTCCCGGTAGTATGACAGAATTTGCTCCTATCCACACATCATCTTCAATAGTAACGGGTTGGGTACTTACTCCCTGTTCATCGATTAATTTCTCCGCATCTTGATAATTGTGATTAAGTCCTGTGACTGTTATATTCTGGGCAAGATTCACATGGTTTCCTATGCGAACCGGACCGATTAGGGTATTTCCCAGTCCGATACGGGTATAATCTCCAATAAATAAGTCTCCCACCGCATTATTAAGGCAGCAGAAATCCTCTACTACTGAATAACATCCTAACGAGAACTGATTGAAAGGAGGAAGGTCTTTGCGGACACTGCGATAAATAACGGAACCTTTTCCACGTTTCAGATATACAAAATAGAAGAGTCGTATCCACCAGTTGGGACGTGTTTTTACAGGATGCATAATAAAACGGTGTACAGCTTTTTTTAATGCTGGATTCTGTTTGATTCGCTGTTTTAGTGTCTTTTTCTCCATATTGAATGTTTTTGCTTTTTTTTATCTTCTACTAAATAATCCGGTATTGCCAGGCTGTATGTTATTGCCGATCCTAAGAGCAGTATCCACCATTTGAGCGACGAAGTCCAGCTGTATCCTGTTATCAATAAAGTCCAGATGCTGACAAAGGTACACAATTTTATCGGAGAAGGGATCAGTTGTTGGGCTATGCGGTTACAGAAATTCCAGTTTCCCTCTAATAGAGATGGCAATAGATAAGAGAGAGTCTTTCGTATGCGTCTGCGATAAGGATAAACAGGAGCTGAATCACAGTATACAATTACGTCAGGTAGGTATTCAATATATATATTCTGTTTGAATAACTTTCGTTCGAGATTTGTTCTGGCAGTTTTTTGATTCTTTTGTAGCCATTCCAGGTCAAAAGCCATATTGGTTCCGAAGAGGTTTGAAGAAAAGCCGATCTGAGTATTTCCTGATCTGAAGAGACTATTGTTTATTTCTTCGGATAGGACATGAAAATGTTTTCGAATTCCTTTATGTTCATTGACAACTGTATGTAGTTGTATGGCTTGTATTCCGGCATCGTAGGCATTATAAATCTTTTCTAGAAAATGGGATGATAAAGAACTGCTCTTGTCAGAAAGAAGAATAACTAACTTATATCGTTCTTTATCCAATGAATGAATTGCTTCCAGCAAGTCTTTGTATGTGATGAACTCATATGCTTCTTGATACATTGAAGGAAGAAGACTTCCGGCTGGAACCAATATAGCGCAATGATATTGTTTTTGAGCTTTAGGGTAATTTGTTCGTTTGAAATGTGAAGCAACAACCAATATGAAAAGATATAGGAGCAAAAGTCCTATACAAAAAAATAAAAAATCATCTGTTATGTAGATAAAGTTATCCATTCTGTAGTGAATGAGTTATACGTTCTCTTTTTGAACAAATGCAGTAACTGTTTTCAGAATGATTTTTATGTCCAGTCCGAAGGAGAATGTTTTTGCATATTGGATATCCAGTTGCTTGCGTTCTTCCGCAGAGAGTTTGCCTGCTTCACCTCTTTTTTCAACCTGCCATAGTCCGGTAAGTCCGGCGGGTCCCATGAACCGGTCGATATGTTCATCGCTGGTCAGTAACTCTGCTTCGTAAAGTGGGAGAGGGCGATTACCTACTATAGACATATCTCCTTTGAGGATATTGATAAGCTGTGGTAGTTCATCAATGCTGTATTTACGTATGAAACGCCCTACCTTTGTTATTCTTGGGTCATTTTCCAATTTTACAAAAGCGTTGCTCTTCTCTTTCGATTTTTTGTGAATATAGTCTTCTTCCGAAATAACGAAATCATCGGATATCAGGAGGATTTCTTCTTCATCTGCTTCTTCAGATATGCCGGATTCTTCTCCCCAGATATCATCTTCTTCCTGTTCTTCCTGCTGATACTGGTTGAGAGCATTAAAATCCTTCAGATGTTTATCGGCGTCGGTATACATCGAACGAAATTTGAGAAAATCGAATATCAGGTAGTTGCTTCCTACACGTTTGGATTTGTAGATAATCGGTCCTTTACTCTCCATGCGAATAGCTATAGCTGTGGCTATTAAAAGAGGAGAGAGAAAAAGTAATGCTATTCCGGAAAAGATTATATCAAAGATTCTTTTCCATGTGGGCAGACAAAAAGCATTCAGATTTTGTGTTTTGAGTTGTAGAGCCTCTATTTTTTGCTCTTTTCTACGTGTGAGGAAAGTTGATAAATCTTTTAGTACTTGACTGTTGGTTTCGTACTTAATAGTGTTGTTAACCCCCGCTTTCAGGTATTCTGTAGCTTCTTCCTTAGTGATGCTATCTATAACCAGTACCATATAAAGTCCCGGATATCTTTTGCGCAGAGAACGGATATCCGCGATATCTTTTGATAGTTCGATCTGCTCAATAAATAAAGCTGCATCGTATTTTTCTCGTATCTTGTCTAACACTTTAGTTGCTTTATGGCAGTTTGGTGCTGCATAGAATACTCCGGTACTTAACTTCGAAAACAGTTCTATCGTTTTGTTGTGTCTACCTATGTAAACAAAATATTGCATTTAAAGGCTGTATTAGTCGATAATCTTTTTGATTCGGATTTTTAGTTCCAAAGGATTGAATGGCTTCAGGATATAGTCCTCTGCTCCTTCTTCCAGTAATTTAATTCTTTCCGTAGTACTTTCTTCGCTGGATAGCATAACGATAGGAATTGACTTGAATAACTCATTGGCTTTCATATATCTGAGGAATTCATCTCCTCTCATTAACGGCATACGGATATCGGAAATAATGAGATCGGGTACATTACCTTCATTAAGCCAATCTATTGCTTTAATAGGATTTTCCAAGTACATAACATCGTAATCTTTACCTAAATATATACTTGCAACTTTTCCAATAGTCGCTTTATCATCAACTAATAGTATTTTTTTTTTCATACAAATAGAACCTTTCTATTGCCTGCTTTGTTACTTGATTTATATAGATTAAATTGAATCTCTTGTATTTGTTTCACTTCGTGCAAATATATATATAATTTTAGAATAAACTTTCAATTAGCAGAAGTAAAATTCATAGAAACTATTATTTTTATTTATTAATAGGACATATCAGATGCGTTTAGTGAGGAAAAAACACGGATTTCATGATTTTTATGAAACCCGTGCTGATAAGGGAGGTTAGTTTTTATTTGTTTGGAATACTTTATTTACATCAAAATCATTCCACCATTTTTCATTTTCTGTGCCACCGCTCGTAACCCAGTCACCGAATTGTGAATAGGCAGTCTTGATATTTACATACTCTAAAGGCCATTTGAAATTAGAAGGAACCATAATGCCCCATGCTAGATTCTCTTTACTTATGTAGTATTTCTTACTGCCCGAATGACTGTTGTCGTTGTTTCCGCCAAACAGATCTGTATTTGCCAGCTTTGTTGGTTGATATCCTGCAACATGTATTTCCTTTCGTTGGTTTCTATTGCCATCCACAATAATAAAGACATTCAGTTTATTGATATTGAAAGCCTCTGCTGATATTGTCGGATTATTGAATACAATAGAGAAACTGATATTTTTAGGTTTGGTATTACCAGCGTAATCTGAAAACGTATTAATCTGTTCATATCGATCTCTTCCCAATACTTTATGGGCGTCATCAAACAAAGGTATTACAGCATAATCCTGACCATTTTCAATATTGTTATTATTCAGATTGAAGTTTCTGACAAGAGTCTTGTCGTTGAATTCTACTGATTGGGTAATTGCTGTGGCAGGCACATTGTCCAGCATGATAGCTGCTCCGATGCTTTTTGTTGCTCCGGCTGCGGATAGGTCAATACTCAATTCGAACTTTGTTACCTTATTTTTTTTATTAGTGAATATTTGCCTTTTCTGAATGGTCAAGACGATGTCATTCATGTCATAATCTCCATATAATGGCCATTGATCTTCAAAAAGGTAGGTGTAATTCTGATTATCTTCCACTTCAATGGGGAATTCCGGATTTACAGGTGGAGTAGGAGTCCCTCCATTATATCCGTTACTACATTCGGACTCAGGTATTGAAACAGTGTTTTTACCTTCTTCTCCCCATTCTGCTCCACCTGTCATTGTCCAACATATATTCCAGTCATCTATCTTTTCAATTACATGATCAGAACAAACTATCTGGAGGTTACCTGAATAATGGATAAGATTTGGGCTTAATGTTTTAGCGACAGCTTTCTTAATGATCAGGAGTGCTTTTTCAGCTCCTGTCCCTTTAAATCCTTTGTCTTTGTCTTGGTATCCGTATTTAGCTTTTTCTGTAATTTCAAACAGTGCTTTAGCTCCTAATTCTATTTTTGCATTGTTCATGTATAGCTCTTTGCATTGGACAAAGCCGCCACCATCAACTATTAAATGACCTTCTGTCATTTCAAATTCATCAGTTACTATCAGTTTACATTTATTATAACAATAGTCATTCCATGCAGATATTTTCATATCTTCTGTGGTCCATGATCCTTCATTAACCCAAGAAGCTCCGGTACTGTTGATTACTGTTTCCTCTGCTTCTATAGTACCCGTGTTAATTATGTGACTATTTCCTTGAGCATATATTTCCTCCGCTTTTAAGTTTCCAGAATTGGATATCGTGCTTTGACCATTTTCTCCACTTAATCTGTCTTCAATGTTGGCAGTACCAGCATTGAAGAAGGTAGAAGAGTTGGTGCAGATTAATTTTTCGGCAGTAATTGTTCCTAAATTGTAAAGTTTATAATTATTGTCTAATTGTATTGTTTTAGTTACTGTCAAAGTTGCTCCAGTACCAATCGTAATCATGCAATTGGCTTGTCCGTTATTTTGGGCCTGAGGCATGGAAACTTTTTTCCCAGGGAGAATATATAAACAAGAGCCTTCAGTAAGATAAATCTGCTCAGATAGTTCAATATCTTCAGTTATATATAATTTTATATTTTTTATCCATAAACTGATTCTCTTCGTGGAAGAAGTAACTTTATAGCTGTTGCCTTCTACGCATTTTTCAGCGTTAAAATTTTCAATGTTACTAGGACATTCTAAAGGAAATAAAGACGTATCATCGGGATTGGGGTCTGTTATTGTGGTAAAACCGCGAGTCGTAGCAGCAAGACTCCGCACAGAAGGTGTAGTTGTTTTGAAATTGCAGTTGGCAATTCCATCTGTAATCTCTGCTGTTCTGATAGTAGCAAGTCCCGTTGGAGTGATTTCTTTTACAAAAATAGTTTTGATTGTACTTTCGATTGAAATTTCTGATGTATATGGTTCATTTCCTTTGGCTACACCTTTATCTAGAAGGTGTGCATTTGGCGAAATAATAGGATTTGTATCATATATCTCAACTACATAATAAAATTCATCATCAGTCTGAGCATTAACTTCTACATTGACTTTTACATTGGAGGTTGTTGCCCAATTAAATCCATCCGGTGCAGCAAAACCATCCCCCATTGGATTGGATGTCTGATAAGACGGATCATATAAATCCTTTTCAGAATCTACACAACTGAATAACATACTTACTATTGCTATCGCAATAACCGGCGTAAGCAGAATTGTTTTTTTCATCATAATGTCTATTGTTTGATTGTTCTTTTGTTTGTTGCAAAGATAGTTGTATATTTTGAATTAAAGATGTATTTTTTGATATTTATTGTGTGGAAAACAACTATATTTCCGTTTTGGTTCACTTTTTTCGAAAAGTGAAAAGATGTTTGTCTTGTTTTTCTTTTGTCGAAACATTAGATAGTAACAATCAGGGGATTACTATGATGGTTATTTCTCTAAGGTTTGGTTATTTCTCCTATTAAACAAGAGTTCATTTTGTATCGTATCTCTTTATTAGGCAGTCCGTGTCCTAGCAAAAACATTAGTTTGGTTACAGCACATTCTGGAGTGCTGTCATATCCGCTGATGACGCCTGCTTCTAACAGATGCATTCCTGTTTCATAACGCCCCATTTCTACTGCTCCGGAAGCGCATTGCGTGATGTTTACAATAATAATTCCACGATCAGTAGCCTCTTTTAATTCCCGGATGAACCATTCTTTTTGTGGTGCATTTCCTGATCCGAAAGTTTTCATAACAACAGCTTTTAATCCTGGAACATGGAGAAGTGAATGAATGATTTCCTCCTGAATGCCGGGAAAGAGAGTTAGTATGACTACATTCGTATCAAATAGATAATGTGGCTTTAACGGTTTGTCAGGGTCGGGTTTGCGAATAAGATTAGGTTCGTATTTAATGTGAATGCCCACACGTGCCAATGGCGGATAATTGAAAGACCGGAAGGCATTAAAGTTCTCGGCATTAATTTTTGTAGTACGATTGCCGCGCATCAGATGGTTTTCGAAGAAAATGCATACTTCGGGGACAATAGCCGTACCGTCCGGATTCTTGGCAGCGGCAATTTCGATTGCTGTAATCAGATTTTCTTTTCCGTCTGTACGCAGTGTTCCGATAGGCAACTGAGAACCGGTAAGAATAACAGGTTTATTCAGATTTTCGAGCATGAAACTCAGTGCAGAAGCTGTATAGGCCATTGTATCTGTTCCATGTAGAATTACAAAGCCGTCGAAGTAGTCGTAATTATAGTTGATTATTTTTACAAGTTTCGCCCAATAAGCAGGTTCCATATCAGAAGAGTCGAGAGGGGGATCGAATTGATAGGAAGAAATGCGATAGTTGAATCTTTTCAGTTCAGGCACGTGTTTGAGCAAGTGGTCGAAATTAAAGTTTTCTAAGGCACCTGTCTCCGAATTTTCTATCATTCCGATAGTTCCACCTGTGTAAATTAACAAAACGGAAGGGGTCTCTATACTCATAATTGATAAATTTCTGTTAAAACGCTGACAAAGATATAGATTAATTGTGAATTATGAATAGTAAAAGATGAATTTGTTCGTAGTTTGCTGTGAAATGTTATAAATATGAATATTTATGCGAAAAGCTGCGATGGATTAAAAGAAAAAATGAGGTGAGTCATAAAAAGTAGTAAGGTAACTAAGATAATCGGGTAAAATCGTAATGCAAAGCAAAATGATGTTATCCGATTATTTTAGCTACTTGCTGTTAAGCTGTTTCCTATGGCTATCTGAGTGCTTCTTTCAGTTTTAGAATGGCTTTTTCCGGATCTTTTTCTTCTTCAAGCAGAGTGACAAAGCGGCTGCCTATAATAGCTCCGGAAGCATGTTCGCAAGCCGCTTGGAAAGTTGCTTTGTTAGAGATGCCGAACCCTACCATTAACGGGTTGCGCAAATTCATATCTTCAATCTTCTTAAAATAGGCACGCTTCTGTTCGTTGAAGTCTTGTTGTGCGCCCGTAGTTGCTGCAGATG
The DNA here is from genome assembly GCF_900106755.1 of Bacteroides faecis MAJ27. Classification (GTDB taxonomy): domain Bacteria; phylum Bacteroidota; class Bacteroidia; order Bacteroidales; family Bacteroidaceae; genus Bacteroides; species Bacteroides faecis. The sequence goes on from NZ_FNNN01000005.1 coordinate 127,288, forward strand.
AAACCATATAGATGAATCCATCTGTATGTGCATCAATCTCCCTTACCCGCTCTTCACTGGTTTCCGGGGTAATGAGCATGATTACTTTGATTCCATAACGCTCGGCAATGATGCGGTAGTGGTCTTGATAATCCCTAAAGGGCAAATCGGGGATGATAACACCATCTATTCCACATTCTACACATTGATGGCAGAAGTTTTCAAATCCGAACTGCATGATCGGGTTTAAATACCCCATAAATACCAATGGAATGTTTACATCCTGACGAATGTTGCGTAATTGTTCGAAAAGGATCTTTAATGACATTCCATTACGTAAAGCCTGAGTAGCCGCATTTTGGATAACAATACCGTCTGCCATAGGGTCACTGAATGGAATACCGACTTCGATCATACTGACTCCATGTTTTTCGAGCGTACGGATAACGTTGGCTGTTCCATCTAATGTAGGATCACCTGCACAAAAATAAATAGAAAGAATGTCTTTCTTGTTGCTATTGAAGAGTTGATTAATTCTGTTCATGACTATTGAAAATTTAAATTTATGATTTTAGTTCATTTAGAAACATCCGAATGCGTTCCGGGTCTTTTTCTCCTGCTTTCCGTTCGAAGCGGCTGTTCAGGTCGTAACCTGCCAGTCGGGGATGATTGAATTCTTTCAATGCGTTGGCACTGTGACAATTGATGCCGCCGCTCAATAAGAATGGAACTTGTCCGTTGTAGGTATGCAGGATATTCCAGTCGAATTGATTTCCTGAGCCACCATACTGCTCACATTTCGTATCAAACAGGAAGAGATTGCAAGCTTTTTCATACTCGCTTACATGATTCAAATCTTTCGGACGGGCTACGGAAAAAGCTTTGATGATTTTCAGACCGGAGGCGCGCAATGACTGGCAGTATTCCGGTGATTCTTTGCCGTGAAGCTGGATATATTCCAGTCCGAAACGATCGGCGTACATCGTGATTACTTTTTTGTCTTCATTCACAAAAACTCCGACACGGCGGGCATGAGTAGGCAAGTAGGCAGGAAGTTCGTAGAGATAACGGGGAGATTTGGGATAGAAAATAAATCCCATCATATCCACTTTCTGTAGTGATTCCACGTCCCGTATATTCTGGGCTTCACGCATACCGCATACTTTGATGATTTTTCCGTTGATCATAGGTCTGTCCGTTTTTGATGGTTAATAAATTTGTTGGATGGCTTTTAAGAAATTCTGCAAAGTTTCTCCCGGTTGTGGAGTTTTCATAAATGTTTCTCCGATAAGGAATCCCCGGAATCCCGCTGTCCGAAGACGTTTTACCACTTCCGGATCGGAAATGCCACTTTCCGATACCAATACTGTATTTAGTGGAAGTTGTCCTGCCAGCCGGAAAGAGTTCTCTACATCTGTGTAGAAAGTACCCAGATTGCGATTATTAATTCCTACCATGTCTATTTGGCTATTAATATAAGGCAATTCTTCCGTGCTATGTATTTCCAGTAATACTTCCAGTCCCAGTTCATGTGCCTGTTCCGCCAGTTCTTGACATTTCCCTTGTTCCAATGCGGCGGCAATAAGGAGTACAGCATCTGCGCCGACTATTTTAGCTTGATATAGCTGATATTCATCAATGATGAAATCTTTCCTTATAATAGGTATGTCGACTAAAGGACGTGCAGTGCGGATGTCTTTCAGGCTTCCTCCAAAGAATTTTTCATCAGTGAGAATAGAGAGGGCAGAAGCACCTGCAGTGACATAGGATGGAACAATTTCTTCGGGACGTGCCTCCTGCTTGATCCACCCTTTAGATGGCGAACGACGCTTAAATTCGGCAATGATACCGGAATCGGAAGAAGCTAAGGCTTTTTTCATGGAGTGGGAAGCCGGAATTTCATGGATACCTTCCTGCAATTGCTCGATGGAAATAGCTTGCTTCTGCAAATCAACTTCAAATCGCTTGTTAGCTATAATTTCGGATAATATATCTTTCATTTATTTTGAATTATTACTTATCACCTATTATTTATTATTCAATTCAATGAATTTCTTTAATGTAGTCAATGCCCGGCCACTTTCCAGAGATTCCTTAGCGAGGGTGATGCACTCTTCAATCGTTTTTTCCGGATGAACTACCTGAATAGCGAAAGCTGCATTAATAACAACTACGTTCTTTTGTGCTTCCGTAGCCGTATTATTCATGATGTTATCAAAGATTTTGGCGGCGTCTTCCGGTGTTTGCCCGCCATCCAGATCAGCATCTTGATAACGGGAAAATCCGAGACTTTCCGGAGTGTAGATCTTCTCATTCCCACAGGTTGCTACCTTGAACTCGTTTGTCAGAGAAATTTCATCATATCCGTCCAGACTATGGACAACTGCAAATTTAGTCTTACTTTCCTGATAAGTATAGGTATAAAGGCGCAAAAGCGGAAGATTATATACACCTAAGAGCTGATAAGCCGGTAATACCGGGTTAACCAACGGACCGAGCATATTAAAGAAGGTACGTACTGCCAGTCCTTTACGAATCGGGGCAACTGCTTTCAGTGCCGGATTAAACAATGGAGCATGCAGATAGGCGATATTACATAGTTCCATGCTGCGACGCATCTGGTCTACATCACTTGTGAATTTGACACCATGCTGTTCCATTACATTGCTGGCGCCACTGACTGAAGTTGCTCCATAATTGCCATGTTTCACCACCGGAATACCTGCTCCGGCTACTGTAAAGCAGGCGGCTGTCGAAATATTGAACGTATTTTTCCCATCACCTCCCGTGCCGACAATATCTATCGGAGAGAACTCGCTCAAGTCAACCGGAACCCGCATTTCCAATAATGCATCACGAAATCCGCATAACTCCTCTACAGAGATATTACGCATCAGAAAGACAGTGATCAGTGATGCCACCTGTACATCATTGTATTTTCCTTGTGCGATGTTTTGCAAGATAGTACGGGCTTCATCGCGTCCCAGATATTGGTGCTCGAAAAGTTTGTATAGAATCTGTTTCATAAGTTTATTCGTTTAAGAAGTTTTTGATAATTTCTTTTCCTTGTGGCGTCAGTACGGACTCGGGATGGAACTGGATTCCATGTACATTGTAGGTCTTATGGCATAGTGCCATAATTTGTCCTTCCCGGCTTTCTGCTGTTATCTCCAGGCATTCTGGAAAACCTTCCCGGCTGACTACCCAGGAATGATAGCGCCCGACAGGTATCTCTTTGCCTAATCCTTCAAAAAGTACCTCTTTCTGTAGGATACTGATCGGTGTCTGTACACCATGATATACTTCTTTCAGGTTTTCCAGATGTGCGCCAAAAGCCTCGCCGATAGCCTGATGCCCCAGACAAACGCCTAAGATACTCTTTGTCGGTGCATATCTTTTGATGACGGGCAATAACAATCCTGCTTCTTCAGGTATCCCCGGACCCGGCGAGAGAATAATTTTGTCAAATCGTTCCACTTCATCAAGGTCTATCTGGTCGTTGCGGGCTACTTCGATGTCTGTAGCTCTCAGTTCTTTCACTACATGCAACAAGTTGTAGGTGAAAGAATCGTAGTTATCTAAAAGTAATATTTTCATTTTGTTTTCATTGTAAAATTGTTGTTCAAATGGTTATTCTGACTTTTTCAGACGGGCTACTTTGAACGATTAGTTTTTTAAATTGACAGCCAAATCGATTGCTTTTTTCAGAGCTCCTAATTTATTGTTCACCTCTTGCAACTCGTATTCATCCTGGCTACGTGCTACGATGCCTCCTCCGGCTTGAAACCATAATTCATTATTCCGACTGACAAAAGTACGAATGGTAATCGCTTGATTTAGTTCTCCGTTTAGTCCGATAAAACCGATACAACCACCATAAGCACCTCGATTGTGAGGTTCAATTTCGCTAATCAACTGCATGGCACGTACTTTAGGTGCACCGCTCAATGTCCCCGCAGGGAAAGTATCGATGAAAGTTTTAATCTTATCCGCTCCTTCATTCAACTGGCCGCTTACACGGCTGACCAAGTGAATTACATGGCTGTAATACTGTGGCTCCTTATAAAACAATACCCGTACATCGTGACAGTTACGCGAAAGGTCATTTCTTGCCAGATCAACCAGCATCACGTGCTCTGCATTTTCTTTTGGATCTGCAAGGAGTGCTTCAGTCAGTTCGCGGTCTTTTACCGTATCTCCGGTACGGCGGGTTGTTCCGGCGATCGGGTCGATATAGGCACGTCCGTCTTCAATTTTACAATGTGTCTCCGGTGAAGAACCGAAAATACGATATCCTCCGAAGTCGAAATAGAAAAGATAAGGAGAAGGGTTGATACTTCGAAGAGCACGATAAACTTTGAAATCATCTCCGGCGTACGGTTGGACGAATCTTCTGGAAAGAACAATTTGAAAAACATCCCCACGCATACAATGTGCAATTCCCTTGCGAACATTCGCTTTATGTTCTTCATCGGAGATCGGACTGGTGACAGGACCTGTCACCGAGAAATTGTAAGAAGCATAATTCCTGTTCTCGATAGCAGCTTCCAGTTCCGGCAAACCGCTTTCTTCTCCTTCACCCAGCATCTCTACCAGAGTCAATTCATTCTTGAAGTGATTGAAAACAATGATATACTTATATAATATGTATAGCAAATCCGGAGCATCATTCTGTTCATCATGACTTTCTTTTACCGGAATATGCTCGAAATATTTTACCGCGTTGAACGTGGTATATCCGTAAAGTCCGCAAACATTTTTGTTCTCTCCGGTCACCAGAAACTGGCTGATGAATTGATTCATCGCTTTTTCTACGGTGAATGATTTGGTTAACGGTTCTTCCTTCCGGCTATTGTCGGGATAACTCGTCGTGACAATTCCACTATTGACACCTATACTTGCCAGTGGGCATAGAGCGATGAATGACAGGGAATTTTCTCCAGCATGGTAGTCGGAGCTTTCCATCAATGCGGATTGCGGATACATATCACGTACTTTCAGATAGATACTGACCGGAGTATGCATATCTCCGAGTACCTGTTTGCTATGGGCTGTATAACTGAATGTTTTCATTTTTATAAATTCTAAATCCAAACTACAAATTAGATGTTGATAATCACTTTTCATTGAAAGACAAATAAGTTTCAATGTCCTTGTCGCCTCGTCCCGATACGGTCAGTACAACCACATCTTCCGGTTTGAACTTCAGTTTTTTCAGTGCACCGATTGCATGGGCAGATTCCAGTGCGGGAATGATTCCTTCAAGTTGGGTCAGTTCATAAGCGGCGTCTATTGCTTCGTCATCATTGACCGCCAATACGGTAGCACGTCTTTGAGCGGCAAGATTAGCGTGTATCGGACCGATTCCCGGATAATCCAGCCCAGCAGATATAGAGTAAGGCTCTTCAATCTGTCCGTCCTCGTTTTGGATAACGTAAGTACGTGCTCCGTGAATGATTCCCATTTTACCAAGTTGGATCGTAGCGGCGGTCATTCCGGTCTCTATTCCTTTCCCGCCTGCTTCTGCCAGAATGATGCCTACCCGTTCGTCGTTGATATAATGATAAATAGTTCCGGCGGCATTACTTCCTCCACCTACACAAGCTATCAGATAATCAGGGTAATCACGACCTTCTTTTTCCAAAAGTTGTTTTTTGATTTCTTCGCTGATTACAGATTGCAGTCGCGCCACCATGTCAGGATAAGGGTGAGGACCTACTGTAGAACCGATGATATAATAAGTGTCGGCAGGATGACAGCACCAGTCGCGGATCGCTTCGTTAGTCGCATCTTTCAGCGTCATATTTCCGGAAGTGACAGGGATTACCGTAGCTCCCAGCATCTTCATTTTTTCTACATTGATGTGTTGGCGTTCAACATCCGTTTTACCCATGTAGACGATACATTCCATATCCATCAGTGCACATACGGTAGCTGTAGCCACACCGTGTTGTCCCGCTCCGGTTTCGGCGATGATACGTTTCTTACCCATGCGTCGTGCCAGCAGAATCTGCCCGATGGTGTTATTGATCTTATGAGCACCCGTATGATTCAGATCTTCCCGTTTCAGATACATTTTGCAACCATACTTCTCTGAAAGCCGGCGTGCCAGATAGAGTGGGGAAGGACGTCCTACGTAGTCACGCAATAACTGGTCAAATTCTCTTTTAAATTCCTCACTTTCGAGTACTTCAAGATACCTGTTCTTTAATTCTTCTACACATTTGTGGAGAATTTCCGGTACATAAGCACCGCCGAACTCTCCGTAATAGCCATCCTGGTCAACTAAAAAACTTTTCATAATCCTATTTGTATTTATTGTTTTATTTATTCGATTTTCAAAACGGGTAAATAAAAAGAGCCCTGTCGCAGGTTGCGACAGGGCTCTTTCAAATCTGTTATATTTTTAATGAGGTATATACATACGAGCGCTGCTCCCTTACGACTGTCGGAGTTGTAACGGGCGCCACCACCAATATGTATTTACTAACATTGTTCTCATTGTCTTTCGTTATTTAATTGTTATTTAACGGGGGCAAATATAGACACTTTGTTTGAAACAACAAACAAAATCTGACTTTTTTTCTTTTTCTCCCTCATTTTTCTGATATAGAACAATTCTCAGTCAAATCTGTTCTTATAAATATTGAATATTTAAACAAAAACAATTATGAAACAGAGAAAAGTTTTAGTAGGTATAGCTATTGCTATTTTTATTATACTATTGTTGTATTGGTTATTGGTAGCTGAAGACATGAAACCGTGGTTGTCTGCTATGGTCCCTTCGGTAGCACAGCAATTCATTGTCTGATCTCCGGGAGGTTTCAGATAATTGGTGTATATTTGCAAGGTTAGTAACTAATAACCAAAATAACAACAATAGACAGATATGGAAAATTTTATCTTTCAGAATCCCGTAAAGCTGATTATGGGGCATGGAATGATTGCCCGACTGAGTAAAGAGATACCATCCGACAAACGTATCATGATTACCTTTGGTGGAGGCAGCGTGAAAAAGAATGGTGTGTATGATCAGGTGAAAGAAGCACTTAAACATCATTTTACAGTAGAGTTCTGGGGTATTGAGCCCAATCCTGCCATTGAAACGCTTCGAAAAGCGATAGCTTTAGGTAAGGAGCAGAAAATAGATTATTTATTAGCTGTGGGTGGCGGTTCGGTTATTGATGGTACGAAGCTGATTTCCGCAGGTTTGCTGTACGACGGTGATGCCTGGGACCTGGTACTTGCCGGACGCCCGGTAACCAAAACCGTTCCTCTTTCTACCGTACTGACACTCCCTGCTACAGGTTCGGAAATGAATAACGGAGCTGTTATCTCCCGTCACGAAACCAAAGAGAAATATCCTTTCTATTCCAACTTCCCTTTGTTTTCTATCCTCGATCCGGAAGTAACCTTTACTTTGCCTCCCCATCAGGTAGCCTGCGGATTGGCAGATACATTCGTTCATGTAATGGAACAATATATGACTGCCGCCGGACAGAGTCGTGTGATGGACCGTTGGGCGGAGGGAATTCTGCAAACTCTGGTGGAAATAGCTCCGAAGATTCGTGAGAACCAGCATGATTATCAACTGATGGCGGATTTTATGCTTTCGGCCACTATGGCATTGAACGGATTTATAGCAATGGGGGTATCTCAAGACTGGGCAACTCACATGATTGGTCATGAAATCACTGCATTGCATGGGCTGACGCATGGCCATACGCTGGTGATTGTTCTCCCCGCAACTTTGCGTGTGCTCCGGGAAGCAAAAGCGGACAAGTTATTGCAGTACGGTGAAAGAGTATGGAAGATCACTTCCGGAACGAAAGAAGAACGCATTGAGGAAACGATTCGTCGTACTGAAGAATTTTTCCGTTCATTAGGATTGACTACTCGTTTGCACGAAGAAAATATTGGTGAAGAGACCATTCTGGAAATTGAGCGTCGTTTTAATGAACGTGGTGCAAAGTATGGAGAAAATGAGAATGTGACAGGTGCTGTTGCCCGTAAAATATTGGAAACTGCTCTCTGATCACTTCTTCTTTTAATATAAACGAACAAAGCTGTCCGAAAAGGGTCTGTTTACTATCACTTTGATAGAGGTAAACGTACTTTTCGGACAGTTTTTTACTTATAAGCAGTATCAGACTTTATACTTTTTGATGCATCGGAAGTCTGAACCAGAAGCATGAACCTTCTCCTTCCCTGGAATTTGCTCCGATGGTACCTTCTAACCGTTCTACAATTACACGACAGATAGCTAACCCAAGTCCTGTACCCTTTGCAAATGTGTTTAACTTAACAAAACGTTCAAATACTTCGTCTATTTTATCTGCCGGTATTCCAATGCCTGTATCTTTTACATAGAAGTAAATTTCATCTTTTGTTTCATCAATCCTGTATCCCATTTGGATAGAACCTTCTGAAGTGAATTTCATTGCATTGTTTGTGAAGTTGATGATAACTTGTGAAAGACGTACGCGGTCTGTATGAAAAATACACTCTGTTGCTTTCTCCGTAAAAGTGATTGCTACATCGGGAGAAGTATTTTTCTCTTGCATTTGTCTGCAGATACCTTCCATTAACTCATTGATATCAGTAGGAGCAAAGGTAAATTCCATGGTGCCGGCTTCGATTTTGGACAGGTCGAGAATGTCATCTATCAATTGCAGCAACAGCTCATTATTACTGGATACTATCTTCATGTATTCCTGTTTCTCTTCCTCTTCACCCATTTGACAGATCATGTCAGAAAATCCAATAATCGCATTCAACGGAGTACGTATCTCGTGACTCATATTGGCAAGAAAGGCTGATTTCAGGCGATTTGATTCTTCCGCCCGTTCTTTGGCTTCCTGAAGCATTTTGTCCATTTTCAGTTTTTCGGTGATATCCTCGAAACGCAGCAGGCCGCCGATAATTTCTGTTCCTTCATGATCGTATACCGGAGTAGCTGTTACCTCAAAGTCTACCTGATCAATCCGGATGGTGTGACGTATGATTTTTCCTTGTTCAATCGCTTTCTGAAAGGCACATTGCCCGCATGGAGTATCGCGCAGTGCACTCGTTTTATAACAGATTTGTCCCGGTATATAACGCCTTCCTTTCACCATATTAGTAATTTGCGTTGTCTCTTCCCATTGTACCAGGTAGTTTTTATCGATATAGATGAGTCCGAAATTCACGCTCTTCAGTGCTAACTTCTGTTTGTTTAGTGCTTTTTCCAACTCTTCTTTGGCTGCAATCAATTCCCGTTCGTAGGTTTTCAACCGGGTGATATCCCATCGGACTACTAACAGCCATTTTTTCTTTTCTTTCCATTTGATGATTGATTTTACAGCGATTGTATCATGTGCTACTCCGTCTGCTGTACTGTAACTTTCTTCTGCCCGATATATCTTTCCTGCCTGTACAAGAGACTCATCCACTTCACGATATCTTCTGCCCCGTTCTTCTCCATAGATTTCATAATCAGTATATCCCACTGCTCCTTCCCGCTTGATACCGGATTGCAGTTCGGATTCTTTGTTCCAGTAGTAATATCGAAAGCTGTCCTGGATATCTTTTACCATAATAGGGAAAGGGAGATTATCAAGTATATCGAATAAAGAATGGTAGTAATTCTTTTCTTTTCCTGTATTCTTTTTCAGTTGTTTCAATCTGTATAATAAAAAGCAGATAATCAGGAGTAAAATGCCTATTAGTAAATAATAATAGCTCCAATGCTGGTCTGTATTCCAAATAATGGATAGGATATTGTTTGCCATAATTTATGTTTGTACTAAATCTGTGGTAAATATATGCATTTTCTGTAATACTTAAAGGGAAATTCTAAAATATATTGTTGTTTAATCTTGTAAAGTCTGTCGGGAGGGCTGTGCATGTCCGGTTTGTGGAATTTTGGTGCACTTAATTTCCGGTTTGGTTTTAAAATATTTTGATTGAACGTCTTTTTGTAAAAAGTAAGAATGTATTAAAATATTAAATGATGTCCTGTGAACTAAAAACAATTCTAATTTGTTTTTATAGCGGCAAAGTATTTTTTAATTTTGCTCATCCAAAACAAATCTTTGATACATTCAGGATAAAACAATCATTTTATTTTTTTGCTTATGTTGATAACCATTACCATTCTCGTTCTTTCGGCTATCTTTTTTGTAAACGGTAAGGTACGTTCGGATCTTGTGGCACTATGTGCGTTAGTAGCTTTACTTATCTTTCAGATATTAACACCTGATGAGGCCCTTTCCGGTTTCTCCAATTCGGTAGTCATTATGATGATCGGACTGTTTGTGGTGGGTGGAGCTATTTTTCAGACAGGTCTGGCAAAAATGATTAGTTCTCGTATTCTTAAACTTGCAGGAAACAGCGAAATTCGCTTGTTTTTGCTTGTTATGCTGGTCACTTCTGCTATTGGTGCATTTGTCAGTAATACCGGTACGGTAGCATTGATGCTTCCTATTGTGGTTAGTCTGGCGATGAGTGCCAAGATGAATCCGAGCCGGTTGCTGATGCCATTAGCTTTTGCCAGTAGTATGGGAGGAATGATGACGCTGATCGGTACACCACCGAATCTTGTTATACAAAATACATTGACTTCCGCAGGTTTCGAACCGCTTTCTTTCTTTACCTTCTTGCCCGTAGGTCTTGTGAGTGTGGCAGTCGGTACACTGGTTTTGATGCCTCTTAGTAAGTGGTTTCTTTCTAAAAAAGGGCAGAAAGATGATAATAGCCGTTCGGGTAAGTCACTAAAAGAATTGGTAAATGAATATGGACTTTCGAGCAACCTGTTCCGTATGCAAGTGATAAAAGATTCGCTTCTTTTGGGAAAGACTATTCTTGATTTGGATATTCGTCGTAAATATGGACTCAACATTATGGAAGTCCGTCGTGGAGACGCCTCGCAACATCGTTTTCTGAAGACGATCACTCAGAAACTTGCCGAACCGGATACTATGTTGGAAGCGGAAGATATTCTGTATGTGTCTGGAGAATTTGATAAAGTACAACAGTTTGCCGAAGATTACTTGCTCGATATATTGGATGATCACGCTACGGAAGAGACGAAAAGTACTACCAATTCTCTTGATTTTTATGATATAGGTATCGCTGAAATAGTATTGATGCCTGCCTCTAGTCTGATTAACCAGACCATCAAGGAGTCCGGATTCCGTGATAAATTTAATGTGAATGTGTTGGGTATCCGTCGTAAGAAGGAATATCTGTTGCAGGATTTGGGGAATGAGCGGATTCATAGTGGTGATGTGCTTTTAGTGCAGGGAACCTGGAGTAACATTGCCCGTCTTAGTAAAGAGGATTCGGATTGGGTGGTGTTAGGACAGCCTTTGGCAGAAGCGGCGAAAGTAACTTTGGACTATAAAGCTCCCGTTGCCGCCTCTATCATGGTGCTGATGGTGGCAATGATGGTATTTGACTTTATCCCGATTGCCCCGGTAACAGCCGTTATGATAGCAGGTATTTTGATGGTTCTGACAGGATGTTTCCGTAATGTAGAGGCTGCTTATAAAACGATTAACTGGGAAAGTATCGTGTTGATTGCAGCTATGCTTCCTATGTCGCTGGCATTAGAGAAAACAGGTGCTTCGGAATATATCTCCAATACTTTGGTCAGTGGGTTGGGAGCTTACGGGCCTGTAGCATTGATGGCGGGTATTTATTTTACAACTTCATTGATGACTATGTTTATCAGTAACACGGCTACAGCTGTCCTGCTTGCACCGATTGCTTTGCAAAGTGCTATGCAGATTGGTGTTAGTCCGGTTCCTTTCCTGTTTGCAGTGACGGTGGGTGCAAGTATGTGTTTTGCTTCTCCGTTCTCTACACCGCCTAATGCGTTGGTAATGCCTGCCGGACAATATACTTTCATGGATTATGTGAAGGTGGGATTACCGTTGCAGATTATCATGGGAATTGTGATGATATTTGTGCTGCCATTGATTTTCCCATTCTGATAGATTATACCCTTATAACGTTTAAGAAACTGCCCTGTAATCCAGTCCGGATTTACAGGGCAGTTCTTTATATATGGGTGGAAGAGGTGTCAAAGGATGCCATATTTTGTGTATACAGACTATCAATAATTCCATCTGACAGTCCGATAGTAGGTACAATGATTCCGGTCGCTTTTACATAAGTAGCTACTTCCAGGAATATTTCCGCAGCCGGAACGATGACATCTGCCCGGTCCGGTTTTAGCTTATATTGTTTGATACGTTGCTCGGCAGGAAGAGTTTGCAATGCTTCGTAGATTTCGCGTAGCGATTCAACGGGTAGGAAAGAAGCCTTTTTATCTTTTTTGTCTGCCAGACGGAACAGTTTGTTGATGTTTCCTCCCGAACCGATGATGCTGATAGGTGCATATTCCGTGGCAAGCCCTGTCAGATCGGTATGTAAAGCCTCTCTTTCTTCTTCTTTCACCATGCCGCTGAGCATACGGACCGTGCCGATATTGTATGAGCGGGAGCTCTTCAGTTCTCCGTTGCTGATCAGATTAATTTCAGTACTACCGCCGCCGACATCTACATACAGGTAGTTCTGCCCGGAGGCGAAAAGCTGTTCGATGTGATTGTCGTACACGATGTGTGCCTCCTCCTGTCCGTCGATGATATCTACACGTATACCTGTTTTCTTAGCTATTTGTCGGACGATGTCTTTACCGTTCCGGGCATCGCGCATGGCAGATGTAGCGCAGGCACGGTAGTCTACCACATCATATATCTTCATCAACTGTTTGTAAGCTTTCATCAGGCGGATTAGCTTTTTCTCTTTTTCTGCGGAAATCACACCCATTGTGAAAGCATCTTCTCCCAGTCGTAAAGGGATGCGAATGAGTTGCACCTTACTCATTAGTTCGGGGGCATTTTCTTCGTTTACGCATTTTATCAGTAATCGTACGGCATTGGAGCCGATGTCGATGGCTGCATAATTCACTTTCTTCATACTAATCATAATGTATTCTTGTATTCTTTGTATAATTCTTCTTGTGAGCGGAAAAGTACGTTTGTCTTGTCTGCTTCGACGAAGGCAGGAGTGGAGCCTTTGCAAAGAGTGGAACGGAATCCTTTCCAAAGCCGATTTTCTCCCGTACCGTCTACTATGCGTCCTTTCGCTGTATCCCGGTATCCGTAACAGACGATTCGCTTTAAGTCTGCCTGTATCTCCTTATCATAGACCGGAGCCAGTACTTCAATGCGGTTATCCAGGTTTCGTGGCATCCAGTCGGCAGAACCGATATAGTATTTTTCGTCTCCGTCATTGGCAAAGATGAAAATACGGGAGTGTTCCAGATATCGGTCGATAATACCATTGATATGTATATTTTCGCTGATACCTGGGATACCTGTTACCAGGGAACAGTTACCGCGTACTACCAGCTCTATCTGAACTCCGGTAGCCGAGGCTTCATATAATTTTTCAATGAGTGCTTGATCGGTAATATGGTTCACTTTTGCCAGAATATAGGCTTCTTTTCCTTGTTCCTTGTTCTTAATTTCTTTGTTGATGAGGGCGATCAGTCGTTTACGCATGTCATTAGGAGAAACGAGCAACTCTTTGAAGTTGACAGGAGTGTACGGTTTTTCAATAAAGTCGAATACTGCATTTACTTCCCGGACGATAGGGCGATGGGCAGTCATAATTGTATAGTCAGTGTACATACGTGCGTTTCCTTCATGAAAGTTGCCTGTACTGACACAGGCAATATCTCCGTGGCGGGTACCGATGTGCACTAGCTTGGAATGGATTTTCAATCCTTCCACACCGAATATGACATGAATACCTGCATCCTGCATTCTTTTGCTCCAGTTGATGTTGGAAGCTTCGTCGAAACGCGCCAGCAGTTCGATGACTACCGTTACTTTTTTCCCGTTCTTGGCTGCGCAGATCAGTGCTTTTATCACTTTTGATTCTTTGGCCAACCGGTAAAGTGTCATTTTGATGCTTTTTACTTCTTTGCTGATAGCCGCTTCACGAAGCACACGGATGAAAGTATCAAAGCTATGAAACGGATAGTGTAATGAGCGGTCTTTTTGTCGGATCAGCGTCAGAAGGCTTTCCTTACCGTTTAGTTCCGGTTTGAAAATCGGTTCCCAGACGGGATACTTCAGGTCATTACGCCCGCATACCGGAAACTTCATCAGATCTTTGAAGTTATGATAACGTCCTCCTGCCACACGGGTATCGTTTTTGTCTACATTCAGCCGGTCAACTAATCTTTTCAGCAAATCTTTGGGTATCTGTTCATCATAAACAAATCGAATCGGTTCTCCTCTCTTGCGGCTTTTTACTCCTTTTGAAATCTTCTGAAGTACGCCTGTTCGCAGATCGCTGTCTATCTCCATTTCGGCGTCTTTGGTGAATTTGAAAGTATAAGCTTCGTAATCAGTGTACTTCATTCCGACAAAAATCATAGGCAGGCAATAACGGATCACATCATCGAGAAACATCAGATATGTTTTCCCGTCCGAATCCGGTAGTTGGATGAAACGTCCGAATTCTCCGGCTGGTAATTCGATAACAGCATAGTCTTTTTCCTTTATTTTTCCTGTTTCGTCTTTGCGAAGCAAACGGATAGCGAGATAGATATCCTCATCTGTCTGGTCGTCTAAAGGTCGGGCTCCATTGAGGAAAAGCGGATTGGTAGAGCCGTTCAGTTTATTTCGGTAGAAAGAGGTGATGAATGTTTTCTGTTCATCGTTCATCTCCGTTTCTTTGATTACATAGATATTCTCCTTTTTCAGTTCTTCCATGATGGAAGCGAAAGTATCTTCAAATTGTTCGTAGAAGCGATTGTGTAGTTTACTTATCTGTTTGAGTGTGCGTGTGGCGGTTTCCTGCTCTTTTAATATGTTCTTATCAGCATATTCTATGATTCGGTTCAGTGTGGCGACGCGGACACGAAAGAACTCGTCCAGATTGTTAGAATAGATGCCGAGAAAAGTCAGGCGTTCCAGAAGGGGTACTTCCGGACGGGCAGCTTCGAGGAGGATACGCTGATTAAAATACATCCAGCTGATGTCACGTTCTACATAAGGACACTTCTTTTTTGCTTCGCTTGATTTCATGATGAAAGACCTGTTTTTTTATTTTCTGCAAAAGTATCTAAGTGAGGTGTAATGGCTATAACGATTTTGTTACGAACTTATTACAATCTACGTTTGTTATTTTTATATATGGATAGAAACACTTATATTCGCAAAAGTATTGAAACAGACTTCGTTAAAAAATATAGAATATATGAAAACAATGAATTATTCTCTGATTCGCATTTTGTTTGCGCTTGTCATAGGTTTGGTGTTGGTGCTTTGGCCCAATGCGGCAGCTAGTTATATTGTCATCACGGTAGGGGTGGCATTTCTAATTCCCGGTGTAATCAGCCTTTTCGGTTATTTCGGACGGAAAAGACCGGAGAATGTCCCGGCTCCCCGTTTTCCGATTGAGGGGGTAGGGAGTTTGCTGTTCGGTCTTTGGCTGATAGTGATGCCCGAGTTTTTCGCAGATGTGCTGATGTTCTTGTTAGGTTTTATCCTGATTATGGGTGGAGTACAGCAAATAGCTTCTTTGTCGATGGCACGTCGATGGATGCCTGTTTCGGGAGCGTTTTATCTGATTCCTTCGCTGATTCTTATTGCAGGTATCGTTGCTCTGTTTAATCCGACTGGTGCCCGTAATACAGCATTTATAATCATTGGTATCAGTAGTTTGGTTTATTCGTTGTCTGAGTTGATAAACTGGTTTAAATTTACACGCCGCCGCCCTAAGAACCCAATTACACCTGATGATGAAGATATTGAAGATGCTAAAATTATAGAATAAAGGTCAGATTTCGGTTGCTATATAAAAAAGAAGAGGACTACCTCGCGGTACCCCTCCCCTGCAAACTTAAAACAACCAACAAAAGAAATAGATAATTTCAATTAAATGAGGAATGAAGAATTAGCTGTGCGTTTATCACAACCTGCATAGTAATTCTTCATTTTTAGTTCTTCATTTATATTATATGCTTATCTTACAAACAGTAACTCTCTGTATTTTGGGAGTGTCCACATTTGGTTGTCAACAATCAGTTCCAACTTGTCAATGTGATAACGGATCTCTTCCAATGCCGGCACGATTGTATCATGATAAGCGATAGCCTTTTCACGTTCACTCTCAATCTTATTTGCAACCTTACGCGCTTCGATCATGGCATCTACATGTTCCTTGATGAAGGCGGTGCGGTCAGCGATTTCTTCAATCAGTTCCAGGTTTTTGGCTGACAGTTTTGCTGCCTTTTCTGCCGGAAACAGGGATTGCATCTTGTAGACATTGTTAATCAGGTCTGTCTGATATTGAGTAGCTACCGGAATGATATGATTCATTGCCAGGTCGCCTAATACACGGGCTTCGATCTGAATCTTTTTGGTATATGTTTCCCATTTCACTTCGTTTCGAGCTTCGAGTTCCTTTCTCGTCATTACACCGATTGCTTCGAACATAGCGATGGTTTCCGGTTTCAGATAGTTGTCAAAGATGACAGGGACGCTTGTTTCACAATCCAGACCACGACGGGCAGCTTCTGCTTTCCATTCGTCGCTGTAACCGTTACCGTCGAAATGAATGGCTTTACATTCCTTGATGTATCCACGGATGATTTCAAGTATGGCAGAAACTTTCGGCTCTCCCTTTTCAATCAAGGCATCTACATCTTTTTTAAACTTCTTCAACTGGTCTGCTACGGCAGAGTTTAGGGCGATCATGGCAGAAGCACAGTTTGCTTCGGAACCTACGGCGCGGAACTCAAAACGGTTGCCGGTGAAGGCAAATGGGGAAGTACGGTTACGGTCTGTATTATCAATCAGCAGTTCGGGAATTTGCGGGATATCCAGTTTCATACCTTGCTTGCCGCTAAGACTGATCAGGTCATCCTTTGTGCTGTTCTCAATATGATCCAGCACTTGAGACAACTGTTTGCCTAGGAAAGAAGAAATGATTGCCGGAGGTGCTTCGTTAGCTCCCAGACGGTGCGCATTGGTAGCGCTGGAGATGGAAGCTTTCAACAGTCCGTTGTGATGATAAACTGCCATCAGGGTGTTGACGACGAATGTCACAAAACGCAGATTATCTTCCGGTGTCTTGCCCGGTCCCATCAATAAAATACCAGTGTCGGTACCCAGAGACCAGTTATTGTGCTTACCCGAACCATTTACTCCCTTGAATGGCTTTTCGTGAAGCAATACGCGGAAACCGTGACGACGGCTTACTTTACGCATCAGCGACATGATTAGCAGGTTATGGTCATTGGCCAGATTACATTCTTCGAAGATAGGAGCCAACTCGAACTGGTTTGGAGCCACTTCGTTGTGACGGGTTTTTACAGGGATACCCAGTTTGAGAGCCTCAATTTCGAGGTCTTTCATAAAGGCAGCTACGCGGGTAGGGATAGCACCGAAATAGTGATCTTCCAACTGTTGGTTCTTGGCACTGTCATGTCCCATCAGCGTACGTCCTGTCATGAGCAGGTCAGGGCGTGCGGCATACAGACCTTCGTCTACCAAGAAATATTCCTGTTCCCAGCCCAGGTAGGCAACTACTTTCTTCACTTCCGGATTGAAGTAGTGACATACGTCTACGGCAGCTTTATCTACGGCACGCAATGCTTTCAGTAATGGAGCCTTATAGTCGAGAGCTTCACCGGTGTATGCGATAAACACAGTGGGGATACAGAGCGTATCATCTACAATGAATGCAGGTGAGGAAGGGTCCCATGCGCTATAGCCACGGGCTTCGAATGTGTTGCGGATACCGCCACTCGGGAACGAAGAGGCGTCCGGTTCCTGTTGAACCAGTAGCTTGCCTGAAAACTCTTCCATCATACCGCCCTTGCCGTCATGTTCAATGAAAGCGTCATGCTTTTCTGCCGTGCCTTCGGTAAGCGGTGCAAACCAGTGTGTATAATGAGTGACACCCATTTCGACCGCCCATCTTTTCATTCCGGCAGCTACTTCGTCAGCTATGCTACGATCTAGGGGAGCCCCATTGTCAATAGCGTCAATCAGCGCATTGTACACCTTACTGGGAAGGTATTTGAACATCTTTTCTTTGTTGAACACATACTTGCCGAAATATTCCGAAGGACGTTCAGCGGGTGTCGGCACTTCAACAGCTTTCTTCTTGAACGCTGTTTCTACTACTCTGAATCTAAGTTTTGACATAATACCTAATTTGATTTGTTGTTAAATATGTTAGAGTAAAAAATTTAGTTATAAGCAGATTCTCCGTGTTCGTAAATGTCGAGGCCTTCTTCTTCGACACGTGCCGGAACTCGCAGACCATGAACCTTATCAAGTACTTTGAAGATGGTGAATCCCATACTTGCTGCCCATGCTCCGACTACTAATGCTCCGAAAATCTGTGCACCAAGGAAACCTGCTCCGTGTCCGTAGAATAAACCTTCACTGGTAGAAAATAGCCCCGTGAGAATTGTTCCCAGAAAACCGCAGACTCCATGTACGGATGAAGCACCGACAGGGTCGTCAATTTTCAATACCTTATCGATAAAGTCAACGGCGAGTATCATTACTACGCCACAAATAGCGCCAATCACTACTGCTCCTGTCGGAGATACTGCATCGCATCCTGCTGTGATACCTACCAGACCTGCCAAAACTCCATTTAGTGTCAGAGATAAGGATGGCTTGCCATACTTCATCCAGCTAACTACCAGCGCAAAGAAACCACCGGCGCAAGCGGCCAGGTTGGTTGTCAGGAAGACATGAGAGATTGCAATTGCATCCGCTTCAGTACTTGCAGCCAATTGTGAACCAGGGTTGAAGCCGAACCATCCGAACCAGAGAATGAATACACCTAATGCTGCGACTGTCAGATTATGTCCCGGAATAGCTTTTGATCTTCCGTCTTTTCCATACTTACCGATACGCGGTCCCAAAATAGCAGCACCTACCAGAGCAATCCAACCACCTACAGAGTGAACGACTGTTGAACCTGCAAAGTCATGGAAGGTGGTTCCAAAGAGATTCATCATGAAAGAGCCTTCTTCACCGTTCATCAGCCAACCACCTCCCCATGTCCAATGACCGGAAATTGGGTAAATAAGCACACTGATAAAGATTGTGTATACTAGATACATTGAGAATTTTGTACGTTCTGCCATTGCTCCGGACACGATGGTAGCTGCTGTTGCACAGAACACTGTCTGGAAAACAAGGAAACCTTCTTTGGGCAAATCGCTATCCAGAAAAGACAAGTTAAAGAAGTGAGGCATTCCGATGAATCCTCCTGCACCGAACATCAGCCCGAAGCCAATAAACCAATAGAGCAGTGAGCCGAACATGAAGTCTACAAAGTTTTTCATTAAAATATTGGCAGTATTCTTCACCCTTGTGAAACCGGCTTCGACTAATGCAAATCCCGGCTGCATAAAGAATACCAGCATTGCTGCAAGCAGCATCCAAACAGTATTTAATCCGAGTGCCAGCTCTCCAATTGTATCGGAAGCACTTATGGCAGCTTCTTCAGATGTTGTTGCTACTTTAACAGGGTCTGTCGCAATTTCAGTGATGGTCTCTGTAACCGCCGTAACAGTATCGGTGACAACAGTTTTTTGTGCGAAAACGCTCGTAGTGAGACAGCTGAAAATGAGCATAGCAGTAGCTATCCACAGCTTTACAGAGCTGTGCTTTTTATATATTGTATCCATAATGATTATCTTATTTAATACCTTTTTATTATGTTATAATCCGCAAGGAAACCTGATTCCGGCACCTTGCCGGTTGTTGGTTAGCGTTCTTGTTCGGCGTTATAGAGGGCAATGTCGCCTCGCTCGGCAGTGCGGATGCGGATGGCATCTTCGATGGGAATGACGAAAATACGTCCGTCGCCGATTTCTCCGGTTTGGGCGGCTTTGATGATTGCCTGTACCGTTTTCTCTGCGTTTTTGTCGCGTACTACAATCGAAATCAGGATACGTTCGATTGTACTGGTATCATATACAACTCCACGATAGATACGTCCTTGCCGTGCTTTACCGATGCCTCTTACATCATAATAGGAGAACCATTCGATATCTGCTTCAAGTAAAGCATCTTTTACGTCCTCGAATTTGGTTTTACGGATAATAGCTTCAATCTTTTTCATATACCTTAAATATTAGTGTGACTTGTAAAAAAAGAGGTATAGGGGGCAGCCATAGCAGGTTACCATACAACAAACCGATAAAATCTAAACTCTAACTACCTTTTCTATTCCCTATACACTCTTTAGATATAAAATTCTCTCTCTTAAAAACTTAATCCGAATGTGAAGTGAGCACCTTCCGTGCGTGGATTGACTGATACTTTGGCAAACGCCGGAACCGAGAAAGAATCAGTGACTTTGATTTCTTTGGTAGCTCCGAGGCTGATATCCGATACGCAGAATCCACTTGTATACCCATTATAAAAAGATGTTTCCCAAGGTACTATGCCTAAATCTACCATCCAGTCGAGTCCACCCAATTGGAAGGGTGCGCTTAGTGCGAGGTAGGATGAATAGGCTCTTTTCCCATTCCCTTTCACTCCGTCAGCTCCTGCAAAGTTGGTATACCAATTGACAGCCAGCGGACCAAAATCATATCCAATCTGTGCTTCAAAAACATGGGCGGTTGAATGAGCGCCATATTTGAAATACTTGTTGGTAGAATAGATCGTTTCTCCTTCATCGTCTACTCCTGACGGAACCTGAGTATTAAACCAGTAATCAGTGATCGAAACACTAAAACCATTTATTGAATAGCCGAGTGTTAAATCGAATTCTTTAGTGTCTGATGACTCAAATCCTGCTGATCCCCATACTCCGAGTGAAAAACCTTTGTAAGAGATTCCCAGTGAAGGTTGGATACTTACTCCACCCAGGTCCTGACCACGCCAGATATAACCGCTTACCAAATCTGCTCCTACAGAAGCTTCTACTTTATTTTGTGCCTTCATGGCGGATGGCACAATCCCCGTTAGTAATAATGCTACTATTATTACCCCCAATTTTTTGTTAATCGTCGTTTTCATCGTCTTTTTACCTTTAAAAGTTAGAAAAATGTGGATGTACGGTCCAGTGTTATATAGTAGCGCGCAAAATACTATCAGTTAAATGAAGAATTAAGAATGAAGAATCAGAAACAACAAGTTAAAATGATAAACTCAAAAGAACTATAGTCGAGATGGGGGTATCTCATACTGCAAAAAAATCTTCATTCTTCATTTCTAAAGCCAGTTTTTAATCCTTCTCATCGCTTCGATACAGTCGTTACGATCGCCGAAAGCTGTCAGTCGGATATATCCTTCGCCGCTGGGTCCGAAACCTACACCGGGAGTTCCGACTACGTTAGCTTCATATAGCATCTGTTCGAAGAATCGCCAGGAAGAGAGTCCGTTCGGAGTTTTCACCCATAAATAAGGCGCATTGACTCCGCCGTATACTTTCAGTCCGGTAGCTTCCAGTCCTTCTTTCATTATTTTTGCATTGGTCATATAATAATCAATCGTTTTTTTGATCTGTGCTTTTCCTTCTGCACTGTAGACTGCTTCCGCTGCCCGTTGAGTGATGTAGGAAGTGCCGTTGAACTTAGTACATTGGCGACGGTTCCACAATCTGTTGAGTGGAATACGTTCACCTTCCAGAGTGGCAGCGGTCAGTTCCTTCGGTACTACGGTGTAGCCGCAACGTACTCCGGTGAATCCTGCTGTCTTTGAAAAACTACGAAATTCGATCGCGCATTTCTTTGCACCTTTTATTTCGTATATAGAGTGGGGGACATCCGCGTCCTGAATATAGGCTTCGTATGCGGCATCGAACAAAATCAGTGTATCATTTGCCAATGCGTAATCTATCCACTTCTTTAGTTCCGGTTTCGTTAGTGTGGTTCCTGTCGGGTTGTTCGGATAGCAGAGATAAACAATGTCTATCCGTTTGTCGGGAATCTCCGGAATAAAGTTGTTCTCACTTGTGCAAGGCATATAGGTCACATTGCTCCATTTGCCTGTTTCTTCTTCCAGTATTCCGGCACGTCCGCACATAACGTTGCTGTCTATATATACCGGATAGATAGGGTCTGTGACACCGACACTGTTGTCATGACGAAGAATGTCTCCTATGTTACCTGTATCACTTTTTGCTCCGTCACTGACAAATATCTCCGATGACGAAAAATGGATTCCCCGGGGAGCAAAATCATTTTTTATAATGGTTTCAATCAGAAAGTCATATCCCTGTTCAGGACCATATCCGCGAAATGTATCTTTACTTGCCAGTTCTTCTACTGCCTTGTGCATAGCTTCGATACAGGCTTGGGGAAGCGGCTGGGTGACATCTCCGATACCTAACCGGATGATATCCTGTTTAGGGTGCGTTATTTTGAACGTATTTACCTTTTTCGCTATATCCGAGAATAAATAGCTTCCCGGTAGTTTTAAGAAATGTTCGTTTACTAATGCCATATTGTTATTGTTTTAAGTTTTGCTATATTCTTATCTTTAATTGATTGTTCGGAAACGCTTATTTCATCAGCCTATTTGGGTTGGCCGTTGTCTGCTTCTATTTCTCCATCGAAAACTTTGGTTGCCGGTCCTGTCATTAATATATGTCCCGAGGCTTCTTCCCATTCGATAGTGACAGTTCCTCCGTCCATTATAATATCGCTTTTTCTTCCTGCAAGTCCGTTGATACAGGCTGCTACTGCTGTTGCGCACGCACCTGTTCCGCAGGCTTGAGTTATTCCCGATCCTCTTTCCCATACTCTCATTCGTATGGTATCTTTCCCAATTACTTGGGCGAATTCTACATTTGTCCTGTCCGGGAAGAGATGATATTTTTCTAGCTCAGGGCCTATTTTCGGCAGATCGATCTGAGAGATATCTTCTACAAAAGTAACCAGATGAGGATTTCCCATTGATACTTGGGTAGACCGGAAAGGATATTCTTTTCCAAAACAGACTTCACCTGTTTCCAGTGGACTCCCCATATCTACCGTGACTGCGCTAACCGCTTTTCCATTTATATGTAGTTTCAGGATTTTAATACCTGACAATGTATCAAGGGTGATTTCTGTCTTATCCGTCAATCCGTACTCATATACATATTTGCCTACACACCGACTTCCGTTACCGCACATCATCGCTTCGGAACCATCTGCATTGAATATACGCATGCTGAAATCAGCTTTGTCAGAAGTACCAATCAATATAAGTCCGTCACTTCCGATTCCCGTATGGAATCTGCTCCATGCAATCGCCTTCTTTTCAGGATCTGCTATCGGATATCTGGTAGTATCTACATAGATGTAGTCATTTCCTGCCCCGTGCATTTTGGTAAATTTTATTGTATTTGTCATTTTGATCCTTATTTATTGATTGTTGTAACCTTTTGTTTTATTACAATGCAAAGATATGACTTTTTGCTTTATGTTTTAGTTGAAAGTATGTCTAATATCTATTTATTTTTATCAAACTTTCAATTGATTTGTATACAGGGATCTTTAGTGTTAATCTGAAATTTTACATGTGCTTATTTTGATAAATTATTATTTGGTGGATTCGTTTTGCATATCTTTTCATAATATATGAGGATTTTATAGTCAATTTCTCCTGTATATTACTATAAAAACAAGAAATGACTTCTTTTGGTTTTGACGATATGAAAGTGAATTTGCTTATTTGTATGACATATTGTTTATCGAATATGGAGAAGAACCTTTTTTATATATTCATTGTTCTCTTCCTAACAATAACATAATAAATGTAGGAGATATGGATATAGAGAAACAATTGGAAGTTGCCGCACAGAGCAATCATTTGGTATTGGTTGTGTTTTACGCTGACTGGTCGCCTCATTATGAATGGATAGGACCTGTGCTCCGCACTTATGAGCAGAGAGTGATAGAACTGGTAAATGTGAACATTGAAGGAGATAAAGCCGTAGCCGATTCATATAATATTGAGACGGTACCTGCTTTCCTCCTATTGCATAAAGGACATGAACTGTGGAGGCAAGTAGGTGAGTTGACGGTAGAAGAGTTGAAAGAGGTATTGGAAGATTTCAAATAGCTTCTATTGGGATTTTATGTAAAAAGCACCATCATGCATATTGGTTTACTGCATGATGGTGCTTAATATTGTTTTAGCTCTTAGAAATTTTCTGTGAGTGATTATTTTAGCATATCTTGTGCCACAATCGGTTCATTGGTCGTAATGAAATCCACCTTCTGGTCAATCAGCCACTTCATGTCTTCTGCTTTGTCTACCGTCCAGACATTGACTTTCAATCCGAGATCATGTGCTTCTTTGATCCATTCGGGATGTTTTTTGATTACTCCCATGTGGTAGTCAAGTCCGGCAGCGCCGAGGTCTTTCAGTTCTTTGGGAGATAGTTCTCCGTTGAGGTAGAATACCGGGGTTCCGGCAGGTGCCAGACGGATAAACTCTTTCATTGCGTGCAGCGAGAAAGTGATATATTCCATACGATCTTCCAGTCCCATCTTTTTCACCATGGCAAGGATTTCCTGTACGGCTTTTGTTTCACGTTTTTTGCTGTTATGCGCTTTCAGTTCAAGTATTAGCTTAGTATTGCATTTTTTGCCGGCTTCCAGATATTTTTGCAGGCTGGGCAGATTTTCTCCGTTTGATAGTTTCAATCCTGTAAGAGCATCTCCCTTGGAATATTCCATGTATTTCATCTTGTAGACAGGATCGTGGTTGACAACCAGCTTATTGTCTTTGGCAAGCCATACATCAAATTCGGAACCATAGCAATGTATAGAATCCGCCTTTTGCAAAGATGTGATGCTGTTTTGGGCAGAACCTGCTGTTTTCCAATAGCCACGATGAGCGATAACCTGTGACTTTTGTGCTTGAACGCTAGCTACTGAA
This sequence comes from Bacteroides faecis MAJ27, assembly GCF_900106755.1. Lineage (GTDB taxonomy): Bacteria > Bacteroidota > Bacteroidia > Bacteroidales > Bacteroidaceae > Bacteroides > Bacteroides faecis. The sequence goes on from NZ_FNNN01000005.1 coordinate 152,184, forward strand.
ATGATAAGGGCGGCCATTAGAATAATTCTTTTTATTTTCATTGATAGTACGTTTAAAGAGTTTATGAGTCCAAAAATATAAAAAATAAAACACAGATTAGCTTGTTATTATGCTAATCTGCGTTAATTGGCTGCTTTTATGCATAGAAATATAGACTTTTTATTCTTGACTTTACAAACTGATGAATAAACATTGGCCGATATCATCTATGGAGAAGATAATGACAACTAATCAGGAGTTTCATCATTTGAGCTTTTGATGATAATAGGGAAAGTGAAATGTTGATATTCCGGACGGTATTTCCCATTAATATATAAAACCTCCCAAGGATAGATTTCTTTTAGCTTCTTTTTGATGGCTGTTATTATCGGATGGCTCTGGTCTTCGGTCATGACTTTATCCAGTCGGATTTTGACATTGCTGTCTATATAGTGTCCGTCAGCGGATAAATCGAAATCAGATAAAAAGATAATATGTCTTTTTCCGCTTATTTCGGGGAACTTTTCCCAAGGGAAATGTGCCTGTAGACTATCTCTGATTTGTAATAGCTTGATCCCTTCCTTTCGGCTATTGTGATAAAACACTTTATCTGTGACAACACCGTCTTTGATAGTCAATACACACTCCTCCATGTAGTTTCTGTCGAAACCTCCGGCACCAAAACGTATAATATCACCCCGGCCTAACCGTACTTTTCCGCTAAACCAGGAAGCAAAGATTCCATCGTCTGTTTTATATTCACTAAAAAAAGAATCTATTCCCTTAACTTCTCTCTTTTCTGTGCTATGGTTTTCCGATATTTCAATAATGACCTTTTGAAGGTACAATTGATTATTCTTTATTTCCCAGACTCCTGTATATCCGTCCCAGTTTGCAGTCGTCCAATGTCGCTCTTTGGGCAAAAATTCTCTGAATTTAGTGTTATGTATGGAATCTATGTCAATCGGTTGGGCCAGCATATCCCATTTCACTCCGTCTATGAATAGTATTTCTGATTCTTGTGAAGTAGAGAATGCAGAAGTAATACTTAGCAAGGAAAAGATGCACCAGCACCATAAAAACTTAATGTTCATTTGTTTATTGAATGATAGATGATAAATATATTCTCAAAGGTATGAGTTTATTTCAGACATCTATCATTTTTCAACCGATTTATTTTATCCGTTCGTCATAAGCCTCTTCATGTATTCCTTTTACCGCTCTGCCGCTTGGCTCATTTAAATTTTTGAAAGCTGCATCCCATGCGAGTGCTTCTGCTGTGGAACATGCTACACTGGGTACGCTCGGTACGCTGCGTGCCGCACTTTCACTGGGGAAATACTCTTCAAAAATACTCCGGTAATAATATTCTTCCTTGTTCTGTGGGGTGTTGATCGGGAAACGTTCGGCTGCATGTTTCATCTGTTCGTCGCTGACGGCAGCAGCTGTCATTTCTCTTAATGTATCAATCCATGAATATCCTACACCATCGCTGAACTGTTCTTTCTGCCTCCATGCCACGCTTTCCGGCAACATGTCGGCAAAAGCTTCACGTACAATTCGTTTTTCGATCTCTTTACCGGGACACATTTTAGCCTTCGGATTCAAAGTCATTGCCACATCCAGAAATTCTTTATCCAGAAAGGGAACACGTCCTTCTACACCCCAGGCAGACAGACTTTTGTTGGCACGGAGGCAGTCGTACATGTGAAGTTTTGAGAGCTTGCGTACGGTTTCCTCGTGGAAAGCCTGTGGAGTAGGGGCTTTATGGAAGTAAAGATAGCCTCCGAAAACTTCATCGGCCCCTTCACCGCTCAGCACCATTTTGATTCCCATTGATTTGATAACACGTGCCAGCAAATACATAGGGGTAGAAGCACGTACAGTAGTCACATCATATGTCTCGATAAAATAAATGACATCCCGGATAGCGTCCAGTCCTTCCTGAACCGTATAATTAATTTCGTGATGAACCGTACCGATGTATTCTGCCACTTCACGTGCCTTGCTCAAATCGGGTGCCCCTTTTAGTCCGATAGCAAAGGAGTGGAGTTGAGGCCACCAAGCGTCACTTGCTCCGTCTGTTTCGATACGTTTTGCTGCATATTTCTTGGCGATAGCGGAAATGACGGAGCTATCTAGCCCGCCTGAAAGAAGGACTCCATAAGGAACATCACTCATCAACTGGCGATGAACAGCATCTTCCAATGCTTCTTTTACGTCATAGGCTTTGGCTCCGTTGTTTTTTACAACTTCGTAGTCTGTCCATTCACGGGTATACCAACGTTTCATTTTCCCCTCTTTACTATAAAAGTAATGTCCCGGGAGGAACGTCTCGTATTTTTCACAGAAGCCTTCGAGTGCTTTCAGCTCACTGCCAAAATAGATTTTTCCATCCTTGTCTTTCCCTATATATAAAGGTATGACACCGATAGGGTCCCGGGCAATCAGGAATTCGTCTTTTTCTTCATCATAAAGAACGAAAGCAAAGATACCGTTGATATCTTCCAGGAAATGAATGCCTTTATCTTTGTATAAAGCAAGGATTACTTCGCAGTCACTTCCTGTTTGGAAGTTGTATTTACCGGCATATTTTGCACGGATATCACGGTGGTTGTAGATTTCGCCATTTACGGCAAGCACTTGTTTGCGATCGGGAGAGTAGAGGGGTTGCCCGCCACTTTGCGGGTCAACGATGGAGAGACGCTCGTGTGTCAGAATGGCGCTTCCGCCTACGTAGATGCCACTCCAGTCCGGTCCGCGGTGACGGATTTTCTGAGCCATTTTCAGTGCTTTGCTTCTTAGTTCCTTAGTCTGAACTTTTATGTTGAGTATACCTGCTATTCCACACATAACTTTAAGTGTTTGGGGGTTATATAATATATTGTTTTCTCGCTATTCTTTTTAAATGGATTGGTTATAATTCTTTCGTTCCACCTAGGTTTTTCTTTCGTTCTACCCAGGTGGAACGAAAGAATCATAGTAATCCAACTTTTTCTTATTACCTGTCGTAGTACTATTTGGTCAGGTAATCATCTATCTTAGCTGCTGCCGCCCGTCCTCCTGCCATAGCCCGTACTACCAGACTTGCGCCTGTATCCGCATCTCCGGCAACGAATACGTTTTCCGGGAATTTAGGTTGCTCCGGTTTCAGGAATCCCATAGCCAATAGTACCAGATCCGCCTCGATTACTTCCTTCTTGCCTGTAGGCTTCATCGTTGGACGTCCGCCGTCTGCTGTCGGAGTCCATTCCACCTCTTCCACTTCTACACCTGTAACCTTACCGTCTTTCCCGAGGAACTGGTTGGAGGCCAGGCACCAGCGACGTGTACAACCTTCTTCGTGGCTGGAAGTCGTTTTAAATACTACAGGCCATTGAGGCCACGGAGTAGCCGGATTGTGACCTACGGGCGGTTTGGGCATGATTTCAATTTGTGTAACACTGGTTGCTCCCTGTCGTACACTGGTTCCGATACAGTCTGATCCGGTATCGCCGCCACCGATGACAAGTACCTTTTTGCCTTTAGCGTTCACTAACTTATCCTTTGCGAAAGTCTGACCTTCCAGAGTCCGGTTTTGCTGTGCCAGCATTTCGAGTGCAAAGTGAATACCTTTCAGTTCACGTCCCGGAATACTCAAGTCACGGGCAACGGGGGTTCCGGTACAAATGCAGTAAGCGTCAAAACCTTTCGGCAAATGATGGACGTCTACTTCTACTCCCATCTCAAACCGGATACCTTCTGCTGCCAATATTTTCATACGCCGGTCAATGACATTTTTATCCAGTTTGAAATTTGGAATGCCGAAACGTAACAATCCTCCCGGTGCTTCGTCCTTATCAAACAGGGTGACGGTGTAACCTTTCTGGTTCAACTGATTGGCAGTTACCAGTCCGGCAGGACCGGCACCGATCACTGCTACACTTTTTCCGTTTCTTCGGGGTGTTTGTACCTGTATATATCCTTCACGAAAAGCGGCTTCTACGATAGCCGCTTCATTCTCGCGAATCGTCACCGGCTGGTCGCAGGATAGTTTCAGCACACAGGACTTTTCGCAAAGGGCAGGGCATATACGTCCGGTAAATTCCGGAAAGTCGCAGGTTGAGGATAAAATTTCATACGCTTTTTTCCATTTTCCTTTGTATAATGCGTCCTGCCATTCCGGCTGTTTGTTGCCTATCGGACATGCCCAATGGCAGAATGGTACGCCACAGTCCATACAGCGGGAAGCCTGCAACTTGCGGCTGTTTGTATTCAATGTCTGTTCTACCTGACTATAGTCAGTGATGCGCTCGCTTATGGGGCGGTATCCCGCTTCCTGGCGAGGTATATTTAAAAATGCTTTTGGATCTCCCATTGTCTTTAATCTTAAATATTAAGTATTAGCCGTAGCCTTCTGTATCGTTAATACCTGATACCTATTACTTGAATTAATAGTCTCTCTGCATATCTGCAATTTTCTGCTGTAACTTTCTCATCTGCTCTTCCTGCAGCACCTTTTTATATTCGATAGGTACTACCTGAATAAACTGATCGGCATAATGGTTCCAGTCATCGAGCATGGTACGTGCCAGTTTCGAACCGGTGTACAGATAGTGCTGTCGAATCAGTTCGTGCAGTTCTTTTCGGTAACTGGCCTCTTCGATCAGTGATAATTCTACCATCTCCATGTTGCAGAAATAATCGAAATTGCCGTCTTTGTTCCACACATAAGCTACACCGCCGCTCATACCAGCTGCAAAATTTCGTCCCGTTTGTCCCAGAACCACTACGCGGCCTCCGGTCATATATTCACAGCAATGGTCGCCTACACCTTCTACTACAGCGACAGCTCCCGAATTACGTACGGCGAAACGTTCGCCGGCACGCCCATTGATGTATACCTCGCCACTGGTTGCCCCATAAAGCAGGGTATTACCTGCAATTGTGTTCTTCTCGGCTTCGAAGTTGCTGCGGATAGGAGGCAGGACGGCGATACGTCCGCCACTCAAACCTTTACCCAGGTAATCATTGGCTTCACCTTCCAGCTTGAAATTTACGCCCGGCACCAGAAAAGCGCCGAATGACTGTCCCGCAGAACCTTTGAACTTTACATTCAAGGTATGTTCCGGCAAGCCTTTTTCTCCGTACTTCTTGGCAATGACACCGGAGAGCATGGCACCTGTCGCCCGGTCCGTATTGGCAATCGTATATTCCAGCGAAACTTCTTTTTCGTGTTCAATCGCCTCTTGGGCAGCGTCTATGATTGTCACATCCTTTACGGTCGAGATGCCGTGCTCCTGATCGGTGACGTGACGGATAGCCGCACTGTTGTCTATACGTGCCAGTAATTTGGTGAAGTCGATCAAGGCATGCTTCGGGTTCGGATCACCCGCAACGGATTTGCGTTCAATCAGGTCTGTGCGTCCGATGATGTCATCCATCTTGGTAAATCCCATTTCTGCGAGATATTCACGGACTTCCTGTGCCAGGAATGTGAAGAAGTTGACCAGATATTCACTACGTCCGTGAAAACGTTTGCGTAATTCTTCGTTCTGAGTAGCTACACCTACCGGACAAGTATTCTGATGACATTTACGCATCATCACACATCCCAATACGATCAGTGCGGAAGTAGCGAAACCATATTCCTCGGCTCCCATCAATGCCATTAAAATAATATCGCGTCCGGTTTTCAATTGTCCGTCGGCTTGCAGAACGACTTGTCCGCGCAGGCCGTTCAGAACCAGTGTCTGTTGTGTCTCGCTCAATCCCAATTCCGGAGAAATACCTGCATAGCGGATGGATGAAGCAGGAGAGGCTCCCGTACCGCCTTCGGCACCGGAAATGACAATCAAATCCGCTTTTGCCTTTGCCACACCCGCGGCGATTGTGCCGACTCCACTTTCTGCCACCAGTTTGACACTGATTTTGGCTTGTGGATTCACGTTTTTCAAGTCAAATATCAATTGTGCCAAATCCTCGATGGAATAAATATCATGGTGGGGAGGAGGAGAAATCAGCGAGATCCCCGGAATGGAGTGGCGTGTCTTGGCAATCACATCGTTCACTTTGAATCCCGGAAGCTGTCCGCCTTCACCCGGTTTGGCTCCCTGAGCTATTTTAATCTGTATTTCATCAGCATTAACCAGATATTCAGCGGTGACACCAAAGCGTCCGGAAGCTACCTGTTTGATGGCGCTTCGCATGGAAGTTCCGTCCGGCAGCGGGTGGAAACGGGAAGCGTCTTCACCACCTTCCCCTGTGTTGCTGCGTCCATGGATGGTGTTCATGGCAATTGCCATCGCTTCGTGGGCTTCCTTGCTGATAGAACCGAAAGACATGGCACCCGTCACAAAACGTCGGAGGATATTCTCTATAGGTTCCACTCGGTCGATAGAGATAGGATTGCGACGGAAACTCAGGAAATCACGCAGAAAAATAGGACTCTCCTTATCGTCTGCCAAATGAGTGAACTCTTTGAATTTCTTGTAGCTGCCTAAGCGGGTAGCCAGTTGCAACGTGCTGATTGTTTCCGGATTCCATGCATGTTTTTCTCCGTCTTTCCGGAAGGCATACAATCCTCTATTCAGTAACTCTTCACTCTTCACCTCCCGGATACCTTCATCGTGGAAAGCGATTGCGTCTTTGGCTACCTCTTCCAGACGAATACCTCCGATTGGTGACCCGATTCCACCAAAGTAAGCCTTACTCAATTCCTCACTGAGCCCGACAGCTTCGAAAATTTTCGCACCACGATAAGAGCGGATGGTGGAGATACCCATCTTGCTCATGATCTTGAACAGACCTTTGCAGATAGATTTGATATAGTTTTTCTCTGCTGTAGCATAATCCAGCTGAATATCTTTGTCCTTCACCAACTTGTCGAGGATAGCAAATGCCATATATGGATTCAGTGCGCTTGCTCCGAAGCCGAGCAATAAGGCAGCGTGCATAACTTCACGTATTTCTCCGCTTTCTACAATCAAAGCTGTCTGAACACGTTTGCCTACGGAAATCAGATGATGGTGAACGGCGCTTACTGCCAGCAATGAAGGGATTACCGCATGGGTGGCATCTACCTCACGGTCGGTCAGCACAATGTAGTTTACACCTTCCGTTACCGACTCTTCCGCCATTTTGCACAGCCTGTTCAGTGCTTCCTGCAAGCCGGCTTTTCTTTTCGATACTTCAAACAACATCGGCAATTTCACAGTCTTGAAACCCTTGTAGCGGATATTGCAGAGAATATCCAGCTGTGTGTTGCTTAGAATCGGATGATTCAGACGTACCATTTTGCAATGGCTTTCACTGGGAGTCAGAATGTTCATGCCTACCGCTCCGATATATTCCGTCAGAGACATGACGAGTTCCTCACGTAGCGGGTCGATCGGTGGATTAGTCACTTGTGCGAATTGCTGGCGGAAATAGTTGTAAAACAACTGAGGTTTATCGGAGAGTACAGCTAAAGGCGTATCATTCCCCATTGAATGAATCGGTTCCGCACCTGTGCTTGCCATCGGCATAATCAACCGTTCGATGTCCTCTTTGGAGTAGCCGAAAGTACGGAGCATCCGGTTATAATTTTCTACGTGATGAGGTACTTTGCGCCCGCTTTTCAGTTCATCCAGTTCGATACGGTTGGTCGACAACCACGTACGGTACGGTTTCGCTTCGGCAAGTTGTTTTTTCAATTCACCGTCATAGTAGATTTCTCCTTTTTTTGTATCAATCAGCAGAATCTTTCCCGGTTGCAGGCGTCCTTTTTCTTTTATGTCTCCCGGTTCGAAGTCCATTACACCTACTTCGGAGGCAACTACCATCAGGTCGTTTTTAGTGATCAGATAGCGGGCAGGGCGCAGACCGTTACGGTCGAGCATACCACCGGCAAAACGTCCGTCACTGAAGAGCAGGGCTGCCGGTCCGTCCCATGGTTCCATCAGGATAGAATGATACTCATAGAAAGATTTCAGGTCCTCGCTGATCGGGTTTTTCTCGTTGAAAGATTCCGGTACGAGCATTGCCATGGCATGTGGCAGGCTTAATCCCGACATAACCAGAAACTCCAGCACATTGTCCAGAGAAGCGCTGTCACTCATGCCCGGCTGTATAATCGGTCGGATCTCTTTGATATCTCCCAGATCAGGAGTGGAGAGTACACTTTCACGGGCCTCCATCCATCCGCGGTTGCCGCGAATCGTATTGATTTCGCCGTTGTGGGCCAACAAACGGAAGGGTTGTGCCAATCCCCATGTCGGGAATGTGTTGGTACTGAAACGGGAGTGTACCAGTGCCAGTCCACTGGTAAAATAGCTGTTCGTCAGATCGGGATAATAGTTGCGTAGCTGCAATGACGAAAGCATACCTTTATATATAATACTCTTGGTAGAGAGCGAAACGACATAAAAATCATTTCTTGTCGGAATGGCTGACAATCTGACTTTATTCTCTATCCGCTTACGGATCAGATACAATTTGCGGTCGGCAGCTTCCGTTTCCGTAAATCCGGTGATGAATACCTGTTTGATGTCCGGTTCATTAGCCAGAGCTGCTTCACCCAGAATTTCCGGGCAGGTAGGTACATTGCGCAAGTGCATCAATGTAAGTCCTTCTTTCTCTATTTCCTCAATAATGATACTTAAAATAGCTGCCTGGTCTTCCTCATTTTTCGGCAGAAAAAGCAGGCCGGTACCATAGCGTCCTTTTTCGGGAACAGGAATGCCTTGCAGTAAAATAAACTCATGCGGAATCTGTAACATAATACCTGCACCGTCTCCGGTTTTGTTATCCGCCCCTTCAGCACCACGGTGGCGCATGTTCTCCAATACTTTTAAAGCCGACTCAACAAGGTCGTGTGACTTTTTTCCGTGAATGTCCACCAGCATGCCAACTCCGCAGGCATCGTGTTCGTATGCCGCGTCGTACAACCCCATCTGTTGAGGTGCTCGTTGGTAGGTGAATCCTTCTGTTGCGTTGTTAAAAAGTTCTTGTTTTTTCATTCTTTCTAGCTTTATTGTATGATAATACCTATTTATTCTATCAAAATGTTCGGCAAAATTAATGATTTAATTTCATAATGATAGTATTTTGTTAGTTTTGTGTAACACGAAATAAAAAGCCTGCTCTTTATTCTTTTAGATTGTAATCAAAATCTGCGGATTTGTATCAAATTTATTAGTTGTTTGCTTTTATTTTATTCTGATTGTAACTTGTTTCTTTTTGAGCTAAAAATAATATATTATTTAACTTTTTGATGTGTTTACAACTTTTTTATGTGCTTATGTCAAATAAATATAGGAAAATTTATCTTTATGTCATTTGGAATTCGTATATTTGCAACCGAAATAAAAATATCATAATATGTGTGGAATAGTAGGCTATATTGGTAAAAGAAAAGCCTACCCCATCCTTATTAAAGGGTTGAAGCGGCTGGAGTATCGTGGATATGACAGTGCAGGGGTAGCATTGATCAGTGATAACCAACAATTAAATGTGTACAAGACGAAAGGAAAAGTCTCCGAACTCGAAAATTTCGTCACACACAAAGATATTTCCGGTACAGTCGGAATTGCCCATACCCGTTGGGCTACACACGGGGAACCTTGTTCAGCTAATGCCCATCCTCATTATTCTTCTTCCGAAAAGCTCGCTCTCATTCACAACGGTATCATTGAAAACTACGCCGTTCTCAAAGAAAAACTTCAGGCCAAAGGTTACACCTTTAAAAGTAGTACCGATACCGAGGTGCTTGTTCAACTAATCGAATATATGAAAGTTACCCATCAGGTTGATTTGCTCACTGCCGTTCAGTTGGCATTGGGCGAGGTGATTGGTGCTTATGCGATTGCGATTCTTGATAAGGAGCACCCGGAGGAAATTATTGCGGCCCGCAAAAGCAGTCCGCTGGTGGTAGGTATTGGTGAAGAGGAATTTTTTCTGGCGTCGGATGCCACGCCGATTGTAGAATATACAGATAAGGTAGTATATCTGGAAGATGGTGAGATAGCGGTGATCAACCGGGGAAAAGAATTGAAGGTAGTCAATCTGAATAATGTGGAAATGACCCCCGAAGTGAAAAAGGTAGAGTTGAACCTCGGACAGCTGGATAAAGGGGGCTATCCGCATTTTATGCTGAAGGAGATTTTTGAGCAGCCGGACTGTATCCGTGATTGTATGCGCGGACGTATCAATGTGGAAGCGAATAATGTGGTGCTTTCGGCCGTGATTGACTATAAAGAGAAGTTGCTGAATGCCAAACGCTTTGTCATTGTGGCTTGTGGTACTTCCTGGCATGCGGGACTGATCGGTAAACACCTGATTGAAAGTTTCTGCCGTATTCCGGTAGAAGTGGAGTATGCTTCCGAATTTCGTTATCGTGATCCGGTGATCGACGAGCATGATGTGGTGATTGCCATTTCGCAAAGTGGAGAAACGGCGGATACACTGGCGGCAGTAGAACTGGCGAAAAGTCGCGGTGCTTTTATATATGGTATATGCAACGCGATTGGTTCCTCTATTCCCCGTGCCACTCATACAGGTTCGTATATCCACGTCGGCCCGGAGATTGGAGTAGCTTCTACCAAAGCATTTACAGGACAGGTGAGTGTACTGACAATGTTGGCATTAACTCTCGCCAAAGAGAAAGGTACGCTGGATGAGGCGCATTATCTCACAATTGTGCAGGAACTGAACAATATTCCCGAAAAAATGAAGGAGGTGCTGAAACTGAATGATAAGTTGGCGGAATTATCAAAAACTTTCACCTATGCGCATAACTTTATTTACCTCGGACGCGGATATAGTTATCCTGTTGCTTTGGAAGGTGCGTTGAAATTGAAAGAAATATCGTATATTCACGCCGAAGGTTATCCGGCTGCCGAAATGAAACACGGACCGATTGCCTTGATTGATGCTGAAATGCCGGTAGTCGTCATTGCTACCCAGAACGGACTGTACGAGAAAGTACTGAGCAATATTCAGGAAATCAAGGCACGAAAAGGCCGGGTAATTGCATTTGTAACTAAGGGAGATACAGTGATCAGTAAAATAGCCGATTGCAGTATCGAACTTCCGGAAACAATCGAGTGCCTTGATCCGTTAATTACTACGGTACCTCTCCAATTGCTTGCTTATCACATTGCGGTGTGCAAAGGAATGGATGTAGACCAACCTAGAAATCTGGCAAAGTCGGTAACTGTGGAATGATTAAATAGTAAATAAATTAGATGGAACAATTGAAACATGAATGTGGCGTTGCCATGATACGGCTGCTCAAACCTCTGGAGTATTACGAGAAAAAGTACGGAACATGGATGTACGGTCTCAACAAACTCTATCTGTTAATGGAGAAACAGCACAATCGGGGACAGGAAGGAGCAGGACTGGCATGTGTGAAACTGGAAGCAAATCCGGGTGAAGAATATATGTTTCGTGAACGTGCATTAGGTTCCGGTGCTATCACTGAAATCTTTGAAAACGTACAAAGTAATTTTAAAGACCTGACTTCCGAACAATTGCATGATGCAGCTTTCGCCAAACGTACTTTACCTTTTGCCGGTGAAGCATACATGGGGCATCTGCGTTATTCCACCACCGGAAAATCCGGAATTTCCTATGTACATCCGTTTTTGCGAAGAAACAACTGGCGTGCCAAGAATCTGGCTCTCTGCGGAAACTTCACTATGACGAATGTCGATGAAATATTTGCCCGTATCACCGCTATCGGACAGCATCCCCGTAAGTATGCCGACACCTATATCATGTTGGAACAGGTAGGCCATCGCCTTGACCGTGAAGTGGAACGCCTCTTCAATCTTGCCGAAGCCGAAGGACTGACGGGCATGGGGATCACTCACTATATAGAAGAACATATCGAGCTGGCGAACGTGCTGCGTACCTCCAGCCGTGAGTGGGACGGGGGATATGTGATCTGCGGTCTTACCGGAAGCGGCGAGTCGTTTGCTATCCGTGACCCGTGGGGTATCCGTCCGGCTTTCTGGTATCAGGATGATGAAATTGCCGTATTGGCTTCCGAGCGTCCGGTGATTCAGACAGCTCTGAATGTTCCTGTGGAAGAAATCAAAGAACTGCAACCCGGACAGGCATTGCTTATCAGTAAAGAAGGCAAGCTACGGACATCGCAGATCAATAAGCCACGCGAAAGACGCGCTTGCTCCTTTGAGCGTATTTACTTCTCCCGTGGAAGTGATGTCGATATCTATAAAGAAAGGAAACTTTTGGGAGAAAAACTGATTCCCAGAATTTTGAAAGCCATTCATAACGATATCGATCATACCGTTTTCTCGTTTATCCCCAACACGGCTGAAGTTGCTTTCTACGGAATGTTGCAGGGGCTGGATGATTATCTGAATGAAGAAAAGGTACGCCAGATTGCTGCATTGGTACACAATCCCTGTATGGAGGAGCTGGAAGTTATTCTTTCCCGCCGTATCCGCAGTGAGAAAGTGGCTATAAAAGACATAAAGCTCCGTACCTTTATTGCAGAGGGAAACAGTCGGAATGATCTGGCTGCTCACGTATATGACATTACTTACGGAAGCCTTGTCTCCGGTGTCGATAATCTGGTGATTATCGATGACAGTATTGTGCGTGGTACTACCTTGAAGCAAAGTATTATCGGTATTCTCGACCGTCTTGGTCCGAAGAAGATAGTGATTGTATCCTCTTCACCGCAAGTTCGTTACCCGGATTATTATGGGATCGATATGGCAAAGATGAGCGAGTTTATCGCTTTCAGAGCGGCCATCGAATTGTTGAAAGAACGTGATATGAAAGATGTCATTGCTGCGGCTTACCGGAAGTCCAAAGATCAGGTCGGCTTGCCGAAAGAGCAGATGGTAAACTATGTGAAAGAAATTTATGCCCCATTTACGGATGAAGAAATATCTGCCAAAATGGTGGAACTGCTGACACCGAAGGGAACGAAAGCCAAAGTGGAAATTGTCTACCAACCGTTGGAAGGGCTTCATGAAGCCTGTCCGAACCACTTGGGGGACTGGTATTTCAGTGGCAATTATCCTACGCCGGGTGGTGTGAAAATGGTGAATCAGGCATTCATCAACTACATTGAGCAGATGTATCAATTCTAACAACCATACAACGATTCAGAAATAAGAATGAGAAATGTGACATTAATCCTTGACGACGGGAGCCGGTTTTCCGGTAAGTCGTTTGGTTACGAGAAGCCGGTGGCGGGCGAAGTAGTTTTCAATACCGCCATGACCGGATATCCGGAGAGCCTCACTGACCCTTCCTACGCCGGACAGCTGATGACTCTTACCTATCCTCTGGTAGGAAACTATGGAGTTCCTCCTTTTACCATCGAACCGAATGGACTCGCCACTTTTATGGAAAGTGAGAAAATACATGCGGAAGCGATTATCGTAAGTGACTATTCTTATGAATATAGCCACTGGAATGCAGTGGAAAGTTTGGGTGAATGGTTGAAACGTGAACAAGTGCCGGGTATCACGGGCATCGATACGCGTGAACTGACCAAAATACTTCGTGAACACGGAGTGATGATGGGAAAGATTGTCTTCGACAATCCAATTGACAATGGACAATTGACAATTGACAATTACGCTGCCGTGAATTACGTAGACCGTGTTTCCTGCAAAGAAATAATTTCCTATCTTCCCGACGGGACATCCCGTTCTTTTCCATTAACCATGCCCATTGCGCAGCTTAATTGTCAATTGTCAACTGTCAATTGTCAATTGAAAAAAGTACTTCTGGTGGATTGCGGAGTCAAGACAAATATAATCCGTTGCTTGCTGAAACGGAATGTGGAAGTTATTCGTGTACCATGGGACTATGATTTCAACGGACTTGAATTTGACGGGTTGTTTATATCCAACGGACCGGGTGATCCGGATACCTGCGATGCAGCTGTACAGAATATTCGCAAAGCAATGGCAAACGAGAAACTTCCTATCTTTGGAATCTGCATGGGAAACCAGTTGCTTTCGAAAGCCGGAGGGGCAAAGATTTACAAACTTAAATATGGACACCGCAGCCATAACCAACCGGTACGCATGGTAGGAACGGAACGCTGTTTCATTACTTCACAGAATCATGGTTATGCCGTGGATAACAATACGCTGGGTGCAGATTGGGAACCGCTGTTCATCAATATGAATGATGGCTCCAACGAAGGAATCAGGCACAAGAAAAATCCCTGGTTCTCCGCACAGTTCCATCCGGAAGCTGCGAGTGGTCCTACGGATACGGCATTCTTGTTCGACGAATTTGTAAACCTGCTAAAATAACCGACCATCATGAAAGAAAATATAAAGAAAGTATTGCTGCTGGGTTCCGGTGCCTTAAAAATCGGTGAGGCCGGTGAGTTCGACTATTCCGGTTCGCAGGCGCTCAAAGCCTTGAAAGAAGAAGGGATTGAAACCATTCTTATCAATCCGAACATTGCTACGGTACAGACCTCTGAAGGAGTAGCAGATCAAATTTATTTCCTTCCGGTCACTCCGTATTTCGTGGAAAAAGTGATTCAGAAAGAGAAGCCGGAGGGTATTATGCTGGCATTCGGCGGACAGACTGCGCTGAACTGTGGCGTTGCTTTATACAAAGAAGGAATCCTTGAGAAATATAATGTTAAAGTGCTCGGTACTCCGGTACAGGCCATTATGGATACGGAAGACCGTGAACTCTTCGTGCAGAAACTGAACGAAATTAATGTAAAGACCATTAAAAGTGAAGCTGTAGAAAATGCAGAAGATGCGCGCCGTGCTGCGAAGGAACTGGGATATCCGGTCATTGTCCGTGCCGCTTATGCATTGGGTGGTCTGGGCTCCGGTTTCTGTGATAATGAGGAACAACTGGATGTGCTGGTAGAAAAAGCCTTCTCTTTCTCTCCGCAAGTGCTGGTCGAGAAATCGCTTCGCGGATGGAAAGAAGTAGAATATGAAGTGGTGCGCGACCGTTTCGACAACTGTATCACGGTTTGTAATATGGAGAACTTTGACCCGCTGGGTATCCATACCGGTGAATCAATTGTTATTGCTCCCTCCCAGACGCTGACTAACAGTGAATATCATAAACTCCGCGAACTGGCGATACGTATCATCCGTCACATTGGTATTGTGGGCGAATGTAATGTTCAGTACGCTTTCGACCCCGAATCGGAAGATTATCGGGTGATTGAAGTGAATGCCCGTCTTTCCCGTTCTTCGGCCTTGGCTTCTAAAGCAACCGGATATCCGTTGGCTTTTGTAGCAGCCAAATTAGGACTCGGCTACGGACTCTTTGATTTGAAGAACTCTGTGACAAAGACTACTTCCGCTTTCTTCGAACCGGCACTGGATTATGTCGTATGCAAGATACCTCGCTGGGACTTAGGAAAATTCCATGGTGTAGACAAGGAATTGGGATCTTCCATGAAATCGGTAGGGGAAGTGATGGCCATCGGACGTACTTTTGAAGAAGCTATTCAGAAGGGACTGCGCATGATCGGACAGGGAATGCATGGCTTTGTAGAAAACAAGGAACTGGTTATTTCTGATCTCGATAAGGCATTGCGCGAACCGACCGATAAACGTATTTTTGTAATTTCGAAAGCTTTCCGGGCAGGATATACCATCGATCAGGTGCATGAACTTACAAAGATTGATAAATGGTTCCTTCAGAAATTGATGAATATCATGCAAACCTCCAAGGAGCTTCGTCAATTGACAATTGACAATGGACAATTGACAATGAGGAAAGAAAAAGAAGCGCATGCAATCGAAGATCCGCAAGGTAATTGTCATTTGTCAACTGTCAATTGTCAATTGCCATTTGTCCATTCTCTATTAAGAAAAGCGAAGCAACAGGGCTTCTCTGATTTTCAGATTGCCCGTGCCATTGGTTATGAAGGTGATATGGAAGATGGAAGCTTGTATATCCGCAAATATCGGAAGGCTGCCGGCATTCTTCCGGTTGTAAAACAGATCGATACGCTGGCTGCCGAATACCCGGCACAGACCAACTATCTGTATCTGACTTATAGCGGAGTGGCAAATGATGTACATTATCTGGGTGATCATAAGTCTATTGTCGTGTTGGGTTCCGGTGCCTACCGTATCGGTTCTTCTGTAGAATTTGACTGGTGCGGCGTACAGGCTCTGAATACCATTCGCAAAGAAGGCTGGCGCAGTGTGATGATCAATTATAATCCGGAAACGGTATCTACGGACTATGATATGTGCGACCGTCTCTACTTTGATGAACTGACATTCGAACGGGTAATGGATATTCTTGAACTGGAAAATCCGCATGGTGTCATTGTCTCTACCGGTGGTCAGATTCCGAATAACCTTGCCTTGCGTCTGGATGCTCAGAATATCCACATACTGGGAACAAGCGCCCAGAGCATTGACAATGCCGAAGACCGCGAAAAATTCTCTGCAATGCTCGACCGTATCGGCGTAGACCAGCCACGCTGGCGTGAGTTGACATCGTTGGAAGATATCAACGAGTTTGTCGATGAAGTCGGGTTTCCGGTTCTTGTTCGTCCGTCCTATGTGCTTTCGGGGGCTGCGATGAACGTCTGTTCCAATCAGGAAGAGCTTGAACGTTTCTTGAAGCTGGCTGCTAATGTATCAAAAAAGCATCCGGTGGTAGTAAGCCAGTTTATCGAACATGCGAAGGAAGTGGAAATGGATGCTGTCGCGCAGAATGGCGAGATCATAGCTTATGCCATCAGCGAACATATTGAGTTTGCCGGTGTGCACTCCGGTGACGCTACCATTCAGTTCCCGCCGCAGAAACTGTATGTCGAAACTGTCCGCCGTATCAAACGCATTAGTCGTGAGATTGCCAAGGCGCTGAATATATCCGGTCCGTTCAATATCCAGTATCTGGCAAAAGATAATGATATCAAGGTGATCGAGTGTAATTTGCGTGCCAGCCGTTCCTTCCCGTTTGTCAGCAAGGTGCTGAAGATAAACTTCATAGAACTGGCTACCAAAGTGATGCTTGGACTTCCTGTGGAGAAACCGGAAAAGAATCTGTTTGAACTGGACTATGTAGGAATAAAGGCTTCGCAGTTCTCTTTCAACCGCTTGCAGAAAGCCGACCCTGTATTGGGAGTGGATATGGCTTCTACGGGTGAAGTCGGCTGTATCGGAAGTGATACTTCCTGTGCTGTGCTGAAAGCTATGTTGTCTGTCGGCTACCGCATTCCTAAAAAGAACATACTGCTTTCTACAGGTACAATGAAGCAGAAAGCTGATATGATGGATGCGGCGCGCATGTTGGTAAACAAAGGATACAAGCTATTTGCAACCGGTGGTACTCATAAAACCTTTGCGGAGAATGGTATTGAGAGTACGCTTGTCTACTGGCCGAGTGAGGAGGGACATCCACAAGCGCTGGAAATGCTTCATAATAAAGAAATCGACATGGTGGTCAACATTCCGAAGAATCTGACTGCCGGAGAACTGGACAATGGATATAAAATCCGTCGCGCAGCTATTGACCTGAATGTTCCGTTGATTACGAATGCCCGTCTGGCAAGCGCATTTATCAACGCCTTCTGTACGATGACTGTGGATGATATTGCCATCAAGAGCTGGGAAGAATATAAATAAGATGTAATCAGTTGTTGTATAATAAGTTGAAAAGGCTGTTCCTGTATACTCAGGGACAGCTTTTTTTAGTGTCACTATCCTGTCGGTATACTGTCACTATCGCAGGGTGATAGTGACAGTATACTAACGTGATAGTGACACTATCTTTTTTGAAGGAAGCGGGTAAGAATTTTTTTTAATGCGCATTAGTTGCATGATTGGACAAATTGGTGTAAATTGCGCAATCAATTCAAAAATATTCTAAAAACAGGGGAGTAATATGAGCATGGATAATCATATCGTAATTATGGCCGGAGGCATCGGCAGCCGTTTTTGGCCGATGAGCACACCGGAATGTCCCAAACAGTTTATTGATGTAATGGGATGTGGACGTACGTTGATTCAACTGACCGCTGATCGTTTTGACGGTGTCTGCCCACGGGAGAATGTGTGGGTAGTGACGTCCGAGAAATATATTGATATTGTCCGGGAGCAATTGCCGGAGATTCCTGAAAGTAATATTCTGGCGGAACCTTGTGCGCGGAATACGGCTCCCTGCATCGCTTATGCTTGCTGGAAAATAAAGAAAAAACATCCGAATGCCAATGTGGTGGTGACTCCATCGGATGCATTGGTCATTGATACGGGAGAATTTCGCCGGGTAGTAGAGAAAGCTCTTCGTTTTACTGACAACAGCAGTGCTATCGTGACACTGGGAATCAGACCGACTCGTCCGGAAACCGGATATGGATATATTGCCGCCGGAGATCCTATCATGACTGACAAGGAGATTTTTACTGTAGATGCATTCAAGGAAAAACCGGATAGGGAGACTGCTGACAGATATCTTGCCGAAGGTGGCTATTTTTGGAATGCGGGAATCTTTGTATGGAATGTACGCACTATCACTTCTGTGATGCGTGTATATGCTCCGGGTATAGCGCAAATCTTCGACCGTATTTTCCCGGATTTCTATACAGAGAAGGAAAATGAAACGATTAAAAAGCTATTTCCTACCTGTGAAGCTATTTCTATAGACTATGCAGTCATGGAGAAGGCACAGGAAATCTATGTACTCCCGGCTTCTTTTGGCTGGTCGGACTTAGGGACATGGGGAGCGCTTCGTGGACTGTTGCCGCAAGATAAATCAGGAAATGCTACAGTAGGTCCCGATGTCCGTCTGTATGAAAGCAAGAATTGTATCGTACATACCAGTGAAGAGAAGCGTGTTGTTATTCAGGGACTGGATGGATATATCATTGCCGAGAAGGATCAGACACTGCTGATTTGCAAACTGGATGAGGAACAGAGAATAAAGGAATTCTCAAAGTAATCCTTAATTCTTTTGATATTCCTGAGGCGTCATTCCTGTCATTCGCTTAAAGAACTTGCTGAAGAAGGACGGATTGGGAAAGTTTAATTCATCAGAAATTTGATAAACAAGGCGATTGCTGTGTTTGAGCAGCACTTTTGCCTCTAGTATAATGGACTGGTTGATCCAGTCCATTACTGTTTGTTGACTGGCTTGCCGGATCACTGTATTCAGATAACGGGGAGTAAGGCAAAGTTTGTCTGCATAAAAACTGACGTTCCGTTCTGTCTTGCTATAAGTGTTGACCAAAGAGATGAAACGTTGAAAAATATCGTTCTGATGTGTCAATGGGCTCGACTCGGACTGTCCTTTGTTTTTGGCTATATATTCTATATTATATAGTAATCCTGCCAATAGATGCTGGATTACTTCTTTTCTGAATACAGGTTCTTGTAATACATCCCACATGACTGTTATAAAATTCTCTATTTGTACCTGCTCAGTGGTAGTCAGTGGAAGCAGCAGATTCTTTTTCCGTTGGAGGAAATGGGCAAAGAATTCTTCTTTACCGGATACTGGCAGGAAATTATGCTCTATCGCCATCATATGAGCATCAAAGTCTTGGGAGGTCTCTATAATTTGTATGATAGAGCCCGGGGCGATCAGAGAGATATAATTAGGACGAAAGATATACTCGATCAGATTAATGAGAACTCGTGCCCGTCCATTGGTAATGATTGCGATACGGCCTTCCTGTAACCGGTAAGGTTGTCCGATTTTGAAAATGGTCGTTTCCATTTTCGAGAAGCTCGTTACAAACCCGAACTCGGCATTGATGAAACGAAATTCGTTGTGACGTACTATATTGATATCCTTCAGTAGCTGGAGGCCTAATTCCATAGGTTCTTTCTGTTCCATTCCCTTTGCTCTTTTCCGGCAAAGATAAGAAATTGCCTCAAAATCTTCTCCTTTTTTAGGATAAATCGAACTAACGGGACATATTTCCCAACTATCGGAATGTGAAGCTATCGCTTAAACGGCTATCTTTGTCTTTTGAAGAATTCATAGAAAACAGGTGTATGAAAAGAATCATTTTTAGTATTTCGCTCTTGCTCTTTGTGACGGGAATGTATGGGCAGGCGAGACGTATAACATTAGAAGAATGTCAGCAGAAAACGCAGGACAACTATCCGTTGGTGCGTCAGTATGATTTGATAGAGAAGACGAAAGAATATAATTTGGAAAATGCGGCGAGAGGATACTTGCCCCAGTTCGCTCTTTCAGCAAAAGCGTCTTATCAAAGCGAGGTGACGGAGTTACCTGTTGCCATTCCCGGAGTGGATATCAAAGGAATGTCTAAGGATCAATATCAGGTGATGTTGGAGTTACAACAGCAGATATGGGATGGCGGAGGAATCCGGATGCAGAAGAAGCAGACTGAAGCGGAAGCGGAGATCAACAGAGAAAAGTTGAACGTGGATATGTACTCGTTGAATAGCCGTGTGAATGATCTGTATTTTGGAATTCTGATGTTGGATGAACAGTTGGCTCAGAATGCCTTGTTGCAAGACGAGCTGGGAAGGAACTTCCGTCAGATTACGGCTTATGTAGAAAATGGGATTGCCAATCAGGCTGATCTGGATGCTGTGAAAGTGGAGCAATTGAATACTCGCCAGAAAAGAGTAGAGTTGATATCTTCGCGCATGGCTTATTTGAAGATGCTTTCGTTGTTGGTAGGAGAGGTACTTTCGCAGGAGACTGTGTTTGAAAAGCCTGTTCCGCAAAACGAACTTTCGGCTGTCAGTGACATTCGCCGACCGGAACTGTCATGGTTTGATGCACAGGGAACGGGATTGCAGGTGCAGGAGAAAGCATTGAATGTGCGTCATCTCCCTCATTTTGGCTTGTTTGTGCAGGGAGCTTATGGTAATCCGGGATTAAATATGCTGAAGAATGAATTTTCTCCTTATTATATTGCAGGCGTCCGGCTTTCGTGGAATTTCGGGAGTCTGTATACGCTGAAGAACGACCGCCGGGTGATTGAAAATAAACGGAAACAACTGGACAGCAATCGGGATGTGTTTCTTTTTAATACACGACTGGAAATGACACAGCAAGATCAGTCTATCCGTTCGTTGGAAAAGCAGATGCAGGATGATGATGAAATTATCCGGTTGCGTACTAATATTCGTCGGGCTGCGGAAGCCAAAGTTGCAAATGGTACGCTGACGGTGACCGAGATGCTTAGAGAACTGACGAATGAGAGCCTTGCACGTCAGGCGAAAGCAATGCATGAGATTCAACGGCTGATGGGCATTTATCAATTGAAATATACTACTAATCATTAATAAAATCTTTCGGATATGAAACGAATGACAAAAATAGGAATATACGGGATGGCGGTATGGATGTTTGCTGCCTGTGGGAATGGAGTGCCCGACTATGATGCAACGGGAACATTTGAAGCTACGGAAGTGACCGTTTCTGCTGAAGCGTCAGGAAAATTGCTGCGACTGGAAGTAGAGGAAGGAACAAGGCTGAAAGCCGGTGAAGAAGTCGGTTTGGTAGATACCGTCCAATTATATCTGAAGAAGCTGCAACTGGAAGCAAGTATGAAGTCGGTAGAGAGCCAACGTCCCGACCTGGCAAAGCAGATAGCTGCTACCAAACAACAAATAGCTACGGCTCAACGGGAAAAGAAACGGGTGGAGAACCTGCTTGCTGCCGGAGCTGCTAACCAGAAACAGCTGGACGACTGGGATTCGCAGATCGCTTTGCTTCAGCGACAGTTGATTGCACAGGAATCATCATTGCTGAATAGTACGAACAGCCTGACGGAACAAGGAAATTCGGTCGGTATACAAGTGGTACAAGTTGAAGATCAGTTGAACAAATGTCATATCCTGTCGCCTATCGAAGGTACGGTACTGGCTAAATATGCGGAAGCGGGAGAACTGGCATCTGTTGGCAAGCCGCTGTTTAAAGTGGGAGAGATTGACCGGATGTATCTGCGGGCTTATGTCACTTCAGAACAATTGTCTCAGGTGAAGCTGGGAGATGAAGTGACTGTGTACTCCGATTATGGAAATTCGGAACAGAAAGCTTATCCCGGTGTGGTCACCTGGATTTCCGACCGTTCGGAATTTACTCCCAAAACTATCCTGACTAAAAATGAACGTGCCAATCTGGTATATGCGGTAAAGATTGCCGTGAAAAATGACGGTTCGCTGAAGATTGGTATGTATGGAGGTGTGGTATGGAAAAAGGAGAATCCATAGTTGTTGTAAAGGGAGTCAGTAAGAACTACGGGAAAGTAGAGGCATTGAAAGAGGTTTCCTTTGCAGTAGAGCGGGGAGAAATTTTTGGGCTGATCGGTCCCGATGGGGCGGGTAAGAGTACTTTATTCCGTATTCTGACTACTTTATTGCTGGCTGATAAAGGCACGGCGATTGTCAACGGACTGGATGTGGTGACGGATTACAAGTTGATTCGCACGAAAGTAGGGTATATGCCCGGAAGATTCTCGCTTTATCAGGATCTTTCTGTGGAGGAGAATCTGGAGTTTTTTGCGACAGTCTTTCATACGTCGATACAGGAAAACTATGATTTGATTAAAGATATCTATCAGCAGATTGAGCCGTTTAAAAAAAGAAGGGCAGGAGCTTTGTCAGGAGGTATGAAGCAGAAGCTGGCGTTAAGTTGTTCTCTGATTCACAAACCTGATATTTTATTTCTGGATGAGCCGACTACCGGGGTAGATCCCGTGTCGCGAAAAGAATTCTGGCAGATGCTCCGTAATTTAAGGAAGCAGGGGATTACAATTATTGTTTCAACTCCTATTATGGATGAGGCTCGTCAATGTGACCGGATTGCTTTTATTAATCATGGACAGGTGCATGGGATTGATACACCCGAACGGATTCTTCAGAAATTTGCTTCTATTCTTTGTCCGCCACCTTTGGAACGGGAGGAAGCGCAGAATATGGCAGTTCCTGTTATTGAAGTGGATCAGCTGACTAAATGCTTTGGGCATTTTACGGCAGTCGACCATATTTCTTTTCAGGTGAAACGCGGAGAGATTTTCGGTTTTCTTGGAGCCAATGGAGCAGGTAAGACAACTGCAATGCGCATGCTTTGCGGATTGAGCCGTCCGACATCGGGGGTAGGCAAGGTGGCCGGTTATGATATCTTCCGCGAAGCTGAACAGGTAAAAAAGCATATCGGATATATGAGCCAGAAATTCTCTTTGTATGAAGATCTTAAAGTGTGGGAGAATATCCGCCTTTTTGCCGGAATCTATGGAATGAAGGATAAGGAAATTGAAGAAAAGACAGAGGAATTGTTAGAACGCCTCGGCTTTGCAGACGAACGGAATACACTGGTAAAAAGCCTTCCTTTGGGTTGGAAGCAGAAGCTGGCTTTTTCTGTCTCTATCTTTCATGAACCGAAGATTGTGTTCTTGGATGAACCGACCGGAGGAGTGGACCCTGCTACCCGCAGACAATTCTGGGAACTGATTTATCAGGCAGCCGATCGGGGAATAACTGTTTTTGTTACCACACACTACATGGATGAAGCGGAATATTGTAACCGGATATCGATTATGGTAGACGGACAGATCAAGGCGCTGGATACACCGACTCGACTGAAAGAGCAGTTTGGTGTGGAGACGATGGATGATGTGTTTCAACAACTTGCCCGCCATGCGGTGCGTAAAGCAGATTGATTATGAAACAATTTATAGCTTTCGTAAAGAAAGAATTTTATCATATTTTCCGTGACCGGCGTACGATGTTGATTCTGTTGGGAATGCCGGTCGTAGAGATTATCCTGTTTGGGTTTGCTATCAGTACGGAAGTGAAGAATGTCCGGCTGGCTGTTCTTGATCCTTCGAATGATGTGGTGACAAGGAAAATTATAGACCGTCTGGATGCGAGTGAATATTTCACGGTTACTGCCCGCTTTCATTCTCCGCAGGAAATGGAGGCTGCCTTCCGGAAAAATAAGATTGATGTGGCGATTGTATTTGGAGAGCGTTTTGCTGACGGACTTTATAAGGGAGATGCCCGTGTGCAGCTGATAGCAGATGCAACTGATCCTAATATGTCTACTTCGCAAACCAATTACGCTGCCAGTATTGTTTCTTCGGTGGGGCAGGAAATGTTGCCTTCCAACGTTTCTGTTTCCCGTTTGATTCCGGATATCAAATTATTGTATAATCCGCAAATGAAGAGTGCCTATAACTTTGTGCCCGGGGTTATGGGATTGATTTTAATGTTGATTTGCGCGATGATGACTTCTATTTCCATTGTCCGTGAAAAAGAGACCGGTACCATGGAAGTATTGCTGGTATCTCCGGTAAAACCATTATTTATTGTGTTGGCGAAGGCAATTCCTTACTTTGTTTTATCGTTTGTCAATCTGACTACTATTCTGTTGCTTTCAGTCTTTGTGCTGGATGTGCCGGTAGTGGGGAGTTTATTCTGGCTGGTGATGGTATCCTTGCTTTTTATCTTCGTATCGCTGGCTTTGGGCTTGCTGATTTCTTCAGTGACAAGTACACAGGTGGCGGCAATGTTGGCATCCGGTATGATATTGATGATGCCTACCATGGTTTTGTCCGGCATGATTTTTCCGGTAGAAAGCATGCCAATAGTTCTTCAGGTCATATCGGACATTATTCCGGCCCGTTGGTATATACAGGCTGTACGCAAACTGATGATTGAAGGAGTGCCGGTTGTGCTGGTACTTAAAGAGATTGGCATTTTATTGCTGATGGCCATAGTGCTTATTACAATCAGCATCAAGAAATTTAAATATCGATTGGAATAAAGGAATTTATTATGATAAAATTTCTGATAGAAAAAGAGTTTAAACAGTTGCTACGCAATTCGTTCTTGCCGAGATTGATTCTTGTCTTTCCCTGTATGATCATGTTGCTGATGCCTTGGGCCGTGAATATGGAAATAAAGAATATCCAGCTGAATATCGTTGATAACGACCATTCGGTTATTTCTCAGCGGTTGGTGAATAAGATTGCGGCTTCTACTTATTTCCGTCTGACGGAAGTTCCGGCATCTTATGCGGATGGATTGCGGAATATTGAATTGGGAACGGCGGATATTGTGATGGAGATACCCCGTCATTTGGAAAAGGATTGGATGAACAAAGGGGAAGCTCATATCTTGATTGCCGCCAATTCGGTAAATGGAACGAAAGGAGGGTTGGGCAGTTCTTATCTGGCTACTATTATCAATAATTACGCAACCGAATTACGTGCGGAACGTCCTGATGCCGTTTCAGCTTCGGGTAGTGCCCCTTCTATTTGTATCGATACGCAGGGATTATTTAATCCGAATCTGAATTATAAGCTTTATATGATTCCTGCACTGATGGGAATGTTGCTGACTCTGATATGCGGTTTTTTACCTGCTTTGAATGTCGTTAGTGAGAAAGAAGTTGGAACCATCGAACAGATTAATGTGACCCCTGTACCGAAGTTTACTTTTATTCTGGCCAAACTTCTACCTTACTGGATCACAGGCTTTATCGTATTGACTTTGTGCTTTTTATTATCTTGGTTGCTTTATGGAATAACTCCTGTAGGACACTTTATTGTGATTTATTTTTTGGCGATTCTGTTTGTGTTTGTTATGTCCGGTTTCGGGCTTGTCATATCCAATTATTCGGCAACTATGCAGCAATCCATGTTTGTGATGTTCTTTTTTATGTTGATTCTGATGTTGATGAGCGGACTATTTACACCGGTGAGCAGCATGCCTGAGTGGGCGCAGGTGATCACTTATTTTAATCCGTTGAAGTACTTTATGGAAGCAATGCGTATGGTATATCTTAAGGGAAGCAGCTTACTGGAATTGCTGCCTGAAATAGGAGTCTTGTTTCTTTTTGCCCTGGTTTTCAATAGCTGGGCAGTGTTCAGCTACCGGAAAAATCAATAGTCGGGTAATGGGACTATATAAAAAACAGCTCTTTTCCTTTATGATCGGAAAGAGCTGTTTTTTTATTATCTCTTCACCCGCTTGAGGTGAATTGCGGTTACTGTGTTATTTTACTTCGATTTGCTTTTCGGCTTTCTTCACTTCTTCTTCAGAAATCTTAGGAAGTTGAACATTCAATACTCCGTTTTCTACTGCGGCAGATATTTTTTCTTTATCTACATTATCCGGTAGAATCATAGTCTGCTGGAACTTGGAATAAGAGAATTCGCGACGTAGATAGCGACCTTCTTTCTTCTCTTCTTTGTTTTCAGTCTTCTTCTCCATGGTGATAACGAGGTTATTTTCTTCATCAATGCGAACATTGAAGTCCTCTTTTGTCATCCCCGGAGCAGCCAGTTCAACTTTGTATTCTTTTTCTGTTTCAAAAACATTGATTGCAGGTGCGGTAGCATTTGCTTTTACCATCCAATCGTTATCAAAGAAATCGTTAAAAATACTTGGTAACCAGTTTTGAGTTCTTCTAACAGGCATCATAATCTTAGTCTCCTATCTTTTAGTTAAACATTCGGTTTATTCAATTTTGAACTTCGGGTCGTCGCTTTCTGCAGAGAGGAATTTTCGACTCTTGCCGTCCGTTTTCGAACCGTCGTTCGCTGTTATAAGTGCAAACCTTATGCCAAAAGATATTTGAGGCTGTAAGTGTCTATTTGTCATCTTGATAATGTCAATTTATCTTGTTTGATGACAAAATGTAGCCTGTGTTTGTTTATTTTATATAATATAGATATTAATTTGATATTCTATTTCTTCTCAAGAAGCTTGAATCTCAACCTTAATACTTGTCTTTCTTCATCATAATCATGACTGATGATTTTGAAAGTTCCTATTTCTGAAGTATTGGATACATGTAGTCCGATACAGGCACAGGCGTCGTAATCTCCGATACGTATAATACGAAGGGTTTCACTGGCATCAGCGGGAAGTTTGCTCAGGTCTACGATGTCTTTTGCTTCTTCATGAGTCATGAATTCTACAGTAACGGGCAGATTTTGGTCGATAGCTGCATTTACTTTATCTTCGATCATTTGTATTTCCGCCTCCGTGGGACATACAGAAAGAATATAGTCGCATTTACTCTTTTTCCTTTCTATATGGGCATTTCTTGAGCGGAGGCAACCAAAGGTTTTTACCATAGTGGCATTTAATAAATGCTCTGCTGTATGCATAGGCGCGATTGACACATCCTGAAATTTGGGGGCTGCTTGATTTATTTCCATAATAGACAAATTTTTATTGCTTTTAGACATAAGAACAAAAGAACATATTTTTTCTTATGCGTTATTTTTATGTTTATATTCTCTGAATTTTCTTTTTATTTCGATACGTTCACCACCAAAGTTTATTAATAAGCCGTGGTCTGTATTGGTAGCGGTTAAGTAATTTACTAATTGGGTTTCGTGTATAGGAAGAAGATGCTGTACCGCTTTAAGTTCAATGATTATTTCTCCTTCTACGATTATGTCTGCTCTGAATTCTCCTACAATTTCATTTTTGTAATATACATTTATAGGAGTTTCTGTATCTGCATGAATACCCTTTTCTTTTAATTCTATCATCAATGCTTTCTGATAAACATTTTCAAGAAAACCTGCTGCAAGGTGTGTTCTTACATTATAAGCACACTGGATAATAGCTTTTATCAAACTTTCTATTTCCATGTTTCTTTTTTGTTCTTATGTTCTTTTGTCTAAAAAATAAGATAATGTGTCTCATCTGTATGCATGGGAGGATATTCCTGTTTGTTGTGGTCGTTGAGTTGAATTTCTGATTCCATTATTTAATTAGTTATTTCAAGTTTATTATAAGTTATTATTTTTGTATTTTAGTTTGGGAGAGATCCCCAAAAGCAAACCTACTTTTCATTTCCCGAATAATTTACTCGTATAATCAAGGGAACGGCTAATGTCGAAGTACATTTGATTGCCTTCATAATGCTGGCATTTATCAAACTCTATCAGATCGCATTTATTGACTAGCGATTGACTTTTCATGTTTTCCATTCTGAATAACATGTTCAGTAGCTGGTATTCATCATTAACGCAGATAACCTTGAATGCTGTCTCTTCACTTGTGCCGTCTCCTGTAAGGGAAATCATAGTAAGAAGGGCTGCGTATCGCTTCGAATAATGCTTTATTTCCTGGATATCTTTTTCAAGTAAACCTGCTAATCCGTACATGTTGTATAATAATTGAAGAGATACAGGATTCTTTTTCAGCAGTTCTTTACCGGTATTATAAGCGTCTTCATATTTTTGCTCTTTAATCAGTTTCCGGAGATCCTGAAAGTTATCCATACTTCCTTTATAGGCAGGAGTAAAGGAGTATCCGTAATATATCATGGCATAATCCTGGCGGGTGAGTAGGCTATCATTTTCCTCAAAACGTTGCATGAGTTTCTGAAATTCCGTACTATGGTCGGTTACATATTCCTTGATGGCAGAATAATCTACGTTCAATATCTCTTGTGCGGAACAGTACATCTGAAGACTAAGTATACTTATAAAGAAGAGAGTTATGAGTTTTTTCATGGCAGTATTTTTTAGGATATTATGATTTACAAAAATACCATTCTTTTTCAGGATTCCAAATGTATAGGCATAAAAAAAGGAGCAACGCCTTGCTCCAACCTTTGTTAACCTTAAATCTAATACTATGAAAAACACAGTGCAAAGATACGGACTTCTGTGAAATCTGCAAATAATCCAAAGAAAAATCCATGTTATATAACATAGATTAAGAAAATTACTTCTTCACTTAACGGATATTCGGTATTTAATCGTTCATATAAAGAGTTTTTTTATCTTTGCATGCAATTTGAATTACTAATCTTTATTATAAGTATATGGAAAAGAAAAAATTGGGTCAATGGATGTTATTGGCTGTTGTTTGTTTGAGTTTCTCGGTAGGAGAGATCTATGCACAGAAACATGAGTTCGCTGACTTTAAACGTTATGCGAAAGAGAATGCAACACTTGCGCAACCTGTGAAGAAAGAAAAAAGAGTTGTTTTTATGGGCAATTCCATTACGGAAGGATGGGTGAGGACGCATCCTGACTTTTTCAAAACGAATGGATATATTGGCCGTGGTATCAGCGGACAGACTTCCTATCAGTTTTTACTTCGTTTTCGGGAAGATGTGATAAATCTTGCTCCGGCATTGGTTGTCATTAATGCGGGAACAAATGACGTGGCTGAAAATACAGGTCCGTATAATGAAGATTATACATTCGGAAATATTGCATCTATGGCAGAGTTAGCGAAAGCAAATAAAATAAAGGTGATTCTGACTTCAGTGCTGCCGGCTGCTGAATTTCCATGGAGACGGGAGATCAAGGATGCTCCTCAAAAGATTCAGTCACTGAATGCCCGTATAGAAGCTTATGCCAAGGCTAACAAAATTCCGTTTGTGAACTATTATCAGCCGATGGTAGTTGGCGAGAACAAGGCTTTGAATCCTCAATATACAAAAGATGGAGTACATCCGACAGGTGAGGGATATGAAGTCATGGAAACATTGATCAAACAAGCTATTGAAAAGGCACTTTAGTGAATGAATTAGTCAATAGAATATATAAAAAATGCCTCTTGAAAAGAAATCAAGAGGCATTTTTTCTTGCTCTTAGGTTGTGGAAAAGACTAGAAAAGTGTCATAATCTCATTCCAACTATTTACTCGTTTATAATCTGTTATAAAAATATTATGCGGTTGGGTGAAAATATATTTTTCACCATCAAAAATTCTGAGATTTTTGGGATGATCGTCAATCATTATATCTCCTTTGATACTGTCTTTGCGTCCGCAAAATATCATTTGCTCCCATGTGATGAAAGGGAAATGTTTGTTGAGCCATTCTTGTTTTTCTGTTAGACTTTGCGGATATTCGGTGGCTGAAGACTATACTATAGCTTCTTTGGGGGGATATCGATTATTTGGTTACTGAAGATTCCAAAGTAGAGTCTATTATGGAACATTGGCCAAGGCATTCGTATATTATTTTATAGAATTGAAAAAGCTTAGATAACGTATGGACATAAAAAAAGGAGCAACGCCTTGCTCCAACCTTTGTTAACCTTAAATCTAATACTATGAAAAACACAGTGCAAAGATACGGACTTCTGTGATATTAGCAAATTATTCATCCTTAATAGGTGTTTTTATAACACTAATTAGCAAAAGTGCGGGTTTGTTATAGATTTATTGATATTTATGAGCCGTTTATCCCCATTTTTCTTTCATCAAATCTTCCAGTTTTAATAATTCGTTCCGATATTGGGCGGCTTCGATAAATTCCAGCTTTTTGGCAGCTTCCTGCATTAATTTACGGGTACGTTCTATGCTCTTCTCCATTTGTGCTTTACTCATGTATTGTACAAC
Source organism: Bacteroides faecis MAJ27 (assembly GCF_900106755.1). GTDB lineage: Bacteria > Bacteroidota > Bacteroidia > Bacteroidales > Bacteroidaceae > Bacteroides > Bacteroides faecis. The sequence goes on from NZ_FNNN01000005.1 coordinate 182,432, forward strand.
AGGGTCGGCTGCAATATTAGGAGAGGAAGGTTCCACGTAAGCATGTTTTTCCTTCAACATTTCATCGGCTTCCGAGCCGGCATTGCCAAATACAGACAAGTTTCTGGCCTTCTTGATCTGCTGTGGAGTGATACCGTTTGCTTCATTGTAAGCCAGCTGTTTCTCACGTCGACGATTTGTTTCATCGATCGTAAGCCGCATGCTGTCCGTTATTTTATCAGCATACATAATCACTTTTCCGTTTACGTTACGGGCGGCACGTCCTGCTGTCTGGGTCAATGACCGATGGGACCGGAGGAATCCTTCCTTATCGGCATCAAGGATAGCGACAAGAGATACTTCCGGCAAGTCAAGTCCTTCACGGAGCAGATTGACGCCAATAAGTACATCGTAAACACCTTGTCGCAGGTCATCCATGATCTTCACACGTTCTAACGTATCTACATCGCTGTGAATATAGTTGCATCTTACATTATTATTGAGAAGATATTCGGTCAACTCTTCCGCCATACGTTTAGTAAGTGTTGTGACAAGTACCCGTTCTTCTTTTTCGATGCGGAGCTGAATCTCTTCCATCAGGTCGTCAATCTGGTTGAGGCTCGGTCGCACTTCGATGACAGGATCAAGCAGGCCGGTAGGACGGATAACCTGTTCTACAACGATTCCTTCCGATTGTATCAGTTCATATTCCGCCGGTGTGGCACTGACATAAATCACTTGCTTTGTCATCTCTTCAAACTCTTCAAACTTCAGAGGACGATTGTCCATGGCAGCAGGCAATCGGAAGCCGTATTCTACCAGATTGATTTTACGGGCACGGTCGCCTCCGTACATTGCGCGGACCTGCGGTATGCTTACATGGCTTTCGTCAATAACCAGTAAAAAGTCGTCCGGGAAGAAGTCGAGAAGACAATAAGGACGTGTGCCGGCAGCACGGCCATCGAAATAACGGGAATAGTTCTCGATACCGGAACAATGTCCTAATTCCCGGATCATTTCCATGTCGTAGGTCACCCGTTCGTACAGTCGTTTGGCTTCATATTCTTTACCGATAGATTCGAAGAATGCTACTTGCTTGGTTAAATCATCTTCTATCTCATGAATAGCGCGAAGAGTAGCCTCTTTGGTGGTCATGAATAGGTTGGCGGGATAAATCTTATAAGCTTCGAAAGGGGCGGTAGTCATGCCGGTAATCGGGTCCACTTCTTCTATGCCATCAATTTCATCCCCCCAGAAAGTGACGCGAAGCAAGGTGTCCGAATAAGCGAGATAAATATCTACCGTATCTCCTTTTACGCGGAAGTTGCCTCGATTCAGTTCAATATCGTTACGGACATACAGGCTATCTACAAGACGACGCAGGAAAACATTGCGGTCGAGCATCCGGCCCCGTTCAATTTCAATTACATTTTTATAGAAATCCGACGGGTTTCCCATACCATAGATACAGGAAACAGAGGATACGACTACTACATCTTTCCGACCGGATAACAGAGAAGAGGTAGCAGCAAGACGCAGTTTGTCAATCTCGTCATTAATGGCAAGATCCTTTTCTATATAAGTGTCTGAATTCGGCAGATAGGCTTCCGGCTGGTAATAGTCATAATATGAAACGTAGTATTCTACGGCGTTATTAGGGAAGAATCCCTTGAACTCACTGTATAGCTGCGCTGCCAGTGTTTTATTATGGCTCAATATCAACGTAGGTTTGTTGATGTTGGCGATCACATTGGCGATGGTGAATGTTTTTCCCGACCCGGTAACTCCCAATAATGTCTGTGCAGGAACTCCCTGAAGTACCCCTTCAGTGAGCTGAGCGATGGCTTCCGGTTGGTCCCCGGTAGGTTTGTAAGCTGATGTTAGTTCAAAATTCATAGTTAAATCCTAAAAAGTGGAGCAATATTCGGCAAAATAATTGAGATTACAAATCATTTTTCCAAATAAATCCTTTACTTTGCAACATATTAATATCATGAAACAGATTCATACAACTAATAATACCAAGAGAACATGATTTGGAATGAGACCATTGAGTGTATGGACCGCGAAAGTCTTCGCAAGATTCAAAGCATACGACTCAAGAAAATTGTGGATTACGTTTATCACAACACGCCTTTCTATCGGAAGAAAATGCAGGAAATGGGTATAACCCCGGATGATATCAATTCGATTGACGATATCGTGAAACTGCCGTTTACTACGAAACATGATTTAAGAGATAATTATCCTTTTGGACTTTGTGCTGTACCGATGAGCCAGATTGTGCGCATTCACGCTTCTTCCGGTACTACCGGAAAGCCGACAGTAGTGGGATACACCCGCAAAGACCTGTCATCATGGGCGGAATGTATATCACGTGCTTTTACTGCTTATGGAGCAGGCCGTTCAGATATATTTCAGGTTTCTTATGGATATGGACTTTTTACCGGTGGGTTAGGAGCACATGCCGGAGCTGAGAATATTGGAGCGTCTGTGATTCCGATGTCCAGTGGTAATACAGAGAAACAGATCACATTAATGCATGATTTTGGATCAACTGTTCTTTGCTGTACTCCTTCGTATGCGCTTTATCTGGCGGATGCCATTAAAGATTCCGGTTATCCGCGTGAAGAGTTCCAGCTGAAAGTGGGAGCTTTCGGTGCAGAGCCCTGGACAGAGAATATGCGTCATGAAATCGAAGATAAGCTCGGTATCAAAGCATATGATATCTACGGATTGAGTGAAATAGCCGGGCCGGGTGTCGGTTATGAGTGTGAATGCCAGCATGGCACGCACTTGAATGAAGATCATTATTTCCCGGAAATTATAGATCCGAATACATTGTTGCCGATAGAACCCGGGCAGACGGGTGAACTGGTGTTTACTCATCTGACAAAGGAAGGAATGCCATTGCTCCGTTACCGTACGCGTGATTTGACAGCGTTGCATTATGATAAATGTTCCTGCGGGCGTACATTGGTTCGTATGGATCGTATTTTGGGACGTAGTGACGATATGCTGATTATCCGTGGTGTGAATGTATTCCCGACTCAGATAGAGTCTGTTATACTTGAGATGGAAGAGTTCGAACCACATTATTTGTTAATAGTGGACCGTGAAAACAATACCGATACCATGGAACTTCAGGTAGAAGTGCGTCCGAATTTCTATTCGGATGAGATAAACCGCATGCTGGCGTTGAAGAAGAAGCTGGCAGGTCGTCTGCAAAGTGTGCTTGGTCTGGGAGTGAATGTAAAGCTGGTAGAGCCGCGTAGCATTGAACGTAGCGTGGGCAAAGCAAAACGAGTGATTGACAACAGAAAAATTTGAAATAGATATTAAGTAATAGGTATTAAGTATTATCGTAGCTGTAAATGGAATCCGCATGGCTGATATTTAATACATATTACCTAATACCTGTATTTAAAACTTAAAACTTTACGATAATGGTAGCAAAACAACTCTCTATCTTTTTGGAAAACAAGTCCGGCCGTTTGACGGAAGTGACTGAAGTGCTGGCAAAAGAGAATATCAATCTTTCTGCCTTGTGCATCGCCGAAAATGCTGATTTTGGCATTTTGCGTGGAATTGTATCCGATCCGGATAAAGCATATAAAGCATTGAAAGATAATCATTTTGCTGTGAATATAACAGATGTAGTTGGTATTAGCTGTCCGAATGTGCCGGGAGCTTTGGCAAAAGTGCTGGGATTCTTGTCGGCAGAGGGCGTCTTTATCGAATACATGTATTCATTTGCCAATAATAATGTGGCAAATGTTGTGATTCGTCCCAGCAATATGGATAAGTGTATTGAAGTACTGAAAGAAAAGAAAGTCGATCTGTTGGCTGCGAGCGAATTGTATAAGCTGTAACCGGGTGACTGACAATACAAGCGGACGGTGAACGAGGAACAGTAGGGCTGATGTATGAGCATGGCACTACTTGTTTGTCGTTCACCGTTTATTATTGACTGTTGGCAGCTTCCCGTTCGACGTCATTTTTTCTCTTTTCGTCGATGTTTAACGCCTTTTATGTATTAAAAAACATAGATTAATTGGTTAATTCCCCGCGAATAAGTAACTTTGCGCAATATTTTTTAAAAGGATGAAGAAAAATATCATTATAACTTTGCTCGCAGCAGCCTCTCTGACATCGTGTGGAGAGTACAACAAATTGCTGAAAAGTACCGATTGCGAATACAAGTACGAGGCCGCCAAAAACTATTTTGCAAAAGGGCAGTATAACCGCTCAGCTACCTTGCTGAACGAATTGATTACAATCCTTAAAGGAACCGATAAGGCGGAGGAGTCTCTGTATATGTTGGGTATGAGTTACTATAATCAGAAAGATTATCAGACAGCTGCCCAGACATTTATCACCTATTTCAACACTTATCCTCGTGGGACTTTCACTGAACTGGCACGTTTCCATGCAGGTAAATCCCTGTTCCTGGATACTCCGGAACCACGTTTGGATCAATCAAGCACTTATCAGGCTATCCAGCAACTGCAGATGTTCATGGAGTATTTCCCGAACAGTACCAAGAAGCAGGAAGCGCAAGATATGATTTTTGCTTTGCAGGATAAACTGGTGTTGAAAGAACTCTATTCAGCGAAGTTGTATTATAATCTGGGCAACTATCTGGGAAATAACTATGAGTCATGTGTAATTACAGCCCAGAATGCACTCAAAGATTATCCCTATACAGATTATCGCGAAGAACTTTCTATCTTGATTCTGCGTGCCAGACATGAAATGGCCATTTATAGTGTAGAAGATAAGAAGATGGATCGTTACCGTGAAACGGTAGATGAATATTATGCTTTTAAGAATGAATTTCCAGAAAGCAAATACCTGAAAGAGGCCGAAAAAATATTCAATGAATCACAGAAAGTAATTAAAGACTAAATTAAAATAGATTTATGGACTACAAAAAAACGAATGCTCCTGCTACGACAGTAACCCGTGATATGATGGAACTCTGTGCTGACACAGGGAATGTTTATGAAACTGTTGCCATTATTGGTAAGCGTGCTAATCAGATTAGTGTGGAAATTAAAAACGATCTTTCTAAGAAATTAGCAGAGTTTGCTTCTTACAATGATAATCTGGAAGAAGTATTCGAAAATAGAGAGCAGATTGAAATTTCTCGTTATTATGAGAAACTTCCGAAACCTGACTTGATTGCTACACAGGAATACATCGAAGGGAAAATTTATTATAGAAATCCGGCTAAGGAGAAAGAAAAACTTCAGTAATTTATTTTCTAACGAAAGAATTGATAGTCAAGTAGTAAGCGGGAAGTATTTTCCTATTCCTTATTGCTTGGCTATTATTGTTTAACTTAACTACTATAGAATATTTATGATTCAACGGATTCAAAGTTTGTACTTATTGATTGTTACAGCGTTGCTGATCGCAGCAATGTGTTTGCCAATGGGATATTTTATCGACACTACGGGAGAACATCCTTTTAAAGCTCTGGGAATAGATGTGAATGGAACTTTCCAGTCTACTTGGGGGATATTTGGTATTCTGATGCTGAGTGCCCTGGTAGCTTTTGCGACTATTTTTCTGTATAAGAACCGCATGTTACAGATTCGCATGTCGATCTTCAATAGTTTGTTGCTGGTAGGTTATTATATTGCCTTTATTGCTTTCTATTTTGCATTGAAGAGCGACGCTAATTTGTTCCGTATTGGTTGGGCACTTTGTTTGCCACTGGTATCCATTGTTCTGAACGTGCTGGCTATTCGTGCTATCGGACGTGATGAAGTGATGGTGAAGGCTGCAGACAGACTTCGGTAAGAGTATGAAGGAAGCTCCCGGCATAGGGAGTGGCTTTATAGAAATAAAAAAACAGGCGCGAACTTCGCGCCTGTTTTTTTATTTCTACTATCTTTTACTTTTTCAGATCGAATAGATAAGTGAATTTCACCGTGATTGTGCCATGAGCTGCACGAGAGAAATAGTCTTTTTTCGTTGTACTGTAAAAGTCGGACAATGCAAAATAATAACGTCCTTCGAGCAGGAAGCTGCCGGCTTTCTTGGTTCTGAATTCTATTCCACCACCACCGGCTATACCGTAATCGAATTTGTTTTGGATTTTATCACCGTAAACAGCTTTTTGCGTGTCTGTCAGTTTATTCATATCTATATTCTCCATACTTTCAGATTCGCTGATCAAGAGTCCGATCTGCGGACCGGCGTTGACAAAGAATTGCAATCCTCTTTCTTTTCCGAATGCCAGATGCGCCAGGAAAGGGATATCGATATAAGTCATTTTCCGTGTGTATGAGCGGGTAGGATCTTCCACTGTCTGTCCGTTTGCATCCATAATTTCGAATAGCTCATCCCAGCCACGTTGTGAGATGTTTAACTCCACTTGCGCGCCACAGATCATCGCAAAATATTTTTCGGAAATATAACGTGCTGTCAACCCTCCGGTGATACCCATTAATGAGTTTTGCTTGATTTTAGGAGTAAATGAAGCACTGTTTAAGTTGACACCCCCATTAAACCCGACAGAAAAATTCTGGCGTGGTTCGCCAATCTGTGCGGTGGCCGGAAGTGCAAGTCCCATTATCAGGGAAGCAGCGATCAGAACAGATTTTATCTTTATCATTTTTTGTATTATTCGAAGTCAAGTTTTACTAATTCAAAATTCTTCGTGAAATGGATGAAGAATACTTTCTTGTTGATGAATCCTCCCCAGTTGTTGACGCGTTCAAATTTGAATCCTGTCTGTATGGGAGTCAGATTCATTTTTGGCAAGTTGTTTTCCAGCTCCGAGCCATAGCGTGACAATCCTTTCAGAAAGAAGAAACCTGTATCAAAACCGAGCATTCCGTAGCTGGGATATTTGCTGACTAAATCTTTACTATACCATTTGTGGTAATTGTTGATGAACTGTATAGCAGCCGGAAACAATGTATTGGTGTAGAATGATGAATAGAAATAGGTATCCAGTTCAAAGAAACTTTCCAGATGATCCCGGGTGTACGTTTGCCATTCAGGATAACCGAACAGGCGGATATTCTGCTCCGGAGTGTCTCTGACCAATAGAATCAGCTGAGGAAGAATCTTGATCAGCATAACATTATTGCCTGAAGCCGGGATGAAAACATTTTCCTTGTCAGTGCGAAGAGCTTCCTTCAGCATATCTTTGGTAGCGTTTTCATTGACGGTTTTCATCGATATTCCCTTGTTTTTCAGCTCTTGTTTCATGCCACTTATAAACTCAGCCTTTTCTTTGTCTGCGCTGGTTGGCTCAATGAAAATGACGTTTGCATTCGGAAATTGGCGGGTAAAGTGTTCGTATACTTCTGAATACAAATAGGATTGTGGAGTATTAATCTGATAGATGGCGGGATTATTAAACACCTCTTCACCTTTCGAAGAGAAAGGGATGACTAACCGTATATCATTCTTTTTTGCAAAAGTAGATAAAGGTTTGATTTGCTGCTGGTGCATCGGGCCGAAAATGACATTCATACTCTTCATCTCATTCTTAGCCAGAATAGAATTTAATGTAGAAACATCTTTCCCACAGTCATATACATATAAATCAATGGAAGTGCCTGTACGTTTCAGGCTGTCTACTGCCATCAGGAAACCTTCATAATATTCCACCATCCGTTTGTCTTCCTGGAAAGGCAATAGCAAAGCGGCTTTGATAGTGGAAATTTCCTGAGGAGTTTCTTTACTCTTGCGGAAAAGTTCGTTGTTGCTGGGTGGAATAGCGTACGGGTCCTCTTTGGGAGTTGTCGGCTGCATCGTTATTGCGCCAGGATAGGGGATGCAAAGATATTGTCCTTTTTTCATTCCGTTTTTCAGTTCGGGATTGGCGGCAAGCAGTTCTTGCTCGCTGATTCCGTATTCGCGGCTTACGCTGAATACAGTTTCTTTGCGTTTCACCTTATGCATATCTTTGCATCTGGATTGTACAGGACCTTGGATAGCAGGTTTATCAACCGGTGTTTGTGCCGTTGCTGTTTCCGGTTCTTGCTCCAATGGGATGAGAATCACCTGACCGATACGGAAGTTTTCAGCGCTTAATCCCGGATTTGCTTCACAAATGGCTTTCGCAGATACATTATAGATTGTAGTCAGTTTATATAAAGTTTCTCCGGATTGAATCGTATGAAATGTTTCTCCTTTCTGGCTTTCTTTTCCTTTAGGGATTTTTATGGCCTGTCCGGCATAAATTTTCTCATCACATCCGGGATTCAAACGTATGATGTCGTTTGTTGTGACATTATACATCTTGGCGATTGAGTATAAACTCTGTCCTTTTTCGATGGTATGCAAGAAGTAAGATTGGTTCTCTTGTGCATAACTAATAGCGTATGAGGCGCTTATAAAAAACAAACATAAGAATATTCGGCTTATCGGTTTCATCAATTTATAACTATTGGTTCTTGAAATCAAGGAACAAAGGTACGAATAATGCCCTATATCTTCATAAGATTTGAGTTAAGAAAATAATATTGTGCTTTTTTAGGAGCATATTTCGGGCGGAAACATTAATTTTGTACCATTTATGAAGGATATGAATATGCAAGAAACAGAATATATTAATGTGTATGGTGCTCGTGTGCACAACTTGAAAGATATTGATGCTGAAATTCCCCGTAACAGTTTGACAGTGATTACCGGATTGAGTGGTAGTGGTAAATCTTCTTTGGCTTTCGATACGATATTTGCCGAGGGACAACGCCGTTATATCGAGACTTTTTCAGCCTATGCCCGCAACTTCCTGGGGAATCTGGAACGTCCGGATGTCGATAAAATAACCGGTTTGAGTCCGGTTATTTCCATTGAACAAAAGACGACGAATAAAAATCCCCGTTCCACTGTAGGAACAACAACGGAGATATACGATTATCTTCGTCTGCTTTATGCCCGTGCAGGTATTGCCTATTCGTACTTGTCGGGTGAGGAGATGGTGAAATATACGGAGGAACAGATTCTGGATCTGATTCTGAAAGATTATAAAGGAAAGAAGATATACTTGCTCGCACCATTGGTCCGTTCGCGTAAAGGACATTACAAAGAACTTTTCGAACAGGTACGCAAGAAAGGATATCTCTATGTACGGGTAGATGGCGAACTGCGTGAAGTGACACATGGTATGAAGCTCGACCGTTACAAAAATCATGATATTGAGGTTGTAATAGATAAGCTGATTGTAGCTGATAAAGATGATAAACGACTGAAACAGAGCGTGGCAACTGCGATGCGTCAAGGTGATGGTTTATTGATGATTCTCGATGCACAAACAGAAAATATCCGCCATTACAGCAAGCGCCTGATGTGTCCGGTCACAGGATTGTCTTATCGGGAACCGGCTCCTCACAACTTCTCGTTCAACTCTCCGCAGGGAGCATGTCCGAAGTGTAAAGGATTGGGAGCCGTTAATCAGATCGATGTCGATAAGGTGATTCCCGACCGTGAACTTTCCATCTATGAAGGAGCCATAGCGCCTTTGGGAAAATACAAGAATGCGATGATTTTCTGGCAGATTGGTGCTTTGCTGGAGAAGTATGAGGCTACTTTAAAAACTCCGATGAAGGAATTGTCAGACGATGCGGTTGAAGAAATCCTGTATGGTTCTGACGATCGGATTAAGATCAAAAGTTCGTTGATAGGGACTTCTTCCGATTACTTTGTGACCTACGAGGGAGTCGTAAAATATATCCAGATGCTTCAGGAAAAAGATGCATCTGCTACAGCGCAGAAGTGGGCGGAACAGTTTGCACGGACCACTGTTTGTCCGGAATGTAAAGGTGCCCGGTTGAATAAAGAAGCATTACACTTCCGTATTCACGACAAGAACATCAATGAGCTGGCAAATATGGACATTAATGAGCTATATGACTGGCTGATGAATGTGGACCAGTTCCTGTCTGACAAACAGAAGAAAATCGCTGCCGAGATTCTGAAAGAGATTCGTACGCGTTTGAGATTCCTGCTGGATGTAGGGCTGGATTATCTGGCGCTGAATCGTAGTTCAGTCAGTCTGTCCGGTGGTGAAAGCCAGCGTATTCGTCTCGCTACACAGATTGGTTCCCAATTGGTGAATGTACTTTATATTCTGGATGAACCCAGTATCGGATTGCACCAGCGTGACAATCTGCGACTGATCCGTTCGTTGAAGGAGCTCCGTGATATGGGGAACTCTGTTATAGTAGTTGAACATGATAAAGATATGATGCTGGCTGCCGACTATGTGATTGATATGGGACCGAAAGCGGGACGTCTGGGCGGAGAAGTCGTTTTCTCCGGAACTCCGTCGGAAATGCTTAAAACCGAAACGATGACTTCGCAATATCTGAACGGAAAGATGAAAATAGAAATTCCGGTCAAGCGGAGAAAAGGGAATGGGAAGTCTATCTGGCTGAAAGGAGCGAAAGGAAATAATCTGAAGAATGTAGATGTTGAATTTCCGTTAGGTAAGTTGATTTGTGTGACAGGAGTATCCGGAAGCGGTAAGTCGACTTTGATTAATGAGACTTTGCAGCCGATTCTTTCACAGAAATTCTATCGTTCCTTGCAGGACCCCTTGGAATACGAGTCTATTGAAGGACTGGAAAATATAGATAAGGTAGTCGATGTGGATCAGTCTCCGATAGGACGTACTCCTCGCTCCAATCCGGCTACCTATACGGGTGTATTTTCAGATATCCGTAATTTGTTTGTAAGTCTTCCGGAAGCCAAGATCCGCGGTTATAAACCCGGTCGTTTCTCTTTCAATGTATCGGGCGGTCGTTGTGAAGCCTGTACGGGTAACGGATACAAGACGATTGAAATGAACTTCTTGCCGGATGTGTATGTACCTTGTGAAGTTTGCCATGGCAAACGCTATAATCGTGAAACGCTGGAAGTACGTTTCAAAGGAAAGTCCATTGCTGATGTGCTTGATATGACTATCAACCGTGCTGTCGAATTTTTTGAGAATGTTCCGCAGATTCTGAATAAGATAAAAGTCTTGCAGGATGTCGGTTTGGGCTATATTAAATTAGGACAGTCATCTACCACCCTTTCCGGTGGAGAGAGCCAGCGTGTGAAACTAGCGACAGAATTGTCCAAACGAGATACCGGTAAAACACTTTACATTCTTGACGAACCGACTACCGGCCTCCATTTCGAAGATATCCGTGTGTTGATGGGGGTACTTAATAAATTGGTGGATAAGGGCAATACCGTTATTGTAATCGAACATAACTTGGACGTTATCAAGATGGCGGATTATATCATAGACATGGGGCCTGAAGGTGGTAAGGGCGGGGGAGTACTCCTTAGCTACGGAACACCGGAAGAGGTTGCGAAGAGCCAGAAAGGTTATACTCCGAAGTTTCTTCGCGAGGAGTTAGGACTTTGATATTGAAGTATGAGTGCCGGCTTATGGGCTTTTGTCCGATAAGTCGGCATTTATCATATTCTTTAGTATATATTGCATACAAGATTAATAAAAGAAACAACAAAATGAAGATCAATAAGACGAATGCGGCGCGTTTGCTGGATAAAGCTAAAATAGCTTATGAATTGATTCCTTATGAGGTGGACGAAAATGATCTGAGTGCTATTCATGTAGCAGCCAATTTAGGCGAAAATATAGAGCAGGTATTTAAGACACTTGTTCTTCACGGTGACAAAAGCGGCTATTTTGTTTGCGTCATCCCGGGTGAACACGAAGTTGATTTGAAACTGGCGGCAAAGGCTTCCGGCAATAAAAAGTGCGATCTCATACCCGTGAAGGAACTTCTTCCGCTGACGGGATATATCCGGGGAGGTTGTTCGCCCATTGGAATGAAGAAGCATTTTCCTACTTATATTCATGACACTTGCCTGCATTTTCCGTATATTTATGTAAGTGCCGGTGTACGGGGGCTTCAGATAAAGCTTGCACCGGATGATTTAATCCGTGAATCGAGGGCAGAAATTTGCCGTTTATTTGAGGAATAAATCCAAAAAAGTATATATTTGCAGAATATATGTCATTAGAAAAATTATCAATCATTAATTAATAAATTTATATCTATGTTTGACAAACACCCTAAAGGACTGATAGCAGCCGCTTTAGCCAATCTAGGTGAACGCTTCGGCTTCTATACAATGATGGCAATCCTCGTGCTTTTCCTGCAAGCTAAGTTTGGAATGAATGGAAAAGAAGCAGGATTTATTTATTCAACTTTTTATTTCTCCATTTACATTCTTGCTTTGGTCGGAGGTATTATTGCCGATAAGACACGAAACTACAAAGGAACTATTTTCACGGGAATCGTGCTGATGGCAGTGGGGTACCTGTTGCTGGCTATTCCATCTAAGACTCCGGTAGACAATCAGACCTTTTATCTGGTGATCACCTGTGCCAGTTTGTTTGTGATTGCATTTGGTAACGGATTATTTAAAGGAAATCTGCAGGCTCTGGTAGGGCAGATGTATGATAATCCCCAATATGCAAGTATGCGTGATTCCGGTTTCTCCTTATTCTATATGTTCATTAATATCGGTGCCATTTTTGCTCCGTTTGCAGCGGTAGGTGTACGTAACTGGTGGTTATCTACTTTCGGTTACAATTATGATGCCGATCTTCCTGCATTATGTCATGGTCATTTGGCTGGTACGCTGTCACCCGAAGCTACCGAAACATATCATACATTGGTAGAGAAAGCCTCCAGTGTTCCGGTACAGGATTATACAGCATTTTCATCTGATTATTTGAATGTCTTTACCACAGGTTTCCATTATGCGTTTGGAGTGGCTATCATCGCGATGGTCATTTCTTTGACGATCTATTTGCTGAATAAGAGAAACTTCCCGGATCCCAGCAAGAAGGCAGCTGCTTCTTCCTCCTCTTCGTCTGCTACTGTAGAAATGAGTATTCAGGAAGTAAAACAACGTATGTACGCTCTCTTTGCAGTATTCGGAGTCGTTATCTTCTTCTGGTTCTCTTTCCACCAGAACGGTTTGACATTGACTTACTTTGCAAAAGAATACACTGACCTCAATTTGTTTGGCATGCCTATTTCTGCAGAGTTGTTCCAATCACTGAATCCATTCTTCGTTGTCTTCCTGACTCCTGTGATCATGGCAATCTTTGCCAGTCAGCGCAGACGTGGAAAAGAACCTTCTACTCCTAAAAAGATTGCGATTGGTATGGGTATTGCGGCATTAGCCTTTATCGTAATGGCTGTCGGCTCTTATTTTGCCAATCTACCTTTGCACAAGGATATTATTGCTGTAGGTACTTCACCGGTGAAAGTGACTCCGTTCCTGTTGATGCTGACTTATCTGATTCTGACGGTAGCTGAGTTGTACATTTCCCCGTTGGGAATTTCGTTTGTGTCTAAAGTGGCTCCTCCGAAATACCAGGGTATCATGCAGGGAGGATGGCTAGGTGCAACTGCGCTTGGTAATCAGCTGCTGGTGATCGGTGCTATCCTATACGAATCAATTCCTATCTGGATGACATGGACTGTATTTGTTGTAGCTTGTACTATTTCAATGTTTACAATGATTTTCATGCTGAAATGGCTGGAACGCGTAGCGAAATAAGCTTGCGTCAGTAATACATAAAACGAATGCCCCGGAACGGATATTGTCATTCAATCCATGTTCCGGGGCATTTTGTATATAGCTTTATTTTTCAGATATCCAGTCCCATGATATAGTCATTCATGTAATATCCGTTGCCAATCGGAAAATCTCCTTCCCGCAACTTTCTCATTCCCATCCGTTCATAAAACAGTAAAGCTTTATTGTCACGGTTCACATTCAGCTCCATTAAGCAAGGTTCCGGATGTACTTCCTTTATATATTTGATAGCTTCTCTGAATAAAAAGCTGCCGCAGTGCGCGCCTTGAAAATAGGGGAGAACATAAATTTTCTGAAGATGGAATACATTTTCTTCCTGTTGTTGTACAGAGACGTAGCCGCAGGGCTCGCACTCTTCATACGCGATAAAATAAACATGGCCTTCTTCTTCCATTTGTTTCCGGATATTTTCGGGAGAGTACATCCAGTCCATCATATAATCCAGTTGTTCGGGAGATAAGATCTCTTTATAAGTAGCGGGAAATACTTCACCCGCCATTTGGTTGATCAGTCCGCAATCATCTGTGGTTGCTTTTCGAATAGTAAACATATGTATTTTCTTTTTTGTGGTTTTTTTGAGTTGCAAATATAGCGATTATTTCTTTTTATAATAAGGTGGTAACTTCTTAATGGTTTAATTATTATTAAATTATAGTACTTTGCAATGCAAGGTACTAAAGTAATGCATATATTTGTTCTGTCAAAAAGAAAAAGAACAATGAATGTAGACAATGTAAAATCTCAGATGAGAAAAGGCATGTTAGAGTATTGTATCATGCTTTTACTTCACAAAGAGCCGGCCTATGCTTCTGACATTATTCAGAAGTTGAAAGAGGCGCAGCTGATTGTGGTGGAGGGTACCTTATATCCATTGCTGACACGTTTGAAGAATGACGATTTGTTGAGTTATGAATGGGTAGAATCCACGCAAGGTCCACCTCGTAAGTACTATAAGCTTACAGAAAAAGGAGAAGCCTTTTTAGGCGAGCTAGAGCTGTCCTGGAAGGAGCTGAATGAAACAGTGAATCATATTGCTAGTAGATAATTCGATAAAGAAGAAATAATAATGAAAAAAACATTGACTGTAAATTTAGGAGGAACTGTCTATCATATAGATGATGATGCCTACCGTCTGTTGGACAACTATCTGGCCAACCTGAAACATTATTTTCGCAAACAGGAGGGAGCGGAAGAGATTGTGAATGATATCGAGATTCGTATTGCCGAGTTGTTTGCCGAGAAAGTGTCTGCAGGGAAGCAAGTCATTACCCTTGCCGATGTAGAGGAAATCATAGCCCGGGTAGGCAAGCCGGAGGACTTTGGTGTATCTGACGACGAATCTGAACCTCGTAAAAAGGAGCAGGCTGCTTCTGCCGGTCAGGGATATACACGGACTGCCACTACCCGTCGCTTGTTCCGTGATCCGGATAATAAACTGCTGGGAGGTGTGGCTTCGGGGCTGGCCGCTTATTTTGACTGGGATATAACGCTGGTACGCATCTTGATGATTGTCCTGTTGTTCGTTCCTTATTGTCCGATGATTATTCTTTATATTATAGGATGGATTATCATTCCCGAAGCACGTACGGCAGCCGAAAAACTGAGCATGCGTGGGGAAGCGGTGACCATTGAGAATATAGGTAAAACGGTGACAGACGGTTTTGAACGGGTTGCCGACGGAGTGAATAACTTTGTGAACTCAGATAAGCCACGCACCTTTCTACAGAAAGTAGGCGATGTATTTGTGACGATAGCTGCCATTATTCTCAAGATATTCCTGATTGCCCTTATCATTATTTGCTGCCCGATATTGTTCGTGCTAGCGGTGTTGATAGTGGCGTTGGTGTTTGTGGTGATTGCTGCACTCATTGGCGGAGGAGCTATACTTTATGAGATGCTTCCGGCTATCGACTGGACTCCTATAGCCACCGTATCTCCTATAATGACATTGCTGGGTACCATCTCAGGAATTGCCTTGATAGCTATTCCGTTAGGAGCCTTCCTGTATACCATTTTTCGTCAGTTGTTCCATTGGTCACCGATGGGAACCGGTCTGAAATGGTCTCTGTTTATCCTGTGGGTACTGGGGCTTGTCATCGTAATTATTAATTTGTCAGCTCTCGGATGGCAGTTGCCGTTGTATGGCCTGCACTGCTTTTAATGTAAGATTGTTCTATTAAAAAAGAATAATATTTATTCTTTTTCTGAGAAATGTACCCCGATAGTGTGTCCGGGGTACATTTTTTGTTTGTCTTTCTTTCTAAATCGAGATTTTTAATTAAGTTTGTAATAGCTTATTCAATAGATAAAGAAAATGGGTGAACATATATGTTTCAGGCGAAACGAACGTTTGGCTACCGTCAATCCTTATTGGAGAGGAAATCCGATGGTGCGCGGACGTTTTTTTAACAGGCAACACCGTTTCCGCCCCGGTATGGGAAGTGTGCTGAAATGGCGTCTGTCTCCCAATCCTCAGCGGAAAGAAAAGAAGACAGTGAAGTGGGACCCCAAAGTCTGCTATCTTCGTTCGCTGGATGCTGTGGTGGGAGATTCTTTAATATGGTTGGGGCATAATTCCTTTTTTCTTCAGCTGGCAGGTAAAAGAATCATGTTCGATCCGGTTTTCGGGAGCATCCCTTTTGTGAAGAGACAAAGTGAATTTCCTGCCAATCCCGACATTTTTACAGGAATTGATTACCTGCTCATTAGTCATGATCATTTTGACCATCTGGATAAACAGAGCATAACCCGTCTGCTGAATAACAATCCGCAAATGAAACTGTTTTGTGGGTTGGGAACCGGAGAATTGATACAAAGTTGGTTTCCGGAAATGAAGGTGATTGAGGCCGGCTGGTATCAGCAACTGGAAGATGAAGAACTGAAAATAACGTTTTTGCCGGCACAGCACTGGAGCAAACGTTCCGTGCGTGACGGAGGGCAGCGGTTGTGGGGCGCTTTCATGTTGCAGGGACATGGTGTCTCTCTTTATTATAGTGGAGATACAGGATATTCTAGCCATTTCCGGGAAATCCCGGAACTGTTCGGAGCTCCGGATTATGCTTTGCTGGGTATCGGCGCGTATAAACCCCGCTGGTTCATGCGTCCCAATCATATCTCTCCTTATGAATCACTGACTGCCTCCGAAGAGATGCGGGCAGGAATTACCATTCCGATGCATTATGGTACATTTGATTTATCAGACGAACCTTTGCATGATCCGCCTAAAGTATTTGCAGCAGAAGCAAAAAAAAGAAAGATCCGTGTGGAAATCCCTTATCTGGGAGAAATCGTAAAACTGAGTAAAAGAAAGTAATTATAAAACGAACTAAAGAGATGAAGAAGTTAGAAGTAAAAGACCTGAAAGAAAATTTCTTTGAGGCGATTGGTAAAGAATGGATGTTGGTTACTGCCGGTACAAAAGAGAAATTCAATACAATGACAGCCAGTTGGGGTGGTATTGGGTGGCTTTGGAATAAGCCTGTTGCTTTTGTTTTTATTCGTCCCGAACGATATACATACGAGTTTATAGAGAAAAGTGATTATCTGACGCTTTCCTTTTTGGGAGAAGCCAACAAAAAGGTCCATGCAATTTGTGGCTCAAAATCCGGTCGTGATATGGACAAAGTGAAAGCAACCGGACTGAAACCTGTATTTACAGAACAGGGCAATGTGTTTTTTGAACAAGCCCGCCTGATTTTGGAATGCAAAAAACTTTATGCGGACAATATTAAACCGGATTGCTTCCTCGATAAGGAATCTATAGAAAAATGGTATGGCGGTGCTCATGGAGGTTTCCATAAGATGTATATAGTAGAAATTGAAAATATTTGGGAGGGAGATTAATTCTCCCTTTTTTTATTTTTTATCGGTAAAACTTTGACAAGTGATATAAATATTATACATTTGCCCTAAACTAAACTATTGTAACACAACTAAAACTAAGCGTTATGAAAACAAAAATGTTCTTTCTTGCAGGTATCTGCGCTGCACTCGCAGCTTGTAGTAGTGATTCGGATGAAGTGTCTTCTTCTCCATCCAATGCTCCGGCGATATTAGAGGTCGTTTCCTATAAGTTTGTGCAGGAGGAAACGGATGTGGTAGAGTGGATAGAAGGAGAGGTGCAAGTACTACAACATGTTGAGAATAATAAGAGCACACCTCTTCCAATGGAGTATAAATCGGAAGAAAGGTATAAGGATTATTCTTTATTTGTATTAACGGATGGCGTATTGCCAAATAAAGTTGAAAACTTGGAGGATTTAAAGATTAGTGTACCTATCGTAGATACCAAAGGAAAACTTTTTTATAGTGGTGGAGTAGAAACTCCATTGATTTTTGGACGTCAACAAGCTGTAGAAAATGGAGACCGTTCCGTTGAACGTATCAGCTATACAGTTCCACCCTATTCTATTTATGAAATAACGAGGCATGACTGCGGATATAAATGTACATTAACTTTTTATATAACTCTAAGAGATTTAAATACTGATAAAAAATATCCATTGAAAGGTAAATGGACAGGGATACAGTTTAATAGTTTACGTAAGACTTTGTCTGATGTTACTGATAAGTCGTCTGTAAATTATGTAAATTATGAGATAGAATAATTTCAGATAATAGTTACAATAAGAATGTCCTATATGCTGACTAATGAAAGCTGCATATAGGACATTTTATTTAATGATCATTTTTAGAATGATCTTTGTTTAAACTATTGCTTGTTTGATTTCAGCCATTTATCCAGCCACTCAAAGAAAGTGCGTTGCCACAAGACACCATTCTGCGGTTTCAGTACCCAATGGTTCTCGTCCGGATAAATCAGTAACTCGGCAGGTACACCACGTATTACAGCGGCATCAAATGCAGCCATAGCCTGATTAGCCAGAATACGGAAATCTTTCTCTCCATGAATACAGAGAATCGGAGTATCCCATTTATCTACGAATAGGTGAGGGGAGTTGGCGAAAGTGCGCTGTGCTACCGGATTTTGTTTTTCCCAGTATGCGCCACCCATATCCCAGTTGGCAAACCATTTTTCTTCTGTTTCCAGATATTGCATTTCCATATTGAAGATTCCGTCGTGAGCGATAAAGGCTTTGAAGCGTTTGTCATGATGACCGGCTAACCAATATACGGAGAATCCTCCGAAACTAGCGCCAACACATCCCAGACGGTCTTTATCTACATACGATTCTTTAGCCATCTCATCGATAGCAGTGAAGTAGTCTTTCATACACTGACCGCCATAATCACCGCTAATCTGTTCATTCCATTCCACTCCGAATCCCGGCAGTCCGCGACGGTTCGGGGCTACAATGATATAGTCGTTGGCAGCCATAATCTGGAAATTCCAACGATAAGACCAGAACTGGCTTACCGGACTCTGAGGGCCACCTTCGCAGAACAATAGTGTCGGATATTTCTTATTCGGATCGAACTGGGGAGGATAGATTACCCATGTCAGCATATCCTTGCCATCCGTCGTTTTCATCCAGCGACCTTCTACCTTGCCCATTTCCAACTGATCATAGATCTGCTTATTCTCCTGCGTCAATTGAGTAGCAGAACCATCCAGTGCTACGGCATAGATTTCGTCGCCCATGCTCATAGAATGACGTTTGGCAATTAGTTTGTCGCCAAAGAGCGCTACCCCTTCGTAATCATACATTCCCGAAGTGATCGCTTTCACAGAGTCATTTGTCAGGTCAAGAGAGTAAATCTGAGTTTCTCCATGCCACACACCTGTAAAATAGATTGTCTTGGCATCATTTCCCCAGATAAACGCATCTACATTAGACTCAAATGCCTTGCTGACAAAACGTTTCTCACCGGTTTCCAGATTCATGATAAACAAGCGGTTCAGATCAGCTTCGTAACCGTCACGCTCCATGCTTTGCCATGCAATATACTTGCCATCCGGAGAATATTGCGGGTTGGTGTCATATCCCTTGTTTTCTTCGGTGATATTATCCGTTTTCTTTGTATTCAGATCATACACATAAATATCCGAATTGGTAGAAATCGCATATTCCAGCCCCGTTTTTTTACGACAGGTATAAGCCACTTTGTCCGAAGTCACATTCCATGCCAGTTGTTCAATACCGCCCCAAGGCTTCATCGGACTTTCGTATGGTTCTCCTTCCAGTATATCTACGATATTGGAAATACCGTTGCCGTCAAAATCGGCCACAAAAGGATGTGGTGCAGTGGTCACCCACTCATCCCAGTGTTTATACATCAGATCGGTGATGATAATACCGGTAGCTTTCGGCAGATCCGGATGCTTGTCGGCAGTACTTTCTTTGGTTTTCACTTGCGATATAAACAGTAGTTTCTTGCCGTCCGGTGAGATTGAATAACCTTCAATGTCTCCGTCGTAGTTGGTCAGTTGTTTGCGACCGCTACCGTCCGGGTTCATTTCATACAGCTGGCTGCTTCCGTTGTCGTTGCTCAGGAAAGCCAGCTTCGTTCCTCCTTTGATCCAGGTCACTTCATTTTCCTGATAAGGAGTGCGGGTGATCTGCCGGTTGTCGCTGCCGTCCGCGTTCATGACGAATACTTCGCGATTACTCTTGTTTTCCGGTACACTGTAGTATGCTACCGTATACGCAATTTTCTTTCCGTCGGGCGATACCGCCAATCCTCCGATACGTCCCATTGCCCAAAGAGCTTCAGGCGTCATGCGCTTCCCTTCGATCTTAATATCGGATTTTTCGATAAGCACCTGATCCGTTTTGCCTGCGTCTTTTGTTCCGCCGCAGGCAGCTAACAACATTGCTGCCGACATCATAAATAGATTTGCTTGTCTCATATTTTATAAAATGTTTATTTTCTTGCGAAGATAATGAAAAAAGAATTTAAATCTTCTTTTTCTGCCAGTTTCCTTTCTTCATATACCAGTAGCAGAAGAGAAGGATAAAAATACCATATACATGTTCCGTTGTCCAGGCGAATGCGATATCCATTTTCAAGTAAAGAATAAAGTATGTGGCGTAAGCTACATAAATTGCCAGTACACAGAGTTCCATGGCCAGTGCCGTGCGGGTATTTCCTGTTCCCGATACTGACTGGAAATAAACGTTGGCCGGCACCAATAACAGATAGGCTGAACAAAGCACCCATAGCGAAGGTATGGAGGCTGCCCTTAAATCGGGCATGTCCGTGTAAATGCGCAAAATCAGGTCCGGGAACAAGCAGAAGAACACCAATATAGGCAGTACGAACACATATCCGATGCGGATATGCTGGTTGATCGTTCCCCGTACACAGTCTTTCTCTCCCGCACCAATCAGGTTGCTGACCAGTGAACCGCACGTAGCGGCAAAAGCCATGGCCACCATGAATGGAATTCCCGATACATTCCGGATGATGTTGGCGATAGCCAGCGAACGCTCTCCCAAATGCTCTACAAACAGGAAGAACATAAACCAAGTGGACAGAGATACGAAATTCTGAATCATTGTCCATACGGAAACGTTGAGAATCCGCTTGAGAGTCCGGCTCTGGAATTTAGGCAGAATATTCAGCGCATACTTCTTGCAGTCGATCCGTTTCCATGTATAAATGATAAAGAAGATGGCGGAAACTAATTCGGCCAGTGAAGAACCGATAGCTGCACCGGCGATACCCAACTGCGGGAAACCGAATTTACCGAAAATCAGGATGTAGTTGAATACCACATTCGACAATACCATTACGACGGAGTTCAGCGTCAGTGTCTTAGTCTGTGTCGTGCCGACAAAGAAAGCACGGAACATCACTCCGACAAAGGAGAAGAAGAACCCGTAAACCCGCCAGTGGATATAGCTTTCGGCTGCATCATAAATGTGGTGGGACGAAATGATATTTTTCAGGATAAGCGGTGAAAAGACAATCGAAAGTGTAAATAAGACTGCGGCAATAGCCAGAAGAAAATAGACGCCCTGATAGAAAATCGGCCCGATTTCCTTGTAGTTCCCTTCCCCGTTACGACGGGCAATCAGGATTTGTGCTCCGATACTGAATCCGAAGGCCATCATGAAGATAGCCAGATAATATACACCTGCGATGGCAGATGCCCCTAATTCTATTTCCCCGACGCGTCCGAGGAATGCGGTATCCGTCATACCGATCATTTGCTCCATGATCAGACTGATCAGAATAGGGTAGGCGATCGTCCAGATTTGTTTATAAGTATATTTTGTCTTCATATTAAGTTTGTTTTTTAGAGAAAGAAAGCCGGACAAACCCCATTCGGTTGCCCGGCTTTCTCAGAATATATTTTCCGATAATTTCTTATCGTTTATTCTGTTTTTGCTGCTGTAATAATTCCTGTTGCTTTTGCATAGCTTCCAGTCGTGCAGCAAATCCGGTCTTTTTCATTTGTTTCGGGTCTTTCTTCTTAGCTTCCAGAATAGCCAGCAATTTTGTTTCGTCCGTAGTCTTACGCAACAAAATCATGGTTCCTACACTAATCAGTGTTGACACGAAATAGTAATAGTTCAATCCCGACGGATAATCGTTCAGTACGAACAAGAACATGATCGGCATCAGATACATCATCCATTTCATCGCCGCCATTTGCGGTTGCGCTCCTGTATCCTGCATTGTCATCGTATATTTGGTGTTCAGGATGTTGGTTACCGTCATCAGCAGGCAGAACAAGCTGAGATGGTTGCCCAGGAACGGAATATGGAACGGGAACGTGATGAACGCGTCGTAAGTAGACAAGTCATCCGCCCACAAGAAACTCTGCTGACGCAATTCGATAGCGCTCGGTACAAACATGAACAATGCCATCAAAATCGGAAACTGCAACAACATCGGCAGACAGCCGCCCATCGGGCTTACACCGTACTGGCTGTAAAGGCTCATCACCTCCTGTTGTTTCTTCATCGCATCTTCCTGCTTCGGATATTTCTTGTTGATCTCGTCGATTTTCGGTTTCAGTACACGCATCTTGGCAGAAGACATGTATGTTTTCCAGGTAGCAGGGTAAACCAGCACCTTCACCATAATCGTCAGAATCAACAGTACGATACCCATGCTCAAGCCCCAGCCTGACAGCCAGTCGAATACGTTGATCGTGATAAACTGGTTGATCCAGCGAATCAGCGGCCAGCCCAGATAGACCAGTCTGTTCAGTTCCCATTTCTCTGCACGTCCTTTGTCCAGTGCCTTCAGTGTCTTATAGTGGTTCGGGCCAAAGTAGAAATACATTTCCGTCGGTTGTTTGCCGCTCGGATCAAAGAAAGTACTCATTTCGGCAGAGTAATCTTTGATGTATCCGCTTCCTTGCTGTTCCATTCTTGACTTCACGGAAACCTTGTTGAAATCCTGATCTGCGATGAATACAGAAGAGAAGAATTGGTTTTTGAATGCAATCCAGTCGATCGCTGTATTACCCAGCTCCTTTTCGTCATCCTTGGCTGCCGACAGGTTATCTACATTGTCACCTTTTACTTTATAAGTCAGCTCTGAAAGGCGGTTTTCGTAAGTGAATCCCTTTTCGAGCTGGCGTGCGCGCTGTGTCCAGTCAATGTCTACATATTCCGTACTGGCCAGTTTGCCTTCCATACCTGTAGCTTTGATTTCAAAGTTCATCAGGTAGCTGTTGGGTTTCAGCGTATAGATAAAATCTATGTAGCTGGCATTGTCCGCAGCCAGGCGCATGGTGACGCTGCTGTCTGTCTTGTTGACAGCCTCGAAGTAATAATCCTTCGTCTGGATGGCTCCTTGCTTGTTGTAGAAGTTGAAACTCATGGTAGCGTCATCGCCGTCGAACAGTACGACAGGAGTTGTCTTGTCCTGTCCTTTGTATTCTTTCAGCATTGCCGAATAAACCCGTCCGCCTTTCGTAGTGAAAGTTATTTCCGCTACGTCGTTCTGGATGCTGACTTTAGAGTCGGTTCCATGCATCGCGTTGAAGAACAGGGCAGAGGAATCTGCTGCAACCGCTGCGCTTTTGTTTTCGTTGGCGAGTGCGGCTTCTGTTTTTGCTTTCAGCGCTTCCTGCTGCTGTTGCACCACGGCAATAGAATCGTAGTATTTCTTCTGTGCAGCTATCTGTTCCTCGCTCGGACGGCTCAGAAAACTGAATCCTACCAATAATATACCTATTAAAACGAGACCTGTAATGGTGTTTTTATCCATTCCTATTAATTATGAATTATAAATTTTTGAATAATAAATTGTCAATTGTCAACTGTCAATTATCAATTCTTCTCGTTCTCGATGGCTGCCTTCACGAAAGCCACAAACAACGGGTGCGGGTTCAATACCGTACTGCTGTATTCCGGATGGAATTGTGTACCGATAAACCATTTCAATGCCGGGATTTCCACGATTTCTACCAGATCCGATTCGGGGTTGATACCCACGCATTTCATGCCGGCAGCTTCGTATCGGGCCTTATAGTCATTGTTGAACTCATAGCGGTGGCGGTGACGTTCCTGGATATGTTCTTCGCCATAAGCCTGAAATGCTTTCGAGCCTTTCTGAAGTACACATTCGTAAGCGCCCAGACGCATTGTACCACCCATATTCGTAATCGCTTTCTGTTCTTCCATGATGTCGATCACGTTGTGCGGAGTCTTTTCATCCATTTCACGCGAGTCGGCGTCGGCATATCCCAGCACGTTGCGGGCAAATTCGATAGCGATACATTGCATACCCAGACAGATACCGAAGGTCGGAATATCATGTGTACGTGTGTATTTGATGGCAACAAACTTGCCGTCGATACCACGTTGACCGAATCCCGGGCCAATCATTACGCCTGCCATGCCTTTCAGTGCTTCGGCTACGTTTTCATCTGTCAGCTTTTCACTGTTTACAAAGTGAACTTCCACTTTGCGGTCGTTGTAAGTACCTGCTTGTGACAATGCTTCGCGAATAGACTTGTAAGCATCCTGCAAGTCATATTTTCCTACCAGTGCGATATTAATAGGTTCTTTCGTTTCAGCAGCATGACGGCGTTCCAGGAATTTACGCCACGGACCGAGTCCCGGAGTTTCTCCTACCGGCAGCCCCATCTTTTCGAGAATCGTGCTGTCCAGTCCCTGTGCCTGCATCAGAAGAGGTACTTCATAGATCGTTTCTGCGTCGATAGACTGTACGACAGCCTTATCGTCCACATTGCAGAATTGAGCCACTTTCTTGCGAAGTCCATCGCTCAGCGGGTGTTCGGCACGGAGCACCAATACGTCCGGCTGGATACCTACGCTCTGGAGTTCCTTGACAGAGTGCTGTGTCGGTTTCGTTTTCAGCTCTCCGGCAGCGGCAAGATAAGGAACATAGGTCAAGTGTACACATAAAGCGTTTTTGCCCAATTCCCATTTCAACTGGCGGATACTTTCGAGATAGGGGAGTGATTCGATATCACCTACCGTACCACCGATTTCGGTAATTACAAAATCGAATTTGTATTTGTTACCGAGCAATTTCACGTTCCGTTTGATTTCGTCCGTGATATGAGGAATCACCTGAATAGTCTTACCCAGATAATCTCCGCGGCGTTCTTTGTCAATAACACTTTTGTAGATACGTCCCGTAGTGATGTTATTGGCCTTCGTTGTCTG
Organism: Bacteroides faecis MAJ27; assembly: GCF_900106755.1. GTDB lineage: Bacteria > Bacteroidota > Bacteroidia > Bacteroidales > Bacteroidaceae > Bacteroides > Bacteroides faecis. The sequence continues at coordinate 207,568 of NZ_FNNN01000005.1, forward strand.
TATACCCAGGAAACGTTCGTAATGTCCCAAGTCGAGATCGGCTTCATGTCCGTCTACGGTAACATAGCATTCTCCATGCTCATACGGGTTCAATGTTCCCGGGTCGATGTTGATGTACGGGTCAAACTTTTGGATGGTTACATTATAACCTCTTGCTTGCAGCAATTTACCGATGGACGATGAGATGATCCCTTTTCCTAAAGAAGAGGCAACACCACCGGTGACGAAAATATACTTTGTTTCTCCCACAGCTATAACTGTTTTAATTGTTTTTACTTTAGTAGTTTCTTACGAACTTAAAAAGCGCAAAATTATAAAAAAAAGAGGAAGAATGCAGACTTTCCCCTCTACAATTTTATTAAAAAATGCAATTTTGAAGGAATACTATGTTTTCTAAACAAAATAATGTAGATTTGCACCAAATTAGGAATATTATGAGAAGAGAGTTATTATCATTCGTAGTTTTTACTTCAACTTTATCTTTATCGCTTTCAGCACAGACCACCACCCAACCTTCTACAGTAGTGGCTGAAGCGAAGATTGTGAAGGCAGACACACTTTCGTCAGAACTTCAGAAGTATTTAATGCTTAAATTGAATATGTCCGGCGAAATTCCTAAACTGGATACCGTATCTATCTTATATAATAAGTATATCGGCCAGTTGGACTATCTGAATGACCCGTCTGTACCGCCGCGTTACATTCCGTCCGATCCCAATTATTTTCGTCTGTTTACTCCACTGGCCTATTATTATGCTCCGATGGCGCAGTATTCGAAAGTGGACTGGAAACCGGTGCGATTTGATTCTCTGCCTGATCAACTGTCCAGGTTGACAGCGGAACTTCTTCCATATGATACTTTGGCATACACAAGGTCTGCACGTGCCAATGAGTCGGTCAATAAAGCATTGATGGATCTTTATCTCAATCATCCGGAACTGGTTGTCACTACTGAAAACCGGATCATGAGCCGTGACGTCTTCCGCCGTGACGTGAAACCGAAGATTTCTCCGAAGGCAACTGTCATCCATCTTTTCCAGCCGGAAGAAATGAGCAACAATGTGGGGAAGGCAAGTATGAAGATCAATCGCCCCAACTGGTGGGTTACCGGAGGTAACGGTTCTTTGCAGATCAGCCAGAACCACCTTTCGGACAACTGGTACAAAGGAGGTGAAAGCAACTTCGCCGGTCTGGCTACCTTGCAGCTTTATGCCAATTACAATGATAATGAGAAAGTCCTTTTCGAAAATCAGTTGGAGGCAAAATTGGGCATGACGTCTACTCCGTCGGATAAATTTCATGATTATCTGATCAATACCGACCAGTTCCGTCTTTACAATAAGTTAGGATTGCGGGCGTTGAAAAACTGGTATTATACTATTTCTTCTGAGTTTAAGACCCAGTTCTGTCACGGCTACAAAGCCAACAGCGAAGAACTTGTTTCCGCATTCCTGTCTCCGGCAGATTTGGCAGTCAGTATCGGTATGGACTACAAACTGAATAAGAAGAAATTCAATCTTTCAGTTTTTATCGGTCCACTGACCTATAACTTGCGATACATTGATAACGCGGAAGTAAACGAAACCAAATTCGGTCTGGAGAAAGGCAAATGCTCTAAAAATGACTTTGGTTCTCAGTTGCAGTCAACGTTCAACTGGAAAATCATTTCGGCTATTTCACTGGACTCCCGTCTGAACTATCTGACCAACTACGAATGGGTACGTGTAGAGTGGGAGAACACGTTCAACTTTGTTTTGAACCGTTATCTTTCTACTAAACTTTACATACATGCCCGTTTCGACGACAGCTCAAAACCAACCGTTGAAAATGGCAGTTTCTTTCAGTTGAAGGAATTACTGAGTTTCGGTATCAACTATAATTGGTAATATTCTATTCAGGCACGGATTACGCGGATTTCACGGTTTTAAGAATTAAGTAACTGAAAACCGTGTTAATCTGCGTAATCCGTGCCTGATTTTTATCCCTATGTCCTCAACGTCGAAATGATATACCTTCCCGGATTATCAATCTTCCCCCATTTGGTGGTAGACAATGTGATCCATATCTGTGTTCCCTTCTTTCCGTAATCCGACAGTTTGAGAATAGCTGTAACTTCCTTCTTGTTTGTCACTCCATGCTGTGCCAGGCTGTCCAAAAGTCCTTTCACGTTGTGTGTGCTTTTGTTATAAGCATAACCGGGGATTTCAATCGAAGGCGGAGCCGTATTGTCTTCTTCTTCCCCTGCTTTACTCTGCTCTCCTTTACTTTGTCCGGAAATGTCTGCAATTTCGGGTGAAATGTTTTCATTTTCCGGTTTCAATTCACTTTGTGCCGACACATTGTCTGCATTACTTTCCTTTTCTTGTTTTCTGGTGTCATTGATCAGCAAGTAAGGCAAATCCTCTAATTTTCTTTTTCTGCGGCAGGTGGCATCTATCCAGATGCGCTGGATTTTGACAGAAGTCAATATCTGAAACTTTTCATAGCTTTCTTTGTCAAAGAATCCTTTGTCAAGCAAAATCTGAATAATTCCGTCCATCTCTTTTCCACTGAGTTCTCCTCCCAGTTTACGGGCAAAGATCAAAGATTGTTCCTCACCCCATGGAATATAATATCCTTCTTTGAATATTTTGCATAGAAGTTTGCATACGGCTCCGTCCACTCTGATACCATATTTGGCTTCAGCCAGTTCAATTGCATCTCTGTCGAAAAAGTTTACGGTAAGCGGGAAATAGTCTACGCTAAGATACGTTGTACTCATGTCGTCTAATGGTTTGTTTTAAGTTTATACAATAGGTTTCCAATCCAGAAAATTCTCAATCTGAAAGGTTCTCCATCCTTTCTCTTCCATGCACCAGAAAATGAAAGTACTGTGTACCTGTGTCATGTCATAAGAGTGGTGAAAGTCTCGGTTGTAAGAAATGAGAGTTCCTGTAACCAGTTGAAAGTTGCCGTTCTGTCTGTAATACGCAATGATAGCATGTCCATATTGCATATGATCTGCCAGCGACTTCACTTTTTCGGCTATTCGTTCTGCAATTGTTTCCGAATAACCTTTCTCTGATACGATACGTCTTTTCCATACTTCTGTCAATCGATCTTTTTGTTCTTTCGTTTCTTTTGTGGCTGCTAGCCGTTTTTCTTTAGTCATTTCATTCTAATTTTGATTACTATTAAGTGTTATTATGTTTGAAGAAAAGGCGGACTATCTGTGAGATGCTTACACTATCGTATGATGATGCTTACACCATCCTGTATCTATAGTGACACTATCTTGTCATTATAGTGACACTATAATTTCTATCGGATAGTTCGTTCTTTTCTTCGTTTTAAAAACGGGGGCAAAATTATGAGTTGTTTTTTTTCGCTCCAATTATTCTTACTGTTTTTTGCTGTAATACTTAGACTTATAATGTTTTTTCTCTTCTTTTTCGCGATTTGCGATTTCTCTTGTCTTTTTGCTTAAACCATGTATTTCACTGAGTATACTGCTGTATTTCATTAATCTATACCCGTGATGCGTATTTACGTAAAATATTCTCCAGCCGGCAATGTAACTGGCCAGACCTGTTAAAGATTTTACAGAGAAACGAAACTCCTCATCTTCGTAAAAAGAGCGAAGGCAGGCTATAAAAAAGAATTTTTTCTCACCTGTAATTCCTTTTCTTCTTCTCACTTCATTGATGTCGATGATTTCGTCATCATCCTGATAATCAGTTTCAATGTTTTTCTTTTGTTGCGTGCCCACCGCATTTTTCAGGCTTTTCTTAGTTGTTGTCATAACGCTTAAATTAAATAAAATTAAGAAATAAAGGCGTTGAGATGGTAATTCCAAATTTTCGCCCTATAATTGTATATAAAATAACTAGTGATGCAAATGAATAAAAATGGATTTAGCCGATGTGGGGAACTATACATTGGCCTTTTACGAAAAGAAGGTCGTTTTTCTACGGCACATGTCTATCAAAATGCTCTTTTCTCTTTCAATAAGTTTTGTGGTAATACCAGCGTATCTTTCAGGCAAGTCACTCGTGACCGGCTGCGTCGTTACGGAGAGCATCTTTATGATTCTGGCTTGAAGCCGAATACGGTGTCTACTTATATGCGTATGCTTCGCAGCATCTATAATCGTGGAGTAGAGTCGGGTAGTGCGCCCTATATTCATGGTTTGTTTCGTGATGTATATACGGGAGTGGATATCCGCCAAAAGAAAGCTCTTCCGATGAGTGAACTCCGCCGGCTTCTTTACGAAGATCCCAAGTCGGAGTCTTTGCGGCGTACACAGTCTATTGCTGCTCTGATGTTTCAATTCTGTGGAATGTCTTTTGCCGATCTGGCCCATTTGGAGAAGTCAGCCTTGGACTGTAATGTACTGCGATATAATCGCATCAAAACCAGAACTCCGATGAGTGTGGAAGTTTTGGATACCGCTAAGGAGGTTATGAATCAGCTCCGTAATTCCCAGCCGTCGCGTCCGGGTTGTCCTGACTACCTTTTCGGTATTCTCTCCGGCAATAAGAAACGTAAGGATGAACGTGCTTATCGTGAGTATCAATCTGCACTACGTCGGTTTAATAATCATTTGAAGAGTTTGGCAAGAGCTTTGCGGTTGGCTTCACCGGTAACTTCTTACACGATCCGCCATTCTTGGGCAACTACTGCAAAATATCGTGGAGTTCCAATTGAAATGATCAGCGAATCTTTAGGGCATAAGTCTATAAAGACGACGCAAATTTATCTGAAAGGTTTTGAGTTGAAAGAGCGTACGGAGGTGAATCGGATGAATTTACATTACGTAAAGACTTGTCCTTTGGGACGCTTGTAAATAGTCAAAGTGCTGATAATCATAGGTTATACTTGTGCGTTACTTCTTAGGTAACGGATTAAAATTTGACGCAAAGATAGACAAAAATACATGTATTAAACAAATAAAAACCTACTTTTTTTCGATTTAACCCTGAAATTAGAAAAAAATGTATCTAAACATGAAAAAGGCTTATTTTCATGCTTAGGAACTTATATGCCCAATTTTCCTAAGAATCTCAGCTTTCTCTAAAGCTGAGATACTCTCACACCTCCATTTGCCGATGTTTTCCGACTTTTTTCTCCCGAACTGTATTGAAGTATACTTTTCCGTTACCTAAGAAGTAACGGAAAAATATGGGGTAATAAAAGATGATTTTAACAAAAGAAAAATCAATTAATGCTGGGCCTATTCATGGGACAGGGGAAGGCGTAGCACACTCAAAACGCTGGTATGTTGCATTAGTTCGTATGCATCATGAAAAGAAGGTTTCGGAGTATTTGAACAAGGTTGGGATTGAAAATTTTGTGCCTGTTCAGAAAGAAATACATCAATGGAGTGACCGCCGTAAATTAGTTGAATCCGTACTGCTTCCAATGATGGTGTTTGTGCACGCTGATCCGAGGGAACGTATGGAAGTCCTGAATTTTACAACAGTGAGCCGCTATATGGTGATGCGCGGTGAGAGCAGTCCTGCTGTTATTCCTGACGACCAGATGGCCCGTTTCCGCTTCATGCTTGATTATTCGGATGAAACAATCTGTATGAATAGCTCTCCTTTGGCACGTGGTGAGAAAGTTCAAGTAATTAAAGGACCTCTGCAGGGGCTTGTGGGTGAGCTTGTCAATGTAGATGGTAAAAGTAAGATTGCTGTTCGACTGAACATGCTTGGTTGCGCCTGTGTAGACATGCCGATTGGCTATGTTGAGCCTATAGGTGAAAAAAACTAAGTGGGTAATGACGACTTCCTGTTTACAAGAAAAAATCGATAAACTTCAAAATACTGTTCATGCTCTGCTCCATAAAAGTAATTATATGGCGGGTGTGTATGTTGATGATCTTGCACGACTGAACAACGAAATCCATGAACAGATCAATGATCTGTATCCTTGTCACGGTAAGACTGCTGAGCAGGAAGCTGCTTTGTGTCTGTCTCTTCTGATGGGATATAGTGTGTCTATGTATGCCAATTCAGAGGATGAGGCAAAGAAGAAAACTGTTCTGAGGCGTTCGCAAATGATTCTGAAAAACCAATTGCCTTCACCATTGAAAATTCAGTTACACACAATCTACGATAAACTATTGTCATAGTAAATCTACTTTTTTGGAAAAAGACTTTATAATTTATTGGGGTATTTAAATTATGAAACACGCATTTGACCGTTTTGTTCAATATTTGCAGAAAAATTATTTTAGTTATTGGATTGTATTAGGAATTGATACGTTCATAGCTTTGATTTGTACCTGGGTGTCATTTATCGGCATTCATTATATAACGGAGACTTCTAAAGAAATCACTTCTCTCTTCCATATTTTAGCGATTTCGGTGATCTCCAGTGTCTTAGGTTCCTTTTTATTCCATACCTACCGTAATACGATCCGTTTTTCCCAGTTGAAGGAATTATGGAGACTTGCCGGAAGTGCATTGATAAAAGCTGTCTGTATCGCAATGGCTATCTGGCTTTTCCTGCCTCAGACGGGACTGCATAATAGTCAGAAAATAGTCTTTGTACTGTTTGATGGTATGCTGACTTTTATTGCCATGGTAGGCTTCCGTATTCAGTTGATTCTGGTATATGAGCTCCTGTTGAATCTGCTGAATAAGAAGAATATGCATATTCTGATCTATGGTATTGATGATAAGAGTGTGGCATTGAAAGTCCGGCTAATGAACAGCTCCCACTATAAAGTGGTAGGCTTCTGTATCTACGGAACAGGCGATTCCATCCGGCGTGTGGCTGATCTTCCCGTTTATTCATTTAAAGATGAAGAGTGCTTTAACAAGCTTATTCATAAGAAATGTATCGGCGGTATCCTGTTTGCCCGTTATGAAAATACCCGTGAAGAGGAAGACCGTCTGCTTCAATATTGTAAAAGGAGTGGATTGAAAACGTTGATTGCTCCGAGTATCAGTGAGGCTGATGAAAACGGAAGTTTCCACCAATGGGTACGCCCTATCAAAATTGAAGACTTGCTGGGTCGCTCAGAAATTCATATCAATATGGAGGAGGTGATGACTGAGTTTTGTGGCAAGGTTGTGTTGGTGACCGGAGCTGCCGGTAGTATTGGCAGCGAACTTTGTCGGCAGCTGGCTCAAATGAACATCAAGAAGCTGATCATGTTTGATTCTGCCGAGTCACCTTTGCATAATGTCCGCTTAGAATTTGAGAAGAATTATCCCGGTCTTGATTTTGTTCCTGTCATTGGAGATGTCCGCGTGAAAGAACGTCTCCGTATGGTCTTCGAAACTTATCAGCCTCAGATAATCTTTCATGCCGCTGCTTATAAGCATGTTCCATTAATGGAAGAGAATCCCTGTGAAGCTGTATTGGTTAATGTTGTTGGTTCTCGTCAGGTTGCTGATATGGCAGTTGAATACGGAGCCGAGAAGATGATCATGGTTTCTACCGATAAGGCGGTGAATCCGACCAATGTAATGGGGTGTTCGAAACGTCTGGCAGAGATCTATGTACAGAGTCTAGGCTGTGCTATCCGTGAGGGCAAAGTGAAAGGTCATACCAAATTTATCACTACCCGCTTTGGTAACGTCTTGGGTAGTAATGGTTCTGTAATTCCCCGTTTTAAGGAACAGATTGAGAATGGTGGTCCTGTCACAGTGACTCACCCTGATATCATTCGTTTCTTTATGACTATTCCCGAAGCTTGTCGTCTAGTAATGGAAGCTGCCACTATGGGTGAAGGCAATGAGATTTTTGTCTTTGAGATGGGAAAGGCTGTGAAAATTGTAGATTTGGCCACTCGTATGATCGAATTGGCCGGTTATCGTCCTGGTGAAGATATTGAGATAGAGTTTACGGGATTGCGTCCGGGTGAGAAGCTTTATGAAGAAGTCCTGAGTGATAAAGAGAACACAATCCCTACTGAGAATAAGAAGATAATGATAGCGAAGGTACGTCATTATGAATATACTGATATCCTTGATACTTATGGAGAGTTCGAGAATTTATCCCGTACGGTAAAGATCATGGACACAGTGAAACTAATGAAGAGAGTGGTACCAGAGTTTAAATCAAAGAACTCACCGAGGTTTGAAGTCTTGGATAGATAATTATAACACTAAATAAATTAACAATGGATACAAAAGATTTGAAGATTGCTGTTGCAGGTACCGGATATGTTGGTCTTAGTATAGCAACGCTTTTGGCGCAGCATCACTGGGTGACGGCAGTCGATGTGCCCTGGTTCCACACGTATGAATAAAAATAGAAGGGTGACCACTCATCAGATCATTCTGAATTCCATATTCTTCTCAATACGACTATGACAATAACAGCATTAGATTTGCGCAAGGGGCATCCACAGTTTGTAGTATCATTGACTAATCGTGGCTACGTTAGGATTAGTCAACAGGATATTCCTACTCGTTTGGATCTTGCAGGTACATGGATAGACCAACCATATATTAGTCAGTATCACTCAGGATGGGCGCTAACTACATTCTTTGAACCAACTTTTGAGGTTCGTGACCGCTGTGGACTCTCTACCTCTACACGCAAGATGATCCAAAAGATATGGCCGGTGAAGTTGCCAAAGATGGACCTAAAGATGCTCGCATGACTCGTGTTCTGCTTTGAGAACAATTCTGAACGTGATATTTCTGGGCACAGGACTCTATTGGAATCTGCATCCCAGGTTTTTATTGTCATTATTACGACAAGAACTTTTGGTCTCAAAAGATAGAATACACTAATGATGAGATGGCTCTGCGTTTCCTTGAAGAGCATTTAGTTATGAGACCTATGGAGTCTCGCAAAACGGGTTGCTCCGTTGTCGAAGGAAAAGACATTACACCAGATAGGGTAAAAGCTCTTGCAAAAGCAGCAAGTGATTGTTGGGATACTATTATCGCTCATGATCTTGATAAGTTCGCAACATCTTATATGGCTAGTTTCAATGCACAGATAGCTATGTTCCCCTGGTATGGTAACTTCTACTTATGTTGGTCATCCAAAACTTGATAATAGCTATATCCAACAAACTGTCGATACATATAGCTCGTTGGAGAATGTTCTTGCTTGGAAGATTCCTGGAGCAGGAAGTGGTGGTTATCTCGCGATTGTTGTCAAGGATGCACAATAGTTCATCAACGAGCATCACGAAGCATTTGATATACATTTCGCAGACAATAATAACACATTAATTATATGTTCAATTTACAGAAATTCATCGCTGATTCAGTGACTTATCGTCCAGTCAGCATGTTTGCTACAGATATTGAGGCAAACAAGGAGACTCTTATCGCTGAGATAAAAGATAAGAAAGTGTGCGTAATTGGAGGTGCCGGTTCAATCGGTTCTAGTTTTATCAAGGCAGTTCTCCGTTTCGAACCCGCTTCAGTTGTTGTTATTGATCTCAATGAGAATGGTTTGGCTGAACTCGTTCGTGACGTACGTTCAACCGAAGGTCTTTACGTACCCGATGAGTTTCGTTGTTACACCCTCAACTTTGCAGATCCTATTTTCGAGCGCATTTTCCGTGAGGAAAAAGGCTTCGATATCGTTGCCAACTTCTCTGCTCACAAGCATGTACGTTCAGAGAAAGACAAGTACTCTGTTCAGGCACTCATTGAAAATAACGACATCAAGGCTAAGAAACTGATGGATCTTCTTTGTGTATATCCGCCTAAGCATTTCTTCTGTGTTTCCACCGATAAGGCTGCAAATCCTGTGAACATAATGGGCGCTAGCAAGCGCATCATGGAAGACCTCGTGATGGCATATAACTTCCACTTCAAGGTCACTACCGCACGCTTTGCCAATGTTGCTTTCTCCAACGGCTCACTTCCTGACGGTTGGATCCATCGCTTCCAGAAGAAGCAACCTTTGGCAGCACCTTCAGATGTAAAACGCTACTTTGTCAGTCCTGAGGAGTCAGGTCAGATTTGTATGCTCGCTTGTATCCTCGGTAATAGTGGCGAGGTATTCTTTCCAAAGTTGGGCGAAGACCAGATGCTCACTTTTTCAGCTATCTGCGATGACTTTGTGAAGGCAGAAGGCTTCACCAAGGTAGAGTGCAAGAATGATCTTGAGGCTAAGCAGTATGCAGCTCAGATGTCGTATGAATCTGACACTTATCCTGTTGTTTACTTCAAGAGCGATACTACCGGTGAAAAGGCATACGAGGAGTTCTATGTACTTGGTGAGAAGGTTGATATGGAACGCTTCATGAGTCTCGGTGTAGTTTGCGAAAGTACCCGTCGACCAATGAATGAGGTGAACGCTTTCTTTGGCGAACTCGAGGGCATTTTCCAGAACGAAGACTTCACCAAGACAGACGTTGTAGAATCCATTAAAAAGTTTATCCCTAACTTCGAGCATGAGGAGAAGGGAAAGAATCTTGATCAGAAAATGTAATTCACGGATAATTCGTGGGTATTTTACGATAATTTGTGCTTTAAAGAAACAAGACCATGGCAGATTTTAAATCCACTATAGACTTTATCAAGTCCGTTTATGGCAACAAGGAGTTCACTCCTCTTGCTGTTCCTGTATTCGCAGGCAATGAAAAAGCATATCTCAACGAGTGCATTGACACCACCTTCGTTTCGTCGGTAGGTAAGTTCGTCGATCGCTTTGAGGAAGATATGGCTAAATATACAGGCGCAAAGCGTGCCGTAGTGTGCGTGAGTGGAACCAACGCCCTCCACATGTCGCTCCTGCTCGCAGGTGTGAAGAAGAACGATGAGGTGCTCACTCAGGCTCTCACCTTCATCGCCACCTGTAACGCCCTTTCATACATTGGTGCACATCCTGTGTTCCTTGATGTTGATAAGAGCACTATGGGCCTTTCGCCTGATGCTATGAAGGAGTGGTTGCAGGCAAATGCAGAGATTCGTAAGAACACTCGCATCGCAGAACTCCCAGAGTCACAGGACTTCGCTTTCCGTGAGGACGAGCTCGCTTGCTACAACAAGTACACCGGTTGTCGCATCAAGGCTTGCGTACCTATGCACACCTTCGGTCATGTTGTTCGTATCGAGGAGATTGCAGCTCTTTGTAAGGAGTGGCACATCGAACTCGTTGAGGATGCTGCTGAGTCTATAGGCTCAACCTACAAGGGGCAGCACACCGGTACCTTTGGACGTATTGGAGCAATTTCTTTCAACGGCAACAAGACCATCACCACCGGTGGGGGCGGTATGATGCTTTTCATGGACGAAGAGCTCGGGGGCTACGCAAAACACATCACCACTCAGGCCAAGATTCCTCATCGTTGGGAGTTCCGTCACGACCACATCGGTTTCAACTACCGTATGCCTAACATCAATGCAGCCCTTGGTTGCGCTCAGTTGGAGAACCTCGACAAATATGTAGCTAGCAAGCGCAAGGTAGCTACTGAATACATCGAGCACTTTAAGAACGTAGATGGCATCGACTTCTTCGCAGAACCTGAGAATACCTTCTCTAACTACTGGCTATCAGCCGTGGTGCTCAAGGATAAGGAGTTTCAGCTCGACTTCCTACAGCAGACCAACGACAATGGTGTCATGACCCGTCCTATCTGGGAGCTCATGAACCGTTTACCTATGTTCGAGAACTGCCAGAACGATGGTCTCAAGAATACCATCTACTTCGCTGATCGTGTAGTAAATATCCCTTCTAGCGTACGTCTTGAAGATCTCTAAACCAACATAGTACATCCCACCACTATGAAAATTGACAAGATTGAGCATATTGGTATTGCCGTAAGGAGCATCGAGGAGTCGCTGGCTTTCTACGAAGGTGTTTTGGGCTTCAAGTGCTACAATCTTGAAGAGGTAGTCGACCAGTAGGTGCGTACCGCATTTCTGAAGGTTGGCGATGTGAAGATAGAACAGCTCGAACCCACATATCCGAAGACTGCACGATAGCAAAGTTCTTGGACACCAAGGGCCCGGGGGGCACTTCATATCGCATACGCCATTGAAAAAGGAGTGGCCAAGGCTTTGTAACAATGCGAAGAATTTGGCATTTGTCTAATCGATAAAAGTCCCCGTAAGGGGGTGCCGAAGGCCTGCAGATTGCTTTCTTACATCCAAAAAGTTCTGGTGGTGTATTAACTGAATTGTGTGAATCATAAATTCTTATAATGAATATGGAAAAGCTTGTTTTAGTAGGTGGTGGTCCATTTGCAAAGTGCACCATCAATTACATAGAAGACGAAGAGAAGTACGAGATCGTAGGTTATACTGACCTTGAAGACAATGGCGACATCCTTGGCTACAAGTATCTCGGCAAGGACGAGGAAGTGCTGTCTAAGCTCTTTGCAGAAGGTGTAAAATATGCCGTAGTAGGAGCAGGCAATCACCTCAACGACTGCACTATCAAAGAGAAGATCACTAACAAAGTTAAGTCTTACGGTTTCATCCTTCCTGTTATCAATGGCAAGTACTCTGTGGTTCAGAGAGGTGCTATCGTTGAGGAAGGTGTTATTCTACGCAATGGTGCCATCATTCAGGCAGGTGCTGTGGTAAAGGCACATGCTATGATTGGTGATCGTGTGCTCGTTTGTCACGATACTGTAGTTGACGAGTACGTACACATCGTAGCCGGTTCCAGCATCGGACGTGACTGCTACATCGGCAAAGGTACACTCATCGGCAATAGCAGTACCGTCCTCAATGGCGTACAAATTACTAACAACGTGCTCATTGGCGCAAAGAGTCTTGTAAACAGAAATTGTACAGAGGCAGGGCGCACTTATTTCGGTAGTCCTGCTAAATTAGTAGAAAAGAAATAATGGATAAGGTGTATTTGATTGGTGAGGTAGGTCCTAACCACAATGGTAGTGTAGAAACTGCACTTACTATGATTGAAAAAATGGCAGAAGCCGGTGTCGATTGCGTTAAGTTTCAGATGACTGACCCCTATCTGCTCTATAGTGATGATTCTTTCAAGGCTTCTTATCAGAAGAAGAATGACAAAGCAAAGGGTGCTCGCGAAATGTCCCTGAGTTACCAGCTCAAGCGTGAGGCACACATCCCTCTATTCGAGAAGTGTAAAGAGTGTGGAGTGGATTATGTATGTTCGGCATTCGACCTCGAAAGTCTGCTTTATCTCGATGAGCATTTCGATATGCCTTATTACAAGATTGCATCGGGTGAAATTTTCTCTCTCGATATGATTGACTACATCAGTGAGCGGAATAAGCCTATCATTCTCTCTACTGGTATGGCTACATACGAGGAGGTTGAGAAGGCACTTGCATTGCTCAATCGTCACTCGCAGAAGGACATTACCGTCCTGCATTGCATCTCCAACTATCCTGCCGAGTACGAGGAAGTCAACCTTCGCAATATGCTCACTCTTGGGGAGAAGTTCGGTTGCAAGGTCGGTTTCTCAGATCATACCGTAGGCAACGAGTGTGCTATTGCAGCTGCAGCCATGGGTGCTACTATGATTGAGAAGCACGTCACCCTTGATAAGAATGCCAATGGACCCGATCACAAGGCATCTATCGACATCCCTGAGCTCACCTCTCTGATATCGGCTGTTCGTCACGTTGAGATGGCTTTGGGCAGCTTCGAACGTCAGTTCAGCGAGAGCCAGCGTGAGATCAGCCGTGTGGCGCGCAAGAGCCTTATCACCAAGCACCCGATGAAGACTGGTGACATCATTACCAAGGAGGATTTATGCTTCAAGCGTCCCGGTATCGGATTCTTGCCTATCGAGCAGGATCAGGTTATCGGTCATCGCCTATTGGTAGATATTGAGGCAGATCGTGTTATTCGCAAGGAATTCATTGACTAAGATGAAAATAGGATTTTTAACAGGAGCGCGCTCTGAATATGGTGTTATGCGTCAGCTCATCCAGCGCGTCTCTGAGGACTCTTTCTTTACTTTGGTTATCTATGCCACAGGTATGCACTTTCAGCAGAAGTATGGTCTAACCATCAACGAACTGAAAGCTGATAACTTTGGGCTCATCGTAGAGATGCCTTGCTATACCGAGGAGCAGCGAGATAAGAAAGATGATTTCGTAGCACTCATTGATGTTATCTCTGCAGGTCTCATATCTAATCGTCCTGACATTCTCTATCTCATTGGCGACCGTCTAGAGGCATACGCAGGTGCTTTGGCTGCTCATTTCTTGCGCATACCTGTAGCACACTTTGCCGGAGGTCAGATTACTAAGGGGGCTGTTGACAATATCTACCGCTACAACATTTCCAATTTCTCATCTGTTCACTTCGTTACCAATAAGTATGCGTATGAGCGACTTCAGCAGATGCCTATCATAGAGAACGACACCATTCATCTCGTAGGCTCATCGGCTGTGGATAATATCGTCAACTACCTCAAGACCCCACGCGACTTGACTGACCTCGATCCTCGTCTCGAAAGGGACTCGTTTGCTTTGATGACTTACCACTCTCAGACCGTAGGCTCGTTCGATATTCCCGCTGCTATGGAACTTTCTATCCGCACGATCATCGAGAAGGACAAGCGCGTATTGATCACTTATCCAAACAATGACGATGGTTCAGAGGTTATCCTCGATGTTATCAACCGATGGAGCAGTAACGAGAATGTCATTGTCATTCCTAATTTGGGAGTAAAGAACTATCATGCTGCCATCGACAATTGTCTCTTCGTTATCGGTAACTCTAGCAGTGGCGTGATTGAGGTGCCTTATTTCGACAAGTTCACCGTCAATGTAGGCCAGCGCCAGAGTGGACGCAATGCTCCCAAGTCGGTTATCAATACAGAATCCGACATCGAACTTCTGCAATCTACTATCTGTGATATTATTGATGGCAAGCTATCGGTTCCCGAGCAAGAATACATCTATGGGCGAGGCCAAAGCATTGCCGAGATTATTCGCGTCCTCAAATCCATCAAATTCTAAATTATTCCGAAGTATTGGTGTATGGAAATCAATATAAATGAGGTACTGTTTGTCATACCAGCAAGAGGGGGTAGTAAGCGTTTACCTAAGAAGAACATCAAACCTCTTGCAGGCAAACCACTTATTTGTTATAGTCTGGATATTGCTCGTCAGCTGACTGATGATGGTAACATCTGCATATCTACCGATAGCGATGACATCATCTCTGTAGTGAGTGATTGTGGCTATCATGTCCCTTTTAAGCGTCCCGATGAACTGGCATCCGATACAGCTACTACCAACGATGTATTGGTTCATGCTGTCAATTATTACAAGCAACTGGGTAAGGACTACAAGTATCTGGTGCTTCTTCAGGTCACCTCACCTCTTCGTCGTAAGGAGGACATCACCAATGCCCTCTCCTTGATTGATGATACGTGCGATATGGTAGTGTCTGTCCGCAAGTCTCATGCAGCATCCGTTATGTGCCATGAGAATGAGAATGGTTTCCTTACACCTACACTCAAGAAGAACTATGGTCGTTGTCAGGACTTCAAGGGTGAATACTTTGAGTTCAATGGCTCCATTTATGCCATGAAGGTTACATCGCTACTCGAAAAAGGTATGGGTGCTTTTAAACGCAAGAAGTATGTCATGCCCGACCTCCTTTCCACTGATATTGATACCGAGGAGGATTTCATTGAGGCAGAAGCCAAACTTTACTATCTACAACTTACAAAACAACTCTAAGGAATATGACTTTTGAATCCCATTGCATAAACTGCAGCCTTACCATCAAGGATGCTCTTATTGCTCTCAACAATCTGAGGAATGCAACACTTACCCTCTTCGTATTAAACGACAACGCACAAATCATTGGAACGCTCACCGATGGCGATATCCGTCGCGCTTTGGTCAACGGTTATGGTCTTGACTGTACGCTCGACAAGGTGATGCATCGTGACTACAAGTTCATCTGTCAAAAGGAGTTTACTGTAGCAAACTTGCGCTCATTCCGCGATCGTCGCATCATGTTCATCCCAATTCTCGATGGCGAGAATCATGTGGTGGATGTGGTCAATCTCCAGAAGTTTAAGTCGAAACTTCCCATCGATGCCGTCCTGATGGCAGGTGGCAAGGGAGAGCGCCTTCGTCCGCTTACTGAGAAGACACCAAAGCCTCTTCTCGAAGTAGGAGGTAAGTGCATCATTGACCATAATGTTGATCGCCTCATTTCCTATGGAGTGGAGCACGTCAATGTAACTGTCAACTACCTTGGTGAACAGATAGAGGAACATTTCGATACTCCTCGCGATGGCGTACAGGTTCGCACTTTCCGTGAACCAAAGTTCTTGGGTACTATCGGTAGCATCAAGTTTGTAGATATCTTCTACAACGATACCATCCTTGTGATGAACTCCGACCTCTTCACCAACATAGACTATGAGGATTTCTTCTTGCATTTCCAAATACATGATGCAGAGATGTCGGTAGCAGCAGTTCCTTACAACATCAGCATCGAACTCGGTATCCTCGATCTCGATGGCCACAACATTAAGGGACTTATCGAGAAACCCAAGTATAACTACTATGCCAATGCAGGCATCTACTTGATCAAAAAACGCGCTCTTGCTGAGATTCCAGAAGATACTTTCTTCCATGCCACTCACCTTGTAGAGAAGCTCATTGCCCAGGGTAAGAAAGTCATCCGCTATCCTCTCAATGGCACATGGATAGACATTGGCACGTACCAGGAGTATGAGAGAGCAAAGGAATTAGTGAAACATTTGAAGTAATGAGCAATGGAAAATAGGATATTCAAGAAATTAATTCACTCTTCCTATATGCAAGGATTGAGGCAGTATTGGTGGAATCTGTTTGTTAATGGATTTCTGATGTCTTATCTTGTTCCAGTTGGCTTTCGTCGCTTCATACTCAACTTCATGGGTGCGAAGATCAAGGGAGCATTACATGGACATAGTGCCATACTGACAACCAAACTACAATTGGCAGAAAGTAGTTTCATCAACCGCAATTGTTTTATTGACAATAATGCGATGATAACCATCGGAAGGAACTGTTCTATCGGATATAAAGTAACACTCATAACTACCAATCATTCAATGGAATGCTGTGATAAACGGGGAGGTGAAAACCAGCCCTCACCGATTGATATTCATGATGGCTGTTGGATAGGAGCCAATAGTACTATACTTCCTGGGAGTATCATCGAAAAAGGATGCGTGATTGCTGCTGGAAGTGTGGTGAAAGGAACATGTAAGACGAATAGATTATACGCTGGAGTGCCAGCAAAGGAAATAAGACAATTAGACTAATGTTTGGATTATTATCAAAAAATAAGGAGGGTATCTTCAATGTCGGGTTATTAGAAATGGCAATTGCGCTATATCCTATCATTGCAGGATATGGCTATGGTTCTTTTAAATTGGCTTTTGGCTTTCTTTTGATTATTGATGTTTGTTTGATTGGACGTATGAGGCAATCAAACGTGTCGTTCAGACAGTTATACCAATACTTAGCCTTTGTTGTATTGCACAATACAGTGTGGCTGTTTTTGCTACAGTCGGTACCTAGTTATTTTGTGAATTCATGCATAGCCGATGTTATTTATCTTGTTTCAATAGTACTGATAGTCCCACACTTGGACTTTGTTAAGCTCAAGAATTCTATCTACATAGTGGCTGTCGTTTGTATAGTTGGTATGATTTACCATGTGCTGATGATACAGACTGGTCATTCCATTCAGCCTATTAAGTTGCCGTTTATGCCTGAAATGGGATCACAGTCTCGACTTTATGCCTATTTGGATCGTCCTACCTCTTTCTTTTGGGAACCTCAGTCATATGCTTCTTTCATGTTGGTGCCTCTTTTCTTCCTGCTTAGGGAGAGACAAATGCTTTTTGCTTTCCTTGTGGCTGCTTCTATGCTTGTTTCCACCTCTACTACAGGTATCTTGATGGCAATGTTCATGCTTGCTTTCTTCCTACTGACGCAAAAGCAGAAGATATGGTATCGGGTTCTTGGTGTGGCGGCAATCATAGGTCTGGTGTATTTCTTCTTATATTCATCATTCACATCATCAGGACTAGAAAAATTAGAGAATACTAATCTGGAAGAAAATAATAGAACCATCAATGGTCTTTTGATTGCTCAAGATATGAATTTCTTTGATCTCATTTTTGGAGTACCATTTGCCAACTTGCAGGATGCTTACGAAGCCGGGTACATTACTCGAAATATTATTGTAATGGCTGATGGTATCGTGTTTGTTTCCGCTTTTTGGGTGTGCTTGTGTTGTCAAGGTTTGATAGGATTGTTCTTCTTCATGAATGTCTATTGGGGAATATTTAAGCAGAATAAGGCAGTATCACCATACTTGATTTGTATAATAATCAGCCTTTTCTCCAATCCGGATATTTTGGGTGCATCATACGTTTTTCAGCTTATGATAATGTATGTTTTCATATCCTACAATCAGAAGCACGACGAACAATTAGAATACAGTAACAGTTATGAAAATTAATATCCTTACATTTCAGTTTGCTAAAAACTATGGTGCAATTTTGCAGGCGCACGCATTATCTTCATATATAAAGAATGATCTCCATGAAGAGTGTGAGATTATTCAGTATTGGCCAGAGAGAAGTGACGCCTCATGGAATATGTATTATCGAGGATTTGAACCGAAAGTAATTCTACGCAATATCTTTGTTTTTTTCAATATCAAATTTAAGCGAGAATTTAGGGCAAAGAATCAGGTCATGCAGAAAGCTATATCAGAACTTCTGCCTCTTACTAAAGAAAGATATACTCGTGAATCAATCCTAAAGCACCCCCCTACTGCCAATGCCTACATTTGCGGAAGTGATCAAGTTTGGAACTTTGTCAAGTGCTTTGACGATCCTACATACTTCTTCGATTTTACAAAGTCAATGAAGAACGTCAAGCGAATTGGTTATGCACCAAGCATTGCCGACCCATGGCCAAAGTCAAGGTGGGAGGAATTCAAGGGGTATCTTTCTCATATGGATATCATCTCTGTTCGTGAAAAGAGCGATGTGCCAGTGGTTGAGAAACTCTCAGGCAAGCCGGTTACGCACGTCGTAGATCCTGTATTTCTGAAGACAAGAGAGTATTGGGACAACCTCTCGCAGGACATGAACATCAAGGAACACTATATCTTCTGCTATTTCCTAGGTACAAATGATTTGGCTGTTAATCTGGTTAACAAGGTGAAGCAACTTACCGGCTTCAAGATTGTCCACTTGAATCTGAACGCTCGCGATCGTTTTAATTCGGATTACAACCTGCGTGCTGTCTCTCCTCAGCAGTTTATCGGTCTCATCAAGAATGCTTCATACGTTTGTACCAACTCATTCCATTGCTCTGCATTCTCTATCATCTTCCGCAAGAACTACTTTGTAGCTCCCAAGGGTTTTGCCAATGCCCGTATGGAGAGCCTGCAGGAGATGTTCGGTCTGAACAATCGCATGTTTACGCAAGAGCTGATTGATGGCATGACCATTGAACAGATGACTGTAGATTATTCTAAGGCTGACGAAAAGTTCGCTCCATTTAAGGAGAAGTCTTTACAATACCTCAACAACGCACTTTATGGAGAACCAAATTAAACTGGTGGAGAAAGCACATTGCACAGGTTGTCGAGCTTGTTCCAATGCTTGCCCCACATCGAGCATTAAGTTTGAGTTGAACGGGTTGCACTATTACCCTACGATAGATGAGGACACCTGCATCCGTTGCGGCAAGTGCATGGGTGTATGCTCGCCTCTTCAATGGGGGATAAAGCATCCTTCCGGTATAGAAGCAAAGTCCAAGTATTACTGTGCCTGGAATAAAGATGCAGCAGAACGATATGCTGCCACTTCGGGAGGCGTTGGTGGTGCTATGGCTGAACTGGCGTTGAAAAACGGGTGGTATGTGTGTGGAGCTGCTTTCGATAAGGATTGGCATCTATCTCACATCGTATCAAACGATAAATCCATTATAGAGCAGATTAGGGGCTCTAAATATCTACAGAGTAATACGGATGGGGTATATGCAAAGATTAAAGTACTCTTGGACGAAGGTGAGAAGGTGCTGTTTATCGGTACTCCTTGCCAGACCGATGCTTTGAACAATTGCGTTCCTGTGAGGCTGCGAGAGAATCTGCTTCTTTGCGAGATTATCTGCCATGGTATCAATTCACCCAAGGTTTGGGAAGATTACAGACATCACTTGGAGAACTACCACAAGTCTCCAATAGCCATCTATAATTTCCGCTCCAAGAGTTATGGATGGGGTAAGCTGCGAGTAGCCTATACATTGGCAAATGGCAAGGAGGTGGATGTTCCTGCTTACCAAAACATATTCCACCATTGGTTTGGACAGCACTTCATGCTTCGCGAGTCTTGCCTCAGGTGTCAGTACAGAACCGTCAATCGCTATTCGGACATCATCATTGGCGATTTCTGGGGAATTGAAACCATTGAGCCGTCACTAGATGTAAAGGCTGGCGCTTCGGTTGTCATCACCAATACTCCTACAGGTGAGTCGTTCTTTGTCGAATGTCAGATGACAAAGAAGGAAATAGAATCTTCTTCAGCCTTGAAGGTCATAAAGGGTTTTGTTGACAAGACCAGCGAAGAGCATAAGATGAAGGAAATAGATAGGATGCATAAGTTTGAAGAGGATTATGCTTCCCATTCGTTTGATGCGATGTACAAACAGCTATATCCAAGGATCACTCCTATGCAAAAGTTGCTGAACTCTGTATTATACTACCTGCACTTAAAGAAATGAATAAAGAGAATATTGCAAAATCCGCGATAGGTGTTACCATCGTGATGATTATTGGCTATTTCCTTTCGTTTGGAAAGGAAGCGCTCGTTGCATACTACTTTGGTGTATCTCCTGAAGTGGATGCCTATACCATTGCTATTCAGGTTCCTGTTGTTCTCTTCTCGTTTGTAGCTGTGGCTATTCAGTCGGTTATAGTTCCGTTGTATTCAGATATACTCTATAATCAGAGTCGCGAAAAGACCAATCTGTTTGCCAGCAATCTCATCATTATTGTCTCGCTATTTGTCTTGCTGCTCTTTGTTTTGGGTGAGGTATTCGCGAGCGGATTGATTTATTTGTTTGCTCCTGGTTTCGATTCTGAGGTTCATGAACTTGCAGTAACCCTCCTGAGGATAACGCTTCCTACAGTGTTTTTCTCGCTGATTGTGAAGGTCTATACCGCAATCCTGAATGTCAACAAAAAATATGTTTTCCCCGAATTGGGATTATTGCTGCTAAACATCGGATTGATTATCACAATCGTTGTCCTTCAAGCCCAGTACGGCATTGTGGCTGCTTGTTTAGGTCAGATTGTGGGCACGTTGGTTCAGTTTGGATTTTTAGCTCTATTAATCAGAAAGTACTTCTCATTCACTTTCTATTTCAACCCTAAAGAAGAGAAAATGAAGCAGGCATTGAAGATGTCATTGCCTGTGTTCTGGAGTATCAGTGTGGCAGAACTGAACGCCATGATCAACCGAATGGTTGCCTCATTCCTGTTTGTGGGCTCCATTGCTGCACTCAGTTATGCGCAGAAACTGAATACTATCTTCATCTCCTTCTTTACATCGGCTATTGCAACCATCGTATATCCTCTGTATGCAGAATCAGCTGCAAAAGGTGATACAAAACAGTTCAATAGTCGAATCAACCTGACAATGTCGGCATACGCATTCTTCCTTGTGCCGGCGATGGCATTCCTGTTATGTTTCAAGCGTGAGGTTGTTACATTGGCATTTGCACGAGGAGCCTTTGATACTTCTGCCATCGATTTGACTCAGCAACTCTTAGGTTTCTATGTGCTCGGATTGCTATTCCTTTCGTTGCGGGGTACAGTTACGAATGTGTTCTATTCGCTGAAAGACAGTACCACGCCGGCCAAGAACGCAACTGTCGGTGTTCTTATCAATCTTGTGTTGAACCTTACGCTACCGTTTGTTATGGGAATCAATGGTCTTGCTCTGGCTACAGCACTCTCGGCCATCTACATTACGACTATGTTGCTCATCTTGCTGTTGAAGAAATATCAGGAATTTAATCTCACTGGGTTCTTCAAGAACTTTAAGGGTATTGTTGTAGCTTCTGTCGTAACTGCTGTTGCAATGGTAGTATGTAAATACTTCATGGAAGATAGTTCTGTTATCCTGCGGTTCTGCATAGGATGTTTGTGCTGCATGGTTTGCTACCTGACGTGTATAGTTATCATGCGAGTTCCTATATTCATAATGTTTACAGATATGATTAAGAAAAAGAAAAAATAATATGGTAAAACTGATAATAAGAGACGATGATTGTAACTTCTTCACTCGTCCTGAAGATTTAGAGCATGTATATCGTTCCATTTCAGATTTTCCTGTCACCTTTGCAGTTGTTCCTGAAGTGACGGATGTGTATGGTGGATGTCCTGATACAATGAACAATACCATTCCTCGTTCTGTAGGCGAGAACAAAGAGTTGGTAACCTACCTCAAGCAGAAACTGGAAGAGGGTAAGTGCGACATCACTTTGCATGGAGTATATCATGGATATAAGTTTGATAAGGATGGCAAGAAGATTCCGGAAATGATTTGGCGAAACAATGAGCCTGATCTTTGTGAGAATCTTGGTCGATGCAAGAAGTATTTGGAAGAGACGTTTGATTATCCTATCAACTGCTTTGTGGCTCCAAGTAATCAGATTTTGAAAGAGGGTGTTAAAGCGGTTTATTCTAACGGCATGAACTACTCTGGTATTATCGCGTCATCGTTCAATAGGGAGTTCTCATTGAAGAGTCTTGTGAATTATATTAAGCGCTGGAGCATCAGACTCTTCCTTGGTTTCCCTTATCCTGGAGTGATGAATTATGGTACACACTTGGAAGTGAATGCCACCAATCGTACATCCTACGATTTCTTGAAGAAGCTGTTCCATTATTGCGACAAGCATGATATGCCACTGGCTATCAATGTGCATTATTGGCACATGCGTGATAACGAGGAGTACTATAAGGGTTTCTTTGATTTTATTAACTATGCTCTTGCTCATGGTGCAGTACCTACTCGCATGAGTGATTGTTTTAATAAGTATAAATAATTTACAGGATGAAAATACTATCTTTCGGACATATCCCGTCCGCTGTAGGAGGTCGGCAGAGTAGCGGTCTCGCTAATGTCATCTATCAGTTGGCTTATCATGTGGCAAAGCAGGATGGCGTGGAGATGACAATGGTAGCTACGGATGTCTTTGTGCCGGAGCTTCACAAGGGTGCGCTCACCATCTTGGGATGGACGAAAGGGATGCTGATGAAACATGCACTGAAACATCCTTGTACGGTTGCAAAGATACTCGTCAATACGCTCAGTTGCAAGGGCCAGTATTCACTATTGGTTTCAGTTCCCGGGGTGTTTTTCAAGAGCCTGCTTCTTGATTATGCCATCCGAAAAATTCACCCAAAGATAGTGCATCTGCATGGTGTGGTTGCTATGTATTACCTTCCTATCGTTCCTTCAAATGTAAAGGTGGTGGTTACGCTTCATGGCAATGTGGGTGCAGACAATAATCTTCCTAATCGTGAGGTGTATGCTAAGTTAGAGAATGCCCTTTGTTTATCGTCAGGAATTGATTCTTTGTGTACCATATCCACTACGATTCCCAAGATCCTGAAGGAGGCGTACGGTACCATCGTTCCACCGGTCAATGTAATCCTGAACGCTTACGATAATAGTGTGTTTGGTTATGTCAAACCAAAAGAGCATAAGAAGACAACCCTTTGTACCATCGCTTCTTTCTCGAAACTGAAGGGACAAGAGCGGGTAATTGAGGCATTGCGCAACAGCAATTGCGATTATCGCTATCTGTGTATAGGCCACATCTCTGAGGAGAATAAGGCGATGATCGAAGAGAAAGCAAAAGGATTGGACTTTGAGTGGCTGGGTGTGAAGAAACCGACTGAAATTCGTAAAATACTTGCTGAATGTGACTATATGATTCTGCCAAGCTCATCAGAAGGCTTTGGTCTAGTCTATCTCGAAGCTATCGCATGTGGCGTGCCGGTTATCATTCCTCAGTACTTGCCCTTGGCTCAGGAGGGTTATATCCTTAACGAGAGTAATTCCATTCGCATAGCAGACAGTAGCTCAAAAGCTATTGAGGTAGTATTGCCTTCACTACAGGAAAGTAAATGGGACAGAAAAACAGTTTCAGAGTCTATCATCTCCTATACTTGGGACAATATCGCTAAAGAATATGAAGCACAATTTGCATCACTAATTAAAAAATGAAACAATGGATTTTAGAAGTTTATATCGTCTCAATTTGCTGTTTATCAACGCGGGGGGTAAAGTAAAATATCTACTCCGCCTTTCTTCATTGAGTAAGACCAAGAAATTATTAAAGACAAACGAGGAGATTATTGCGACCCGTAAGCACGACACCATCTACATCTGTGGACTTGGTCCTTCGCTGGCAGATGTGGATTTGGATAGGTTGATAGACAAAGATACCGATACCTTGGTCGTGAACCATTTTTTCAAGATGGCTGAGAAGACAAAATTGAGACCAACCTACTATCTGATGGCTGATGCCGGATTCATGAAACCAAAGCATATTGAGGCTTTCAACAAGGCTGTTGAAATGTATAAGAAAGATACCACTTTTGTCTGGAGCACCTCCTTTCTGAGCATCAATCCCGATTTGGTCAACTTGGACTGTAAGAAGACTTTCCTTGCCATGTACAATGGCTACTACATCGATCCTAAGAAGTTTGAGCTTACTAAGGTCATGCCGGCTTTTGGTAATGTCGTTTGTGCTGCTATTGCATTTGCCATAGGTGCAGGATATAAGAAGATAGTCCTTCTGGGATGTGATTTCAATTCTTTTGCCTTCCCTCATGAGGTTCATTGCTATGATGGCGGTAAGGAAAACAAGGCTGTACGAAGAATATCTCTTGGCTATGAGCTCTTCTGCTATTGTTTCGATGCATTTGTCCATGTGCAGTTGGCAGAATATGCTAGAACATTGGGCGTTGAGATCATCAATTCTACCAAAGGATCGCTAATTGATGCGTATCCTATGAATGTTGATGAAACTTTATATAAAACTGGTGTTGATAAGTAATGGGAGCTTTAAAATACATTAAAGGTGGACTGAGAAATCTCTTGAATCCAGGTGTGTCATTTCTATCGCGTATTGATGATGTTTCAGAGGTTAGTCCAAAAGCAAAGGTATATGGCAAGACACAGATTTATCAGTCACAAATTGATGACTACTCGTATGTGGCGAGTGGAACGCAAGTGATTTGTACTGAAATTGGAAAATTTTGTTCTATTGCTGATGATGTAATTCTTGGTCCTGGAATACATACTCTTAGTCAAATATCTTCCTCTCCAATTTTCACAGAATACTATAATGCAGTTGGCAAGAGTTGGACTTCCAAAACTGTAGCAAAGCCCTTCAAACCTGTGCGTATAGGACACGATGTGTGGATTGGCAGCAGAGTGGTTGTTATGGGAGGTGTAACTATCGGAAATGGTGCAGTCGTAGGAGCATGTGCCGTAGTCACTAAGGATGTTCCTCCATACGCCATTGTAGGTGGTGTTCCTGCAAAAGTCATTCGCTATCGTTTCCCTGAAGACGTTATTTCAAAACTAGAGGAAATCCAATGGTGGGATATGCCAGAGGAGAAACTTAAGTCGTACATCGCATTATTCCAAAAAGAAAATATAAGGATTGAGGATCTAGAAGAGTTTTGTTGCTAATATGAAACCTGCCCGAACAAGTGAAGTGTAAGTTCATGGTGCAATTCCAACGGACGGAAAAAAGAATGAAATCAAATTATGAGTGAATTGCAAATATCACAACGAGGGTATCGAATGCCACAATCGCCAATCCGTAAGTTAGCTCCTTTGGCGTATGCGGCTGAGGATGAGGGCGTGAAGATTTACCGACTGAATATCGGTCAGCCGGATCTGCCTACTCCGCAGAAGGTGATGGATGTGCTTAAGAATGTGGATCTTATCACCCTAGAGTACTCGCCTTCGCAAGGTTATAGGTCGCTTCGTGAGGCGCTGGTAAACTACTACGAGCGCTACCAAATAAAGTTGAATGCGAGTGAGATTATAGTTCCAGAGCCTGCATATGCGAACTACATGAGCTTTGCTATTTCGGCGGGTGCGGATTCGTACGGTGGTAACTACCATTGAGGAAGGATTCTGCTTGCCTCATGTAGATAAGTTTGAGAAACTGATCAACGAGCGCACAAAGGCGATTCTGATTTGCAATCCAAACAATCCTACAGACTACCTTTATACGCAGAAGGAGATGAACTGGATTCGCGACTTCGTAAAGAGGTATAACCTATATCTATTCTCAGATGAGGTGTATCGCGAGTTCATCTATACTGGATCGCCTTACATTTCGGCAATGCAATTGGAGGGTATCGAGCAGCATGTGGTGCTGATTGATTCGGTGTCGAAGTGTTACTCAGAGTGCGGCATTCGTATTGGTGCTCTCATCACGAAGAACGAACAGGTGAGTAAGACCGTCATGAAGTTCTGTCAGGCGCGACTGAGTCCTCCGTTGTTGGGTTAGCTAGTGGCAGAGACTTCCATCTCGAAGGAACGGAGCAGTATTCGCGCGAGGTGTACGACGAGTATGTGAAACGTAGGAAATGTATGATTGATAGTGTGAATCGTGCCCTCAGTTGCTATACCCCCGGTGCCTATGGGCGCGTTCTACAAGGTGGCAAAGCTGCCAGTGGTTGGTGAGACGATTATGCAGGCTTCTGCTGCTGGATTCTATACTTCGCCTGATTTGGGAAAAGATCAAGTGAGACTAGCGTATGTGCTTTGTAAAGAAGATTTATAGAGGACATTTATGATATTGCAAAAAGTTTTAGATGAATATGATATATTGAATAACAAATAATTGATATGTACGTACATTTCTTTAAGAGAGTCATAGACTTTCTGGTTGCGTTGTGTGCGCTTCCTTTCTTTTGTGTAATTTACATTGTATTAGCTCCTTTCTATTTCTTTATGGATAGAGGCCCGATGTTCTATTCTGGAAAGCGTCTGGGACAGTATGGCAAGTCGTTCCCTATGCATAAGTTCCGCTCAATGAAGGTGAATGCACCAGATATTCGTCTGAAGGACGGTTCGACTTACAATGGTGATGATGATTCACGTGTAACAAAGCTTGGCCGTTTTATCCGTAAGACGAGTTTGGATGAGATACCTCAGATTTTAAACGTACTGAAGGGTGACATGAGTCTGATTGGTCCTCGTCCTGATCCGCTAGATTGGCTGGACAAGTATAAAGAGGAAGAGAAGGTCTTCCTGAATGTGCGTCCCGGAATCACTGGCTATAATCAGGCATACTATCGTAATAGTGCCGATGCACAGGAGAAGATTGACAATGACGTGTATTACGCAAAGAACATCAGTTTCGCCCTTGATGTGAAGATAATTTTGAAAACCATCAAGACAGTGTTGTGCCGCGAGAATGTTAATGTAACAAGAGAATAATCACTATGCGAGAATACGGAAGTGAGCATCCTGCCATTGTGCTTCCAGATGGTTATTTTGAGTCGATGGAGGAATATGGTCGTGAGGTGTTGTTTATGAGAAGTGGCCGTGAAGCTTTGCTGTTGGCAGCAATAGCTGCTTCTCCAGAAAAAGACAAAACGATACTCTTTCCTGCCTACTGCTGTTGGTCAATGAGTGCGCCTTTTGAGAAGGCGGGCTGGAAGGTGATTTATTACCGCCTGAAGGAAGATCTGACTGTCGATATTGACTATCTGATACAACTGTTAGAAAAGGAGAAGCCACAGGCAATACTGACAATGAACTTCTATGGTAGTGCTTCGACAGACGATGCTGTACGTATGATTAAGGATTGCGATGAAGACATAAAGGTCATTGAGGACTTCAGTCATTGTACCTTTTCGCTCAAGTTGATACACAATCCAAAGGTTAATATATACGTGTCGAGCATACGAAAATCGATAGGTGTGTGTGATGGGGCTGTGATATTAAGCAAAGAGCCGCTACCTACCCAGTACATACAAAAGGAACAAAAGGATTTTGCTGACAAGCGCTTTGTAGCTCAGACGGATAAGGCACGCTATACCTACAGTAAAAATCAAGAGAAGAAAGGTGAATTCCTCAGTACAATACGCGAGTGTGAAGGGATTATCAACGAGTTTACGTCTGTTCGCCCTATCTCAGATCGTGCAAGAAAGCAGTTGGCTCAAGTGAATGGTGAGGAGATTGCCTATGCCCGTAGGAAGAATATGCGCCACTTGTGGTCATTGCTGAATGGCAAGGTGGAGATGGTTCCGGGATTGGAACGATGCATGGAGGGGGCTCCATTCTCATTGCCTATCCTTATAGATAATCGCGATGAGGTGCAAAGTACCTTGGCTAAAAGAGGTATCTATACGCAGTTGTTATGGCCTATTTGCGAGGAGGCTCAGCAGGTGTGTAGCGTGTCGAAGATGATGGATGCTCGAATGCTTAGTGTACCTATTGACCAACGATATTCATGGGATGACATTGAGGATATGGCAGGCATCATCTGTAATGTGCTCAATGTTTAGGACTAAATAATATAAGAATATTATGCAAAAAAGACTATTGGTATTGGCCGCAGGCATCTTGCAAGTGCCTGTCATCAAGAAGGCCAAGGATATGGGAATATATGTAATTGCTGCCGATGGCGATGCGAATGCCGTAGGTTTGCAACATGCAGATAAAGCTGTGGTGGTGAACATCACCAGTGAGGAGGATGTGCTTCGTGTAGCACGTGAGGAACGTATTGATGGTGTGATTCATCCTTGCTCGGAGGTGAGCATGAATGTGATGGGTCGTCTCAATGAGGAGTTAGGATTGTCGGGCATCACCAAGTTACAGGCGATTCGTGCGACGAACAAGCATCTAATGCGTGAGGCATTTGAGAGGGGCAATGCCCCTTCACCGAAGTCTTTCTGTTTTGAGGATGCAAATAAAGCTTGGAAGTGTTTCTGTAAGGAATTGCCTAAGGATGGCATTCTTAAGCCCTCTCGAAATAGTGGTTCACGTGGGATTGCAAAGATACAGAAAGGACTCTCTGAAGTTCAGTTTGTTGAATTATTCAATCGTGCTAAAGAGAAATCACGTGATAAGAGTGTTATGCTTGAGCAGTTTGTTGAAGGGCCTGAGTTCTCTGTGGAAATCATTGCTTGGAATGGTGAAGTAAATGTGCTGACAGTAACAGATAAGAAGACAACAGAGGCTCCCTATTTTGTGGAGTTGGGTCATAATCAGCCTTCTTGTTTCCCTCAATATACTGTGGATTCAATTAAGGACGCTGCAGTAGCTGGTGTGAAAGCTTTGGGCGTGATGAACTGTGCATGCCATGCAGAGGTAAAAGTTCAGAACGGTGAGGCTTATATCATGGAGATTGGAGCTCGCCTTGGTGGTGATTTCATTTCTACTGAATTGACCCATTTGAGTACGGGTGTAGATATGGTGGCTGCTGCTATCAATTGCGCACTCGGTATAGCGCCATGTCTTGAGTCTTCAGAGGAGAAACATGGAGTCTGCATCCGCTATTTCTGCCCGAAGCCTGGAAAATTGGTAAGTATACAGAACACCGAGGTGCTGGATGATTCTCGTGTGTATCTCTGGGAGATTTACCACAAGGAGGGCGATATGATTCCAGAGGTGACGAGCAGTCTATGCAGAAGCGGTCACGTGATTGTGACCGAAGAGACTCCCCAAAAAGCCATTGCGTTGGCAGAGAGATTGATTAACGAAGTAAAGTTGGAGACAGTATGAAAGCAGTATTCCCCTGTTCATATTACTTGCCTGAGACGGCAGCAAGCCTCTACTTGACGGACAACATCATTCATGCTTGTGCCGAGCAGAACTTAGAGGTGGATCTATACACGCCTACCCCTACGCGAGCTGTGCCAGAGGGTGCAAAATGGAAGCGATATGAAACAGATGTGGATGGCAAGTTGCGCATCCACCGCTTCCATTTGTATGGCGAGGGTAAAAATCCTATTTTGAGAGCATTGCGCTATGTGATAGGTGAGGTGATGTTACTTCACTACTGTATATGGAAGAAATATGATGTTGCGTTTATCGATTCGACTCCACCAATACAAGGATTAAAGATGCCGCTGATTAAGTGGCTGAAGCGAAAGCCAACGGTGTATAATGCTCAGGATATTTTTCCTGACTCCCTAGTGAACAACGGACTGTCGAAGGGGGGGAGTCTTGTATGGAAAATTGGTCGCATCGTGGAGAAGATTACCTACAAGTATGCAGATAAGATTATCGTAATTTCTGAGGACTTCAAGAAAAATCTTTTGGCGAAGGGTGTTCCTGAGGAGAAGATTGTTGTGGTGTATAACTGGGTGGATCAGAATGCAGTGGTAGATATTCCGAGGGAGAAGAACAAACTGTTTGAGATGTATGGATTAGACAGGAGTAAATTCTATGTTACATATAACGGTAACATTGGGTTGTCTCAGAACATGGATATGCTGCTAAGTGTGGCTGAGGAGTTAAAAACATCCAATTCTGACATCCACTTTGTTCTTGTGGGTACGGGGGCTTATCTGGACGAGGTGAAGAGAATGGTGGCTGAGAGAAATATAGATAATGTACATATACTTCCATTCCAACCATATGAGGATATTAGTCATGTATTCTCGTTGGGTGATGCGTCTCTCGTGATTTCTAAGCCCGGAACGGGTTCGGCATCTGTGCCTTCAAAGACATGGAGCATCATGTCGGCAAGTCGTCCTGTACTGGCCAATTTCGATGAGAATGAACTCAAGAGCATCCTTGAAGATAATAGCTGCGGCATCTTCACTAAGGCGGGCGATAAAGAGGAGTTTAAGAAGTCGATACTTACACTGTATCTCAATCGCGAACTCTGTAAAGAGTACGGCAAGAACGGTCGTCAGTTCGTATTGAATAATCTCACTCGTGAGGTGGGTACACAGAAGTATGTGGATGTGATAAAGTCTGTAGTGAAAGACTAATGAATGAATTATTTTTCGAGTTACTCTAGTTGCTATAGGTACTCGCGATGTATTGTCGCATGTTTCTTCGGCAATGGAATGGCAGGAGATAAATGAGATTTCGGAAAAGCAAGGACTAACAGGTATTTCGTTTCATAGTGGGCAAAGGCTGTATGAGGAATAGTCTGAGCAAACTGTCTATTTGCCCATCGGCTTGAAAATGCAGTGGCTTGGAATGGCAGCATACATTCAGGAAGAAAACTTGTTGGTGGATGAGCATTGTGAGGAGATTACTCGTATGCTAGCGGAGGATAGTTTTAGGAGTTGTATTCTGAAGGGGCAAGCTAATGCCTGCTATTATCCACAGCCCCAGTTACGTACTTCAGGAAACATTGATATATGGGTCAGTCCCATTGCCTCGAAGGGGTTGTTTGAAGATAGAAAGCTAGTGGCTAAGTATGTGATAGACAGGGAGGATGACTATATCCGTATGCAGTACCATCACATTGACTATCATATATTCCCCGATGTGGAAGTGTATTTCTGCCTTATAGTGCTGTTTAACTATCGTAAGAACGAGCGTTTGCAAAACAAGTTCGGAAGCGGAATGGATGGAAATAAGAATAGAAACAAATTTGATCAATAACTTAAAAAACAAATAAAAATGAGTACAGATTTGAGAAGAAGGAATATTCCTTTTTCGCCTCCAGATATGACGGAAGCTGAAGCTAATGAAGTTCGTGATGCAATTCTGAGTGGTTGGATTACGACTGGCCCTCGTACTAAGAAACTGGAGAAGATAATTTCTGAATACGTTCACACAGATAAGACGGTATGTCTGAACTCTGCTACGGCTGCCATGGAGATGGTGTTGCGTGTGTTGGGTGTGGGTCCTGGCGATGAGGTTATCATGCCTGCATACACTTATACAGCATCAGCTTCGGTTGTTCAGCATGTAGGTGCTACCATCGTGATGGTAGACTCGCAGAAGGACAATGTTGAGATGGACTACGAGAAGTTGGCTGCAGCTATCACGGAACGCACTAAGGTGATTGTTCCTGTTGACTTGGCTGGTATTTGTGCAGATGTGGATAAGATCAAGGAGATTGTGATTCGTCCTGAGATTTTGGCAAAATTCACTCCTAAGAATGATATACAGAAATTGATTGGTCGTATCGTGGTGTCTAACGATTGTGCGCACTCGTTTGGTGCTTCTCGCCACGGCAAGATGGCAGGTGAGATTGCGGACTTCTCTTCATTCTCATTCCATGCGGTGAAGAACTTCACGACAGCAGAGGGTGGCGCAATGACTTGGAACTTGGCTTTCGGTAGTGAGAAGGTAGAGCGTCAGCAGATGTATTGCGGAAGTCTTGTGCCGTTTATCGAGGATGAAAGCTGGAATGAGTTCATTTACCGCCTCTCACAACTCTTCTCTCTCCATGGTCAGAACAAGGATGCATTGGCTAAGACTAAGTTAGGTGCATGGGAGTACGACATTATCGGCCCATGGTACAAGTGCAACATGACAGACATAATGGCTGCTATGGGTTTGGTACAGTTCGAACGCTATTCTGAGATGCTGAAGAAGCGTGAAGAGTATGTGGCCTATATGAATAAGGCTATTGATGATCTTAACGCTAACCTTGACACTAGCCATCAGGTAGCTTATCTGAACCATAAGGCTGAGGATCATTGCTCATCGCATCACTTGTATCTGGTGCGTCTGCAAGGTCGCACCCGTGAAGAGGCTAACCATGTAATTGGGCAGATGGCAGAGCGAGGCATTGCTACTAATGTACATTACAAGCCACTTCCTATGATGACTGCATACATGGCTCTCGGCTTCGACATCAAGTACTATCCTAATGCCTATAACTTGTTCGAGAATGAGATCACCCTCCCGCTCAACACTTGCATGACTATGGAGGATGTCGAGTATGTGATGGAGAATTTCGTGGATATCGTCAAATCGTTGTAAGCTATTGGCATTGTGGCCAATTTCAAAAAACTTATGGGAGGTATTTGCAAAATTAACATATACCTTTTCTGGTCTCAAAAGACAGATAAGTCTTGTTACGATGATTGTGCAACTGCAAGAAAAAACGGATAACTATGATACACATAGATAAGAAACTAATATCAGAACTGTTTGACAGGGCTTTGGTAAATCCTCGCCTTCGTCATAGTTTTGATCTTTGTAATCCAGATAATAGTGGGCAGCGTATGCTCAATGCCCTCATGCTAGGAACCAGTGTACCGATTCATCGTTATTCCAATTCAAACGAAAATGCTATCCTAATTTGTGGCAAGCTCGTGGAGATTATCTATGATAATGATGGCAACGAGAAAGACCGTATTCATCTGAATTCTACCGTAGGAAGTTTTGGTTGTGTAGTACCTACTGGAGCATGGCATACTGTAGAGATTCTTGACCCTTCTGTTATCTGCGAAGCAAAAGACGGTAAGTATGGCGAGGATGGCAGTGAAACACTTGACGAGTACAGAGCAAAGCTGACTGGAAAAACAACCGATAACAAGTCATTTTCAAACTCACTTGGTGACCTAAAGAAAAACATCGAGTATCTCATTGGTATGGAACGTCAATCTGGTTCAATGGATGCAACTCTCCCTTTATACGTTTCTCGTATGCTCAATGTTCCCACTCGAAGATGTGAGCAAGTTATGAAAGAGCTTTGATAGAATAATTTAACCCCTTAATTGATACTTTATTATGATTACAGAAGAATTGAAAAAACGAGTAGCTGACTTTGTTGAAATGGAGTAGCGTTCGGGTTCAATGCAGTTAATGACATCAGGATTACGTCGCTCGCTGCATGCGGATTGCCGAGGAAGATGCCGCTGAAACTTTCGAAACATTGAAGAAGTAATGTTTATCTGTCAGCACAAGTAGGGCTAATACCTGCGACTTGACAGAAGTCTACTAATATCGACCACAATGAATTTCTCCTACATTTCCCATAAAAAGATGATGGGTATAACATCGTTTACATACCGTAGCAATCTGAATCTTGTCCATAAGGAGTCACTTTTCCGGATTGCTGTTTTCCTTGGTGTGTCCGTTGGTAAATCAGCGAGTAAACTTACCATGATTGATAAAATCGATTCCTACGCCAAGGCAAATCCGATAGAGGAATTGGAAAAGCTTTGTGTGAAGGAACTGGTCTGGGAGTTCGTCAAGACGGGTCTCGATACTCCCCGTGGTAAAAGCTTCCTGCCAGACCTATAATATCTTGAAGATATTTTTTCTAGTCTCTGTGTGTTATGACAAGAAGACGCGGAAGGAGAATCTGCTGATGGCCGATGAACTGCGGGAGTTGTTTGTATCTCACCTCGATTTCGTCCTGAAAAAATCTTGGAAGGAAGAGAGAGATTTGGCGGTAATCGGATATGTCGGTTGTTCAACTCTCAAAAATAGATGGAGATGACTTTGACGGAATGGCACCGGATGATATGTTCCAACGCTTTTTTGAGCATATCTTGGATGATGACCAGCTGACTGCCGATTACTTTGATGACGATGATCCTGACGCTCTAGATGATAACCTAAAGCTTTCTCAAACGACAAAATATTCAATGACTTCTGATTCTGGTGAAGGTTGTCCGCGACCTTCATTACAATTCCTAAGTTAAAGTGTTTAGGGCTTCTATAAATTCATCAAGAAGGAAGATATGTTCTTGAAGCGTTCTGAGGAGAGTTATAGTAATGTTTGCTTTAATGGTGAGAAGGTTGACTTTGACTCTTTTGAATGGGACTATTTGCTGTATTAGCTAGGAAAAATGGGGGTATGGCTGATAAAATATGTATATACTATAAATGAAATATTAATGAATAAAATGAAAAAGATAGCTTTAATATCAGGAATCACCGGTCAGGATGGTTCATTTTTAGCCGAGTTTTTAATAGAAAAAGGATATGAAGTCCATGGTATCCTTCGTCGTTCCTCTTCTTTCAACACCGCACGTATCGAGCATCTTTATCTGGATGAGTGGGTACGTGACATGAAAAAGGAGCGTTTGGTTAATCTTCATTATGGAGATATGACGGATTCCAGTTCCTTGATCCGTATAATCCAGCAGGTACAACCGGATGAAATTTATAACCTGGCCGCACAAAGCCATGTGAAAGTTTCTTTTGATGTACCGGAGTATACAGCTGAAGCGGATGCTATCGGCACACTTCGCATGCTGGAAGCTGTCCGTATCCTTGGAATGGAGAAGAAGACAAGGATTTATCAGGCTTCCACTTCTGAACTATTCGGTTTGGTCCAAGAAGTTCCACAGAAGGAAACTACTCCATTCTATCCCCGTTCCCCGTATGGAGTAGCCAAACAATACGGTTTTTGGATAACCAAGAACTATCGTGAAAGCTATGGCATGTATGCTGTAAACGGAATCCTTTTTAATCATGAAAGTGAACGTAGAGGAGAGACTTTTGTAACCCGTAAGATAACATTGGCTGCTGCCCGTATTGCGCAAGGTCTTCAGGACAAACTTTATTTGGGAAACCTGAACTCACTTCGTGACTGGGGATACGCTAAGGATTATGTAGAATGTATGTGGCTGATTCTTCAGCATGACACTCCTGAAGACTTTGTAATTGCTACTGGAGAATACCACACTGTACGTGAATTTACGACACTGGCTTTCAAAGAAGTCGGCATTGAACTTCGTTGGGATGGTGAAGGTGTGAATGAGAAAGGCATTGATGTATCGACGGGAGAGGTTCTGGTTGAAGTCGATCCTAAATATTTCCGTCCTGCTGAAGTTGAGCAGTTACTGGGTGATCCTAGCAAAGCCCGTACATTACTTGGCTGGAATCCTACCAAGACTTCTTTTCCCGAACTGGTAAAAATCATGGTATCGCATGATATGAAGTTTGTGAAGAAGCTTCACATGAAAGAACTGATGAATAGAGAAGAATAAGAATGGATAAGAATACGAAGATTTATGTAGCAGGACACCATGGTCTGGTGGGTTCCGCTATCTGGAATAATTTGCAGCGTCGTGGTTACACGAATCTTGTAGGACGCTCTCATAAAGAACTGGACCTTCTTGATGGCGTAGCCGTAAAACAATTCTTTGATGAAGAACAGCCTGATGCAGTTGTCCTTGCCGCTGCGCATGTCGGTGGTATCCTTGCAAACTTGCAGTATCGTGCCGATTTTATCTATCAGAATCTCCAGATTCAGCAGAATGTGATCGGTGAGAGTTTTCGTCATAACGTACAGAAACTGCTTTTTCTGGGCAGTACCTGTATTTATCCCCGTGATGCGACACAGCCGATGAAGGAAGACGCTCTGCTGACTTCTCCTTTGGAATATACGAACGAGCCTTATGCCATTGCCAAGATTGCTGGTTTGAAGATGTGTGAAAGCTTCAATCTTCAGTATGGCACGAACTATATCGCCGTGATGCCTACCAACCTTTATGGTCCAAATGATAATTTCCATTTGGAAAACAGTCATGTTCTTCCTGCCATGATTCGCAAGATTCATCTGGCTAAATGTTTAAACGAAGGTGACTGGAAGGCCGTTCGTAGAGACCTTGACTTGCGTCCTGTGGAAGGTGTGACCGGTAGTGAGTCTGATGCTGAAATATTGGATAAATTGGCAAAATTTGGTATTACTCCTGAATCGGTTACACTTTGGGGGACCGGAACACCTATGCGTGAATTCTTATGGAGTGAAGAGATGGCTGATGCGAGCGTTCATGTACTGTTGAACGTTGATTTCAAAGATACTTATGTTACAGGCAGTAGAGACATTCGTAACTGCCATATCAATGTTGGTACAGGTAAGGAAGTTAGTATCCGTGAAGTTGCTGAAATAATTATGAAGGAAATTGGCTTTAAAGGTATCCTTCTTTGGGATAGTTCAAAGCCTGATGGTACAATGCGTAAATTAACAGATGTATCGAAGTTACACAGTTTAGGCTGGCATCATAAGGTTGAGATTGATGAAGGAATCGAGCGTCTTTATGAATGGTATTTGAAAGGTGTCTAAGTTTTATAATTTATATATTATGGAAAAATTAAACGGAAGGAATGTTTTAATACTGTTGTTGATCCTGCTTCTTACAGCTTGTCAGTCTTATAAAAAGGTGCCTTACTTGCAGGATGCAGAAGTCGTTTTGTATAGTACGCAGAACGAACAGTTATATGATGCAAAGATCATGCCCAAAGACTTGTTGACTATTGTAGTGTCGTGTACCAGTCCTGAACTGGCTGCGCCTTTTAATCTGACAGTGGCTACGCAGAGTAATGCTGCTTTGAATTATACGACTACTCAGCCTGTCCTGCAGCAATATTTGGTGGATAATGAAGGTAATATCAACTTTCCGGTATTGGGTGAACTTCATGTGGGCGGATTGACAAAGAAGGCAACTGAACAGATGATTGTAGAAAAGTTGAAACCTTATATTACGGAAACTCCTATTGTAACGGTACGTATGGTAAATTATAAGATTTCCGTGATTGGTGAAGTTGCCCGTCCCGGTACATTTACGATTTCCAATGAAAAGGTGAACATCCTGGAAGCTTTGGCTATGGCAGGTGATATGACCGTATATGGTCTACGTGATGATGTTAAGCTGATACGAGAGAATGCCAATGGTAAGCAGGAAATTATTCCTTTGGATCTGAATAAAGCGGAGACTATCCTTTCTCCTTATTATTATTTGCAACAGAATGATATTATTTACGTAACTCCCAATAAGGCAAAAGCTCGAAATTCGGATATCGGAACTAGTACAAGTTTGTGGTTCTCTGCTACTTCGATCCTTGTTTCTATTGCCAGTTTATTGTTTAACATCTTGAAATAAAAAGAAAGAGTTATGAAGGAAGAAAATAAAAACGGGAAAGGACCTGAAATGACTGAGGAGCAAATTGATTTCCGGGCATTGCTTTTTAAATACATCATTCACTGGCCCTGGTTTGTAGGTGCTGTGTTGCTATGTTTTGTTGGTGCATGGTTTTATTTGCACTGGGCTACACCCATTTATAATATTTCCGCTACAGTTCTGATAAAAGACGAGAAGAAGGGTGGAGGTGCAGGACTTTCTTCGGAATTGGAGGATATAGGTTTAAGCGGTCTGATGACATCTTCTAAAAACATTGATAATGAGTTGGAAGTTCTACGTTCGAAAACCTTGGTAAAAGAGGTGGTTAATCAGTTGGGATTGTATATAACCTATAAAGATGAGGATGATTTTCCTGCAAAAGGTTTATATAAGACATCTCCGGTACAAGTAAGTTTGACTCCTCAAGAGGCTGAAAAACTGAAAACTTCGATGGTAGTAGAGATGACCTTACAGCCTGAAGGTAGTATGGATGTGAATGTGACTGTAGGTGAAAAGGGCTATCAGAAGCATTTTGAAAAGCTGCCTGCTATTTTTCCGACTGATGAAGGTACATTGGCTTTCTTTCAAGATGTTGACTCGGTAACTTTGCAGGATGGAACGAAAGTTCCTCGGATGGAGAAGAACGTACGTCATATAACTGCGACTATCAATAAACCGATGAGAGTGGCAAAAGGCTATTGTAACAGTCTGTCTATTGCTCCTACTTCTAAAACGACTTCTGTTGCTGTGATTTCATTGAAGAACTCCAGTTTGCAGCGTGGACAGGATTTTATCAACCAGTTGCTTGAAATGTATAATCGCAATACGAACAATGATAAAAACGAGATTGCCCAGAAAACAGCTGAGTTTATTGATGAACGTATTGGTATTATCTCAAAAGAATTGGGTAGTACGGAAGCTAATCTGGAATCTTTCAAGCGTGATGCAGGCATCACGGATTTGACAAGCGAAGCTCAGATCGCCTTGGCCGGTAATGCTGAGTATGAAAAGAAGAGCGTAGAGAACCGTACTCAAATCAGTTTGGTGAATGACTTGCGTAAGTATTTGCGAGGCAATGAATACGAAGTATTGCCGAGTAATGTAGGTTTGCAGGATGCTGCCTTGATTGGGGCCATTGAGCGTTATAACGAAATGCTTATTGAGCGTAAACGCCTGTTACGTACATCAACAGAGAATAACCCTACGATTGTGAATTTGGATACGAGTATCCGTGCAATGAAAGCCAATGTACAGGCTACTCTTGAAGGAACCTTGCAGGGATTGATGATCACTAAAGAGAGTCTTGACCGTGAAGCGAGTCGCTATTCCCGTCGTATCAGCAATGCTCCGGGGCAAGAACGGGCTTATGTAAGCATCGCCCGCCAGCAAGAGATTAAAGCAGGCTTGTATCTGATGTTGTTACAGAAACGTGAAGAGAATGCGATTGCACTTGCTGCTACTGCCAATAATGCGAAGATCATTGATGAGGCGATAGCTGATGATATTCCGGTATCTCCCAAAGGATCTATGATTTATCTGATTGCATTGGTATTGGGTATTGGAATTCCCGTTGGCATTATCTACCTGATAGAATTGACAAAATTTAAGATCGAAGGTCGTGCTGATGTAGAGAAACTAACGAGTGTGCCGGTTGTAGGTGATGTTCCATTGACAGACGAAAAGAATGATAAGAATGGCTCTATTGCGGTATTTGAAAATAAGAACAATCTGATGAGCGAAACCTTCCGTAATATCCGAACCAATCTTCAGTTTATGCTTGATAATGACCAGAAGGTAATCCTTGTGACCTCAACAGTCAGTGGAGAAGGAAAATCGTTTGTTTCGGCAAACTTGGCTATCAGTCTTTCTCTTTTGGGAAAGAAAGTGGTGATTGTTGGTCTTGATATTCGTAAGCCGGGACTGAATAAGGTATTCCAACTTTCAAATAAGGAGAAAGGTATTACTCAATATCTTTCCAATCCTGAAACAGATTTGATGGAACTGGTACAACTTTCTGATGTGAATCAGAATCTATACATTCTTCCGGGTGGTACTGTTCCTCCTAATCCTACCGAACTGCTGGCTCGTAACGGGCTGGACAAGGCGATAGAAACCTTAAAGAAGCACTTCGACTATGTGATAATGGATACTGCTCCTATCGGTATGGTAACCGATACCTTATTGATAGGTCGTGTAGCTGACTTGTCGGTCTACGTATGTCGTGCCGACTATACTCATAAAGCCGAATATACATTGATCAATGAGTTGTCTATTGAGAAGAAGCTTCCTAATCTTTGTACCGTAATCAACGGTGTGGACTTGAAAAAGAGAAAATACGGTTATTACTACGGCTACGGCAAGTATGGTAAGCATTACGGTTATGGCAAACGCTATGGTTACGGCTATGGATATGGCCAAGATGCTAAAAGATAAATATCTGAATATCTATGAATTATAACTTTTCTCAGAAAAAGAGCCCCGCAAGGGGCTTTTCTTTTTGTTATCTGAAATAAAAGTCTCACCTTTGCATTGTTGATCAACGAAACGTGAATAAATAACTTGAATTTGAATCTTTTAAAAAACGTATTATGAGTGTAATTTACAAAGTCGTAACGCGACCATCTGACCCGCGTGTTCCTAATTCTCCTAAGAAATATTATCCGCAACTGATCACCTTAGGTCAGTCTGTCAATCTAAAATATATTGCGCAGAAAATGCAGGGTTATTCTTCCTTGTCCATTGGTGATATCAAGAGTGTGATTCAGAATTTTGTGGAGAAGATGAAGGAGCAACTTCTGGAAGGTAAGTCAGTGAATATCGAAGGCTTGGGTGTATTTATGCTGACTGCCTGTTCGAAAGGTACAGACACAGCGAAAGATGTTACGGCTAAAAGTGTGGACAGTGTACGCATCTTCTTTCAGGCAAATAAAGAACTGCGTATCACGAAGACAGCTACCCGTGCGGATGAAAAACTGGATCTGATCAGTCTGGATGAATATCTGAAGAAGTTGAATGCCTCTGTGACGCCGGATAATCCGGATGATGGTGAAAATGGCGGTGGTGGAAATGAAGGAGGAGGAGACGAGGAAGCCCCGGATCCGACTGTATAATCTGAAAAGCTTAAAAAAGAAAGGAGGAAAAATCTATGAAGAAAACTTGGAGTGTAGTTTTGAAAGTAATCATTGCTGTAGCCGGTGCGATTGCCGGAGTACTGGGAGTACAGGCTGCATCATTGTAAGCAGCATTCAGTAAATAAAGTAATTGGTTAGATAAGACAGGCAGGCGGGAAGAACTTTTCCGCCTGCTTTGTTGTATGCTAAAATATCAAATAGTTGGCGTTACTTTTTCGTGTGCGATAACGAAAACACAAAAAATAACATTTTATTATGTAGAAAAAAGTGAGGGAATGCTTCGTAGTTCACAAATAATGATTAAATTTGCCGCGATTTGTAATGTTGAGTTTGCAAAATGACGAATAATACTATAAAGCATCTGGGTATTGTGGAAAACATACAGGGTTCTCATCTGTCGGTGAGGATCGTTCAGACGTCGGCTTGTGCGGCTTGTAGCGCAAAAGGTCACTGTTCTTCGGCGGATAGTAAAGACAAAATCATAGATATAACAGATGCTGCGGCTGATTCCTATCAGACAGGAGAGCGGGTGATGGTGATCGGC
This sequence comes from Bacteroides faecis MAJ27, assembly GCF_900106755.1. Classification (GTDB taxonomy): domain Bacteria; phylum Bacteroidota; class Bacteroidia; order Bacteroidales; family Bacteroidaceae; genus Bacteroides; species Bacteroides faecis. Next base: position 249,021 of record NZ_FNNN01000005.1, read on the forward strand.
GAAACGTCGATGGGCATGATGGCTGTAGCATTGGCATTCATAATTCCTTTTGTACTTCTGATTGTTTCTCTATTCGTCTTGATGGCGTTGATAGGGAATGAACTGTATGCGGCTCTTCTTTCTCTGGCCGTTCTTATACCTTATTATTTCATTTTATGGCTCAATAAAACGCGAATGAAACAACATTTTTCATTTACTATAAAACCAATAAATAACTAGAACATTATGAATTTGATTCTGATTGCAGTGATTTCATTGGGAGCTATAGCGCTCGTGCTGGCCGCTATTCTTTATGTAGCTTCCAAGAAATTTGCCGTGTATGAAGACCCGCGGATTGCCCAGGTGGGGGAAGTGTTGCCCCAGGCAAACTGTGGTGGATGTGGCTATCCTGGTTGTAGCGGATTTGCCGATGCTTGCGTCAAAGCCGGTTCGCTGGATGGTAAATTCTGCCCTGTAGGCGGTCAGCCTGTCATGGCACAAATTGCTGATATTCTCGGACTGGCAGCTACTGAAGCTGAGCCGATGGTAGCAGTGGTGAGATGTAACGGAAGCTGTGCCAACCGTCCGCGTATCAATCAATACGACGGTGCCAAGAGTTGTGCTATTGCCGCTTCATTGTATGGTGGAGAAACAGGCTGTAGCTACGGATGCCTCGGATGTGGCGACTGTGTGGCTGCCTGCCAGTTCGACGCCATCCACATGAATCCTGAAACGGGACTTCCGGAAGTGGACGAAGCAAAATGTACAGCTTGTGGCGCTTGTGTGAAGGCTTGCCCGAAGGCGATTATTGAGATTCGCCCGCAAGGTAAGAAGTCACGCCGTGTATACATCTCTTGTGTGAACAAGGACAAGGGAGCTGTAGCACGCAAGGCTTGTACGGTGAGCTGCATCGGCTGCGGTAAGTGTGTCAAGACTTGTCCGTTCGAAGCTATCACGCTGGAGAACAACCTGGCTTATATCGATCCGAACAAGTGTAAATCATGCCGCAAGTGCGTAGAAGTTTGTCCGCAGAACACGATTATCGAGCTGAACTTCCCTCCGCGCAAACCGAAGGCAGAAGAAGCATCCAAGCCGAAAACAGAGGAAACTTCAAAGCCGGTTGCTGCAGAAACTCCGAAAACTGTTGCGACAGAAACTCCTAAAGTTACAGAATAATAACAGAATAAAATACAGAATTGTATGTTAAAGACATTTTCAATTGGTGGAGTTCATCCACACGAAAATAAATTGTCGGCACATCAACCTATCATCACGGCAGAAGTTCCTGCGAAGGCAGTTATTCTGTTGGGCCAGCACATTGGCGCACCTGCCAAACCGGTAGTGGCAAAGGGTGATATGGTGAAGGTAGGCACGAAGATTGCCGAACCTGCCGGCTTCGTTTCGGCAGCGATTCATTCTTCAGTCAGTGGAAAAGTGGCGAAGATCGATACAGTGGTCGATGCGAGCGGTTATGCAAAACCTGCTATTTTTATTGATGTAGAAGGGGATGAATGGGAAGAAACCATTGACCGTAGCAAGACATTGGTAAAAGAATGTGAATACTCGGCTGAAGAAATCGTGAAAAAGATTGCTGATGCTGGTATCGTAGGTTTGGGTGGGGCTTGTTTCCCTACACAGGTGAAACTCTGTCCGCCGCCTTCATTCAAAGCAGAATGTGTGATAATCAATGCGGTAGAGTGTGAACCATACTTGACTGCCGACCATCAGCTGATGCTGGAACATGCGGAGGAAGTCATGGTAGGTGTTTCTATTCTGATGAAAGCCGTGAAGGTAAATAAAGCATTTATTGGAATCGAAAATAACAAGCCGGATGCTATTGAACTGATGACGAAAGTCGCTTCCAGTTATGCAGGCATCGAAGTCGTTCCTTTGAAGGTGAAATATCCTCAGGGCGGTGAAAAGCAGTTGATTGATGCGATAACCAAACGTCAGGTGGCGAGTGGTGCGCTGCCTATCTCTACAGGAGCTGTTGTGCAGAATGTGGGTACGGCATTCGCTGTCTACGAAGCTGTTCAGAAGAATAAACCATTGTTTGAACGGGTGATTACCGTGACTGGTAAATCTGTGGCTAAACCTTCCAACTTCCTGGCTCGTATCGGTACACCGATGAAGCAGTTGATTGATGCTTGCGGTGGTCTGCCGGAGGATACGGGAAAAGTGATCGGCGGCGGTCCGATGATGGGGAAGGCTTTGGTGAATATCGAAGTTCCTACGGCCAAAGGCAGTTCGGGTATCCTGATCATGAATCAGAAGGAAGCTAAACGTGGTGAAGCACAAACCTGTATCCGTTGCGCGAAGTGCGTGAGCGCTTGTCCGATGGGACTGGAGCCGTACTTGCTCGGGGCTTTGTCCGAAAACGGAGACTTTGAAACAATGGAAAAAGAAAGAATCATGGATTGTATCGAGTGCGGTTCCTGTCAGTTCACTTGTCCTGCCAACCGTCCGTTGCTTGATTACTGCCGCCTGGGTAAAGGCAAGGTAGGAGCTATGATTCGTGCACGTCAAGCTAAAAAATAACGAAGTATGGAAAATAAATTAATCGTATCACTATCCCCCCACGTTCATGGCGGAGACAGCGTACAGAAGAATATGTATGGCGTGCTGATCGCACTGATTCCGGCTTTTCTGGTGTCTCTTTATTTCTTCGGGCTGGGGGCTCTGATTGTCACGGCTACTTCAGTAGCAGCCTGTTTATTCTTCGAATGGGCGATCGTTAAATTCTTAATGAAGAAACCTGCTACAACTATCTGCGACGGCTCTGCTGTTATTACAGGTGTGTTGCTGGCATTCAACTTACCTTCCAACCTACCTGTCTGGATTATCATTCTGGGCGCACTGTTCGCAATCGGTGTAGGCAAGATGTCTTTCGGTGGTCTGGGATGCAACCCTTTCAACCCGGCATTGGCGGGACGTGTATTCCTGCTGCTTTCTTTCCCGGTGCAGATGACAACATGGCCGGTAGTGGGGCAGCTGACTTCTTATATGGACGCTACCACCGGTGCTACTCCGCTGGCATTGATGAAACAGGCTATTCATGGCGATACAAGCGCTTTGAGCCAGATACCCGATGCGCTGAATCTGTTTATCGGACAGAACGGCGGATGTATCGGTGAAGTAAGTGCGCTGGCACTGCTGCTCGGACTGGCTTATATGCTTTGGAAAAAGATTATCACCTGGCATATCCCGGTTTCTATTATTGTGACTGTGTTTGTATTTGCAGGCATTATGCACCTGGTAGATCCTGAAAAGTATGTTTCTCCGGTATTGCAGTTACTCTCCGGAGGTCTGATGCTGGGAGCCGTATTTATGGCAACCGACTATGTGACTTCTCCGATGAGTAAGAAAGGTATGCTGATTTACGGAGTTTGTATCGGTCTGCTGACGGTCGTTATCCGTCTGTTCGGTGCATATCCCGAAGGTATGTCATTTGCCATCCTGATAATGAATGCGTTTACTCCGCTGATTAACACCTATTGTAAACCTAAACGCTTTGGGGAGGTAGCGAAGAAGAAATGAAAAAGTTACAATCATCTTTAAAGAATATGTTGCTGGTGCTTACAGGAGTCACTGCTGTCTCTGTAGCGTTGCTGGCATATGTAAATGAATTGACGAAAGGACCGATTGCCGAAGCGAATGCGAAAACGCTGAACGAGGCTTTGAAAAAGGTGCTTCCTGAATTTACCAATAATCCGGTAGCTGAAAGCGATACGGTGTTCAGCGAGAAGGACGGAAAGAAAATCGTAGATTTCATTATCTATCCGGCTAAGAACGGGGAACAATGGGTCGGTTCTGCTGTAGAGGCTACGTCAATGGGATTCGGTGGTGAACTGAAAGTGCTGGTAGGCTTTGATGCCGAAGGCAAGATCTATAACTACTCTTTATTGGCACATGCCGAAACTCCGGGACTGGGTTCCAAAGCGGATAAGTGGTTTGGTGCTTATGATCCGGCTAAAGGCGAGCAGGCTGTATCTCACGAGCAAAGTGCGAAGTCTATCCTGGGTATGAATCCGGGAGACGCTCCGTTGGCCGTGACAAAAGATATGAATGGACAGGTAGATGCTATCACTGCTTCCACTATTACCTCACGTGCTTTCCTGAACGCGGTGAATGCTGCTTATCAGGCATATAAAGGCGGTACTGCCGATACAACCAGCGGTGCTTCCCGGAAAAATGAACCGGCTACCGCTCCGGCAAGTGAAGCTGCTGCTGATGACACTAACAACTAAGAAAGGAGGAGACAGATATGAATAACTTTAAAGTAATGATGAACGGGATTATCAAAGAAAATCCTACTTTCGTGCTCCTGCTGGGTATGTGTCCTACGTTGGGTACTACTTCATCTGCTATCAATGGTATGGGTATGGGGCTGGCTACGATGTTCGTACTGATTTGTTCGAATGTGGTCATTTCATCTATCAAAAATTTGATTCCGGATATGGTACGTATCCCGTCGTTTATCGTCGTGATTGCATCTTTCGTGACACTGCTTCAGATGGTGATGCAGGCTTATGTTCCTGACCTGTATGCTACACTGGGACTTTTCATTCCGCTGATCGTGGTAAACTGTATCGTATTGGGACGTGCGGAAGCTTTTGCCGCTAAAAACAACCCGTTAGCTTCTATGTTTGACGGTATCGGTATGGGACTTGGTTTTACCATTGCCCTGACTCTGCTGGGTGCTGTTCGTGAATTCCTCGGAACAGGTAAGATTTTCGACCTGACTATTCTGCCGGAAGAATACGGAATGCTGATCTTTGTTTTGGCTCCGGGTGCTTTTATCGCTTTGGGTTACCTGATTGCAATCATTAATAGCCTGAAGAAAGCCTAACTCAATTAAATAAGAAAAGAATATGGAATATATATTGATCTTTATTTCGGCAATCTTTGTAAACAACATTGTGTTGTCGCAGTTCCTGGGAATCTGTCCGTTCCTGGGTGTTTCCAAGAAGGTGGAAACAGCGATGGGTATGAGCGCAGCCGTTGCTTTCGTACTGACTATCGCTACCATCGTTACATTCCTGATTCAGAAGTTTGTGTTGGATGCTTTCGGATTGGGATACTTGCAGACAATCACTTTTATCCTGGTCATTGCCGGACTGGTGCAGATGGTGGAAATCATTCTGAAGAAAGTTTCTCCTTCTTTGTATCAGGCACTGGGCGTGTTCCTGCCGCTGATTACAACCAACTGTTGTATTCTGGGTGTGGCAATCCTGGTCATCCAGAAAGACTTTGACTTGCTGACAGGAGTGGTGTATGCGTTCTCCACTGCTATCGGCTTCGGTCTGGCGCTGGTACTGTTTGCCGGATTACGCGAGCAGATGAGTCTTGTGAAGGTACCGAAAGGGATGCAAGGCACTCCGATTGCTTTGATTACCGCAGGTTTGCTGGCTATGGCATTCATGGGTTTCTCAGGCGTCGTGTAAAAGACTGAGTTGATAATTAAGATAAAGGGCCGGAAACTCTGTCATGTGGTAATACGCAGACAGTTCGTTTCCGGCTTTTTTCTTTATACCGGGTTTATACCAGATTGGATTTCCATCATACCAAATCGCCCGCAGATCATCCCTTAAGCATCTTCCTGCGAAGAAAATTGAAATAGTTTATTGCATTTTCATTTTATTTCCATACATTTGTACCTCAAACAAACTGAAAACCGAAAAACTAACCATATTTTAAAATTATATGAAAGAAAGAATTTTAGTAACGGGAGGAACGGGCTATATTGGGTCTCACACCGTCGTAGAACTGCAAAACAATGGATACGAAGTAATCATTATCGATAATTTATCAAACTCGAGTGCTGACGTTGTTGACAATATAGAGAAGGTATCCGGTATCCGTCCGGCTTTTGAAAAATTGGATTGTCTTGATTTTGCAGGCCTTGATGCCGTATTTGCTAAATATAAAGGAATTAAAGCGATTATTCATTTTGCAGCAAGCAAAGCAGTAGGAGAGTCGGTAGAGAAACCGTTGCTTTATTATCGTAACAACCTGGTTTCTTTAATTAACCTTTTGGAGTTAATGCCTAAACATGGAGTAGAAGGCATCGTGTTCTCTTCTTCCTGTACAGTATATGGTCAGCCGGATGAGTTGCCTGTAACGGAAAAGGCTCCGATTAAGAAAGCGGAATCTCCTTATGGAAATACAAAACAGATTAATGAAGAAATTATCCGTGATACAATAGCTTCCGGTGCTCCGATCAATGCTATTCTGCTGCGTTATTTCAATCCGATTGGCGCGCATCCTACAGCATTGCTGGGCGAACTTCCGAATGGCGTTCCTCAAAACTTGATTCCTTATCTGACTCAGACAGCGATGGGTATCCGTGAAAAACTAAGTGTATTCGGTGACGATTATGATACTCCTGACGGTTCTTGTATCCGTGACTTTATCAACGTTGTTGACTTGGCTAAAGCACACGTGATTGCAATCCGCCGCATTTTGGAGCAGAAACAGAAAGAAAAAGTAGAAGTATTCAATATTGGTACGGGACGTGGTGTTTCTGTATTGGAACTGATCCACGGATTTGAAAAAGCAACCGGCGTTAAATTGAATTATCAGATTGTAGGCCGTCGTGCAGGTGATATTGAAAAGGTATGGGCTAATCCCGATTTTGCTAATCAGGAACTGGGATGGAAAGCGGTAGAAACCTTGGAAGATACTTTACGCTCTGCATGGAACTGGCAGCTGAAACTCCGTGAAAGAGGTATTCAGTGAAAAGATATTTGTTTTAATTAACATAAAAGTTTAAACAAATCGGTCATGCGATTTGTTTATTAGATGCTAATCAGCTTGAACTGTTTGTGAGTATGTGAATATGAGTAAACGGTACTTATGCCTCTCCGGCATAGACAGGTATGATTGCATAGTAGTTTTGTCGTGTTTTATTTTGTGTTTGTGTTGTGACGGTACTACGACGGGAGTCGTGGTACCGTTTTTTTTGTTGCTCCTACAGCTTGCCTTTATAACTGAATGCGTTACTTCCCCAGTCCGCCTCCGGCAACGTACATCCCGGTTCGAATAAGCCGTATACGGAAGAACCGGAACCACTCATGGAAGCATAGACAGCCCCCTGATTGTATAATTCAGCTTTTATTTCTCCGATCACCGGATGTTGGGGGAATACACTGTTCTCAAAATCATTGATCAATATCTCTTTCCATTCATTGATCGGGCGTTTGATCGCCTCTTTGATGGAGTATTCGGGATGGTGAGGATGAATATTGGCGAAAGCCTCCCGGGTTGATACGAATACATCCGGTTTGATAATCAGAATCTGGTATCCTTTTAAAGATAGTGAAATGGGAGAGAATATATTACCGATACCTTCGGCAAAGGTCGGGGCGTTTCTGATGAAGAAGGCACAGTCGGCTCCCAAAGTCGCGGCATACACTTCCAGCTGATCGTCAGATAGATTCAGTTGAAAGTGTTCGTTGAGCAGTTTCAGCATAAAGGCCGCATCCGATGATCCTCCTCCCAGTCCGGCACCTGAAGGAATATGCTTGTAGAGGTGAATTTCGATGGGAGAGAGGTGAAATTCCTTATCCAACAGCAGATAGGCCTTTACCACTAAATTCTCTTCCGGATTGCCGGATATCTCCATCCCGTACTGATGTAGAGAGAACTTGTTGTCTGCTTGGGGGCAGGTCCGGATTTCCAGCGCATCTTCGAGAGCTACAGGGTAGAATACGGTTTCAAGATTGTGATATCCGTCCGGGCGCTTCTCTGTAATAGAGAGTCCCAGGTTTATTTTGGCGTTGGGGAAAGTGATCATATAAGTTCTGAATTATTATTTTTGAATTTTAAATTATAGGTCGCAAATTTATACTATTGGTGACAAAGTTACTAAAATCTTCATTTTTCCTTATCCTTTCTTCATTATAATATTCTATCTTTGTCATCCCTTTCGGCTTTGGCTATGTCTGAAGGCCGGGGATCATAAATAGTAAATCATAAAATCGTATATAGGCAGATGGCTGAACAAAGAAGAAATTCCCGTAACACAAAATCAACTAAAGTACAACCGGTCAATGATTATGGTCGTATTCAACCTCAGGCGCCGGAGTTGGAAGAGGCGGTGTTGGGTGCTTTAATGATTGAGAAGGATGCTTATTCGTTGGTGAGTGAGATTCTTCGCCCGGAGTCATTTTATGAACATCGTCATCAATTGATTTATGCCGCCATTACTGATCTTGCCGTTAATCAGAAGCCGGTGGATATCCTGACGGTAAAAGAACAGTTAAGCAAAAGAGGTGATCTGGAAGAGGTCGGAGGCCCCTTTTATATAACTCAGTTGAGTAGCAAGGTTGCTTCTTCCGCGCATATCGAATATCATGCCCGTATTATTGCGCAAAAATCGTTGGCGCGCGAATTGATCACATTTACAAGTAATATTCAAAGCAAGGCTTTTGATGAGACGCTGGATGTGGACGACTTGATGCAGGAGGCAGAAGGTAGACTGTTTGAGATTTCCCAGCAGAATATGAAGAAAGACTATACGCAGATTAATCCGGTGATTGACGAGGCGTATAAACTGATTCAGAAAGCAGCTGCCCGAACGGACGGTTTAAGTGGTCTTGAGAGTGGATTTACGAAACTGGATAAGATGACTTCCGGTTGGCAGAATTCCGACCTTATCGTAATCGCCGCCCGTCCTGCTATGGGTAAGACGGCTTTCGTACTTTCCATGGCCAAGAATATTGCTGTTGATTATCGGAATCCGGTAGCGTTGTTCTCTCTCGAAATGAGTAATGTCCAGTTGGTCAACCGTCTTATCACTAATGTTTGTGAGATTCCGAGTGAGAAGATCAAGAGCGGACAATTGGCAAGCTATGAATGGCAACAGTTGGACTACAAACTGAAAGACCTGCTGGATGCCCCGCTTTATGTGGACGATACTCCGTCTTTGTCTGTGTTTGAACTTCGAACTAAGGCGCGTCGTCTGGTACGTGAACATGGGGTGAGAATCATCATTATTGACTACCTTCAGTTGATGAATGCGAGTGGTATGGCATTTGGCAGCCGCCAGGAAGAGGTTAGTACGATCTCCCGTTCGTTGAAGGGATTGGCGAAAGAGTTGAATATTCCGATTATAGCCTTGTCACAGTTGAATCGTGGTGTGGAAAGTCGTGAAGGTATCGATGGTAAACGTCCTCAGTTGAGCGACCTTCGTGAATCCGGTGCCATCGAGCAGGATGCCGATATGGTGTGCTTTATTCACCGTCCGGAATATTATAAGATTTATCAGGATGATCGCGGTAACGACCTTCGCGGTATGGCGGAAATTGTGATAGCCAAGCATCGTAATGGTGCGGTAGGCGAAGTCTTACTCCGATTTAAAGGTGAGTTTACGCGATTCTCTAATCCGGAGGATGATATGGTGATACCGATGCCGGGTGAACCTACAGGTGCTATGCTGGGGTCTAAACTTAATGCAGGCTCTGTGGCCCCGCCTCCGCCGGAACCCGATTTTGTTCCGCAGGGGAATAATCCGTTCGGTGCAACGGAAGGACCATTGCCTTTCTAAAACGATCGTATAATGGAATAGAAACAACTGCTTGATCGGACGAAAACGACCGTTTGATTGGGGAAGATCGACCGCTCTTTTATAATGAAAGATACGGTTGAACAGATAAAACCGACCGCTTGATTGATTCCAATCGAGCGGTCGGTCTTTTTTTATGTATCAGGGATTGAGAGTATTCTGATACCGGTTAGTGACGGTAATGACGGAAAATATCAGGTTTGAGAGTATATAAAGGAAAATAAATAATTAGTAAAATGGAAAATAAAAATTCGAATTAATTATTTTCCTATATATACTATAATATCTCCCTCTATTTTTGTCACTACCGTCACTAATCCTGAATTTATTGAAGAATAATACAGTCTGGTACCCTGTTAGTTTAGCTTCTCTTTACATTTTTCTCTCAAATCGTTCTATGTCAACCGAAAAATCTTATTAACTTTGCGAAACTTTTTGAGAAACAATAAAAATTTAATTATATGAATATCTCTTATAACTGGCTGAAAGAGTATGTCAACTTTGATTTGACACCCGATGAAACGGCTGCAGCGCTGACCTCAATCGGCTTGGAAACAGGTGGTGTAGAAGAAGTGCAAACCATTAAGGGTGGTTTGGAAGGACTCGTGATCGGTGAAGTACTGACTTGCGAAGAACACCCGAATTCCGACCATTTGCATATCACTACCGTCAATCTGGGAGACGGAGAACCTGTGCAGATTGTATGTGGGGCTCCGAATGTAGCTGCCGGACAGAAAGTAGTGGTTGCCACCTTGGGGACCAAACTTTATGACGGTGATGAATGCTTTACTATCAAGAAGTCAAAAATCCGTGGTGTAGAATCTACAGGTATGATTTGTGCAGAAGATGAAATCGGTATCGGTACCGATCATGCAGGAATCATTGTGTTGCCGGCTGAAGCTGTGCCGGGTACTCTCGCCAAAGACTATTATAATATCAAGAGTGACTACGTGCTCGAAGTAGATATTACTCCTAACCGTGCAGACGCTTGTTCACACTATGGTGTAGCCCGTGACTTGTATGCTTACCTGATCCAGAATGGTAAACAGGCTACTTTACAGCGTCCGTCAGTAGACGGGTTTAAAGTAGAAAACCACGATCTGGACATCGAAGTAATAGTGGAAAACAGCGAAGCCTGTCCTCACTATGCCGGTGTTACGGTGAAAGACGTTACGGTGAAGGAAAGTCCCGAATGGCTGCAGAATAAATTGCGCCTGATCGGTGTGCGTCCTATCAATAATGTAGTTGATATTACTAATTATATCGTTCATGCTTTCGGCCAGCCGTTACATTGCTTCGATGCCGGAAAGATCAAAGGCAATGAAGTCATTGTAAAGACATTGGCAGAAGGAACTCCATTCGTCACATTGGATGAAGTGGAACGTAAGCTGAACGAACGCGATCTGATGATCTGCAACAAAGAAGAAGCGATGTGTATTGCCGGTGTGTTCGGCGGACTGGATTCCGGTTCTACGGAAGCTACGACAGATGTGTTCATCGAAAGTGCTTATTTCCATCCTACATGGGTGCGCAAGACTGCCCGCCGTCATGGTCTGAATACGGATGCTTCTTTCCGTTTCGAACGTGGTATCGATCCGAATGGTGTGATTTATTGTCTGAAACTGGCTGCCTTGATGGTGAAAGAACTGGCTGGTGGTACTATCTCATCCGAAATTAAGGATGTATGTGCTGCTGCTCCACAGGACTTCGTGGTAGACTTGTCTTATGAGAAGGTAAATTCGTTGATTGGTAAAGTTATTCCGGTGGAAACGATCAAGAGTATTGTTACCAGTCTGGAAATGAAAATCACGAATGAGACAGCTGAAGGACTGACATTGGCTGTTCCCCCTTATCGGGTGGATGTACAGCGTGACTGCGACGTCATCGAGGATATTCTCCGTATCTACGGATACAATAATGTAGAAATCCCGACTACACTGAATTCTAGTCTGACTACCAAAGGTGAACATGACAAATCAAATAAATTACAGAATTTGGTTGCAGAACAATTGGTTGGCTGTGGTTTCAACGAAATATTGAACAACTCTCTGACTCGTGCGGCTTATTACGATGGCTTGGAGAACTATCCGTCCAACCATCTGGTGATGCTGTTGAATCCGTTGAGTGCCGATTTGAACTGTATGCGTCAGACATTGCTGTTTGGCGGACTGGAAAGCATTGCTCACAATGCCAACCGTAAGAATGCTGATTTGAAATTCTTCGAATTCGGTAACTGCTATTACTTCGATGCGGACAAGAAGAACCCTGAAAAAGTACTGGCTACCTATTCGGAAGATTATCACCTCGGGTTGTGGGTAACCGGAAAGAAAGTTGCTAATTCATGGGCACATCCGGATGAGAACAGCTCGGTATACGAATTGAAGGCTTATGTAGAAAATATACTGAAGCGTCTGGGACTGGATTTGCACAATCTGGTAGTTGGCAATCTGACTGACGATATTTTCGCTGCTGCACTTTCTGTTCATACTAAAGGCGGCAAACGTCTTGCTTCTTTTGGTGTTGTGACAAAGAAACTGCTGAAAGCGTTTGATATCGACAATGAAGTATATTATGCCGACCTGAACTGGAAAGAACTGATGAAGGCTATCCGTTCTGTGAAGATCAGCTACAAGGAAATTTCCAAATTCCCGGCTGTGAAACGTGACTTGGCATTGTTGCTTGACAAGAATATACAGTTTGCCGAAATTGAAAAGATCGCCTATGAGACAGAGAAGAAACTGCTGAAAGAAGTAGAACTCTTCGATGTATATGAAGGCAAGAACCTTGAAGCAGGCAAGAAATCGTATGCAGTCAGCTTCCTCCTTCAGGATGAAACTCAGACGCTGAACGATAAGATGATCGATAAGATCATGTCTAAGTTGGTGAAGAATCTGGAAGACAAACTGGGTGCGAAATTGAGATAACTTTAAAATTCACAATTCAAAATTAATACAAACCAATGGGAAGAGCATTTGAATATAGAAAAGCCGCTAAGCTGAAAAGATGGGGGCACATGGCTAAAACATTTACAAGACTGGGTAAGCAGATCGCTATTGCCGTGAAGGCTGGTGGTCCGGAACCGGAAAATAACCCTACATTGCGTTCGGTCATCGCTACTTGTAAGCGTGAGAATATGCCGAAGGACAATATCGAACGTGCAATTAAGAACGCAATGGGTAAAGACCAGAGCGACTACAAGAGCATGACTTACGAAGGATACGGTCCTCACGGGATTGCTGTCTTTGTGGATACATTGACTGATAATACCACTCGTACGGTAGCCGATGTACGCTCTGTATTCAATAAATTCGGTGGCAATCTTGGAACAATGGGATCATTGGCTTTCCTTTTCGACCATAAATGCATGTTTACTTTCAAGATAAAGGATGGCATGGATATGGAAGAACTGATTCTCGATCTGATCGATTACGACGTAGAAGATGAGTACGAACAGGATGACGAAGAAGGAACAATCACTATCTACGGTGATCCTAAGAGCTATGCCGCTATTCAGAAACATCTTGAAGAATGTGGTTTCGAGGATGTCGGCGGTGACTTTACTTATATCCCAAACGATCTGAAAGAGGTAACTCCGGAACAACGCGAAACTTTGGACAAGATGATCGAACGTCTTGAAGAATTTGATGACGTGCAGACTGTTTATACAAACATGAAGCCGGAAGAAGGCGAAGAATAAGCGGATTATGGAATATGTTTATAGGCCCCAAGGTACTTGCAGCACAAACATCGAACTGAATGTAGAAGATGGAGTTGTGAAGGAAGTTGCCTTTTGGGGAGGATGTAACGGAAATCTTCAGGGGCTTTCACGTCTGGTAAAAGGTATGAAAGTGGAAGATGTGATCAAAAAGCTTGAAGGAGTACGTTGCAGTGGCAGACCGACGTCTTGCCCCGATCAGTTGTGTCATGCACTGCATGAAATGGGGTATTAACGGAAGTTTTCCTTTATAAGATATACACTGGAGGTTGTGTCAAAATGCTGGCACAACTTTTTTTTATGCGCAAAGCCCAGACTTTCCCAAGCCCGGGCTTTGTTATTACCTAATTTTTTTGTAAC
>NZ_FNNN01000072.1 GCF_900106755.1 Bacteroides faecis MAJ27
TTATCGTGGCATATCGGGCAGTCTCCAGCCTTCACGATAATTATGTTTCACCAGTTCGGCTGCGAATTGTTTCGCGTTGATCGGATCTGTCCAGGTCTTGTTGAAGGACGGGTGACCGTCATGAATCGTAAATCCGTCTTTGATACAGGTTCTGAGTGTTTCATTGTCACCGATATTAGTGAAGCACATGTTGGCGCCGTCCCATTCCAGTGTCTTGTTCAAGCCTTGCAGACGGATAGCCAATACACCCATTACTACCATTTCGTTCATCGGTCCCGATTCGGAGAAATCCGCTTTCGGCATCACGCGGTTGGATTTGTCTTCCTTGCAAGCACGTACCCAGTCCATCTCATGGGAACATTTGACACGGCGGCATACTTTCGGTGCGTTGGGCACACGGCCTGACAACAAGAAAGGTTGTTCTCCGTAGCAGCCGCAAATCAATGTGTCCTTTGTTCCGTGGAAAATGGTCAGACCGCCACCGGGGCCCATCAGCTGTTTTCCTTCCGGGAAACCTTTCGGACGTTCCGGCATCATACCGCCGTCATACCAGTGTACCTCCACTTCCGGCAAGGCAACTTTCGGCATATTGTCGCGGGCGGGGAAAATCATTTTCACATGCTGGGCCTGAGGAGCGCAGGCACTCAGTAATAATGTAGAAGAACCTTCCACTTTGGTAGGATAACCCAGTTTCAGAGCTCTGAACGGCTGATGCAGGATATGGCAGGCCATATCACCCAATGCACCTGTACCGTAATCCCACCATCCGCGCCAGTTCCAGGGATGATAAACGTTGTTGTACGGATTCAGTTTGGCAGGTCCGGTGAAAAGATCCCAGTTCAATGTGTTGGGGATGCGGTCCGCCTTTTCGGGTGCATTCAGTCCTTGCGGCCAGATAGGACGGTCGGTGGCGCATTCCACTTTAGTCACTTCACCGATTTCTCCATTCCAGATCCATTCGCAAACAAGGTCGGTACCTTCGCCTGATGCTCCCTGGTTACCCATCTGGGTTACTACTCCGGTGGAAGCGGCAAGTCTGGTCAGCAGACGGGATTCATATACGGAGTGTGTCAGCGGTTTCTGGCAATATACATGTTTGCCCATTGTCATGGCGTCTGCCGTGATAATGGCGTGAGTATGGTCGGCAGTGGCAATGATGACACCGTCAATGGATTTGCCCATTTCGTCGTACATCTTGCGGTAGTCCCAGTATTTCTTAGCTTTGGGGAACTCGTCGAATACGCCTTTGGCATATTTCCAGTCCACATCACAGAGGGCTACGATGTTTTCGGTGCCCTTCACATTGTTGATGTTGGCGTGTCCCATACCTCCGATACCTACGGCTGCGAGGTTCAGTTTGTCGGTTGGTGAAACGTGCCCGTGGCTCATACCTAAGATAGAGCTGGGAGCAATGGTGATGCCTGCTAAAGCGGCGGCTCCCGTTTTAAGGAATTTTCTTCTTGAAAAGTCTGACATGGTTTTATT
>NZ_FNNN01000014.1 GCF_900106755.1 Bacteroides faecis MAJ27
CTAAAGTTAAGTTCTTCATTGTTTCACGTTTTAAATTCACGCAAAACTAGGAAGAACTTTCAGAGGGGGAAATACGGGGTTTGCTGAATGCTTACGTACATCCGAAACGAGATATGCGGAAAAAAAATAATCTCGGCATATAATTACATCATAACATTCCTTTTTCAATAGGTCAGAAAACGATTTACCAAAAAGCAACGCATAATTTTCAGGAAAGAATGTTTCATTGTTTTTGAAATTGGCTTTGTGGAATTCCCAAACCTCAGCAAACACAGTTTCGCCTACCCATATCACCCTATGTTTCTTTTGAAGTGAAGTGTATAGAGAGTAAAGAGTACCTGACCAGTTATTTTGATCATTAGGGTTTAATGAAGATAAAAAAGCGATATTCATGATTGTCCTAGTTATATCTAAAATAATTTATTAATTTTCAATTGAAAGATTAAACCATCGTATCGCGTTGTATTCTATTAAATAGATTCACAAAAAAACGAAATATGTCTTCATTAGACATCCATTTATTCTTTTCTAAATTTTCAAAATCGGATAATAGGCTATTTAATGTTTTATTATTATATACAGAGAGAAGATAGAGAAGAATTTCCTTTCTCAAGCGTATTGAACCTAAAGACATTTCCTCTTTCTTCGTTACGGTGACCTGCGTATCACTTCTTCTAAACATTAATAGTTCTTGTGGTTCTACAAATAATATTCCTCCAGATTTCGCTATATCAAACCACAATTTATAATCTTCCACACAGGGGTAATTTTGATATTTAATATGGTGATTAAGCAGAAACTCTTTTTTAATCATCACACTAGGGTGAAGTAGCATGTTATATTTTAGTAACTCCAATACAGGTTCATGTATAATTCCATATCCAAGATGAGAAATTTTTCTTTCGTTGCCCTTATCGCTGAAAATCTTAGCCCATGTACCACAAACTGTGATATCCGGATTTTTTTTCATTCGTTTTAATTGAATTCTTAATCGTTCTGTATGCATGATATCGTCTGCGTCCATGCGTGCGATATAAGCGCCGGAAGCTAACTGCAATCCTTCATTTAAGTTTTGAATGAATTGATGTTTTCTTTTGACCAAATGTATTCTTTCATCTGCATAGTCCTGAATGATTTTCACAGTCCGGTCTGTTGAACCGTCATCTATAATAAGAAATTCAAAATCGGTCAGAGTCTGATTCAAGACACTGTCAATAGCATTCTTTATGTATTTTTCGCCATTTCTGACAGGCATTAAAACTGTTATTTCAGGCATTGTCTTGTTCTATTAATTGTTCATATACATTAATCGTATTATCTATCATCTTTGTCAGTGTGAATCTTTCTTGGTAGTTCTTGATTGCATTTGCGCTTAGTTTTAACCTTAAGGCTTCGTCATCTATCAAACGCATGATGGCATCCGCTAATTTTTCTTCATCTAGCTCTAAGCCAAAATCTTCATCAAATATTAAAGGAATTTTTAAAGCATTCACTTCATCTTCAAACATCTCGGAAAGTGCGTCTACGTCCGATACAATCATTGGTATACCAAACATTGACATTTCAATAGCTACATAGCTACATTGTTCATGCAAAGAAGGAATGACTCCTATAGTATTTGCTGAATATAATTCTTTCAGTTCATTAAAAGAAACAGCCCCCAATATTTCAATGTTTAGTTGTTTGTACGCTTTATGAATATGTGTCGACATATAACCAGTACATTGTCCAACTAATTTCAGTTTACAAAAGTACCCTCTATTAAATACTTTGTTCAACGCATTAAGTAGGCAAATCACTCCTTTTTCACGGCTGATTCTACCTACGAAAAGAATCTCTGGTATTCCATGTTTTCTTTCCTGCAAGGTAATCCCCGTATTATCCATACCATTATATATTACAGATATTTTGTCCGGATGAATACCATATGCTGAAACAATGTGTTTCATTGCGGAATAAGAGACACATATAATTCTATCAGATAAGGGATATGCAATCTTTTCTAGTTGATTATCGTTTATTAAATTGAATGTATTATTCAACCATTGAGAATACTGTTTTCTAAACTGGCTTTCGTTATATTCAAGGCTTAATTTCCAAGGAATGATATGTAAATGGGTCAAAGTATATCCGCCCAAAGACGATTTTAAAATATCGGCTAATTTAAATAGTAATAATTCTTGTACATGCCAAATTAATTGTTTCCTATCTTTTAAATAAGGGGATATTAGGTCGGATATGACGTTAAAATACTTAGTAAGCCAATATATTTCATTTCTCAGAGGCTTGGATTTAGATGGATATGGGATATTAGCAATTATCCTATCCTCCATCACTTCTAATTCTGGAAATATCAGACTGGTATTTA
Organism: Bacteroides faecis MAJ27; assembly: GCF_900106755.1. GTDB lineage: Bacteria > Bacteroidota > Bacteroidia > Bacteroidales > Bacteroidaceae > Bacteroides > Bacteroides faecis. Next base: position 2,369 of record NZ_FNNN01000014.1, read on the forward strand.
AACAAATGATGTGAACTTTAATACCGTTTATATGCCTCATGCCTTCTGTTAACATTTGAATATAGCGTACAACACCGGACGGATTTCCAGTTTCTATTCTGAGGATTACAATATTCTTTTCTGTCATTGTTGCATTAAATAGTGTCCGGTGGATCTTATATCTTGAAAATTAAGACATTTCATAAGTAGTAATTGAGGAATTCCTCCTTTTAGCCTATTTAATGTCAGTCGATTTCCTTTGTATAAATAAGATTCTTTATTAAACAGTAAGTTTGATAATTCTTCTTTTAAAGATGACCATTCGCTTTTTTTATTAAGAAGTTGCAATTTATTCAGATTGTAAATCGTGTCAATTGCCTCTTTTAAGTTTAGGGTTTCCAAAACCATATTTGAAAAGTAGCATTTTGTAATCGTATTTGCCAACTTTATGATATCTTTGCGTTTATGGTACAAGCCATATTGCAAAAGATTGACTCCAAACGATATATTGGTACAAACATATTTATCACTGATTAATTTTCTATGTGTTTGTACTATTATGTCAATTAATGTTTCTCCTCGAATATTTAATTCTTCATAAAGATTATATTGACAAAGCACTTTCGTAGCATGGTAATAGAATAAGTTACGTTCAAACAAGCTTTTAGGAATTAGTTTCAAATAATCACAGAGGTTCTCTATTAAATTGGGAACTATTTCATCAATATCAGATTCTGGAATATATGATTTAGAAGTTATTAAAAAAGATATAGCGTCGCTTTTAGATACAATATTGTTCATATCTGTTTTTAATTGTTTTATGAATGCTACTATTTCTTTATGTTCTTGACCATATAATTCCAGATAATCAGCTTCAATATATTCTTTTTCGATAAGATGAATAAGTGACCATGCTATTCCCATTTTTCCTTCATTAAATGTATTGCTTTTCATAGGAGAAGCTAGTACCTCTTGCAATAACTCAAAAGCATGTTTTTCAGCTAAAGCATCCTTAAAATAGTGAGAATATTCGAAAAGAATTAAAGAATACCCCATTTTACCAAACATCAGACTAGAGTTGTCTAATGAATATCCATGTAATAATATAAAGTTCACCAAAAAAATATTTTTCATACTTCGTTTATATTAACTCGCTTTAATAGGGAAATCTTCAATATTGAATTGTACTATGGCAGAATGGTTGTAGTCCTTCTTTGTGGCAATTTCAATAAGCAGTGTCCGAAATCAGTGACTTAGTATTGTTTCTTGACTTAATATCAATATTCAAGGTAGTCTTCAATCTTAAACTTTTCATCTTTTACAATAAATTTTAAATATCGACCATATAACATTTTCTTGTCAATGGTTATCAGGGGGCCAAAACTGTTTTCAGGAAACTTCCTTATTTGTTTTTCTAAATAAGATACAATCATTTTCTCGTCGGTAGATAATGCTTTCGGCAATAAGAGGTGTGGAATAATTTGTCCTGTTTTAGGGGCTACTTCCAATAGAAATGAATATTCCTTCCCAACATGTTTGCTAAATTCTGTAGGAAAATTTTCATTAATAAGAGGAGAGATTAAAAAATCTATATTCCTTTTAATGTCATCATACCAACATCCGTCTTCGCGTATTAATATCATACCTCCTTTTTGTGGGAAACAAGAAGATTCAAACTTACCCTCATCTGGAGTTATTTGTTTTTCGTCAGATATCCTGCCTTTATGAATGGATATGAGTGAAGCTTTCTTTGATACAATTGTATTAAATAGCTTTCTTGGGCAATGCAAAACGAATAATCTGCCAGTGAACCATTTGGCAATTATACCATTATAACCTGCGGGCACATCTTGATACATAGCTGATTCTCTCATTCCATATTTCTCTTTTATTTTTTGTAATTCAAGAGAAGCTTGTTTTAAGGAATCTTTGTTTTGCGGAAATATATCTTCTAAAAATAGATACTTACAGTTTCTGTTTGGGATTCTCCATTGAGCTACACAACAAAATTCTTTCTTTAAAGGTGAAGGATACATAAAGGAAGGCTCATAGAAGTAACCGGGAACATATATTTCGTCATAATCTTGAGGAACACTATTTTTACTATCCTTGAAAAGACTAAACATGTCAGTTAGAGACAGAATCTCATATTTGTCGTCTGCATTATTTTGAGCATAGATCAAACCGGGTAATAAATATACGAAAAGTGATATAATTCTATTTTTCATAATTGTTATTCTCAATATGGAATATAGGTATCAGTTGGCTCATGATAAATATAAAATTCTTTATATCCAATTTCTTGTAATTTACTCTTTGTTTCATAGTCTGCATCACTTGGATAGTTAGCATATTCACTCTGATGGTTATGATATTTTATATCACATCCACTATACGCCATTGACACTTCTTTTTCTTGATGATTGGTACCTGCGAAAAAATGATAAGTTGAACTATCCACGCACATAGACCATTCTACAGAAGTATTTTGAGTTAAAAAACTATAGATTTCTCGATTCTGTTCACTAGTACCTTCAATAACCAATTGACCAGAAGATATTTGAAAAGATGTACCTTGAGGTAATTTCATTGTTGGAGCCCCATCCCATGATCCCATTGATACAAGAACTTCATCTGAATTTGTTTCGTTTGAGTAAAGTACACGCCCATCCTCTCCAATTACATATAAGGTACCTCCGATTACTCCTTTTTCTTCATTTTGACTCAATACCGGCATCTCTTTCCGAATCTCATCAATAAGTGCTCTTGTTAATTTTTGCTTCATAAGTATTAAATTTTATTTGTGTGATTCTCCAAATATAGAAATAAATTCCCATCTTTACAAAGAAATATAAATCTTTTTTTATGCAAACAAGACAATTTCCCTGGGAGTACCAAATGGATGCAAAAGATTGTGGCCCAGCATGTATCAAAATGATAGCTAAATATTACGGCAAATACTATTCGTTACAATATTTGAGGGATTTATGCGGGATAACCAGAGAAGGAGTTTCCTTTTTGGATATTAGCTATGCTGCCGAAAAAATAGGACTAAGAACTGTAGCTGTAAAGGCGACTATGGAGAATCTGACTAACAGGATTCCACTGCCATGTATCATACATTGGGACCAACACCACTTCGTTGTTGTGTATAAAACAAAAAAAGGGAAGATATATGTTTCAGATCCTGCCAAAGGCTTGCTTTCCTACCCGGAAGAGGATTTCAAAGACAGATGGTATAAGGAAGGGGAAGAATTCGGGATGCTGATGGTATTGGAGCCTATGGCAAACTTTAAGCAAATAGAAGCTCATGAACGGATAGAAAGATTCAAAAGTTTCGAAAACCTTCTCAACTATTTTACACCATATAAAAAAGCATTCGGCATATTGTTCGCTATCATGCTGATAGCTACCGGACTGCAAGCCGTACTTCCGTTTATCTCAAAGTCTGTAATAGATATAGGTATATATACTCAGGATATATCTTTCATCTATATGATGCTAATCGGCAATATTGTTCTTTTACTCAGTATAACACTGTCCAATGTATTAAGAGACTGGGTATTGCTGCATGTTTCTACCCGTGTCAATATCTCTCTCATATCGGACTATCTGATCAAACTGATGAAGCTACCGGTGACTTTCTTCGAAAATAAGCTGGTCGGTGATATCCTTCAACGAGCAGGCGATCATGAAAGAATACGCAGTTTTGTGATGAATAATTCTTTGGGGATGTTCTTCTCCATCATTACATTCGTTGTATTCAGCATTATACTGTTGATTTATAATTCTATGATCTTTTTTATATTCATAGCGGGCAGCGGAATCTATGTGGCGTGGATTTTCACTTTTCTGAGTATACGTAAAAAGCTCGACTGGGAATATTTTGAACTGAATGCCAAGAACCAAAGCTATTGGGTGGAGACCATTGAAAATGTTCAGGAAATTAAAATAAACAATTACGAAGACCTTAAACGCTGGAAATGGGAAGCTATTCAGGCAAGGATATACCGGCTGAATCTGAAAGTGTTGAAAATCAATAATGCACAGTCACTCGGTGCGCAATTCATTAATAGTATGATGAATATTGCCGTTACATTCTACTGTGCCATTGCTGTAATCAATGGAGATATAACTTTCGGGGTCATGATTTCAACACAATTTATTATAGGTATGCTGAATGGACCTGTGGCGCAGTTGGTCAGCTTTATGCAATCTGCCCAGTATGCTAAAATCAGTTTTATGCGTATCAATGAAATTCATCAGTTGAAAGATGAAGACGATTCTTCGCCGGTGGTGAGCAACAGTCTCAGTTTACCTTTAGACAAAAGTTTATATTTGAAGAATGTATCATTTCAATATTCGAGAAATGCTCCGTTGGTTTTGAAAAATATCACGCTGCAGATTCCCAAAGGAAAAGTGACCGCTATCGTTGGCGATAGTGGATGCGGCAAATCCACTTTACTCAAACTGTTGTTACGGCTTTACATGCCCTCTTATGGAGAAATCTGTATGGGAGATATGAACGTGAATAATATCAGTCTGCGCAATTGGCGAGCCAAATGTGGGTGCGTGATGCAGGATGGAAAGTTATTTAACGATACCATACAGAATAACATTGTACTGGATGATGCCAATATTGATTATGATGCGTTGCAGAAAGCAGTTGAAGTAGCCAATATCAGTCATGAAATAGAAGCCATGCCACAGGGATACCAGACGATGATCGGAGAAATGGGCAGAGGTTTAAGTGGAGGGCAACGGCAACGGGTGTTGATAGCGAGGGCGCTCTATAAAGATCCGGACTATCTGTTTTTGGACGAAGCGACGAATGCACTGGATACCATTAATGAGCAAAAAATAGTGAAGGCATTAAATAATGTTTTCAAAAACAGGACTGTCATTGTGGTAGCTCATCGGCTTAGCACGATTCGCAGGGCAGATCAAATCATTGTGTTAAAAGCAGGAATAATCATAGAGACAGGCAATCATCAAAGCCTGATGACAAATAAACAGTATTATTATAATTTAATTCAAAGTCAGTATGAGCCGGAAACAAATACCTTCTCCACAGAAGAAAGCACAGACTAAACCATCCGGAAGAAGCGAAGAACTGGATGAGATTATTGACCGGATGCCCATGGCTTTCGGAAAATGGGTGGCATTGGCAGTCATTGTATTTGCAGCATTATTTCTATTGTTCGGATGGATTATCAAATACCCGGACATGGTGACCGGGCAAATTAAAATTAATGCGCAGAACCCGACCATAAGACTTGTTGCCAACAGTACGGGGAATTTGCTGCTTCTTTCGCACAAAGCACAGGAGGAAGTGAAGAAGGGAGAGTATATAGCTGTCGTGCAAAACCCTGCTTCTACAGAGGATGTACAGAAGATTGCGGATATAATGGGCAAAATCAGCATGGAGGATGTGCAATTACCAACATTCAGAGACAGCTTTCCCGATAAAATGTCTTTGGGGGAAATTAATTCCCAGTACTATGCTTTTCTTGCCGCTCTAAAAGCCTGGTGTGATTATATGAGTCGGAACGTGTATGAAAAACAAAAGGATAATATTGCGGCAGGCATTCAATGGAAAAAAGAGATTGTTGGTGAAGCGGAGGAGGCACGGAAAGCGGCAAAAGACAGAATGGACGTCGCTCAAAAATGGCTTAAACGCTATACTTCACTCGATCGGCAACAAATAGCGACTTATGAGTATGAGACTGATCAAGTGAAGAATAATTATTTGACCACTGTACAAGAAGTACAGAACATAAACAGGGAAATTTCTTCGACCCGAATGCAAATAACAGAGGCATACCATCAGCTGGAACAGCTGGAGATTGAACAGAAGGAAAAGGAACGAAATCTGCAAGTAGAACTTTTGTCTACTTATCAAAGCCTTCGATCCAACATTGCTGCATGGGAACAGAAATATGTGCTCAAGGCTCCTTTTGATGGAAGGGTCGAATTCTTGAAGTTTATTGCGGACGGACAATTCGTTGAGGCAGGGGAATCTATATTTGGAATCATACCGAAAGAGAACCATATATATGGGCAGGTACTATTGCCGGCCAGCGGAGCCGGAAAAGTAAAACAAAACAGTAAAGTCGTTATTAAACTGGAGAACTATCCTTATATGGAGTACGGATATATCGAAGGATATGTATCTTCCATCTCCCTGGTCACCCAAACGCAAAAAACAGAAAAAAGCACTGTTGAAACTTATCTGATTAATGTAGAACTGCCCAATGGACTCACGACTAACTATGAGGAGGTTTTGGACTTTAAATATGAATTAGGAGGAACTGCCGATATGATTGTAAAAGACAGAAGATTGATAGAGCGCCTGTTTGATAATTTAAGATACCGGACTAAATAAACTCCATACTTAAATTTGCTCTCCAAGTGAATTAAACATAGATTTTGCTCCCATGCTCTCACTTTCTGCCTGTATCCCTTTATTCATCGTGGTTTTAGCTATGGTAGCAAGTGTGGTGGCAAGTATGAGAGCAAGCTGTTGCTCTCACTTTACTATATTGTATTTTTTATTGTTTCTTCAATGTTATCTTTTGGTTTACAGTGTGTTAATGTCTGACGTGTCAACCATTAACAATTGATTTCTCAGTTATTAATAATTGAGAAATCAGTCGTTAATAGCTGATAATTCATGTATTATTGACTGATAAATGATTTAGTGCTACTTGAAAGAACAGGGTAATTGAAATGCCTGATATGGTCGAATGAATCGAATCATGTGGTTCATTCACTCCAATCAAAGGAGCTTTTGTTAGTTTCATACGCTTGAAACCTTTGGTTTCATGCGGTGAAACTATAGTTTCCAAGCAATGAAACTAAAAGTTTCAAGTAATGAAACCAATAGTTTCAAGCGTATGAAACTCTTATTGGAACTTTTGTTGTATTTTATTATAAGGTTAATATAGGATAACAGGCTGTTTTATCCGGAGAAAAGTTTGTGCCTCGTCATATTTTATCGTACCTTTACAGGACTTAAACGATAAACAATATTGGTAGATAAACAGACAAAAAAATAGAATGAAAATAACTTTAATCAGACAAGACAGCGGGAGTGGAAAAGAAGCTCTGAGCATATGTGAAGCAGGTACATTATTCAACAAAATGAAAACGGAAACAAAATCGGGACACATTACGGCTTTGCGAGAACTTATACCGATGCTGGAAGGTACGTACAGTCAGTACGAACATATAGACAAATTGCCATATATCTATTCTGCTGTAGAATATACCCGCACCAAAGAAGGCGAACGAAAAATGAAACAATATAACGGCTTGGTACAGTTGGAAGTGAAGCGGCTGGCAGGCTTGTCCGAAATGGAATTCGTGAAGCGGCAGGCGGCACTTTTGCCTCAGACCTTTGCCGCTTTTTGCGGTTCCAGTGATCGCAGCGTGAAGATATGGGTACGTTTTGCCTTACCGGATGACAGAGGACTGCCCGAAAAAGAAGCGGAAGCGGAATTATTTCATGCCCATGCCTACTGGCTGGCGGTGAAATGCTACCAACCGATATTACTTCCTTACGATATTGCCCTGAAAGAACCTGTGCTGACACAGAAGTGTCGCATGACACTGGATGAATCTCCTTATTATAATCCTGATGCAGTGCCGTTCTGTCTGGAACAACCGCTCACGATGCCCGGTGAAGAAACTTTCCGGCAGCGCAAACAGGGTGAGAAGAATCTCTTATCACGGCTGCAACCGGGATATGAGTCTGCGAAAACCTTCACGAAGATTTACGAGGCAGCATTGAACCGTGCGTTTCAGGAAATGGAAAACTGGAAACGTGGAGATGATTTGCAGCCTTTGCTTGTACATCTTACCGAACAGTGCTTTAAGTCCGGCATTCCCGAAGAAGAAGCAGTCCGACAGACACTCATTCATTATTATCGGGAAGAGGATGAACGGACCATACGTTCGACGATTCATAATCTTTATCAGGAATGCAAGGGTTTTGGCAAGAAAAGCAGCATAGGCAGGGAACAGGAGACGGCTTTTCTGATGGAAGAATTTATGAACCGTCGTTATGAATTTCGTTATAATACCGTGCTGGATGATCTGGAATACCGTCAGCGTGATTCCATTCACTTCTACTTTAAGCCTGTAGACAAACGTGTGCGCAACAGTATCTCTATCTGTGCTTTGAAAGAGGGCATCAATGCCTGGGATCGTGATGTAGACCGTTTTCTGAATTCGGAATATGTTCCGTTGTACAATCCTGTAGAAGAATATCTTTATGATGTCGGTCGTTGGGACGGGAAAGACCGTATTCGTGCATTGGCCGGACTGGTTCCTTGTACGAATCCGTATTGGAGGGAGTTGTTTTACCGTTGGTTTCTGAGCATGGTGGCGCATTGGAGAGGAGTGGACCGGCAGCATGGAAACAGTACGTCACCTTTGCTTGTCGGCCCGCAAGGGTATCGCAAGTCCACATTTTGCCGGATTATCCTGCCGCCGGAATTGCGTTTCGGCTATACAGACAGTATCGATTTTAAGAGTAAGCAGGAAGCGGAGCGTTATTTGGGACGTTTTTTTCTGATCAACATTGATGAGTTCGATCAGATCAATGTCAGTCAGCAGGGGTTTCTGAAACATTTGTTGCAAAAGCCTGTCGCCAACTTACGCAAGCCTCATGGTAATACTATCCGTGAAATGCGCCGTTATGCTTCCTTTATCGGTACCAGCAATCAGAAAGATTTGCTTGCCGATCCCAGTGGTAGCCGTCGTTTCATCTGTATCGAGGTGACAGCTCCTATTAAAACCAATACTACCATCAATTACAAACAGCTTTATGCCCAGGCGATGGAAGCTATTTATAAAGGCGAACGTTACTGGCTGAATGATGAGGATGAAAAGATTTTGAAGCAGACGAACCGTGAGTTTGAGCAGGCAAGCCCGTTGGAGCAGTTGTTTCATTGTTATCTTCGTCCGGCAGAAGAGAAGGAGGAAGGCGAGTGGATGACGTCCATGCAAATTTTGAATTATTTGCAGACAAAGACACGTGACAAGTTGGCTATCAATAAGGTAGCGGTGTTCGGTCGTACGCTTCAGAAACTGAATATTCCTTGCCGGAAGTCTGCTAAGGGAATGCTTTACCATTTGACGAAAGTAGAGTAACTGGTTTTAAAAAAGTGAGGGCAACTGCTTGCTCTCACTTTGCTACCACTGGATCTCTCATCGCTGGAGGTGCGATGAATAGGGACGTTGAAGTCATTTGTGGTAGCATGGGAGCAAATATCAGTTATAAATCAATGGGGATTTCTTCCATCCGTTGCAATTCCCAGGTACGGAACTGTACCACAATGCAATGCAGCTTCGTGTTCTGTACAAACTGACGTACTTTGGGAGCGGCAGCATATTCTCTGATCTGTGCAACGGCTTCTTCCCATTGTGTTTCGGCTTTCGCATCGGAATCTTTCTCCGAAAGGTATTTCAATTCTATGATATAGCTATGGTTTACTTCATAATGCAACAGGTCCGGCATTAAGAATAAGTCGCAGTAGCCATGATTCAGCTCTACTTCCGGGGCAGTCAGGTAATAAGCATTCACACTCATGTAGGCAGTAAAGAATCCTTGGATATTTCGTTCACCTTCAATGGCACTACGTACTGAAGAATTTTCTTTGTAAGCATGGGCGATAAACTCCAGTGTTTTTTGCCATTGGCCGTCGAATGCCATATCATCAAACAAATCTCCTAAGCTATTCAAATCGATATGCCGTTTCTCTTGATATTCTTCCAATAGGAAATCGTAATATTGCTTACGTACATTATTGTTGGGAATGCCCAGTATCAGACGGACCCCGCGTGTGCCGGTGATGGTCAGCATGCCATAATAAAAGAGCAGACTGGGGAAGATTTCCGGGTTGGCAATTTCGGTAGCGGGAAAGGTCGTCACTAAGTTAGTGATAATTTCTCCCTCTTCGGTGATTTTGCGCAACACACCTTTGCGGTTCCCGTCCAGTTTGTCCAGTCGGATCAATTTCTTCATTTTGTTATAATCCGTGCGGGTGTTAGGGTCAATCATCTGCTCGGGAGACTTTCCTAACGTTATATAATGGCGCAGATAATAAAATACCATGTCGCAGTTGAACATTTTCGGATCACGTTCCAAACTTTCCTTTGCAAAGCAATAATTGTCATACCACGGTTTCATTTCCTGAATCATCGCATCTATATCCGTATCTGCCGACAGTTGTCCTGCGTCTTTATAATATTGGAGCATGGTTCGCACATCCGTTTCACTGAAGCCCAGCATCATATTGAATTGAAAGTCAGTACTGATGTTCCATCCAATATTGAATCCGCTGGTGAGATCATCTAATGTGACGGGACTGACGCCCGTCATGAAGATACGTTCGAACATGCCTTTAAACTTCTTGAAAATCTCCCGATAGAATCCGCTGGCATGCGTCAGGGCATGGTAGACTTCATTTCCTTGTTCGTTAAGAACTACGTTGGTGAAGTTGTCGTATTCGTCGATAATCAGATAGAGGCGGGAGGCATTGTTGCGGGCTTTCCGATCCAGAAAATTCAGTTTATTGGTGGAGCCTTCCAATTGCTTCATTTCTAATGCAAAGCCCGGATAATAGTATGGTTCATAAATAGATGCGAAATCATCCAGTCCGCCGCAGCAATAATCGTCAAAGTGTTGTGCCAATGTTCCATCAATTCCGGCTATGCGTGAGAAATCGAGAAAAAGTATCTGGAATGCTCCCTGCAAAGGAGTGGGCCGGCTGCCTATCCATAAATCACCGAAGCGTTTTTGAAATTTTTCTTTTTGCGAGATGTCATAATAGGCACGAAGCATGCTCAGGAAAATACTTTTGCCGAAACGCCTCGGGCGTATAAAGAATAAACTGCTGGGTTGCTTCTCCAGTAAAGGCAGATACATGGTCTTATCTACATAATATTGATTTTGTTCCACCACTTCCACGAAATTGGAAACTCCATAAGGGATTCTCTTAGCATCATTCATCATAATTCCTGTTATTTTAGTTCATTGCTCACGGAATAAGACAAAAGTAGTCTATTCCGGCTGAAAGAACAAAGAAAAGGAGAGGAAAGTTGGAACTTGAAGTGGAGAACTTATGATATGTCATGCTTTGATTTCGTTTCGTCGATTAGTCTTTATTTCTTGTTACTCCCGTACTCGTTTCACCGTTTCCTCAACCAGACTATCCAAATCAAAATCAATATTATAATCCTTTTTTATCTGAATGTTTCTTATTTGATTGACCAATGAATGCGGTTTCACTCTTCGGGTCATTTCTATTTCCATTAGTCTTTCGGGAAAACGTTTGCGAATTTCATCAATATCTCTCATAAACAGTGAATCTTCTTTCTCGTAGAGGGCATTGGCTGCTTCTGCCAGAATGAAAGCTCCCAGACTGTCAGGATATTGCTTTAATACCGCCTGAAGAAAGGCTCTGCTTTGGCCGAAACTTTCGTGAGCTTCGGTGTACATGTCTTTGGCAGCCTGAAGTAATCCTAGCTGAAACAGATATTCACCGGTAATTGCTTTTTTCTTCATCGCGAGCGTTTGTACATGCAGGGCGGAGTCCAGTTCTCCCATTTCAGATAAAAGCTTGGCTTTTATGCCATAATAGTCGGGATTTAGACTGTCGATTGCCAAAGCTTTATCCAGAAAGCGGATGCATTTTCGAGTGGAGTCTACGTCATAAGAAGATTCCATTAGTGTCATTGCTTGCTGGTAGAAACTGTCTGCCTGAAGATTGATATGATGAGGAGTGATGTCTACTTTGGGCTCTTGCCGGGAATGGCAACCTGTGGTTGTAATAATCATTGACAAGATAGTTAATAAGAAGCCCGATTTTCTGGATTTTATATTCATAATTCTTATCATCTAATTTTATAAAAAGTAAGACTGGCGAAGAACTCGATAAGAAAATGTGTCTAATCTGATCTTATTTTGTTCTTCGTCAGTCTTTTCTTGTTTTATTAAATGCCTAGCTGTTCTCTTGCCCAGGCTTCATCATGTCTTATTCTGTAAAGGTATATCTCGGACATATTCCACCATGCGCTGCCTGCGACAGTATAATTTAATGGATCTTTGTCACGGCGAGCCGTAGGAGTAAATCGGATATAGTTATAGGCTTGTTTTCCGCTCACATTGTTTTTAGCGGTAGCATGTCCACCGTTTGTTGTCGGCAGATTGAACTCTTCACTACCCATACTTTCAAAGAACTCACCGTTCATGCTTCCATATATCGTTGCGGCTTTTACGTCGCCTCCGTTATTCACTCCGCTTTGACGTGCATCATATTCAAAACAAAGGTCTTTTAATGGTTTGCTCAGTTTGATCTGGACATAATGGGCTTCTGTTGTAACAGGAGCATTCCATTTAGTATGATAATAAGTACTGACTTTGCCATCAATCAATGCCGGTAAACCACCTCCGTCTCCGACATGATTGGCATTGTCGGAAAGCATGTCGATAGTAAGAGTAACCCGTTCCATCTCGGAAGCTTCGCCGGAAATGCCTGTCACTGTTACCGGACTATCTGTCTCCATACCCGTAGGACCATAGGTGTTGATAGTAAATGAGTATTCACCTGCACATTGGTAAGTATCATCTATGATATAGGATGTTGTCTTATAGTCATTTATCACGATCTCTTTATTTTCTTTCGTGACTTTATCGTAATAGGTAATCTTTATCTTGTTGAAGTCTACATCTTCAGGTATCTCCCATTGCAGCTGAATACTTCCGGCTCCCGGAGTAGCAGTAGCATTGATTACATTTAAAGGAGGTGTCGCGATAAATCCGGCCTGTTTTACTGTGACTATGAACTGACTTGGTACTTTGTCGGTGCTATTGGTGCTCTTGAAGGTTATCTTTCCTTCACGAGGTTGATTCTCAACTTCAGTGTTGGCTTTAATGATAAAGCTTTCGGAGACATCACGCAGTGCTCTTGAAGCGGGTAGTGATACTGGAGTGATCCAGGATTGGGCGGATTCTTCGATTTCATAGGTATATGACACTTCACCGGCAGGAGAATTCACTTTGAAAGGAATAGTGATTGTTTCTCCCATTGCCTTCACTTCATAGATCTTCTTGTCTTCATCGATTTCGACTATATAACCTCTGGGTTGTTGCTTTATCAGGAAAGAAGCTGTATAGCTGTAATTCTGGGAAGACTGGAGGATAATCGTACAATAACGTACGTCAGTCTCGGTGCTTTTATCCAGCGTAAATTTCAGTTCCTGTTTGTTTACGTCTTCCGCTGCACGCGTCTTTGCATCAAATGTGGCAGGTTGCTCTGCCAGACGTATCCAGTCGCAAGTGTCTGGTATAATGATATTATCCAGATTCAGGTTGGTTGCTACAGGAATTGTCAATGTTTCTCTTTCTGCATCTATTATTTCTACATATCCTTCCTGCTGTAGCTTGTCACCTATCAGGATGGCCGGTTCTTTACCAAACTGCGAGACAGTGATGGAATAGCTTTGATGACCATAGGCTACAGTGATTTCCGCCCGGCGTTGTTTGTATATATTGTTTGCACTGGCAGATACGACTACTTTGCCCTCGTGTTGTACTACCTTGCACCATTCTGCATTGGACTGGGCACTCCATCTGTCGAGTGGTACATTGGTCTGCACTTCAATTTCATGTTCTCCTCCCAGAAGTGGGAAAGTGATAGGTGCCTGACTTTTATCAGGAACTACCAGCGTTTCTACTTTAAACTCGGTTTCGTAATCGGGCGAACAAGAGATAAGTCCGGAAGCAATTCCGAATATGCTTGCGAGCCCGATGATTAATATATTTTTTTTCATACTCATTTGATTTGATTACAAGTTATCTACTCTTGGGTTAAATTCATATCGCAGTTTGGCTTTCACTTCCCGGTAAGGGGCGGTGGATTCCAGGCGATATTTATAATGCAGACGGAACTCTTTGTAATAAGTGGCACGTCCGTCGGGTGTACGGATAGCGTTTAACAGGAATGTGTTGTCGTAATCATCGATTGGAGTAAGTTGTACTACATCGACCGGGTCCACTTCCACATCATTAACTCTGTCATGCGCTCTGATGGTAAGTTCTCTGGCCTGAGGATTCTCCGGTTGCTGCTCGCCAATTTCCAGAATGATACTCTTAGATACAATTCTGCTTCTTGCTGTCTTATAATCGCCAAGATCTTCATCACCTGCCATCATACGTACCGAATTGGCACCGATCGGGAATACTTGATTGGCATTTGTCGGTCTACGGACTTCGGGACTACCACTGGGGTTAGGAATTACAATCGTACTGCTTGTATAATTGTAGTAGGTAGAAGTCTTTGTCGTTGCGTAATAGTTTTCTTTATAGATACGCAATAATACATGACTTTTATCCGGATTATAATTAGGTGTTTTGTCCGGATCTATCTTGTAATCCAGAAAATAAATGGAATCCGGTGAAATCCTTTCCAGATTTTTCAGATAGATCGGAAACATTACTTTGGAAGTGCCTGCCTGAATATCCAGTTCCTTATTGGGAAAATCATAGCATTCATCGGGAAGCAGTTTGGCAAATTTTTCTTTTTCTATATCAAAGTTGGATTTGTTGTATGCTTTCAGCAAAGAGTCCGATTCCAGAAGAGCTACATGGTGTGTGTTAGGGCTTATTTGTGAGCCGCTAACCGTGGCAACCAGATAGACCGTATCTTTTTCTTGTCCTACATTAGCCACCTGCCGGTCGTAGATCAGACTCGAATTACTGAGTAAGCCTACTTCGTTCCGGTATTGTTCCTGGTCGAAATCGTATTCATTGCAAGCACTCAATACACCTATAAGGGTGCAGAGCATTATATTAAATTTCTTTTTCATATTCAGTCTGTTATTCATGTTTTGATATTATCTGTCCCATCCGAAATTCTGGTCGGCATTGGGAACCTTCAGCAATTCATCATGGCGGATCGGTAAGAATACCATTTTAGGCAGTGCAATGCGGTCTCGCACATTTTGTGTATTGATCGTCACAATATTCCAGAATCCTTCATTACCGTTGGCATTTGTACGGTCTTTTGTCACATCCAGTCCCCGCCAGTTGGAGCTGTTGGCATCTTCGTCCAGATAGGTTCCCCACCTGCGCGTATCGAAATATCGGTATCCTTCGTTAAAGAGCTCTACCTGACGTTCATTGCGGATGATTTTTTCAAAATTGTCTGCTTCTGCCATGTCGTTGGCATCTACTCCCGGCAAGCCGACGCGATAACGTATCATGTTGAAATATTTAGCCATTTCTGCCGGATCACGGCTAACGGTTTCCTCAATAAGTGTACCTGTATTGTCGGATACTTCTACGGTCACTGTACCTTCTACACGGTTCAATGCTTCTACATATTCCAGTAGCACTTCACCATAACGAATGATAGGGAACGGTTTAGGGCTGGTGACGAATGCGCCTTTTACACTCCCTTTGCCGTTAGCCCATGAGTCGTCCGGATGAATGTATTTGACGGGAACATAACCGCTGACACTGTAGTCGTTTACGTTATTTCCGGCACCGGCAATTCCGGCATTGGTATCATCGTGAGAATACCAGAATTGCTGATTGACGTAGGAGGCGTCGGTAGAAGCTGAACTCATCGGCCAGTAGCGACCCGGAAAACCTATCGAGGCATAGAAGCGTGCCGAACGATTGGCGTACATCATAGGTACGTTTTCCCTCAGTAGGTATGTCCCCAGTTTTTTGGATTCGCCGGTGAGTCTGCTGAAGTCCGGTTCATATGGATATTCTGCCGATGAATTATGAATAGTCCGCCCATCTGCCATCAGATAGCAATCAATTACCCTCTGCGGCACAGACATTGAACCCCATCCGCCAAACTTGACAGGGAATGAGTGATGGGTATAGTTAGTGACGTTACTGGATTCCATCGCCCAGATGAATTCTTTATTAGTCTGTATGATACCTTCTCCTGTGAACATGTCGGAGTAGGAGTGATAAGGATCGATATTGCCTGCTCCGTCAGGGAAGTTGGCAGTAGGGACATTGGAGGCCAGAGGATATGGGTTCTGGGCATCTGCTTCCACTGTATGTAGCTCGTATCCCATTTTGGTCAGCTGTTTGGCGGCAGCTGCTGCGACGGCCCAGCGTCTCGGGTCATACTCTTGATTGACATAGTAGGCTCCGTCGCTTTTACGTTTCCAGGTCCCGAAACATTTACGGGCTGCTGCTCCGCCATTGAAAAGCGGTGAAGCCTGGAAGAGACGCAAACGGGCGATGAGTGCCATGGCTGCTCCTTTGGTCGGACGTTGATAATAGTTGACGCTTTGCTCATCCGCCGAATAGATGCCTTGAGTTGCCAGGCGGAATTCATCGCATATATAATCTACAGACTCATCATAGGTAGCCCGTTCGCGATTATAATATTCGGCAGGTTCGGAGGTGCTCAGTTCTTCATCGCCTACGATAATCAACGGTCCCCAGTTCATCAAAAGATGATAATAAGCGTACCCACGCATGAAGTGAACATATCCGAGATAGCGTCTTCTGTCCATTTCGTTCATATCAGGTACATTGTAGACTTCTTTAAGCATTTTGTTACATCTTGCTACAATGACATACATGTCGTACCATTGGTTTTGGATAGGCAGATTTCTGCTGTTGATGGTACCTACGGAAAATTGTAGTCCCCAAAATTCATTTGTCTGATATTTAAGTGTTATTTCGTCCGAAGCAGATTCCCCCGGATTCCAGGAATTTCCCCAGATAGCCCCTGCGTCGGGAAAACCTTTCGGAGTGTTCCAGAGATAACCTTCAGCATTTTTCTTGCTGTGAAAGATGGAGTCTTCTTTGAAAGTAGCTTCGAAGTATGGGTCTACATCCAGAAAATTGCAGGAACTGAGTAGTAGTGTACTTCCTACTGTTGCTCCCAATATTATTTTGAATAACTTTTTCATGAGTGTTCTATATTATTTTTAGAATTTAAGATAAACCTGGAACGTGTAAGTTGCCGGTATCGGATAAGCGGCCCCGTTTGCAGATGCCTGTTCCGGATCAAAATACTTCACTTTGTCGATAGTAAAAAGGTTGTTGGCAACAAACTCCAGATCGACAGAAGATAGTCCTGTCTTTTTTATCCATGGAGTCTTCAGGTTGTACTTCAGACTGAGTTCCTGAAAGCGCAGGAAAGAACCGTTCCGTTTCCAGAAAGAGGAAAGCTGGGAGTTGTTCGTATTGCCTCCATAGGAGAGACGTGGGAATTCTGCATGGGGATTTTCCGTAGCGGTGGTGCCTGAATACCATGCGGGCGTCCATCTGTTCTTGGGATTGTTGGCCAGCTTGATAACGTTGCCGAGTTCTCCGTTATAGAAGGGAATCCATCCTGCGTCATTACCGAGTCCCGAACGGTAGTAGTCTACTTTTGCCGAACCTTTGAAAAGGAAGCTGAGGGTTAAGTCTTTCCAATGAAAATCGGCTCCGAACCCATACATTACCCGGGGGAGTTGGTTGGAATAGGACAAAGGTACTTTGTCATCGTCATTGATAATACCGTCTCCATTTACGTCACGATATTTGATATCTCCCGGACGAATGCGGCCGAATCCGCTTTGGTCGGCACTTGTGTTGATTTCTTCTTTACTGGAGAAGAGGCCTTCTGCAATATATCCGCGAAGGATGTTAAAGGGTTTTCCGGTTACACTCAGATAATCATAAGGTAACTTGTTTTCTTCATAGTAATCAATAATATTCTGAGAGAAAGTGTAATTGCCGCGTACAGTGAAGCTCATGTCTTTATTGATCTGGTGGAAGAATTCGAAGTTTCCGTCCGAACCATAGCTATGCATTTTTCCTACATTTGATTTCGGGACGGTAACCATACCTACAAACTTAGGCAGCGTCACACGATCCTGGAAGATGTGGTCACGTGTATCGCGGAAAAAGTCGACAGTGACAGAGAGCTTGTCGTGGAAGAACTTGGCATCGATACCAAAGTTGAGCTTCTTTGCTACTTCCCATTGAAGGTTGTCGGCTCCTTTCACGGTTTCTGTAATACCCCGTTCACGATATCCCCAGTAAGAGGCGGCATTGTCATTGATTAATGTCAAATAAGGGAACCGGTCACCACTGATCTGGTCATTACCTACCTGACCGTAGGAGCCGCGGAACTTGAGGAAGCTTAACCAGGGAATGGCCTCATTGACCCAGTTATAGGATGTCGGTACCCAGCCTACAGCAATGGAAGGGAAGAAACCGAATCTTTTTCCTTTTTCGAATTGTGCAGAACCAGTGTAACCGAAGTTTGCATCAATGAAATAGCAATTGTTATAGCCATAGGAAACACGTCCTGATAAGTTTTGACGGCGTTGAGGAATGGCATTGATACCCATTGCGTCATACTTCCATTGGGTGTTATGAACATCTTCCATGTAATATAAAGCCAATGCTCCTAGTGAGTGCAAACCAAATGTACGGTCCCAGTTGGCTTTGGCTTCCATGTAGTATTTTCTGTATCTGTTGTTATTTTGTGTATATTTCATGTTCTCTTTGGCAGTACGCAATGTTTTGATGAGTACACCTTGTGAACTTCTTCCTGTAGCGCGGTAGAGGTCAGGCCATATGTAACGTCCTTCATTGAAATAATTGATATTTTCGCTCATCGCTTGTACCGACGCTGTCATTCCTTTCAGGAATCCTCCGAATTCCTGTTCAAGTTTGAGTGTAAGCATATTACGCTGAGTTTCATCTTGCGTGTATCCGGTGTTATTCAGCATGACATACGGAGAAGCAAGGTCATGTTTTCCATAAGAAGGGAAGGTGCCGTCTGAATAGGTTTTAGGAAACATCAGTGGAGTTAGCTGACGGACTGCTGACCATACCGTATTCGTGTTTTGTCCACCCGGGCTGGTATAGTTGGAAATATATCCGTCCAGACCAAAATAAACTTTGGTTGTTTTGGTCAGATTCATGTCGATATTGGCACGGTATGTTATTTTTTTATATGACAAGGGCTTTTTGAACAGGTTGTCTTCCTGCCGGTAGGCCGCTCCTTCATCCTGATACCCTAATGAAAGATAATATCTGGCTATGTCGCCTCCTCCTTGTGCATTGATGTAATAGTTCTGCTGTATAGATGTGCGTTTCATTATTTCATCTATCCAGTTAACATCCGGGTAAAGGTCTTTATCCAAATTGTATTTTATCAGATCCAGTTCCAGACGGGAGTAAAGGTCGTCTTCACCCGACATGGCACGTGCCTCATTGGCAAGGAGAGCGTAGTCATAAGCTCCCAGGTATTCGGGCAGACGTTTGATATGCGATACCTTTAATGTTGCTCGTCCTGTGATGGTAAGTTTGCCTGTTTCTCCACGTTTAGTGGTAACCAAGACCACGCCATTGGCACCTCGGGTACCATACACAGCGGTGGCGGAGGCATCTTTCAGGATACTGAACGATTTTACATCATCAGGATCAATGTCTTCAAGGCGGCCTTCGATACCGTCAATCAGCACTAATGCACCGGAGCTGGCTCCGAAAGTACTGATACCACGAATCCAGAAGTTAGAGATGTTTTTTCCCGGTTCGCCCGAACTCTGCATGGTGATGACACCAGCCAACCGTCCGCCGATCATGTTGTTGAGGGAAGTACCGGGAGTACTGAGCTGGGCTACATCAATGGTACTGATTGCACCTACTACTGATATCTTTTTTTGTGAAGTCATACCTGTGACCACTACTTCGTCAAGCTTGGTGTCATCTTCTTCCAGTGTAACTTTGAGTGTCATTTCATCTTTAGTCACCAGTTTCTCGATAGATTTCATTCCAATAGCCTGAATGACTAATATTTGGTTGGCATCTACTTTGATACTGAATTTACCATCCATATCTGCTGAGGTTCCCACTCCCGGTGCATTCTTAACATAAATGGTGGTACCCGGTAGCGGTTCACCGGTTTTGTCTATTACGACCCCCGCTACAGTAAACTGTTTTTTCTTATTGTCTTGACTGTAACTCGTCAGCGGTATAAGCGCCATGATCAGTACAATCAGTAGAAAATTATTTCTCATATTGTATTTTGTATAAGGTTATTCAATGGATAATTTACGAATCACTTTGTTCTGTGTGTCGGCTACATATACAATAGTTCCATCACTGTTGACTGCTACTCCGCAAGGGAAGTGGAATTTGGCAATCTCCGGACCTCCATCCTTATAACCTTCCGCTCCCGGCAGACCGATAGGTGTGGTTACGGCTGCTCTTTCTTTCGGCATAGTAGTATCTACTACGCGGATGCAGGAATTACCACTGTCAGCAATGTACATTTTTCCGTCGTCGGTGAAACAAATCTGGCGCGGATGTCTGAATTTGGCGTTTTTCAGCAAGCCGTCTTCCCAGCCCTTCCCGTTCATAACTCCTTCGTAGATTGCTTTTCCTGCGTATGGCTCTCCGTTATAAGTGTCTTTATCCTCCGGAGTGATTTTGGATACGTCCACTCTCCAAATCTGGTGAAAGTCTGCAAGAGATACATAGAGTACGTTTTCTTCTCCTTTGATAGGGCTGAATGCGATATAGGAGTCACTTCCTGCTCCACCGCCGTCGCCTGTTGCTACATTAGATATTTTCTTTAGCAAAATTTCTGCTGTACGGTTTTTAGGATTGATTCGAACCAATTGCCCTTTCCACATGACCGTATAGATCATGTGATCCTGCTTGTTGATTACAAAGCAATGCTTCCAGTTGTTTTCGTCTACAGTGCTGAGTTCTTCTGATTTCAAGACTGTTCTATATCGGGGAACATAGTTTAGAAGTTTTTGCATGTCATAATACTTCATGCCGGCATCATCCGGAATGTAAACAGCTTCAGCATCTTTTTCATCAGAATAAGCCGGGGCATTAATATATGCAGTTCCATATTTTAATACAATGGAAGAATTGCTGGCGATGGAAATCATTGAAATGTTTCCGTTTACGCCTTCACCTTTTTCATTGCGGCAGGTTGTGTTTGGTTGTTTGGCTTTTCCACTGTCTCCTTTACGGTCTACCACAAATATATTGTCTTCACCGTCTATACAGAGATAGAAAGGAGAGGAGAAAGTACATGTGGCAAGGTCACCACCAACGGTATTTATATTATTGTCCGGTGATGCAAGTCCTGCTACCGTACTAACACTGGTTTGTGTCTTGTATAGGAATTGGTCTGGTGCTTTGCCTATGTATTCTTGACCGTCGGGCGTTCTTCTTTCTACAAGAATATTCATCTCTCTTTTGAAGGTGAGTCCTTTGGGAACAAATGCATAGATTCTGCTACCGTTACTGCTGACTAATCCGGCAGGATGTCTGATCCCGTCTACATCTTCAAAATAGACTTTCATGCCAGTGGTGTCTGTACCGAAGTTGCGGCCTTCGATGATCATCGGAGTGGCTATACCTCCGGAATCAGGATAAAATTCTGTAATCTCAATAGGCTGGTTTGGGTTGAACCCGCTGCTTCCATTGATGTCGTCATCTGAACAGGAAGCTAACCACGCGAAAGCTGTAATGAACAGCGTCCAATAAACTCTTCTTTTTCGCATTGTTTTTCTGTGATAAAAGGTTAATAATTAGATTGGTTAAAAAAAATGATAGGGAAACCTACTCTTATGTGTCTACGATATGGGTAGAACTAGGGTATGCATACAAGGGGGTATACGTTTGTTTTTGTATGTATGAGTAAGTTTGAAAATATATGGGTGTGTTTGACTGCTATTATTCATCTTCTTAAATTGGGGGTATTGAAGTTGATAATGAACTCAGAATACATATTATATCTATTCTGAGCTGTGCTGAAATGCAAGTAAAAAATGAGAGCAAATACTCCGTTTTTGAAAGGCGGAGGTTTGTTACTAGGAGTTTTCATAAATGTTAATTTAAGGTTATAATCATACTGGTTAATTGGGCTAAGTCGTAATAGGACTTGGTATGTGATTGTGTAAATACTTGAAACACAATGCATTGTTGAGCGTATAAATATTTGAGATGACAATTTGTGAACTATTTAGTAGAATTGATATCCTAAAAAAATAGTGCTTATTGATAATTAAAATAAAAAAGATATTGTATTTTTCGTTTTTATTAATAACTTTACACCGTCTAAGAATATACATGTACTTAATAACCTTTGAATAGCCTATGGAAACTGTAGAAAATATACTTTTGGGTATGAAAATACCAAGTCCTATTACAACTTCTTCAAAATCATTTAATTTTGCATAATGTCTTTTTTACTCTTCAGAATGAAAAGTAATGCTGTATTTCAACTAATCTCTTAGAAAAATAGGTCGATTTTTCTTTTGGATATAATGGGAGACTGTATTTTTGAGTTTATTCTACCTTATTATTATATTAGATTGTTCTACCCGAAAAATCAATCTCTTAAAGTAGTTTTTGAGCATCCGGAATCAGAATCTCTTTTCTGTGTAACTCGATTAAGCCACTATCCTGTAATTCATTCAGTGTTTTTGAAATATTTAATCGTGTATCATCCAGACAGCGTGCCAGATCATCCATTTTCACTTTGAAGACCTTTTCTCCTTGTGGCTTTTCACAGTGCAACAGGAAGAAGCGGATAATTTTGCCTTTTAAATCCAGCGTCGGTTCATCCCATAGACGGGAATAGAGATTTTGTGCCCGGTTGCTGACAATATTCATATAGTTGAGGCGGAAAATGTCATATTTGAACAAGTCACTGAGTACGAATGCTTTGCTGATACATACAGTATGGACTTCGGTATGTGCCACATAGGAAGATGCGTAATTGGTATTCATGCCGAATAGTGACTGGGGCTCTATCAGATAGGGAGCCTCTGTTTTTTCGATTACCGTATAAATGTTGTCTTTTGCATTAGTGACAATCGAAAGCTCACCTTTCAGCAGAAAACAGAGTTGCGTGCAGGGATTACCACTTTTTATGATGGTTTCCCCAGCTTTATGTTTGATAAAGTGTAGCTTGACTTTATCCAGAATACTAGTGAAATCTTCATGACAAAGACCTTGAAATAAAGGTAATTGGAGCAAAGTATCGAACATTGTTTCCATGCGTTGTAATCTCTCTTATTAATCGTACAAATTTACTCATAATAGAACACTGCTATCAACATATCCTCGTTCTTTTTGTTTTTTTTATTGTTTGAATGCATAAAAATAGAGTATATTTGCAAAAAAAAGGAGGAATTATGTTTACGGGCTTTAATTGGCAGCAAATGATCAGTGCGTTTATCGTACTTTTTGCAGTAATAGATATTATTGGTTCTATACCTATTATTATTAATCTGAAGGAAAAGGGAAAAGATGTGAATGCAACGAAGGCTACTGTTATTTCCTTTGCCTTACTGATAGGGTTCTTCTATGCAGGGGATATGATGTTGAAGCTCTTTCACGTAGATATCGAATCATTCGCGGTAGCCGGTGCATTTGTTATCTTTCTCATGTCTCTGGAAATGATTCTGGATATAGAAATCTTCAAAAATCAGGGGCCGATTAAAGAAGCGACGCTTGTTCCTCTGGTCTTTCCCTTGTTGGCAGGGGCCGGAGCTTTTACTACGCTACTTTCGCTTCGTGCCGAATATGCCAGCGTAAATATTATTATAGCCTTAATATTGAATATGCTGTGGGTCTACTTTGTCGTAAGTATGACCGGACGTGTGGAACGTTTTCTCGGAAAGGGGGGAATCTACATCATCCGCAAGTTTTTCGGCATCATTCTGCTAGCTATCTCTGTCAGGTTGTTTACTGCCAATATCACCTTGCTGATTGAGGCATTGCATAAGCCGTAACCGGGATTTGTGAGGTAATATCCGTAGAGTCGGTTGTATTGTGATCGTTGATATCTTCTTCCGGAGATTCTTCTTCTTCGTCGTCGTCCGTTTCGTCTGCAAAAGGTTCCGGTCGTTGAGGCCCGTGGTTCAAGAAACCGAATGCACAGAGTGTTCCCATGATTCCTCCGCTGAGATGTCCTTCCCATGACATGTTGGCGGGAGAGAAATAAGGAAACATATGCCAGATGATTCCTCCGTACAGGAAGGTGACAAGCAGTGAAATAGCGATCAGAGGAACATATTTGCGCAGGATGCCACTGAAAAAGAGAAAGAAGGCAAGTCCGTAGATCAGTCCGCTGGCACCGATATGCCATCCCGGTTTGCCGATCATGAATGTCAGCAATCCGGCCCCGATCCAGATAATCATGAAAATACGTCCCGCTATTCCCCTGTAGAAATAGAACAAACACCACGATAAAAAGAATAATGGCAACGTATTGGCCAGCAAATGACTGAACCCGCTGTGTATCAGCGGATGAGTAAAAATACCCACTATTCCCCGCTTTTCCATAGGGTATACCCCCATGTGGGAGAAGTCCCAGTCCATGCCAACTTCCATGAACTTTAGCAGAAACAGGATAAAAATAAGGAACAACGGTACCACCGCAGCTAGCATGATACGCTGAATATCTCGCTTCATTACATTCTTTTCTTTAGATATTTTACGCAATACTACGAATATTTGCACAAAAACTGAAAATAAAAAGCCTTTTTATTTTTGTTTTTATCTAGAATTTGTACATTTGGGCATTATACCTATATATACAGTGCTCTGGATGGTATATATACAGAACAGCAATAGATATATACGGATGATAGTGACCAATAATTAACCTTTAAATAATGCACAACTATGAGTTATTTACGATTTGACAAGACCCTCATGACGAATCTGGAAGAAACCCTGCAAAGGGAGATTCTACGGACGAACAAAGCAGGAGCTTATCATTGTACAACGATTGTTGATTGTAACACACGCAAATATCACGGCCTGTTGGTAATTCCTGTTCCCAATATAGACGATGAAAATCATGTGCTGCTATCTTCTCTTGATGAAACGGTAATTCAACATGGTGCGGAGTTTAACTTGGGATTGCATAAATATCAGGGAAACAACTTTAGTCCGAATGGACATAAGTATATCCGTGAGTTCGATTGTGAACATATCCCGGCGACAACTTACCGTGTTGGAGGAGTAGTGTTACGCAAAGAAAAAATCTTTGTACATCATGAAAACAGAATCCTGATTCGTTATACTTTGTTGGATGCGCACTCAGCGACGACTTTGCGCTTCCGACCATTCCTCGCTTTCCGGAGTGTGCGAGAGTATACACACGAAAATGCGCAGGCAAGCCGAGATTATCAGCTTGTGGAAAATGGGATCAAGACTTGTATGTATCCCGGTTATCCGGAACTGTTCATGCAGTTGAACAAGTCGTGCGAATTCCATTTCCAGCCCGATTGGTATCGTGGATTTGAATATCCGAAAGAACAGGAACGAGGTTATGATTTCAACGAAGACCTCTATGTTCCGGGATATTTTGAAGTGGATATAAAGAAAGGAGAAAGCATCGTTTTCTCTGCGGGTACTTCCGAAGTGACTCCGCGCAGATTGAAACAGACGTTCGAAGCCGAAGTGGCAGACCGTACGCCTCGCGATAGCTTCTATCACTGTCTGAAAAACTCAGCTCATCAGTTCCACAACCAGCAGGATGGCGAACATTATATCCTTGCCGGTTATCCGTGGTTCAAATGCCGTGCCCGCGATATGTTTATATCTCTGCCGGGACTGACACTGGCACTGGACGAGGTGGACCAGTTTGAAGATGTGATGAAGACAGCGGAAAAAGCGATTCGCAGTTTCATCAATGATGAACCGGCTGGATACAAAATTTACGAGATGGAACATCCGGACGTACTGCTTTGGGCTGTTTGGGCTTTGCAGCAGTATGCCAAAGAGACATCCCGCGAACAATGCCGCCAGAAATACGGAGAACTGCTGGAGGACATCATGGAATTTATCCGTCAGCGGAAACATGAAAACCTCTTCCTGCATGAAAACGGACTGCTTTACGCTAATGGCACCGACAAAGCGATTACGTGGATGAACTCTACTGTAAACGGACATCCGGTGATTCCCCGTACGGGATATATCGTAGAGTTTAATGCTTTGTGGTACAATGCGCTTCGTTTTGTTGCTGATCTGGTTCGTGAAGGTGAAAACGTTCTTCTGGCGGATGCGCTTGATGCGCAGGCAGAAGTGACGGGAAAATCATTTATCGAAGTGTTCCGCAATGAATATGGATATTTGCTTGACTATGTGGATGGAAATATGATGGACTGGAGCGTACGCCCCAACATGATATTCGCCGTAGCATTCGATTATTCTCCGCTGGATCGGGCGCAAAAGAAACAAGTGCTCGATATTGCAACCAAAGAGTTGCTTACCCCCAAGGGACTCCGTACCTTGAGCCCGAAGAGTGGGGGATATAACCCTAACTATGTTGGTCCTCAGATACAGCGTGACTATGCTTACCACCAAGGCACAGCCTGGCCTTGGCTGATGGGATTCTATATGGAAGCCTATCTGCGAATTTATAAGATGAGTGGTCTGTCGTTCATTGAACGCCAGCTTATTGGTCTCGAAGATGAACTGACAATTCATTGTATCAGTTCGTTGCCTGAACTTTTCGATGGTAATCCGCCTTTTAAAGGACGCGGAGCTGTATCGTTTGCCATGAATGTCGCCGAAGTACTGCGTATTCTAAAGCTACTGTCTAAGTATTATTAAAAAGAGGAGGAACGAAAATGAAAGTTTTAATGTTTGGATGGGAGTTCCCCCCGCATATCTTAGGAGGGTTAGGGACTGCCAGTTATGGTCTGACAAAAGGAATGTCTCAGCAGGATGATCTGGAAATAACATTCTGTATTCCCAAACCATGGGGAGACGAAGATCAGAGCTTTTTAAGAATTATCGGTATGAACAGCACACCGGTAGTGTGGAAGAATGTCGGTTGGGATTATGTGAAAGGACGTGTAGGAAGCTATATGGACCCGCAGTTGTTCTATGACTTGCGCGACCATATCTACGCTGACTTCAGTTATCTCAATACGAATGATCTGGGATGCATCGAATTTTCCGGACGTTATCCGGACAATCTGCATGAAGAGATCAATAACTATTCGATCGTTGCCGGGGTGGTAGCGCGTCAGCAGGAGTTTGATATCATTCATTCTCACGACTGGCTGACGTATCCGGCAGGAATTCATGCCAAGCAAGTGTCTGGCAAACCATTGGTGATTCATGTGCACGCTACTGATTTCGACCGTAGTCGCGGCAATGTCAATCCGACAGTGTATGCCATTGAGAAGAATGGCATGGATAATGCCGACCACATCATGTGTGTGAGTGAACTGACCCGTCAGACTGTGATCCATAAATATTTTCAGGACCCGAAGAAGGTGTCTACTGTGCATAATGCCGTTTCTCCTTTGTCACAAGAGATACAGGATATCGTTCCTCAAAAGAATCCGAGCGAGAAGGTCGTTACTTTCCTGGGACGTATTACCATGCAGAAAGGGCCGGAATACTTTGTAGAAGCTGCTGCAATGGTTTTGCACCGCACGCGTAATGTCCGTTTTGTTATGGCTGGCAGCGGTGATATGATGGATCAGATGATCCGCCTGGTAGCCGAACGCGGTATCGCCGATCGTTTCCACTTCCCCGGTTTTATGAAAGGAAAACAGGTGTACGAAGTGCTGAAAGCCAGTGACGTATATATTATGCCTTCTGTATCCGAGCCATTCGGTATCTCTCCGTTGGAGGCCATGCAATGCAGCGTGCCTTCCATTATATCCAAGCAATCCGGTTGTGCCGAGATTCTGGATAAGTGTATCAAGACGGACTACTGGGATATTCACGCCATGGCGGATGCCATTTATTCTATCTGTACTTACCCGGCTATGTACGAATATCTGAAGGAAGAGGGTAAGAAAGAAGTGGATGAGATTAAATGGGAGAACGTGGGATATAAAGTCCGCGGTATCTATGATGAGGTTATTAAAAATTATGGTAAACAATAAAATAATATAGACTATGAGAACGATCTGTCTTTATTTCGAAATACATCAGATTATACACTTGAAACGCTACCGTTTTTTCGATATCGGCACCGATCATTATTACTATGACGACTATGCGAATGAAACCGGTATGAATGAGGTTGCCGAACGGTCTTACATACCTGCTCTCAGTACGCTGATCGAGATGGTGAAGAACTCGGGAGGAGCTTTCAAAGTAGCGCTTTCTATTTCGGGTGTAGCTTTGGAGCAACTTGAAATTCATGCTCCGGCAGTGATTGACTTGCTGCATCAGCTGAATGATACCGGCTGTTGTGAATTCTTGTGTGAACCTTATTCACATGGCTTGTCATCTCTGGCTAACGAAGACTGCTTCCGTGAAGAAGTGCTTCGTCAGCGTGATAAAATGAAACAGATGTTTGGCAAAGAACCGAAGGTGTTTCGTAACTCCAGTCTGATTTATTCGGATGAAATAGGTGGAATGGTGGCCTCTATGGGCTTCAAGGGAATGCTGACGGAAGGTGCTAAACACATTTTGGGATGGAAGAGCCCGCATTATGTATATCATTGTAATCAGGCTCCGGGGCTTAAGTTGCTCTTGAGGGATTTTAAACTTTCTGATGATATAGGATTACGTTTCTCCAATTCGGAATGGCCGGAATATCCATTATTTGCTGACAAGTATATTAGCTGGATTGATGCATTGCCGCAAGAAGAGCAGGTGATTAATATCTTTATGGAATTGAGTGCATTGGGTATGGCTCAGCCACTTTCTTCCAATATCCTGGAATTCCTGAAGGCACTGCCTGAATGTGCAAAATCGAAAGGTATCACTTTCTCTACTCCGACAGAGATTGTATCCAAACTGAAATCAGTGTCTCAACTGGATGTTCCTTATCCAATGTCATGGGTAGACGAAGAGAGAGATACAAGCAGTTGGCTGGGTAATATTCTGCAGCGTGAGGCTTTCAATAAGTTGTATAGCGTAGCAGAACGTGTTCATCTGTGTGATGACCGTCGTATCAAACAGGACTGGGATTATCTGCAGGCCAGCAACAACTTCCGTTTCATGACTACCAAGAATACAGGTATCTGGCTGAATCGTGGCATCTATGATTCTCCTTACGATGCCTTCACTAACTACATGAATATCTTGGGCGACTTTATCAAACGAGTAGATTCACTGTATCCTGTTGACGTAGATAATGAAGAACTGAACTCTCTGCTGACTACGATTAAGAATCAGGGTGAGGAAATCGCTGAACTGCAAAAGGAAGTAACCAAATGGCAGGCTAAGGCTGAAAAAGGAGCTGCTGCTCCCAAGAAGGCTGCTGCAAAAAAAGAGATAGCTAAGGAGCCCGCACTAAAGAAGCCGGCTGCAAAAAAGGCTGCTGCACCGAAGAAAGTAGCTGAACCGAAAGCAAAAGCTACACGCAAGAAGGCTGCCGCAAAGAAAGAAGAATAAAAAAATGTAAATTAACTGGTTATAACCGTGGGGAGATGAGAATCACCTCACGGTTGTTTTTTTATATTAGGAGCTTATATAGGAATGAGATTGTCCGAGAAGGTCTTGTTTGCTATTACTTCCAATGAAAGGTAATCGTTATTGAATTGTTTTTGTTGTTTGGTTTCTAATGGCTTTATATATAAAAACGGCGCGAATTACTGAAGTAACCCGCGCCGTTTTTATATATTTTTTAGTTTGACTTAGTTGTTAATCCGAAGTCTGTAGAAATAACTTCAAGCTTCAACTTATAATTCTCACCACCTGAAGTTTCTCCAACTTCTCCACCTTTCAAGCGTACATAACCAGGTTTTAAGTCATGTTGTATTCTAATGATATTAGCCTGACCGGTTGTAGTGTTTGAAGAGTCGTAAGTTACAAGTACTGGTATAAGTACTACTTTGTTCCAGTCTGGATTATCTTTTAACCAAGTTTCTTCATTCCATGCACTACCTTTTGCTTTCTTAGCCTCCTCCTTTTCTGCAATGCAGGCATTTACCAATTTGGTGATATTGCTGAATACATATTGATTTGTACTACTTGTATGTGAAGTTAGATAAGAAGATACACCATCGCTCAACTTATTGTCTTTGAAGAAGCTGTCCTGGAATTTTTTACGTACAAGCATTACAGTAGATGGTATAGACATACCAAACTTTTTATCACTTGATTGATTGTAATTAGTGAATGTCAGTTTTACTGCATTTAATGTATCTCCAGTTAATTCGTTCTCTATGTCAGAAATGGGTAATGTAGCTTCAGTGAATATACCTGCCGGACTTTTTAAATAAGTACAGGTTTTTTCATTTATTCTTTCATTAATGGCTTGTTCGTCATTACTCAATTGATTAGCCTGAATAATTTCTCTGGTAGAAGCAAATTGACGCCAAGTGTAGTAGGTTGAATCTTTAATTCCATCCTGCATTTTTAATTTAATACCTGTGATGGAATCTGTAGCATAACATTTGTATACTACTCTCATTTGCACTTGATCTACATAAAGTACTGTGCCATCACCATAATCGCTTTTTACGTAAATCCCTGGAAAGGCTTTTCCAAATAACTGATTGTTAAATTTTTCTCCTGCTGCTCTTGATGCTTCTAAAATATTTTTGCCTACTTCTTTAGCTCTTTCTTCTTTGAAAGCAACATGAATATAGGGTACGTATGTACTTGAATTACGGTCTTCCTCAGATAGGGAGTAGTCTACGGCTGTATAAGCTTTTGTTCCTAAAAGATTCTGACTATCATAGAATTTTTCAGGAATAATATTTGTATAATATGCATTATCAGTGTTTAGTGTTTCTTTATTATCTCCACCCAATTCATAAACACTCAATCTACAAGCAGTCAGTGAGTCACCGAAATAGTTATCATACAATAAGAAAAGTTCGGTAGTACGTATGTTGCCAATAGGATTACCCTGGTCATCCTTAATGATTTCAATCGTTTCGTCATCTTCATTAGTTATAACCATTTTTCCTGTAGCTGAGATAACTTTACCGCTAGCATCTTTCTTTTCTGTATATACTTCAGGGAAAGTTAAGCCATCCGGACAATTTAATTGAGCAAGGAATCCTGCCTGATAAGTACCGAATGTTTCATCAGTGAACTTTCCAACATATCCGATGTTGGTTTTGGCATAGATCTTTCCAGTAGGAATTGATTTAGTAGTTACATCAAACGTGGATAACTTTCCTTTGATATTTTGGTCATTGCCTGGGAACATTCCTAATCCCAAGCCACCTGTACTATCATCGCATCCGAAAAATGTGATTGCCAATAAAGCTATTAAGGCATATTTTGCTTTCATGATTGTCGTATCTAGATTTTTATTCTTCTTCTTTATTTGTAGTGGTTTCCCATACCTGATCGTAGAATTCATTGCATGCGTTTGCGTAGTTTTCCGGACTCTGATAATCGAGAACCAACTTACCCGACTGACGAGCGTACTCAATAATGGATTCGTCTACCTTTTCGCTGTTCTGTATAATTCCGTCGGAATAATCAACAGCAAGTTTACAAAGTGCCGCATAATCTACCGGTTCTTTCAGAGATGCCAAATCCTTCTTGGTAATGCCTTTCAACATCAGTTTGGTTGCGAAGTCATCACTAAGTGTATTCTTGAAATCATCTTCATATACCGAGAATACAACTTTTGCATCACGGAAAGAGGGTTCATCTTTGTAGGCTTTCTTAATATAAAGAGGAGCTAATGCCGTCATCCAGCCGTGGCAATGAATAACGTCAGGACACCAGCGAAGTTTCTTCACTGTTTCCAGTACACCACGTGCATAGAAGATAGCACGACTGTCGTTGTCATCGTATTCTACACCATTTTCGTCCGCTGTCTGCAAACGATTCTGGAAATAGTCATCGTTGTCGATGAAATATACCTGCATGCGTGCGGATTGAATAGAAGCAACTTTTATAATAAGGGGGTGATCAGTATCATCGATGATCAGGTTCATACCGGAGAGGCGAATTACTTCATGCAGTTGATTTCTGCGCTCGTTAATGTTTCCCCATTTAGGCATAAATGTCCTGATTTCACGGCCTTTTTCTTGTATTGCCTGTGGAAGGTTTCTACCTATATTGGCCATTTCGGATTCTGAAACGTAAGGTGTAATCTCTTGAGTAATAAATAAAACTTTATTCGCCTTTGTCATAATAACAATAGTTCACTATAATATTCTGCAAAGATAGCAAAAAAAAGGAACTTTAAATACCATATTCTTTCTTTATGTGGCAAATATTAGTTTATTTTGCAGAGTTTTTGCAAACGACCAAAACATAAACCAATTAACAAAAATGAAAGTAATACACACTATCAAGGACTTACAGGCCGAATTGACGGTACTGAGAGCCCAGGGTAAGAAGGTAGGACTAGTACCCACAATGGGTGCTTTACACGTAGGACACGCATCACTGGTAAAGCGCAGCGTAAGTGAGAATGGTGTAACAGTAGTGAGTGTTTTTGTAAATCCCACTCAGTTTAATGATAAAAATGATTTAGCAAAGTATCCGCGTACACTGGATGCTGACTGCCGCCTGTTGGAAGATTGCGGTGCGGCATTTGCCTTTGCTCCTTCGGTAGAAGAGATGTATCCGCAACCGGATACGCGTGAATTTAGCTATGCTCCGTTGGATACGGTAATGGAAGGAGCTTTCCGTCCGGGACATTTTAATGGAGTTTGCCAGATTGTCAGCAAGTTGTTTGATGCAATACAGCCGGATCGTGCCTATTTCGGAGAGAAAGATTTTCAGCAACTGGCAATTATCCGGGAGATGGTTCGCCAGATGAATTATAAACTGGAAATAGTAGGTTGCCCTATTGTTCGTGAAGAAGACGGACTGGCTTTGAGTAGCCGGAATAAACGTTTATCGGCACAAGAACGTGAAAATGCTTTAAATATTTCTCGGACATTATTTAAAAGTCGTACCTTTGCAACCTCTCACACAGTGAGTGAGACGCAGAAGATGGTAGAAGAAGCGATAGAGGCTGCTCCGGGATTGCGTTTGGAGTATTTTGAAATCGTTGACGGAAACACGCTGCAAAAGGTAAACAGTTGGGAGGATGCTCAGTATGTAGTAGGCTGTATCACAGTGTTCTGCGGAGAGGTCAGACTGATTGATAATATAAAATATAAAGAAATCTAAATTTTAAAAGACGAAACCTTATGATGATTGAAGTGTTGAAGTCGAAAATTCATTGTGCACGTGTTACAGAGGCAAATCTGAACTACATGGGTAGTATCACGATTGATGAAGACCTGCTGGATGCTGCCAACATGATTCCGGGAGAAAAAGTGTATATCGCTGATAATAACAATGGTGAACGCTTTGAAACCTACATTATCAAAGGTGAACGCGGTTCAGGCAAGATTTGTCTGAATGGTGCTGCCGCCCGTAAGGTGCAACCGGATGATATTGTGATTATCATGTCGTATGCGCTGATGGATTTTGAGGAAGCGAAGTCGTTTAAACCGACGGTGATTTTCCCGGACCCTGCGACGAATAGCGTAGTGAAGTAAGAAGTATCTTGTGATAAGAAAGCCCCGTTTACATTCAGTAAACGGGGCTTTCTGCTATAATCAGGTCTTTTTTTATTTGCTTTGCAGTTGCTCATTCATGGCAGCAGCTGCCTTACGACCGTCGCCCATTGCAAGAATAACAGTAGCTCCACCACGCACAATGTCTCCACCTGCATAGATCATCGGAATAGAAGATTCCATATTTTCATCTACGGAAATGGTTCCTTTGCGGCCTAATTCCAGTCCTTTGATCGAACTGGGCACAATCGGATTCGGAGATACGCCAACGCTGACAATAGCCAGATCGATATCAATTGTTTCCGTTGCCCCCGGAATGGCGACAGGACTACGACGTCCGGAAGCATCCGGTTCGCCCAATTCCATTTTCTGGAGGATAACTTGTTTCACGCAACCTTGTTCGTCGGCAATATATTCGAGAGGATTGTGTAAGGTCAGGAATTCGACTCCTTCTTCTTTGGCATGTTTTACTTCCTCGATACGTGCCGGCATTTCTTCTTCCGAACGACGATAGATGATCATGGCACGTTCGGCACCTAAGCGTTTGGCAGTACGGACAGAGTCCATAGCAGTATTACCACCGCCGATGACAGCTACATTCTTACCGAAAGCTACCGGAGTATCGGAGTCTTCACTAGCGGCATCCATCAGATTGACACGAGTGAGGTATTCGTTAGAAGACATGATATTGATTGAGTTTTCACCCGGTATATTCATAAAGTTAGGCAGGCCAGCGCCTGAGGCAACGAATATTCCTTTGAAACCTTCTTCTTTCAAATCTTCCACACTGATTGTTTTTCCTACAATACAGTCTTTAATGAAAGTGACACCCATTTTGGCGAGGTTGTCTATTTCAACGTCTACAATCTTATTAGGCAGACGGAATTCCGGGATACCGTATTTCAATACACCACCGATTTCGTGCAGTGCTTCGAATACTTTTACGTCATAACCGTATTTTGCCATATCGCCTGCGAATGATAATCCGGCAGGACCCGAACCGATAACCGCAACTTTGATACCGTTCTTTTCGGCAATGACAGGTACTGAAATCTGCCCGCTTTCACGTTCAAAGTCAGCAGCAAAGCGTTCCAGATAACCGATGGCCACCGGTTTCTCTTTCATCTTTAAGTGTATACATTTGGATTCGCACTGTTTCTCCTGGGGGCAAACGCGACCGCATACAGCCGGAAGTGCACTTGTTTCTTTCAGTGTTTTGGCTGCTTCAAGGAATTCACCGCGCTCAATGTTCTTTATGAAACGTGGAATGTCAATGCCTACCGGACAGCCTTCCATACATCCCGGATTGGCACAATCCAGACAACGCTTGGCTTCTGTAACTGCTTGCTCGGCAGTCAATCCCTGGTTTACTTCTTCCTTACGGCTATGTGAGCGGTATTCGGCATCGAGCTCGTTCATCTCGACACGGGGGATAGCTGTACGTTCTTTCGGTTTCATCGATTTACGCAAATCCTGTCTCCAGGCAGCGTTACGACTTTTTTCATCCATTTCTTTGGTCGCTTCACATTCGGGTTGGAGCTTGTGCATCTCTTCACGCTCAATTTTCTTGAACGCACCCATACGTTTCAGCATCTCGTCAAAGTCCACTTGATGACCGTCAAACTCCGGACCATCAACACATACGAACTTCGTTTTTCCTCCTACAGTGATGCGGCAAGCACCACACATACCTGTCCCGTCTACCATAATGGTATTCAATGAAACATCGGTAGGTATCTCATATTTCTTAGTCAGCAGACAAACGAATTTCATCATGATAGCAGGACCGATGGCAAAGCATTTATCAACTTTTTCACGTTTGATTACTTCTTCTACGCCTTCGGTTACCAAGCCTTTGCGGCCATAAGAGCCGTCGTCCGTCATGATAATCACTTCGTCGGAGCTCTCGCGCATTTCTTTTTCCAGAATGATAAGATCTTTGTTACGTCCGGCCAATACTGTGATCACTCTGTTGCCGGCAGCTTTCAATGCTTGTACTATAGGAAGCATCGGAGCAACACCTACACCACCACCAGCACAAACAACTGTTCCGAAATTCTCAATATGGGTAGCTTGTCCAAGCGGACCTACCACATCGGTGATATAATCACCTTCGTTCAATTCACAGAGACGGGTAGAGGAGAGCCCGACCTCCTGTATCACCAAAGTGATTGTACCTTTCTTTAAATCAGAACCGGCAATCGTCAGAGGCATACGTTCTCCCTTATCGCCTACACGTACAATGACGAAGTGTCCGGCTTTGCGGGATTTAGCAATTAAAGGAGCTTCAATTTCAAGTTTAAACACTTTCTCAGAAAAGCGTTCTTTGCTAATGATTTTGTTCATTATCTAATTATTTTGTTGGTATTATTACGTAACTGCTATCAGAATGTTGTAAATTTTGGCAAAGATACAGCTTATTTACGAAATATAAAAAGAAAAGCCACTCTTTTGATGAGCGGCTTCCCATATCTATACGGATATCTTTATTTATTTCGTTCTGATTTTATATCCCGCCACTCCGTAATATAGAATAAACAGGAAACAGGGGAGGCAAATCCAATAAGCATTCTGGATATCTGAAATGTCTTTTAAATAACCGAATAAAGTAGGAATGACGGCACCACCTGCCATTGCCATAATCAAAAGAGATGAACCGGATTTGGTAAACTTTCCTAAGTCTGCCATAGCCAAAGGCCATAAAGCAGGCCACATTAAAGAGCATCCCAGCGCCATGAAGGAAATGAAATAGATGGATATATCGGCAGGCGTAAGTACTACTAATACGGAACCGATGATTGCTAAAATAGAACAAATCTTCAATGCTGTAGCCTGACTCATATATTTGGGGATGAAGATGATACCGCAAATATAGCCGATGACAATGCCTATCGGAGCGATCCAGGCATACATTGCTGCATTTTCCAAATGGAGGCTAGTGGCATAATCGACTAATGTGCCAAGTGATACAGTTTCTACACCTACATATAAAAAGAGGGCGAGGCATCCTAATAATAGATGCGGGAATTGCCAGACGGATGTTTTCTTTGCTGCATAAGGACAGGATTCGGCTGCCTCTTCGCTATCGTCTTCGCCGACAGCTTTTACCTCTGGTAGTGGAGCCATATAAGCAATAATTCCTAATGCAATGAATGCGGCGATAATAACGTAGAAGGGCAAAAACAGGTCGGAGACGGTAATATCAGTTACTTCTTTTCCGATAAGAAACGCCAGGAATAAAGGGGGGATTGGCCATGCAAGTTTATTGCATATACCCATAATGCTAATGCGTTTGGCGGCACTGTCTATCGGTCCCAGAATGGTGATGTATGGGTTTACGGCAGCCTGCAGATAGGCATTGGCGGTTCCGCTGATGAAGGAGGCCAGCAAAAATAGAGGAAAACTTTCATAACTTGCCGATGGTATAAAAAGCCCGAAAGCTATGGCAAACATAAGGAATGAAAGGACCATTGTCCGTTTGTATCCAATTTTTTTAATTGTAAGTCCTGCCGGATAACCAAAGATAAGAAATGGAATGAAAGTAGCGGCAATGATCAAGTACGATTCGGCTGAACTGATTTCCAGCGACCCTTTCAAAACGGGGACTAGTACGGAGTTGATACCAAGGGCGAAGCCCAATGAGAAGAACATGACGCCAATGAATGCCAATGGCAATGCAAAACTTTTTGTGTTTTTTGTCATGGGGGTAAATGTGTTAAAGGTTAATAAATAAAGAAAACTCCTGTAAGGGGCAAATATGTCTTGTTCTTACAGGAGTAAAAAGTTTCTTAGTCTATCAGGTCGAAACCGCAATATGGAACCAATGCTTTAGGTATTCTGATACCTTCGGGGGTTTGATTGTTTTCCAGTAAGGCGGCGACGATGCGTGGTAATGCTAATGCTGAACCGTTCAGTGTATGGCAAAGTTCTGTTTTCTTTTCTGCACTACGGTAGCGGCATTTCAGGCGGTTAGCCTGGTAGGTGTCGAAGTTGGATACGGAACTTACTTCCAGCCAGCGCTTCTGTGCTTCGGAATATACTTCGAAATCGAAGCATAGCGCAGCGGTAAAGCTCATGTCGCCACCACACAAACGGAGAATACGGTATGGAAGTTCCAGTTTTTGCAATAGACCTTCTACGTGGTCGAGCATTTGCTGGTGAGATTCTTTGGAGTGTTCCGGCTTGTCGATGCGTACTAATTCTACTTTGGAGAATTCGTGCAGGCGGTTCAGACCACGTACGTCTTTACCGTAAGAACCTGCTTCGCGACGGAAACATTGTGTGTACGCACAATTCATGATCGGCAACTGTTTCTCTTCCAGAATAACATCGCGGTAGATATTGGTAACAGGCACTTCGGCTGTCGGAATCAGATAAAGATCATCTACTTCGCAATGATACATTTGTCCTTCTTTGTCGGGAAGTTGTCCGGTACCATAACCGGAAGCTGCATTGACTACTGTCGGTGGCATGATCTCTGTATATCCGGACTTGCGTGCCTCGTCCAGAAAGAAGTTGATCAGAGCGCGTTGCAGCTGGGCACCTTTTCCTTTATATACAGGGAAACCTGCCCCTGTAATCTTTACACCGAGGTCAAAATCGATTAAATCATATTTTTTAGCCAGTTCCCAATGAGGCAGTGCATCTTTGGGAAGTTCTGTTTCCATACCTCCCATCTTTTCTACGACGTTGTCTTCGGCACCTACACCTTCAGGTACGCTGTCATAAGGGATGTTGGGGATGGTATAAAGTAGATTCTGCATGTCTGTAGCAGCCTGTGTCATAGTAGCGTCCAGTGCTTTGTTGCTTTCTTTCAGTTCGGCAACACGTGCACGTGCAGCTTCGGCTTCTTCTTTCTTTCCTTCTTTCATCAACTGACCGATAGTACGGGAAAGTGAGTTAACCTCTGCCAGATTCTTATCTAATAGGTTTTGCGTAGTACGTCTCTTGTCGTTGAGGGTGATGACTTCGTCAATCGTCTCTTTTGCATTCTTGAAATGCTTCTTTTCCAGCCCGCGGAGTACCGCCTCTGTATTTTCTGTAATCTGTTTAATGGTAAGCATATCTATACTTTTTATGAACTTTCTTTTTAAGGCTACAAAGATAAAGAAAAAACGAATAAGCGAGCAATGAAAATCTGCATAAATAAAGAAAGGAGATGCAATCCTTTTGGATTACATCTCCTTTTCTTGAATATTTCAGTTGTGCAATTATGCTTCTGTTGCTTCAGCAGGAATGATAGAAACGTATCTTCTGTCTTCTTTGCCTACTTTAAAGCTAACTGTACCATCTACTAAAGCGAAAAGAGTGTGGTCTTTACCCATTCCGATGTTTTCACCCGGGTGGAATTCAGTACCTCTTTGACGAATGATAATATTACCTGCTTTGCAAGCTTCGCCACCAAATATCTTTACGCCTAATCTTTTGCTATGTGATTCGCGGCCGTTCTTAGAACTACCGACACCTTTTTTATGTGCCATTTCTTCTTACTTTTTAAATGATTAAGCTACTACTTCTGTGATTGTTAACTCAGTGAACTGTTGACGGTGACCGTTCAGTTTTCTGTGACCTTTTCTTCTTTTCTTGTGAAAAACAAGAACTTTGTCGCCTTTAACCAAGCTTGAAACAACCTGGCAAACAACTTTTGCACCTTCTACAGTCGGAACACCTACAGTTACGTTTCCGTCTTTGTCTACCAAAAGAACTTTTTCAAATTCTACTGTTGAACCGTTTTCTGCACCTTCGATGTGGTGAACGAACAACTTCTGACCAGCTTCTGCTTTAAATTGCTGACCGTTAATTTCTACAATTGCGTACATCTTATATATAATGTATAAGTTAGCTCCGGCGGGTGGTCTTTAATCACTTAAAGAACTCTTTGTCGAACCCGTTGCGGAATAATCGGGCACAAAATTACTTTTTTTATTTGTTTCAGACAAATTTTTCCTTTATTTTTTGCTGTTTCTTATTAA
Organism: Bacteroides faecis MAJ27; assembly: GCF_900106755.1. Classification (GTDB taxonomy): domain Bacteria; phylum Bacteroidota; class Bacteroidia; order Bacteroidales; family Bacteroidaceae; genus Bacteroides; species Bacteroides faecis. The sequence continues at coordinate 41,803 of NZ_FNNN01000014.1, forward strand.
AGCATTTTACATATACTCTGTTTTCCTTTTGGAGATACAGCTTTCACATGAATTTTTGAAGTATCTTTTGTCTTCGTCCACTTCAATAATTATATTTGTAGCAAGCAGGATAAATTCTCCATGATAAACCGATGGGGATAGGCTTTAAGTTCATCAGCGGTAGTCATCCCATTAAGGACACCTGCAAAGTCTACTCCTGCATTTTGTGCTGTTTCGGCATCTATTGTACTGTCTCCAATATATAAAGTTTCTTGCGGAGCACTGCCCAGGTGTTCGAGAGCGAAGTTTACTCCTTCCGGTGAAGGTTTGGCAGTTTGCACATTTTCTCCGCCTACCACTATGTCGAGAAAGTTTTCCGGCAAATACTCATCCAGAAAACTGAGTATACGGAAACGGTATTTAGTAGAGATAATACCGATGCGGGCACCTTGTTCTTTTAGCTCTTTCAGAGTAGAGAGTGTATCAGGAAAAAGACGGGTATTCACGTTCATGTGAACATCTGCTTCCAGTCTGTACTCTTGTCGGAAAACTGTGAGCTGTTCCCAGTCGGTGACTCCGGTCAGTATGCTGAAAGATTCTTCCAGTGTTTTGCCAATAGTACGTTTGATCGCTTCGTCAGTGACGTTCGTATATTGGTGGCGATTGAGTACATTCCTGAAACAAGTAACGATACCCCGTGATGAGTCGGCTAATGTATAGTCGAAATCAAATAAATAAGTTTTATAGTTCATGGGAAGATGTTTTCGGCAAATATAATGAACACCTTTTTTATTTCACTGCTTCTACTGTATATCCCTGTTTTTTCAGTAAGTTTAATAATCCTTTATCACCCGGCAGGTGCAAAGCACCGACTGCAACAAAGGTGGGAGCGGCTTTCATGATTGCCGGCAATTTCTGTGCCCATGTTTTGTTACGGTTGTAAATCATGGCATCTTCTTCTGCGGGAAGTGCGTCACATTGATTCCCTTTGCGTTCTTCGTTGATCTTAAGCATGGTTTCTAAATCTTGTTTCATGTAGGCGTCCGTCAGTCTTTTGAGGCTTTCCACTTCTTTGTCGATGTTGTTGAGGGTACACATGAGCAGTTGTGCTTGGCGTTGCAGGGATAGTCCATTATATAATAGGTTAAATTGGAAATCCGGGGTTTCCAGCCCATCTGTTTTTTTTCCTTTCTGTATTGCCTGAGTTTGGAAATAAGTATCAAGCTGTTCTTGAGGATTATAGTTTCCAATATGTTTGATGTATGCCACCACTGCTATGTTGTTCAGTAAGAAAGCTGGTTTGATTTTGGGTGCCATACTCAGGTCCATCATCAGGTTCTCTTTACAGAATTTATTAGCTGTTTCGTATTCTTCCGGTGAAAGGAGAGTGGTTAGAGTCGTATCGCTTTCGATCATCATCATTTTCTGCATCTTTTGGATGGTAGCCTGAGATTGTATCTCCGACATTTTCAGTTCTCCATATACTTGTTGCGTTTCATCCATTGCTTTCTGTAATCCGGTGATACCGTCTTTGATACTTAACGGAGCAAGATGGTGAGTCCCCATGATGTAGGAGGGGCTGCTAAGTCCGTTTCCAGAAACTTTCCATAAAAGTTGTGCATTTGCGCTTAATGCTACGCAGATAAATATGATTGCTCCAATAAATGATTTCATGATTCTATATGTTTTTAGTTGGTAATCAGCGTATTCTTCCTCCGGATATCCAGTGTCTGGTGTAATAGTCTTCACTCAGACGACTGACAATAACTCCTTTGCTGGTGCTGGCATGAATGAATTTCCCGTTTTTAAGATAGATGCCTACATGAGCTACTTTCTTTTTGGAACGGCTACTGCTAAAGAATACGAGGTCTCCTTCTCGTAGATTTCGTTTGGCTACTTTGGTGCTTTCTTTTCTCAGGTCTTCAGAGTTCCGCGGGACTTGCATACGGTAGACTTTCCGGTATATCTGGTAAGTAAGCCCTGAACAATCAGTGCCACGTTTTGAATCGCCTCCTCCACGATAAGGAACACCTATCCATTCGGCTGATTCCAAATAGAGTTTATGGTTATCTTCCATATTAATATCTACACCCAGCAGGATGGAAGCACGTGCTAGTGCTTGATAATCCAAACGGGGAGCGGATGTACGGCAGGAACTAAGGATAAAGATCAGTCCTGTCAGTATGAGGATAAGTTTGAATTTTACTTTCATCGGCTCTCTTTCATCAGGTATCGTAATTTGCTTTATTCTTCTACATTAAAGTAGTCTTCCAGTTCTTTTTCTGCAGAATTATTCTCATTAATAATATCCCGGATAATGACACCATTCTCCAGCAGGGCAATACGTGGACATACATCTGTCGTATGATTCAGATTGTGGCTGGAAATAATTACTGTTGCATTATGTTCTTCACTGTATTTCCTAAGCATATGCTTGATAATAGACTGCGAACTGGGATCAAGGAAGTTGAACGGTTCATCGAGTATCAACAGTTGAGGGTAATGAAGCATAGCGGAGATAATACCGATTTTCTGTTTATTACCGGCAGAATAATTGCGGATTAATTTCTTTTGCCCGATCACTTCTCCATTCATCAGACGTTCGAACGGTACAAGACGTTCGTCTACCTCTTCCTTTTTCAGTCCGTACATTTTCCCTATAAAATAGAAATATTCTTCCGGAGTTAGGTAGTCGATCAGAAATCCGTCGTCAATGAAAGCACCTGTAACGTTTTTCCAGTCTTCACTTTGGCTGACGTCAATATCGTTGATGACTACATTGCCATTATCCGCTTTCAGCAAATCGAGCATTAACCGGAAGAGTGTTGTTTTACCAGCACCGTTGTTTCCTACCAATCCGAGCATGTCGCCTTGATTGATCTCATAGTGGTCTATGTTCACGGCCATCTTTTCGCCGAATTTCTTTTGAAGATTATTGATGCTTATCATTGTCTTGGTATTTTTTATCGTAAAATGGTAAATCGGTTCAATTGTAAATCTCTTATTGGCGACTGTCTCTGAAGCCTTCCATATTCTCGTATCTTCGTTTCATGAAGCGCTTATAAACATTTCTGATCCAAAGCGGAGAAGTAATGGTGAATCCGAGCCCGATGACGAGCAGGATAGAGTATGCTACAGTCTCACCCAAAAGTGCATTTAATGTAGAATACAAGATTAAGGGAACTCCGAAAGCTCCGAAGTTGACAACCATTTGTATGGCGCTATTGGTTTGGCGGCTTGACACTTTTTCGTTTAGAGCTACAGTTTGTTTATTGTAAACAGCCAGTTGGAAGAAACAGAAATAGATAAAACCGGTGGTGTAAAAGAACCAGGCAAAAATACCCAATAAAGGTACTTTGTCCATTATTATGGCGGGGATCATCAGCATAAAGGGAACGACTTCGCCAATAGTATAAATATAATATTTTGCTTTCAACAGACTCATGATAGATTCTTTGCGGGACATTAGGCCGTCAATGTAGTTGCCCTCGAAGGACATAAGCTGTGAAAGAATGATCATGCCGAATACGGCAAAATTGTAAACACAAATAAAAGTAGTCATTGTGCTGCTGTCATAAAGGCTTGAAAAGCTCAGTATACAAGAAAAAGCGATGACGACAAGAATGACGCTTCGTAGCGCACCTTTACAACGCCGGTTGCGTAAAAGCATTTTTAACTCCAACCGCATATATTCACCAACTTCTCCGTATCGCTCGAAAAATTTGTATTCTGAAACATGCTTGATGCGAGTGTCATCTACTTTGGCTAATTCTGCGTAGATAAGACCGGACATGATTTTGCGGTTGATCAGCCACAAGATGGCTATGACAAGTATAGTACCTAGAAAATAGAGAATATTCCCGTTAATGTATCCGTCGCCCAAGTCCATAAAGAAGTAGAATAGGGGACTGTCTTCGGGAATAAAGGCAAGGCAGCCGAGCCCACCGTAAAAAGCGATAGGGAGCAGCACCCACCAAATACGTTCATTAATTAGTGTGCGACATAACAGGTACCAGTAGTTGTTGGCTACGATTAATAACCAAATGCCTATGAGATAGGTGAATACACCTAAGATACCGAAATACTTGGTAATAGTAATGAAGGAAAAAGGGATGAACATAAACAACCAGAACAGGTTGAAGAGGCTTAATCCCGAACGGATGAGCAGGAAATCGATAATACGATTCCGTTTTACCGGCAGCAGGAGGTAAGGCTTTACCTCCTGCGTCGGTGTTTTTTGGAACGGAACACGCAACAAGAAATCAAGTGCTAAAATAAAAATCAGGACAACTGCATTCATTACATGATACGGTTCCCGGTTGGGAACCATATCTGCAAAGCCGAATGCAAACGTTGTGCCGAAGAAGATCAGGTATCCTGCCCAAAAGGCAACCCCGATATATCCGAAAATTTTGGCAACTTTGTTCTTTTCATACATCGGATGCCGTTTGGAGGCAAGCCGTCCATGTTTGCGTAATTCGTTGAATATCATCATACTGTTGGTATGCTATAAGATGTTTATTTAGCTTCTTCTTCAGGTACGGTCATGATGACTTGGATTTCGTTGTTCTGTTTCATCAATTTAGCAAGGAATTCTTGTACATCTTTTGCTGTGATGCTGTTAACCAACGTTTCATAGTCTTTCGTATAGTCGATACCTGTGTAGAAGTACTCGTCCAGGTTACCCAGCCAGTAACTGTTTTCCTTTTGAGCATCTTTGTATTTTTTCAGCATATATTCTTTGATCTTCTGCATGTGTTCGGCAGACGGACCTTCTTTTGCCATTTTGTTCAACTGTTCGATAACAATGCCCGACAGTTTATCTTTCTTGGCAGGGTCAGTCTGGAATACAATTTGAAGAACGAGTTGTTCTTTCGGATATCTGCTGAGGCTTCCGCTACAGTTCACGCCATAGCTACCTCCTTCTTTTTCACGGATTTCTGCGGTGTAAACCATATCCAAAGCTTGGTCAAGGATGCTGAGAGTCATCTGGTTGCGCAAATCATACTTGCAAGTGCCGCTGAACAGGAACATAATGGAAGCCATCGGAGTTTCCTGCTTTTTAGCAAATTCGTTTTTGTATTGTCCTTTGCGGATTTCCATCTTTGTATCTTTGAAAGACTCTTTGCGATTGATAGACGGCAGACCACCCAGATATTTGGCAATCATCGGTTTCATTTTCTCAATGTCTACGTTTCCTACGAAGTAGAATGTAAAGTCACTGGCGTCTTTGAAACGGTCTTTGTACATTTCTAGTACACGGTCGTAGTCGATCTTGTCTACATCCTCTTCTTTCATGCTGAAAGAACGCGGGTGGTTGCCATACAAAGCGTAAGAAATAGTATCGCTGAATGCAGTCATCGGATTAGCATCGGCATTCTGCAGTTCTGCTTTCAGGCGATTCTTGTATGATTCGAATGCTTCGTTATCCTTGCGGGGAGCAGTGAAAGTCAGATAAGTAAGTTGCATCATTGTTTCAAAGTCCTTCGGAGAACAGCTACCGGAAACCGTTTCAGTCGTAGCGCTGACACCGGCTCCTACAGAAGCACGTTTGCCTGCAAGTGCTTTGCCCAAGTCTACTTTGTTGAAGTTGCCGATACCACCAACCAATGCAACACCATTGATCTGAGAGATATTCAGAATTTCTTTGTCAGCAAACTGACTGCTACCACCGAGACTGGTACCTTTCATCAAAATTTGGTCTGCTTTATAGTCTGTTGGTTTGATATATACTTTCACACCATTGGACAGAACCAGTTTCGTTGTTCCGTAAATGTCTCCGGCTTTTTCAGAAATGATCTTTCCGCCTTTCGGTTCTTCTTTCAGCAAAGGTTCGTTAGAAACTTTGTCTTCGTAGGGTTTCAAGTCGAAAGATTTCATCTGTTTCAGTAAAGCTGTGATTTCTTCTTTAGTCGGGTACTTCAAACCTTCTTTCTCCGGACCTGCCAGCAGTACTACCTGATTGTTGTCAGTAATCAACTGTTGCATCACCTGGTTGATAGCTGTCACCGGAATGTTGGGAGCCAACTTGTTCATCATTGCATATTCGTACTCAATGCCCGGCATCGGTTCATTGTCAAGGAAGTTGCTGATGTATTCGTTGACATAAGTATCATTTTTCATCTTTTCGCGTTCGTTGTAAGCGGATTCTACGCGTTGTAGATAGTTGGCACGAGCACGGTCATATTCTGTTTCAGTGAATCCGAAGCGGCGTGCGCGTTCAGCTTCTTCAAGGATTGTTTTCATGGCAAGTTCGATACCACCAATTTTGCTGCTGGCATCAATACCGAAAGCACTTTTTGTTTTAGCGACGAAGAAGTCACCATAACCTGCGCTTGCACCAGTGAAAGGAGGGTCAGCCTGCTGACGGATTTCTGCCAGACGGCTGTTGAGCATACTGATACCCATGCTCAGCATATATTGAATACCGTAGTAGTTGATTGTATTCTTCAGTGAATCGGGGAACGCTTCGCTCTTGAAGAAGAAGCTGATAGAAGGAGTCTCGATTTCCTTGTCCGTACCGATGAAGATCAATGGTTCCTGGTTGTCTGCTACCGGATAATAGATACGGTTGGCAGGATGTACCGGAGCTTTCACGTCTGCAAAAACTTTCTTCAGTTTTGCTTCCATTTCGTCCACGTTGATGTCACCGACAATCATGATGCCTTGTAAATCAGGACGATACCATTTAGCATAATAATCGCGGATGTCCTGATAAGGGAAATTGTTGATAACGTCCAGACTTCCGATTGGCATACAGTCAGCGTATTTAGAATCCGGATACATCGTAGGCAGGGCGTTAGTCATGATACGCTGCATACCACTGTTGCGGCTTCTCCATTCTTCGCGGATCACACCACGTTCCTTATCGATTTCTTTGTCGGCAAGGTTGATGGCGCTTGACCAGTCATGCAGGATCAGCAGACAAGAATCTACTACGCTGACGTTGTCAGTAGGCACATTGCTGATGCGGTATACAGTTTTATCGATACTGGTATATGCATTCAGGTTTGTACCGAACTTGATACCCTTGGTTTCACACCAAGGTACGATACCTAGTCCTGTTTCATCACCCGGAAAATTCTTTGTTCCATTGAAAGCCATGTGTTCAAGGAAGTGGGCCAGACCGCGCTGTTGCGGTTCTTCAAGGATGGAACCCACTTTTTGTGCAATGTGAAATTCGACGCGTTTTTCTGGGAGTGCGTTGTGTCGGATGTAATAAGTAAGCCCGTTCTCAAGTTTACCTATGCGGACATTTTTGTCCACAGGCAGTGTTTGCATGGGTTGTGCAGACACGAGTTGGAAATTGCAGCATATAAAGAGAACTGCAATAAAAAATCCACGTAATAAATGTTTCATGTTCTATTTAGTTTATAAAAAAGTTGTCTGAAATATCTGTCGTATTCTTTTGTGCATAATCACAAACAGGCAGAAAAAAGAATTATTTAATAGCTTCCCGTATTCTGACTAATTTAGTTAATAGTCCTTCCAAAAGGTCCAGCTTCAACATGTTTGCTCCGTCGCTCTTGGCTACGGCGGGGTTTTCGTGTGTTTCGATAAAGATACCGTCGGCTCCTACGGCAATGCCGGCTTTGGCTACGGTTTCGATCAGTTGGGGCATACCACCGGTCACTCCGCTGGTCTGGTTGGGTTGCTGTAATGAATGGGTGACATCCAGTATGACCGGATAACCAAACGTTTGCATTTCCGGGATTCCCCGATAGTCTACTACAAGGTCTTGATAACCGAAGGTTGTTCCTCGTTCGGTCAGCATCACGTTTTTGTTGCCCGCTTCCACCACTTTATCTGCAGCAAACTGCATAGCGAGCGGGGAGAGGAACTGTCCTTTCTTGATGTTAATTGTCTTTCCGGTTTTGGCAGCGGCAACCAGTAAATCCGTCTGACGGCAAAGGAAAGCCGGAATCTGGAGAATGTCAGCATATTCGGCAGCCATTTCAGCCTCATTGGCTGAATGTATATCCGTCACCGTGGGAACTCCGAAAGTATCACGTACTTTTTTCAGTACCTTGAGCGCTTTCTCGTCACCGATGCCTGTGAATGAATCCAGACGCGAACGGTTTGCCTTGCGGTAAGAACCTTTGAAGACATAAGGAATCTGTAATTTTTCAGTGATTCCGACCACGCGCTCAGCAATGCGCATTGCCATCTCTTCACCTTCTATTACACATGGACCAGCCAGCAGAAAGAAATTGCCGGCAGGATTGTTCTTAAGTTCGATCATTTTATTAATTACAAGTTACTAATTACTTATCTATAGTTTAAAAAGTTGAGGGCTGCCTTTTCGTCAGTTGCCCGATTTTATTGACTAATTTGGAATAATTAAAGTGGTCTTTTCTGATAATACACCTATCTCTAGTGGGAAGTGTCTTGCCAGCAGACGACCGTCCAGATCGACGGAAGCATTCTGTGCACGGAGCACTTTTACTTTTCTTGTCCGGTAACTTTTCACCATTTTATGATTCAGAATTCTTCCTTGAATCAGCATCCACAATCCCGAAATGATTTGCAGGAATTCCGGACGGTAGATGACAGATACATCCAGCCAACCATTGTAAGGTACGGCACTCGGAGTTTGTCCCCAACCCCAGGCACTTCCTACACATACGGTCATGATGCGTCCGCGGATGTGTTCATCGTTGATGCGAAGATGCATCCGGTACAGTTTCCGTTCGAATATCAGCGAGAATAGGGCGGCAACGTATGACAGGAATTTCACGCCCCAGAAGCGTTTGGTCTGGTCGGTGATTTTCACGATTCGTGCACCTAGTCCGATGTTGACTGCGTTCAGAAAATAACGGCGTTGGTGTTCCTTGCCGTCATAGAAATTGCAAAAGCCCACATCTATTTTTTTAAGGCGATGGTTAATGATACAATCCACGGCTGGTTTGTATTCGGTGCTGAGTCCCCAATATTTGGCAAAGTCGTTTCCGATACCATTCGGAATGATACCGAGGGCGATGTTCTCCTTGTCTTCGGCGTCAGAAAGCATGATACCATTGATAGCATCGTTCAGAGCACCGTCTCCGCCTACAATGACAATTGTGCGATAGCCGTTGTTCGCCAGTATTTTGGCAAGACGTTCTACAGAACCGAAACCTTCGGATTGTACATAGTCATAGTTGACACCTTTACTGTCCATGTACTCCTTGATTTCTTTCCATCGTTTCTGTACCTTTCGGGTACCTGCTTTGGGATTGTAAATTACTCCCCATTTTCCAGGTTCTACACTCATAACCGTTTTTCTATCCTAACTGTATTAACTAACAATCGCATTTTTATCTTTCACAGACTATTCGTAAATGACTGACAAAGATACTAATTCCCTCGCAGTTTTTCTATCACAAAAGCTATCTTTTCTTCCATAGGCAACTCTGCACTGACCCAATGGATGGTAAATCCTCTTCGTTCCATGCCGCGAAACCAGGTCATCTGACGTTTGGCAAATTGGTGGATAGCTGTTTCCAGTTCTGTGAACATCTCTTCATAAGTCAGTTTGCCTATGACGTACAACGTCAGGAATTTGTATTCCAGTCCATAGTAAACCAAGTCATCCGGTGAAATTCCTTGTTCTATCAACCGCCTTATCTCGTCTACCATTCCTTCGTCCAACCGTTGTTTCAATCGTCGGGTGATCTTCACACGGCGTAACTCCCGGTTGATATCGACTCCGATGATGAGGCTGTTCAACTTCGGAAATTCCCGTTCGGGAACCGGATGTTTGGCATAATACTCTTCAATTTCTATAGCGCGGATAGCACGTTTCACTGTATCCACATCCGTAGAGTTGTGCAACGTTTTATATTGCCTCAGGATTTCTGTCAGTTCTTCGAGAGAGTGATCAGCGAAACGGGCACGTAACTCCGGATTTTCCGGTACCGGCATTAACTTATAGCCTTTCAGCACAGACTCCAGATACATACCTGTCCCTCCACATAAAACGGGCAGACGGCCTTTTTGTTTGATAGATTCATAAGAAATCAGGAAATCCCGCTGATATTCGAAGACATTATATTTGTACCCGGGATCGGCAATGTCGATCAGATGATAGGGGATCGGATGTCCGTTGACTGTGTAATCAGCCAAGTCCTTCCCCGTACCGAGGTCCATTCCCCGGTAGATTTGACGGGAGTCGGCACTGATAATTTCTGTATTTAGCTTATGGGCTAATGCTGCTGCAAAAGGAGTTTTCCCTGAGGCAGTTGGTCCTAGTATGGTGATTAAATCATAGTCCGGCATAGCTTTATTCTTTTATGTCGGCAAAAATACAAAATAATTTTGACCCAATAGATATTCGGATGCTTTTATCTGATTATTTAAATGATATCTGTTTTGATTACTTATTGATTGTTTGTTGAAGACGACACACTTTTCCGTTCTTGTCTACTCCTTCGATAATAATATCTTCGGGTGCTGTACTGTCCGGTGTATAATATTCTATAGTCGCTTTACCTTCTGCATCCAATCGTAACTCCGGATTCCAATAAACGGTACTCCGGAAGTCAGAGCGCTGTTCGTTCTTTTTCTCGGGAGTATCATAAGTGGGATGATAAAATTCTACGGACTCACTGTATCCTAGCGGTGTATAAGTGATGATTCCCTGTGCCGGTTTAGCAGGGAGATTCCTGGGATCTTTTAAAGTAATCACAATGGCACCTCCGGAAGCGCGGGGACCCAGTATGATGGCATCTGCCCCGCGAAGCAGGCTGATACTGGACATGTCACTAATTTGTATATCTTTCAGAATGTCGGACGCATCATCATATACAATATCATCAATGACAATGGCTGCCGGTTCGGGATTGTTGCGGATGTGTATTTCACTTCCGTTCATGATCGTAACACTGGGTAGTCTGGTGGCTGCATCAAAAGCTGTTTGACCATATCCTTGCAGTCTGTCTTCTTCTACAGTATAAGTGTTGATGCCACCTGTATAGATACTTTTCGAGCTCGGACGTTCGCGTTTCGCTGTGACTGTCACTTCTTTCAGATTGTACACACGCATTCCCCCTTCCATATAATATTGGTCGCGGGTATTCAGCAGGTAGTCTTCCATAAAAGTGGTGGCTCCGTTAAAATAAGGAGCTTTATGTGTAGGAACCGGATATGGGGGAGTATCAATTTCAATGTCCACACCGGCAAAACCTTTTTTGGTACGTGCCTGAACCAGGAATGTCGTGCTGTCTCTGAATGAGGTGTTTACGATGAATTCACCTTTTTCGTCTGTCTCGGTGGTAGCGACGATATTGTATTTGGGAGCCAGTACACAGATTGGTCCTTTCTTAACATTTCCTCCGAAGAATCCCCTGATTCGTCCGCTGATAGTTTGTCCTTTTTCTATATAGTTGGTGAAATTCATTGAAGGAGTGCGGAGCACATTTTCTATTTTATGTCTGCGCCAGCCATGTGTCAGCATCAGATAATCAATGGATCGGAGTGTCCGGGCATCCTGATTCAGAAAATAGAATGCCGGATCTTCTACATATCCTTTCAAGTCCGAAGTCAATAGGAGATTGGACAGTATATTGTCAGCAAGAGAGTCGGGCTGAATACTTTTCCGATCGGTAATGCTGACGGAGAAAGTTCCTTCTACCGGATTCCCTTCATGGTCTTTGGCAGCGATCTGCAAAGATATTTTTTCTCTTTTTCCATAAGTCGGTTTGTCTGTCGTGACTTGCCATTGATTCGGTTTATGATCCGGTACGAAAATCAATCGTTCGCTGAGCGCATTTCCTTGCTGGTCGATTAGCATGAAGTGAGTAATCCCTTCTGTAAACAGACTGTCGTTCATCTTTCCGAAAGTCCTTTCCGGAGTGATGGGTTGTAGAATGGAAAGTTTGCCACGGGTATGCGCAAGCAGGAATAACTTCTGAGGCCATTCGGTAGCTTCTGTCTTTTGGACTTCGAAACGAATCTCCTGCTTATAGTGTGACATAGCGATGCTAATTCCTTTCGGTTCTACGGCAGGAAGGTCAAATCGTTTGGTGATACTGTCGTTGGTTTTAGCTGTAATGTAATAGGTCTCATTATCGATGGGATTCATCGTAAAAACACCCATGCCATTATGTTCAGAACGGAAATTAGTAAGTGTGTCTCCTTTTGAATTAAACAGAAAACCTTCGATATCTTTCGAGAATCCGTCTGCTCCCTGCGCTTTGAAGGCAACATTCTGATGAGGAATGCTGAGCAGGGCACCGCCTTCGGGGAAAAACTTCACATCGAAATCGTTTGTGAAGACAGGCAGATAGAAGGTACGTTTATAGATATATTGCGGATCGTCAAATTCTACTTCTATTCTGCGTGTTGCCGGAGATTTTAAATCGGGTAGGGAGATGGAGATCCAGCCGTTTTCATCCGTCTTTTTTTTTCCTTTGTTTTTTATTTTCCCATTCTCGAGATATAAGTATTTAATTGTTGTGTTTTCAAAAACAGCCTGCACGTTACTGGTGAATTTGATTTTGGCTGTATAATGTGTATCATCTTCTTGTTGGTACTCGATGTTTGATACGATGGTGTTGTCGATAGAGTTTCCTATCTTGATATTGCGCGAATAGAAAAAATCAGGATCATCATTCAACATCCAGTTAGTGTATCCTCGCAGGTAATAATCGCCTGCCGGAAGGGTCGCAGGAAGTGTGAAGGCGTTATGGAATCCCAAAGAATCTCTGCGGATTTTTTTTCGTTCTACAATGGAATCGGAACGGTTGATCAATTCCGTAATGATAAAATTACTTTGTGCATTATCCTGATGAGTGTTGGCGTTTACCAGATATCCTTTGAACCAGATTTTCTCTCCGGCTCCATAGAAAGGCTTGTCCAGATGCAGGTATAACTTTTCTTTAGGAATTCTTTCCATCAGGCTGAAGTGGGCGATGATTGTATCTTGCATGGTTTGTGCAGATAGTGAAGAGAAATATAGGAGTACTCCTAAAAACGCTGTAATACTTCTTTTACATTGAAGAGTAGTTATGTTTTTCATATAATGTGTTTTTAACTTTTATGCATCCAGATAGAAAGAACTTTTCGCTTGACAGTCAGTATGTTGATGACTGATACGATGAGGAATAAGAAAATACCCATGCTGATGGCTGCCCATAACGAACCGGTTTCCAGTTGGGGGAAGAGCAATCGGATACTTTCTACATAATAGCTGCGCAGCCAGCATACTAATCCGATGGATAAAATCAATACGATGATATTCAGCCCTACAGTCAATATCTGATAAGGCAATGCTACTCTGTTGGGGCTGTATCCTATCAGAAGCAGGCTTTCGAGTTTGGTTGTGTTCTTTTGGAGTAGTAAGAATATGCTTAGCATCAGGATATAGAACGACAGGATACTAATGAACAGACCTACTCCCAATACAATGCCTACGATAAGGCGAAGGAAGTAAGTGGTTTTTCCGGCATCCAGTTTTCCGTCTTCCGTTTCATAGCCTTTCTTTTGGAAATAGCTGGCAATAGAAGGATCAGCCGGATTGTTTACTTCGATGATCAGGCGGGCAGGTTGTGCTTCTGCATTGGGAGCGAAATTCTTATTGGCCCAGTCCATAAAAGACTGGGGTACGAGAATGGTATTTAAACGGTTGGAGAAACCGACGATGTTTCCTTTGTATTGCTCTACCCGTCCGTTACCTCGCATCATGATGTCCATTTGGATAAGACCCATTAGTCCTTCCGACAGTTTGGGCAGACTGCGGCTTTGAGCAAAACCGAAGTTGTACAAATTCAGATAATTGCGTGGGATAATGATGGGAATCGTATGCGTTTCTTCATCGAAATGCCATTTATCGAGTTTGATGTCTACAAACTCATCGGGAACTGATTCGAAGAACATATCCGTAGAGAGATGAATACCAGCTTCCTGCATGCCTAATCCTGCTGAAACTTTAAACTGAGAAGGGGTGAAAGCCCCTGTCGTTTTGGTAAACGATTGCTTTTTCAGATCGGCGATATCTTCGGGAGAGAACGTGTTGCTTTTTCCGGCAAAGGAGCCGAGTGTGCTGATTTTCTTGGTTGCTATGATAAAGTCTTTTTTCATAAAGCTGTCTCCTTCGGTGAATACGGGGATGACATCCTTATAAAACTGTACGCTGAGCAGTACAATCATCATGCCGAACAGGTTGGCTAAAAAGAAACCGGTCAGTTGGCCGATACTGATATGTTGGCGGAGAAGTTTCCAGACAAGAGCAGACATCTTATTTACAATTTTACAATTTATAATTAAATTAAAAAGGGAAGGTGAAACACTGATCCATCAGAGTTGGAGTACCTGTTTATAAGGTAGTTCAATATGCTTTCCAATGGATGTGGCGATGACTCCGGCACTTTGCTTCCCGGCTTCGTCGATGATGATTTCTCCCATGATACGGCTGTTCTCATCATCCAGATGGCTGATAGGTTCATCCAGAAACAAGAAGTCGAACGGCTGACAGAATGCACGGATAAAGGCAACCCGTTGTTGCTGCCCGAAAGAGAGTTTTCCGGCTTTCACATTCAGTTTGTCTGAGATACCCAGTTTTTCAAACAATGAAAGAATCTCTTTTTTCTTTTTGTATCCGGTAAGGTTGTTTTTCAGTTGTACGTTTTCAAGAGCTGTGAGTTCAGTGAAGATACGCAGGTCTTGAAAAAGCATACTCAGTGAATGCTTTCTCAAGTCTACCCATTGCTTCACGGAATATGCTCTGATATTGGTTTCATCGAAATTGATAATTCCTTGGTAGTCGTTGCGATAGCCGTAAATATAGCTGCACAACGAAGATTTTCCGGTGCCGGAGGCAGCTTCTATCAGATACATTTCTCCTTTTTGGAAGATAAGGTCCTGATGCCATATGTCAGAGGTCACCGAATTACGGTCAGCAAACACTTGAGGAAGTGTTTGCTGTAAGTGAATACTATTCATACCGTCCGTTTACGAGTTACATGCCGGCAAATTGCTTGGCAAAATCTACAATTTGTTTGAGGGCATTGACATCTTTGTCTTTCAGGCAAAGGTCTGTTTCGCTTGTTTCTCCTTCCGAACTTACGGATAAATAAGAAACTTTGGAAGCGAGATCAGAATAAGTCTTAAATTCCTTGCCTCCGAAACCTACCAGCATTTTGACAACCGGTAAATCCAGTATGGCTTCTGCATTGATAGCCATGAATACAGTTTTACCTTTCATCTCTGCCGCGTATGGAGCATCTTTGATGGATTTGTCAACAGCTTTGCCAATACTCTTGTAGAGCAGTTCGTCATTAGTGGCATACATTTGTTTGTCTTTGATGCCGAAGAATATATTCATTCCTCTTGTTTTATAGACATATTCATCTTTACCCAGTTCCATGATGTCTTCTCCTTTCTTGAGCCCCAATGCCTGTTTGTTTTTATAAAGAGCTTCAAGAGCATTTCCATTCTTTACATCGGCATAAGCAAGGAAAGTAGGAGCACTGTTCATGGTTACATTGATTAATCCGGCAGAAATATCACCGTTGAATGAACTGAACAGTTCTTTTACTTCATCTGCTTTGGCAATTGACACTGTGCTGCGGAATTCTTGATTCTCGCTTAATAGATTGTACAGTCCTTCTCCTTTTACACCCATATTGACGAACATTAGTGTGGATGCCGGGAAGTATTTCACGAATGTGCCGCTTGTCTTTCCGAATGATTCCATTTGTTTTTTCAAGAGAGCCTTTACAGCATCATTTTCCGTGTAGTTTTCTGTTTTGAGGGCGATCTTGCCTTTCTCAAAGTTCAATCCGCCTACAATGGTAATGTCTTCCGGCTTGATTTCAGAAGGAAGTCCCATGCTGATCTGGCTTCTGTAAGTAGAAGGAATCGCTGACATGGAGGCGAAAAAGTTGATATCACTTTTTTGTTTTGCGATTTTCTGGAAAGCTCCGGATTTAGCAATGCTGTTGTCGGCAGTCTGCTTCATCAGTTTGGTGATGGTTTCTTTGGCTGCTTCTGTCTGAGAAGCTCTGTTGGCGGAGATAATGATTGCAGTGGTTTCATTGAAAGCAAGCAAATTTCCGTTCAGGGTAGTGAAGCTATATCCGTCTGCTTCGCTCACTGGTTGGCAGATTTGTTCTTTTGCCATTACGTCAAGCGATGCGTGCAAGTCATCTTCATTGCTGACTTTGGCAACGAATACGCCACCGGAAATCTGGGGAGAGCTAAAGATATAGATCGGTGCTTCCGGATCTAAACCGGATGCTCCCGGGTTGTTTATCACTTTCTCCAGTTGTTGGAAAGTTGCGGCATTCATTCCGCTCTTCAGTGCTTCCAGCAGTTTCTGTTTAGCAGCTTCATTCTCTTTGTCATTCATCCCCGCCTTATTGGCCAGCGATTTCAAATCAATAGAGGCAACAGCCGTAGCATCTGCCGGTATTACGTTCGTATATTCCGTTTGTTTGGAACATGCTGCCAAAAACACCATCAGTACTGCCAGTACCGAGAGCCGTGAAATCATTTTCTTTGCCATACTCATACTATTTAAAAGTTATTATTGATTCAATAAGTTGATTGTGTGGCAAGCCACCAACGCTGCTGTCTCTGTTCGAAGCCGTGATTTTCCCAAGCTAATGGGAGTGAATCCGCATTCGATAGCTTTTTTCACTTCCTCTTCACTGAAGTCTCCTTCGGGACCGATCAGAACGAGAGCGTCTTCTCCTGCTTTCAGTATATTTTTCAGCAGAGGTTTTTCACCTTCATAACAGTGTGCAATGAATTTCTGTCCTTTGAACTCTTGTGTGATGAATTTGTCGAAATCCGTCATTTCGTTGAGCTTAGGCAGGCGGGCCTTGAGCG
Organism: Bacteroides faecis MAJ27; assembly: GCF_900106755.1. Taxonomy (GTDB): domain Bacteria; phylum Bacteroidota; class Bacteroidia; order Bacteroidales; family Bacteroidaceae; genus Bacteroides; species Bacteroides faecis. The sequence continues at coordinate 58,591 of NZ_FNNN01000014.1, forward strand.
ACTGTTTGATGGCCGATATCAGAATCTTTTCGATTCGTTCGGCTTTAATCACTTTGCGTTCGGAGAAACGGCAGTTGAGAAATGTCAGTTCATCAAATCCGATTTCTGTAGCTTTCTCTGCAAACCATTCATTGCGATCCATATTTTTGGTTGGTGCCATAGCAATGTGCAGATGGCATGGCCAAAGCGGTTCCTGAAATATTGTTTCTTTGATGGCTACAAGGCAACGCTTGTTGGTTGCAACCGTGATTTCGGCTTGATAGAAATACCCCTTACCGTCAGTGAGAGTGATTTCGTCTCCGATACCCAACCGCAGTACACGGGTACAGTGTTGTGCTTCCTCTTCCGGAAGTTCGTTGCTTATCTGTATATCGGGAGTATAAAATACGTGCATAATTGATTACTGGTTTTGATTTCTGGAATTGATCCGGTCGCGTATTTTGGCGGCCAGTTCATAATTCTCGTCTTTTATCGCTTGCTCCAAGGCTTCTTCGAGTGACATGGAAGTGACGTTGCGAGGCAGGTTCCGCTTTTTTTCATCTTCCGGTTCTCCCTCATCGTCTTCATCGTCAAATTCCTCCGGGTGCCTTCTTTCTTCGTTTGAGATGTGCAGACATTCCTGTTCAAGAATAGACTCATAAATGAGGATTGGGCATTCGGCACGGACAGCCAGAGCTACAGCATCTGAGGTACGCGTGTCAATACGTATAATTTCTTCGTCTTTTTTTAAGTAGATGTAAGAGTAGAAAATACCATCTTTTGCCTTGTAAATCAATACGCGAAGCAAACTGGCTCCCAGCACACCAAGAGTTGTCATAAACAGATCGTGTGTCAGGGGGCGGGGAGTTTTAATTCTTTTCAGATACAAGGCGGTTGCCTGAGCTTCGGCGGGACCGATGATGATAGGCAATTGCCGTTCACCGTCCACTTCGCCCAACAGCATGGCAAAGGCACCTACTTGCGCTTGGCTATTTGTGATATTTAAAACTTGTAATTCTACTTTTTTGTCCATTGTTCTTTATTACTTAATTTACTTTACTCTCTCGTTGGTGTTTGTACTTGAATACCAGAGCAAACAGGATGCCGATCACCAGTGCATATGCTGCAAAGATAAACCAGATGTCCGGCCATTCACGACTTATCAGTTTACCATCAGCATATACTGAGAAAGCGTCTACGACAGCACCGCTGGCATATCCTCCGATGATAGCGCCCAGTCCGTTGGTCATCATAAAGAATAATCCCTGAGCACTGGCACGTATGGAGGAGCTGGTTTCTTGTTCAACAAACAACGAACCGGAAATGTTGAAGAAGTCGAACGCCATTCCATACACGATCATGGAAAGAATCAGCATCCACAGACCGGAGCCCGGATCACCGAAGCCGAACAGTCCGAAACGGAATACCCAGGCAAACATACTGATCAGCATCACTTGCTTGATACCAAAATGTCTCAGGAAGAATGGTATAGCGAGAATAAATAATGTTTCAGACATTTGTGAGATGGACAATAGGATCACCGAATGTTTCACTCCGAAGGAATCTGCAAACTCCGGAATATTGGCAAAACTGCCCAGGAAAAGGTCACCATATGTATTGGTGATTTGCAATGCTGCTCCTAAAAGCATGGAGAACAGGAAGAAAATAGCCATTTTCTTTCTTTTGAATAATACGAAAGCATCCAGCCCGAAGGAAGAGAGCAATGTTTTCTTTTCTGTTTTGGCAGGCTTGCATGCTGGCAGGGTAAAAGCATACAATCCCAGTAATAGTGCCGACGCACCGCCTACATAGAGTTGTGCGCTGGAGTTCTTGAATCCGGTAAGGTCTACTGCCCACATGGCGCAGATGAAACCGATGGTTCCCCATACGCGGATGGGAGGGAAGTCCTTGATCAGGTCACATTTATATTGTTCCAGTGCATTATACGAAACGGTATTAGCTAACGATAAGGTAGGCATATATACCAATAAGTTGAGCAGCATCGCCCAATACATCTGGTCGTAACTTGTAGCGGTGGAGGCGTAGAAAAGGCAGGCAGCCCCTGCGATGTGGCAAAGTCCGTATAAACGTTCAGCATTGAACCACTTATCGGCGATGATACCAATGATGCCGGGCATAACTAAAGAGGCAATACCCATGGTGGCGAAGATGGCACCGATCTGCCCTCCTTCGAAGTGGAGTTCTCGTCCCATGTAACCTCCCAGTGAAATTAACCATGAACCCCATACAAAGAATTGCAGGAAGTTCATAATAATCAAACGAACTTTTATACTCATGACTTTTCTAATTTGTGTTTCTCTTTTTCGTTAATAATAGATGCAAATATAATATTTTCGTTGATTGGGTGAGCAAGTTAATCGATAAAAAGGGGATAAAAAAGCCATAAATGCGAAGAATGATGAGGAATTGCCGGTAAAAAGTGGAAAGGGAGTAGGTATATAAAAAAAAGAAGGCTATCTATCCCAGACAGCCAATCTTTATTAACCTTAAATCTAATACCATGAAAAACACAGTGCAAATATAGAGCATTTTATGTTATAAAACATAATGAATTGCCGGAAATCTTCTATTTGTTAACTCTAATTAACTTTGAAGCTATTCTTTTTCTGTTATTCGCTCCTGAATAAGTAAGTTTCATGGCATTTATATCTGCATTACTCTACATAGAGTACCAGTCCCTTCAGGTATTCTCCTTCCGGGTGGTATATGTTAACCGGATGGTCGGCAGGTTGTGTGAGTTGGTGCAGGATACGTACGCTACGTCCTGACATGGCAGCGGCAGTAAATACTGCTGTGCGGAAATTGTCCTTGGTCACTACCTGTGAACAGGAGAATGTAAACAGGATGCCGCCCGGTTTGATTTTCTCGAATGCTTTGGCATTCAGTTTCCGGTAACCTTGCAAGGCATTCCGCAAAGCATCTTTATGCTTGGCAAATGCAGGAGGGTCGAGAATTATCAAATCATATTGGTCGCCCATACGGTCGAGATACTTGAAGGCATCTTCGGCAAAAGCTTCGTGGCGAAGATCACCGGGGAAGTTCAGCTCTACGTTCTTGTTAGTCAGATCGATTGCTTTGGCGGAGCTGTCCACGGAATGTACCAGTTTCGCGCCTCCACGCATGGCGTAGAAAGAAAAGCCACCGGTATAGCAGAACATATTCAGTACTGAACGGTCTTTAGCATAATGCTCCAGCAGTGAGCGGTTTTCGCGTTGGTCTACGAAGAATCCCGTTTTCTGCCCTTTCAGCCAGTCTACGTGGAATTTCAAACCATACTCTTGTGCGATATTATCACTGCTTCCTCCTTTAAGGAAACCGTTTTCGGGGAAAAGGTCTGCCTTGAAAGGTAGTGTGGTTTCTGATTTATAATAGATATTCTCAATCTTGTCACCCATTACTTCCGACAGGGCTTCGGCGATAGTCATGCGGTCTACATGCATTCCTGCGGAGTGCGCTTGCATGACGGCAGTCCGGGCATAAATGTCGATGACCAGTCCGGGCAGGTTATCTCCTTCACCATGTACGAGACGATAGGTGTTATTGGTCGGATTGACTGCGATACCGATACTGCAGCGCATCTCGTAGGCGATCTGTAGTTTACGTTTCCAGAAATCGTGGTCGATAGGTTCCTGACGGAAAGAAAGCACACGTACGGCAATACTTCCGATCTGAAAATGTCCTTCGGCTATAAATTCCTTTTTTGAAGTGTATACTTCTACAACTTCACCTTCTTCAGGTTCTCCATCGAAACGAGCGATTGCTCCGGAGAAAATCCAGGGGTGAAATCTTTTTAAAGACTCTTCTTTGCCGGGTTTGAGGTATACTTTATGCATGTTATTAAAATTTCAGTTTTCTCTCCGGTCCTCGAAAAAAAGGAGTGGAGATAGTGCTATTTGATCAGTTATTAATTACTCTTCTATCGGTTATTTATCAGCGATTGGCGAGGGAGCTTGCGTTAACCTCTTCTTCTGCAGGGAGGCTTTCGACCTCATAGTTGCCGGTTCGTTTCAGTTCCTGCAGCAGATTATAGATATTGAGGCAGGCCCAGGCGTCGGTCGCTGCATATTGTTTCTGTCCGTCACTTAGTACGTCTGCTTCCCAGTTGGACAGCCGTTGTGATTTGGAAATCTTTTCTTTAAACAGGATTGCGTAAATCTTTTGCAGGCTTTTGTCCTGTATGCCGAACTGGCGGACATAGTCCTGCAGTTCGATGCAGCTCTGTTGGGTGAAAGGCGCACGTTTGTGCAGCATCATAAAATCATCTTTGAGTGACAATCCTACTTTAATGACAGCCGGATTCTCCAGCAGGTCAACCAAAGGTTGGGTAAGTCCCGTCATGTTGAGGCGGAACAGGAAACAGCATTCGTCCGAGGAAATCTGGAGGAGTGCTACCTTATGACTTTGTCCTTTGGTGAAGGATGGACGCGTTTCGCTATCGATGCCCAGTATTGGTTGGGATTTCAGGTAGGCTACCGCTTTTTCTGTTTCCGCTTCCGACTGGATAACATGGATCCGTCCCGGAAAAACAGTTTTCGGGAGTTCCTTTAGTTCGTCTTTATTTATACTTCTTCTTACTATCATTTTCGTTTATTCGTCATCACGACAATGGTAGCCGTCGTCATGACAGTGGCATTCGTCGTCGTGGCGGTGACAACCGTCTTCGTGGTTGTGGTCGTGACAATGACATCCGTCTTCTTCACAACAATAGTCGTCATCGCTTAGTTCGTTATTCTCTTCTTCGTTGTCCTCTTCGTCATTCTCATCCTGCTGGTTATATTTCACATCGTGAAGGGCGCGCAGGGTGTTTACCAGTTTCTGTCCCCACAGCAGACCGAAGTTTTCCTGGCAGATGGCCAACGAGTCGTTCATGGTTTCGTTCAGTCCCAGTTGGAAGACGAAAATAAAATCTTTGATATCCTGATAGATATCTGCCAAATCTTCCGAGATGGATTTCTTGATAGGCTGGTCGCTATATACCATATCCTGTACGAAAACATCCAGATAATCATCCTTCTCCCCCATCAGTCCTGCCAGATTAATGCGTAGAATCTCATACGTTTCCTCCGTTACATACGTTTCGGGTGCCTCGTCTCCGATTGTTTCACACTTCGGAAGCAAGGATGCTTTGAGATAGAGCAGGGGAAGTATTTTTAAAGACGTGTCGACAAAAGCTTTGCGCTTCATGTGTTCGGCACGTTCGAGGAATGCGCAAAATTCGGCGGCTACCGTTACGAACTCGATCACATTCTTTTCAAATATCGTTTGGCTTTCTTTTTCCATAATCAGATTGATTTGAATCGCAAAGGTAAGAAAAAGGATTGAATGAGAGTAGCGCTCGTTATTTTTTTATTATTTTTGCGGCTTATAATACGGATTCCAATTTATTAAAGAATAAAGACTCATGGCAAAAAAGAAAATAGATAAGGAGGCTGAACGCACTCCGTCTTCTCCAGGAAAGATTGTATCAATTTTTAAGAATGAAACCATTCATTTCGTAATTGGATTGATGCTGGTGATCTTTTCTGTTTATCTTTTGTTGGCTTTTTCTTCCTTCTTCTTTACGGGGGCAGCCGACCAAAGTATTATCGACAGCGGCAATTCAGCAGACCTGGCAGCTGTTAATAACAATGTAAAAAACTATGCCGGATCTCGTGGCGCACAGTTAGCTAGTTATCTGATCAATGACTGCTTTGGCATATCTTCATTCTTTATCCTTGTCTTTCTGGCAGTGGCAGGATTGAAGTTGATGCGGGTACGCATTGTCCGCTTATGGAAATGGTTTATCGGTTGTACATTATTATTAGTGTGGTTCTCCGTGTTTTTCGGGTTCGCCCTGATGGATCATTATCAGGATTCTTTCATCTATCTGGGAGGTATGCACGGTTATAATGTAAGCCGTTGGTTGGTTTCGCAGGTAGGAGTTCCCGGTGTGTGGATGATTTTGCTGATAACGGCAGTCTGCTTCTTTATATATGTAAGTGCACGAACGGTTATCTGGCTGCGCAAGCTCTTTGCTTTGAGTTTCTTGAAACGTCAGAAGAAAGAAGAGGAAAAAGTGGCAGCGACAGAAGGAACGCAGGAATTTACAACCTCGCAACCGCAGGAAGTTGAATTCAATCTGAAACGTACTTATAAACAAACACCTCCTCCTGCTCCTGTGATGGACATACAGGCAGAGGAACCGAAAGAAGAATCTCCGGTGAACGAACCGGAACCGGACGAGGAACTTCCTTCTGCTGATGAAGGGGAAGGAGTGACTATGGTCTTTGAACCGACTGTGGCTGATACGGTTACTCCTGCGCCTCAGGACGAATTGCCGGGTGAGGATGAACCCGGGTTTCAGGTAGAGACGGCTGCGACCGAAGAAGAATATCAGGGACCGGAACAGGAACCTTATAATCCGATGAAGGATCTGGAAAACTATCGTTTCCCGACAATCGATCTGATGAAGCATTTTGAGAATGACGATCCGACGATTGATATGGACGAACAGAATGCGAATAAAGACCGTATCATTAATACTTTGCGCAGCTTTGGTATTGAAATCAGTACGATCAAGGCAACGGTAGGGCCTACGGTGACTCTGTATGAAATTACCCCCGAACAAGGAGTACGTATTTCGAAGATTCGTGGTCTGGAAGATGATATCGCGTTGAGTCTGTCGGCAGATGGCATTCGTATCATTGCTCCGATACCGGGTAAGGGAACCATCGGTATTGAAGTTCCGAACAAGAATCCGAAGATCGTATCCGGTCAAAGCGTGATCGGAAGCAAGAAGTTTCAGGAATCCAAGTTCGATTTGCCGATTGTACTGGGTAAGACGATTACAAACGAAGTCTTTATGTTCGATCTTTGCAAGATGCCGCATGTATTGGTGGCAGGTGCTACCGGTCAGGGTAAGTCTGTTGGTTTGAATGCAATCATTACCTCCTTATTATATAAGAAGCATCCGGCTGAACTGAAATTTGTCCTGGTCGATCCGAAGAAGGTGGAGTTCAGCATTTACTCTGTCATTGAAAATCATTTCCTGGCCAAACTTCCCGATGGCGGTGAGCCGATTATTACAGACGTGACGAAGGTAGTGCAAACGCTGAATTCGGTTTGTGTGGAGATGGATACACGCTATGACCTCTTGAAGATGGCTCATGTGCGTAATGTCAAGGAATATAATGAGAAGTTTATCAATCGTCGCCTGAATCCGGAGAAAGGACATAAGTTTATGCCATATATCGTAGTGGTAATTGACGAGTTCGGAGATTTGATTATGACTGCCGGTAAGGAAGTCGAACTTCCGATTGCACGTATCGCTCAGTTAGCACGTGCGGTCGGCATTCACATGATCATCGCTACGCAGCGTCCGACGACGAATATCATTACGGGTACGATCAAGGCGAACTTCCCGGCACGTATTGCGTTCCGTGTATCTGCCATGATGGATTCCCGTACGATTCTTGACCGTCCGGGTGCGAACCGCCTGATTGGTAAGGGCGATATGCTCTTCCTGCAAGGTGCCGATCCGGTGCGTGTGCAGTGTGCCTTTATCGATACACCGGAAGTGGAGGAGATCACGAAGTTTATTGCCCGTCAGCAGAGCTATCCTACTCCGTTCTTCCTGCCCGAATATGTGACCGAAGACAGTGGCAGTGAAGTGGGGGATATTGATATGGGACGTCTCGACCCGTTGTTTGAAGATGCGGCTCGTCTGGTGGTCATCCATCAGCAAGGTTCCACTTCGTTAATTCAACGTAAATTTGCTATCGGCTACAATCGCGCCGGACGTATCATGGATCAGCTTGAAAAAGCCGGAATTGTCGGGCCTACCCAGGGGAGCAAGGCGCGTGATGTACTGTGTATCGACGAGAATGACCTCGAAATGCGTTTGAACAATTTACAATAACAGATCGTTTATTAATCAAATGAGAAAATACATTTTTAGTGTTTTAATAGCTTTACTGTCACTGCCTGTGATTGCTCAACAACAGCAGTCGCAGGCTAAAGCTGTTCTTGAGAAGACAGCCGAAGCATTTAAGAAAGCCGGTGGTGTTAGAGCTGATTTTACATTGAAGGCACTCAATGATGGTCGTCTGGAAGGACGGGAGAACGGTGTTATCCAGTTGAAAGGCGAGAAATTCATGTTGAAGACTTCCGAAACGACCACTTGGTTTGATGGAAAAACGCAGTGGAGTTATATGGTAAGGAATGATGAAGTGAATGTCAGTACCCCTACTCAGGAAGAGTTGCAGCAGATCAATCCGTATACATTTCTTTATATGTATCAGAAAGGATTCTCTTATAAGCTGGGAACAGTGAAGACGTTTCAGGGAAAAGCTGTCTGGGAAGTGGTTCTGACTGCTAATGATAAGAAGCAAGAGTTGGAAAGTATTACTCTTTATGTGACGAAGAATGCGTATGAACCTGTTTGCATCCAACTTCAGCAACGTGGCCAGAAGACACGTAATGAGATTACCGTGACGGCTTATCAGACCGGACTGGATTATGCAGACGATGTTTTCACTTTCGACAGAAAAGCGTATCCGACTGCGGAAGTGATAGACTTGAGATAATATGTTTTTTGAACAGGAGATAAGATATCTGGAATAATAAAACGATAATATAACAATAAAATGGCAGAAATAGAAAAAGTAAAATGCCTGATTATAGGCTCGGGACCTGCCGGCTATACGGCAGCGATCTATGCAGGACGTGCTAACCTTTGTCCGGTGCTTTATGAAGGATTGCAGCCCGGCGGTCAGTTGACAACTACTACGGACGTGGAGAACTTCCCCGGTTATCCGGAAGGAATCAGTGGTCCGCAGTTGATGGAAGATTTGCGTGCACAAGCCAGCCGTTTCGGAACAGATGTTCGTTTTGGTATTGCGACGGCGGCAGATTTAAGCAAAGCTCCTTATAAAATAACGATTGATGGTGACAAGGTGATTGAGACAGAAGCATTGATCATCTCCACCGGCGCTACGGCTAAATATCTGGGACTGGAAGATGAAAAGAAATATGCCGGCATGGGAGTCAGTGCTTGTGCTACGTGTGACGGATTTTTCTATCGTAAGAAAGTCGTTGCAGTCGTTGGCGGTGGCGATACAGCTTGTGAGGAAGCTATTTATCTGGCCGGTCTGGCATCCAAAGTTTATCTGGTGGTCCGCAAACCTTATTTGCGCGCATCGAAGATTATGCAGGAACGTGTGCAGAAGCACGAAAAGATTGAAGTACTTTTCGAACATAATGTAGTCGGCCTGTTTGGTGACAATGGAGTGGAAGGTATGAATGTTGTGAAGCGCTGGGGTGAAGCGGACGAAGAACGTTACAGTTTGCCTATCGACGGATTCTTCCTGGCTATTGGGCACAAACCGAATTCAGATATATTCAAAGAATACATTGATACCGATGAGGTAGGTTACATTATTACGGACGGCGACAGCCCCCGTACAAAAGTTCCCGGAGTATTTGCTGCGGGAGATGTGGCTGATCCGCATTATCGTCAGGCTATTACAGCGGCAGGAAGTGGCTGTAAGGCTGCTATTGAAGCAGAACGTTATCTTTCTGCAAAAGGAATCATCTAAAGATATCACAGGCGGAACGCGGAATGCGTTGCACTGTATAAATAAGCACTGAATAAATAAAAAAACGGTGGACATTAGCAATAAGCTGAATGTCCACCGTTTTTTTATATCATTTTATATCACAAGCATTAATATGCTTCGATTTCATCTATCCACAATTCGGCAGGGATAACTTCCGGACCGTTGTTCTTTTCGAAATTGACGCCATTGCGTAACGTACCGCCATTCTTGATCTTTACTTTCAGGAAAGTGGCTTGTGCCGGTTCAAATTCAATAGAGTCGGTGAATGCGATTCTTCCTGTTTCCGGACAATCATGTTTCAAGGTCTTTTCTGCTATTTGTGTATATTGCTGGCCGTCGGCAGATACTTCTACAGCGATTCCTCCGGCAGGGAGCATTCTCATGGCAGGATTGAACAAAGAACCGAAGATGACTTTGCTTACCTCTGTCGGCTTGTCCAGATTGACGATAAATTCAAGGTCTTTTCCTTCGACGATAGCAAAGCTGGACCAAGGAGTATAAGAGGCATTGTTCCCTCTTTTTCCATTCGTCAGACCGAAAGTGGTCGGGTCGGCTCCTAATACATCGTTTTCGCCGAATATATCTCCCGTCCATCCCATTGCATAATTAACGGTAAATGGTTTTCCAGCCAGCAGATTGCCATACAATGGTTTGTGGGTTACTTTGCCCAACATCTTGCCGTCTTTGAAGGCAGCGGCTTTCAAGTCAATGTTTCCTTCAAGCACGAAAGGCTGTTCATACAGTGCAGAGCCGTTTGTCGGTTCGCTGCCGTCTGTGGTATATCTGATTTCCGCATTCGGATAGAATGTTTCCAGCAATACCATCAGAGGACCGTTTTTATCCGCATGTGTATTTACGTTTACATCGAAAAAGTTGAGACAAGGCTTGGTATCCATTACTTCCAGACGTTCAAACTCCGTGACCATACGTTCGCAGAAGCTCTTCCAGTTTTTGTTGGCATCCAGTGTCCATCCTGTCTCTGCGATAGCCATTGCACGTGGGAATGCCTGGTAATCTACACGGTCCGAGGTCTTCATGTATTCTCTCCAGAGGTTACCTTGCATACCGATGATATGCTTCTTTACCAGTTCGTCGGCATCATCCGGAACCGGATTGTAGCTATAAGTCTTTTTCAGCGTAGTGTATCCGCCGATAGTAGTCGGGGCGATTTCCGGGTCTTCCTGATAGAAGTCCAGATAAGCATAAGGCATAGGGGCCATGATTGCATTGTGTCCTGCTTTGGCAGCATTCATTCCGCCTTCCACACCACGCCATGACAAAACGGTGGCGTTCGGTGCCAGACCACCTTCCAGAATTTCATCCCAGCCGATGATATTTCGTCCTTTACCGTTCAGGTATTTCTCCATCCGGGTGACGAAGTAACTTTGCAGTTTATCTTCTTTGCTGTGTTTCACTCCATCCACTTTGCTGGGAGTCACATCATCTTTCAATCCCAACTGGCGAATCAGCTGCTGGCAGAAAGCACTGTTCTTCCAAGCCGTCTTGGGGCATTCGTCCCCTCCGATATGAATGTACTCACTTGGGAATAATTCGACTACCTCATCCATTACTCCTTCGAAGAATTTGAAAGTAGTCTCGCTCGGACAGAATACCTGTTCGAACACGCCCCATGTAGGACATACCTTGTAGGTCTGTGTAGAGTCGCATGACAATTCCGGATAAGCAGCGAGAGCTGCCAGTGCATGTCCCGGCATTTCTATTTCGGGAATTACATTGATATATTTGTTGGCCGCATAAGCTACGACCTCTTTAATCTGCTCCTGTGTATAATACCCTCCATGCTCTATACCGTCAAATACTTGCGGGTAGTTTACATAATAATAGTCTACCAGCGTCTTTTCCCGCTTGGAGCCGATTTCTGTCAGTTTCGGATATTTCTTGATTTCGATTCTCCATCCCTGATCGTCCGTCAGATGCCAGTGGAAGACGTTCATTTTGTTCATAGCCAACAGGTCGATAAACTTGTAGATATATTCTATCGGTGCGTAATGACGGCAGACGTCCAGCATCAGTCCGCGGTGTACAAAGCGCGGGGCGTCTTCGATTTCTACAGCAGGGACAGACCAGTCGGCCTTCTTGTTCAGTTTCTTTCCGTAGACGGCAGGAGGAAGAAGCTGATAAATAGTCTGCACACCATAGAAAAAGCCATTTGGCTGTGAAGCGGTGACCGTAATGAGGGTAGGGGTGACCGAAAGCCTGTAAGCTTCTTTGGGCATATCTTCCTGTACTACAAAGCTGATGGCAGGCTTTCCGTCTGCACTTTCCGCTTCCGTCAGAGAGATTCCGGCAGTCTGTTTCAACTGTTCGGCAAAACCGTCAGCTACCTTTTTCACTTCCGGGGCATCGGACGGTGTGACCAGCCGGACTTGCTTGTTCAGCTCAAAACGGCCTTCCTTGGGGACAAGCTGATTGGGTTGCGGAATGATGTTGTACTCGTTCGTGATTTCTTTTGGCTTCTGACAACTGGGGGCAATCATGAGTAAGGATAAAAGAAGAAGGGAAATGCTTTTCTTCATGGTCTGAAATTTGTGTTAAGTTATTAATATATTGACAGGGCAAATGTACTTGTTTAATTGATAAGTTCCAATAATATATAAATAAAAAAGCCGGTGTGATGAACGCCGGCTTCCAGTTAAAGTTTCAGATAACTTTTATTATCGTATCAGGTTTGTTTTATCCTATTTTGCTTATTTTCTTGAGCTTTTCTTCTTCGATGATTTTGATTTTTCTTCCGTCGATGGTGATCAGGCGTTCTGTTGCAAACTGTGACAAGGTACGGATGGCGTTTGAGGTAGTCATGTTCGACAGATTGGCAAGGTCTTCACGGGAAAGATAAATACTCAGTGTCGATCCGTCTTCTTCCAGGCCATAGCTTTCTTTGAGGAAAATCAGTGATTCTGCCAGGCGTCCGCGGATATGTTTCTGTGTCAGGCTGACGGTACGTTCGTCGGAGATGCCCAGATCAATAGAAAGCTGGCGGATAAAAAACATGGCTAAATCATTGTTCTGAGCGACTAGCGTGGTAATGGCAGTCATGGGGATGAGACAGACAACAGAGGGTTCAAAAGCGGCGGCGGCAGTGACGAAGTCTTCCTTTGCGAAGTAGGCACGGTACGCAAAGTACTCCCGCTGTTTGATCATGCGGATAATCTGGCTTCTACCTCCTACACCATCTTTGAAAATTTTGACTTTGCCGGTAATGAGGCACATCAAATGAGAGGGAGTTTCCCCTTCGCAATAAATGGTTTCGTTCTTTTTGTAGGTCTGTATCGTATAATTGTTCATCAGAAACTCCCTTTGTTCATTATTCAAAGGAGCTAACAGATCGGATAACGGTTCCGAAATATCGATGTCTGACATGTTCATTTTTACCATGGGTGCTACAAAACTGTGTTATACAGCACAAAAGTAGAAAGAAAAAATGAGAAAATGAACGAAACTATAAAAAGATTGCACAAAAGCAGGTTCTTTCGTGCAATCTTGAGGACTTTTTTATTTGGTGAACAATAGTTCTCTGTACTTAGGCAGCGGCCATATTTCGTCATCTACTTCCATTTCCAGATGATCGATGTGATCGCGGATTTTATCAAGGTAAGGACGTACCTTTTCTTCGTATTCGAATGCCCTTTCTTTGTAGTTGTCTTTGTGGTTGGCTACTTTCCGGGCTTCGGTCATTTCTCGTACCAGTACTTTGATAGAAGTCACACGGTGCGAGATTTCGCGGATCAGTTCTTTGCGGTCGGCGCTCAGTACTTCAAATTCTTCGGGAGAGAAGATTTCTTTCATTTTGCACAGATTTTCGAGCAGCCGGTTCTGGTAGGTGACAGCAGTCGGTACGATGTGGTTGATGGCAAGGTCGCCCAATACACGTCCCTCGATTTGTACCTTCATGGTGTATTTTTCCAATTCCACTTCCAGTCGGCTGTTGAGTTCGGTTTCGTTGAAGATACGTTCGCCGATCAGTACAGATTTCGATTGGTTGTCTACGTAGTGCATCAAGGCTTCCGGCACGTGGCAGATGTTGGTCAGTCCGCGACGGGCGGCTTCCTGTTTCCATTCTTCGGAGTAGCCGTCGCCCTCAAAGCGGATGGCTTCGGAGGCGATGATCGTTTCTTTCAGCAGGCGGAAGATAGCCTCGTCTTTTCCTACCCCTTCTTCCATCAGTTTCTCTACTGATGCGCGGAATTCGTTCAGCTGGTTTGCCATGGCAGCGTTGATGGCGATCATGGCTGCGGCACAGTTGGAGGAAGAGCCGGCGGCACGGAACTCAAAGCGGTTTCCGGTGAAGGCAAAAGGAGAAGTACGGTTACGGTCGGTGGTATCGAGCAGAATTTCCGGGATACGTCCGATTCCCAGTTTCAGCGTTGTCTTTTCTTCCGGTGTCATCTTCTCGTTGCCTACCTGACGCACGATTTCGTCGAGTGTTGCTGAGAGTTGTGAGCCCAAGAAGCAGGAAAGGATGGCGGGAGGAGCTTCGTTGGCTCCCAGGCGGTAGCTGTTGCTGGCGCTCATGATGGAGGCGCGAAGTAAATCTTGGTTCTTATATACCATCATCAGTACATTCACCAGGAAGGTGAGGAACAGCATGTTTCCTTTCGGGTTCTTTCCGGGAGCAAACAGGTTGATGCCGGTGTCTGTGCAGAGCGACCAGTTGTTATGTTTGCCTGAGCCGTTTACGCTGCTATAAGGCTTTTCGTGCAGTAGTACGTTGAAATGATGTTTGCGTGCGATACGCTTCATCAGATCCATGACAAGCTGGTTATGGTCGTTTGCCAGGTTACAGTTTTCGAAGATAGGGGCCAGTTCGAACTGGTTGGGAGCTACTTCGTTGTGACGGGTTTTGGCAGGAATACCCAGTTTGTGGCATTCGATTTCGAGTTCCTTCATGAATGCCGTGACCCGTGGAGGAATAGAGCCGAAATAGTGGTCTTCCAGCTGTTGGTCTTTGGCAGAAGAGTGTCCCATTAAAGTACGTCCGGTCAGGCAAAGGTCGGGACGTGCGTTATATAAGGAGGAGTCTACGAGAAAATATTCCTGTTCCCATCCTAAGTTGGTAAATACGCGTGTTACGTTCTTGTCGAATAGCTGGCAGACTTCCGTAGCGGCTTTGTCTACAGCGGCAAGTGCTTTCAGAAGCGGAGTTTTGTAGTCTAGTGCTTCGCCCGTATAAGAGATAAAAATCGTGGGAATACAAAGTGTGGTATCTACCACGAATGCCGGAGAAGAAACGTCCCATGCAGTGTATCCGCGAGCTTCGAAGGTATTACGGATACCGCCGTTAGGGAAAGAAGAGGCATCCGGTTCTTGCTGAATCAGCAGTTTTCCGGAGAATCGTTCGATCACTCCGCCGTCTTCGCCAAACTCGATAAATCCATCATGTTTTTCAGCTGTTCCGTCTGTCAGAGGCTGGAACCAGTGGGTGTAGTGTGTGACGTTGAGCGACTTAGCCCAGCTCTTCATGCCGTTGGCAATCAGGTCGGCTATTTCACGGCTGATCGGTGTACCTTTTTCGATCGCATCGGTAACTGCCTTATAGGCTTCTTTCGGAAGATACTCTTGCATCTTCTTGCGGTCGAATACATGGCTACCATAATAATCTGAGAGTTTGTTGGAAGGGGCACTGACTTCCAACGGCTTCCGGTTGGAAAGTTCTTGTAAAGCGTAAAATCTCATTTTTGACATAAATAGTCCTCTTTTTATCGGTTGATGGCGCAAAATTATATGTTTTTTCTGAAAGTACCCCTATATTTAAGGGGGTATTTTCAGAAAACAGACTGTTTTCTGAAAGACACCCCCTCTTTATTGGGTTGGTTTATCTCTGAATCACCTTTTGCTCATCACGGTTTTTTTGATTATGGCCCATTAAGGGATGGTTTTCATTATTTCTTGTTGTCCATTCTCCTTTTTCTGTCGTTCGATTTCTGTAGCCATCTGTTTGACTAAAATTTCTACCTGCATATAATGCTTGTTCATGTTTCTGTATAGTAGCTTCATTGCAGGACTGTCCATAGCCATTTGGGTGAGGAATTGTAAATGCTTTCCCATCGAGGCGTTCATTTGCATACGTGTTTTTTTGTTTAAGTCGTCTTGTAGGGAGTAAGCACCGCATGAGAGCAGGATTTCCGGTATACCATCATCCCAGGCATGCATGGTGAGGTGAGTGAGTGCTCCCACAATTTTTTTCAAGTCTTTCAGAAGAATGTTTAAGAGTTCGAATTCGGTACGGTTTGCGGAGCAGGAATTCGGGTTCAGAAGGAGGGCGAATTTGAGGTAGAAGTCCTTTAATTCTCCGTTAGGAACAACAAATGCATTTTGGGGAGTTTGTGCGATGCTTCCCACCGTTGGTTGAACGGCAACTTGTTCTGTTTCCATAATAATGATTATGAGTATGTGGTAGGCGAAGATTTTCTAAAATAATAAGAGCGGTTCCGCCTTTCCCGTTGCATTTCACCAGAAGGCAGTAGATGCATTAACATTCTACACGGGGGTACGGAACCGCCATATAGAATGAACGTAAACGGACATAAAAATGCCCGCCACGGAAATTGGCAGGTTTACCCGCCTTCTGGTATGAAATGCATTACAAAGGTACTATATTTTTCTTTTTTGGCAAGAATAAAGTGAAAAATAAGAGACAAGTAAGAGTAACTTTAATACAATGTAGTTCCAAGACTAGTTTCAACCGATGAAACAAAGTGTTTCATGCCTTGGAACAAAGTGTTTCAAGCAATGAAACAAAGTGTTTCGTACGGTGAAACAAAGTGTTTCAAGCGTTTGAAACTATTTGAAACACCTGTCGAAGTTCTCTGAAGCACCTATCTACCTGATTAACTTGACCATAGCTACTGTTTTGCTTAACCTGTTCTTTCAGGAAGTACTAAATCATTTTTCAGTCAAGAATACATGAGTCATCAGCTATTAACGCCTGATTTTTCGATTGTTAATAACTGACATGTCAATCATTAATAGTTGACACATCAAGCGTTAACATGCTGTCAATCAATAGATAATGTAAGAAACATGTTATAAAATGTGATGGTAGCAGAGTGAGAGCAACTGCTTGCTCTCACTCTGCTACCATCGGATCTCTCATAACTGAAATACCGATGAATAAAGGAATGTAGAGCGATAGTTAGAGCATGAGAGCAAAACTCATGTTAAATTGATTGGGAGAGAAATCTGATATTTTCTCCGCTAACTCTTTTTTGCAGCTTAATTCCCTTGCTTTTCGATATTCTTTTTTATATTTGCCTACAATAAACAGGAGATACGACGATTGAAATATAAGATATTGATAGGATGTATGTTGTGCTTGTTCTCTTTTATTCCGAAGGGGGCAGCTAATCTTGTTCTCAATCCTTATACCAGTCAGGAGATATCTGCTGATTCCATCATCGAACGTGTCATGACTTTTGCCCCTTCTTATGAAAGTATCGTGAGTGACTATCGCGCGAACCTATATATAAAGGGCAAGATGAATATTCAGAAGAAGAATTTCATTCTCCGGTATGTACCTTCGATGTTTCGCTTGCAGAAAGGAGTACGCGAGTATCTGCTTGAAACGTACAGCGACCTGCATTATACAGCCCCCAATATCTATGATCAGAAAGTAAAGGCGTCGCAAGGTACCGTGAGAGGGAACAGGGGCTTGCCGGGACTGCTCGAATATTTTAATGTCAATATCTATTCGTCCTCCCTCCTCAACGATGAACGCTTGCTGTCACCGCTTGCCAAAAACGGAAAGAAGTATTATAAATACCGGATTGACAGCGTGATGGGTGACCCTAATAATCTCGATTACCGGATACGCTTCATTCCCCGTACCAAGAGCGATCAGCTGGTGGGCGGCTATATGATTGTCAGCAGCAATGTATGGAGCGTGCGGGAAATACGCTTTTCGGGACGGTCGGAACTGATCACGTTCACTTGTTGGATCAAGATGGGGGAAGTGGGAAAGAAAGACGAGTTTCTTCCGGTGCGTTATGATGTCGAAGCCCTTTTTAAGTTTCTGGGAAACAAGGTAGACGGCAACTATACCGCTTCGCTGGACTATAAATCTATCGAACTGAAAGAAAGAAAAGTACGGAAGAAAGAAAAGAAGAAGTATAATCTGTCGGAGTCGTTTTCCCTGCAATGCGATACAAATGCTTATAAGACAGATGCTTCTACATTCGGAGTGTTGCGTCCCATCCCTTTGAGTGAGGGCGAAAAGCAACTTTATAAAGACTATACGTACAGACGCGATACCGTGTCGGTACAGCGGAAATCCAAGAGTCAGGCTTTCTGGGGAACAATGGGGGACCTGATGGTGGAAGATTATAAATTCAATCTGTCCAATATCGGGAGTGTCCGTTTCTCGCCGTTTATCAATCCGCTGTTGTTCAGTTATAGCGGAAGCAATGGATTATCTTACCGGCAAGACTTCCGTTACAACCGGATTTTCAGAGGAGACAAGTGGCTCCGTATCGTGCCCAAGCTGGGTTATAACTTTACACGGAAAGAATTCTACTGGTCGTTGAATGCCGACTTCGAATACTGGCCGCAGAAGCGGGGCTTCTTCCGGCTGAGTGTAGGTAATGGTAACCGCATCTATAGCAGTAAGATGCTGGATGAACTGAAAGCGATGCCGGATAGTATTTTTAATTTCGACCTCATTCATCTGGACTATTTCAAAGACTTGTATTTCAACTTCCGTCATAGTTTTGAAATAATCAACGGACTGGATATCAGTCTCGGTTTTTCGGCACATAAGAGAACAGCCGTCGAGAAGTCCCGCTTCGTGATTACGGGAGACTATCCGATGCCTCCTCCGGAATTTATGGAACGGTTCAGAAATACCTATATCAGTTTCGCCCCGCGCATCCGTGTAGAATGGACTCCGGCGCTTTATTACTATATGAACGGAAAACGTAAAATCAATCTGCGTTCTGACTATCCGACATTTTCGGTAGATTACGAACGGGGAATAGAGGGAGTATTCAAGAGTACCGGAGAGTATGAACGGGTGGAGTTCGACCTTCAACATAAGATTCAGCTGGGATTGATGCGAAATATTTATTACCGTTTCGGATTCGGAGCATTCACCAATCAGGATGAACTGTATTTTGTCGACTTTGCCAATTTTGCCCGGCACAACCTTCCTGTGGGGTGGAATGATGAAATCGGCGGTGTGTTTCAGGTGCTCGACGGACGCTGGTATAACTCCTCCCGCCGTTACGTACGCGGACACTTCACTTATGAAGCCCCTTTTCTGATTCTCCGCCATCTGATGAAATATACCCGCTATGTGCAGAACGAACGTCTTTATATCAGTGCGCTGTCTATGCCGCATCTCCAGCCCTATCTGGAAGTGGGGTATGGTATCGGTACGCATATCTTTGATGTAGGAGTTTTCGTCAGCAGTGAGAACTGGAAATTCAGCGGGATAGGATGTAAATTTACTTTCGAGTTGTTCAACCGATAGTTTTTCCTCTCAACTATTGCATAATGTGCAGAAAATACATATCTTTGTAAGGAAGAGGATGAGGAAAAATTTAGCAGAAAAGAGGTGTAGTCGCCTCGCAGGCACAGGTATTTTCCTGGAAAATAAATCTCTGGTATAAATACCTCTATTTATTTTAGTAAAATCTCATCCTCTTCCTCTCCTTTTTATATATGCAGCAACAAGATGGACGGACTTCTAATTACGATACTGATTGTGACCGGTTTTCTGGTTTATAAAATGATTTCTTCGAGCCGGAAACAGGAAGGATACAAGAGATGGAAAGCAACAGGCAGCGGTGATACTGCAAACGAAGAAACTGCCGGAAACAAATGGAAACATGGTGCATGGCTCAGGCATGCTTTGGGAGTAACCACTCCTAAAGCGAGAACGTATCCTGTATTTGATGAAGAGGCGGTGGTGTGGTGTGCCGGTTTGCTGGGAGTAGAGGCGGTGAGATTGAAGGAAATACTGCAAGATGTCTCTTCCCATTATCGGGAATTCTGGATAAGAAAGCGGAAAGGGGGATACCGTATGATCTCTGCTCCGGACAAAGAACTGAAATCTATTCAGGATACTATTTATCACCGTATATTGCTGCCCGTCAATGTGCATCCCGTCGCTACCGGATTCCGGCGTCAGCATTCCATTGTCGATAATGTCCGCCCCCATCTGGGGAAACGATGTGTCCTGAAGACGGATATTCACGATTTCTTTCTTTCTATACGCAGTCCGAGGGTGAAGCAAACCTTCGAAAATATAGGTTATCCTAAGAATATATCGAAGGTGTTGGGTGAGTTGTGCTGCAGGCGCCGGCATCTGCCGCAAGGAGCGTCCACCAGTCCGGCATTGAGTAATATCATTGCTTATGAGATGGATCGGAAACTGGCGGTGATGGCAGAGGAATTCGGGCTGGCTTATACTCGCTATGCCGACGACCTTACCTTTTCGGGCGATGTTTTTCCGAAAGAACAGGTGCTTGTCCGGGTCAAAGAAATCATCAGGGAAGAGAAGTTTGAGCCGAATCACGAGAAAACCCGTTTCCTGAATGAGTATGACAGGAAGATTATCACAGGTATCTCTGTCAGTTCGGGTGTGAAGCTGACCATCCCTAAAGCCAGAAAACGGGAGATTCGCAAGAATGTCTATTTCATTCTGACAAAAGGGCTGGCAGAACATCAGCGAAGAATCGGCTCTCATGATCCTGCCTATCTGAAGCGGTTGATAGGAACGCTTTGCTATTGGCGTTCCATAGAACCGGACAATACTTATGTATCCGATTCTATTGCTGCTTTGAAACGCTTGCAAAAGGGGGATTGACAGATGGCGACGATCGGTTGTGTTTCACATGCTGTGCTGTCTTAACCGATGATTGTTATCCGTCCGCTTTCCACTTTAGCGTACTTTCTTTTCACTGCCTCCTGAATGCCTCTTTGCATGGATGCTTCGATGTTTGATCCCATACGGGGGAATCCGAATAGTTTGGCACAGGCTTTGGCCAGGTCCGGAAGGGGCAGGCTGACGGAGTCGGTCAGTACGTATTTCACTGCATTTGCGATTTCTTCCGGGGGCAGGTCTGTAGCTGCACGATTGGAATCGGTACGAAACTGTGAATAAGTTCGGTACTGTGCTTCGTCCAGCCACAGGAAGTCGATCCCGTTATGTCTGCTACGGTAAAAGTTCAGCCTGCGTATAAGGGCATCCAGGTGAGAACCGGTTTGGGACATGCGTGATATTCCCCATGCAGCGTTTATCTTTTGGCAGATCAGGGATTGGCTGATCGGGGCTTCGTTTTCCATGATTCTTTTGATTTGAGAGAGGAGTATAGGGATACTTCTTTCAAAAAAGAAATCTGTTGCTTGGTATTGCCCTGCGGTTAATGCAGTTTCCTGATACACAACTTTTCGTTTTTTGTATCTGTCTTCTTTGATGGCGGCGGCAAGACTGAATGCGAGTTGTTTTTTGGAGATGGCAGGATATGCCGCTTTGAGAATCTCCGGTTTCGCCGTGTCTTTTTGTTCTTCCGTCCGGACAGTTTCTTCTTCGTTCTCCTGATTGCTGTCCGCATGCTGTGAGATTCTTCTTCGTAGGGTTGCAATTACTTCATCTGGTTTTTCCCACCAGTCCATCGTCCATATACGGCAGATGTCCCATCCAAGCGCTTTCAGTACATTGTTTTGAACAATTTCCCGGTCGCGCGCTGTTTTGGTACGTTTGTAGTTCTTTCCGTCACAAATGATACCTAACCGGTAACTGGACGGATTTTGAGGATCGACAATACCTATATCGATCTTATATCCGGAGCAACCTATATCCGTATGCACGGTATATCCTAAAGAACGCAGCTTGTCGGCAATAATCTTCTCGATGGAAGTCTCTTCATCCGGGAGATAGATATTGCTGGAGGTATTCAGCGGGTGTTTCATCCCTTTCTCCGCATATTCAAGAAAACGTTTTAGTCCGGCTACTCCGATGGAGGAGGTCCGGTTTAAATCAATCATATCCGATCTCAGTGTGGAGAAGATGATCATTTCATATCGGGCACGGGAGACGGCTACGTTCAGTCGTCTTTCACCTCCCGCCCGGTTCAACGGACCGAAGTTCATGCTGACGCGCCCTTCGGCATCCGGGCCATAACCGACAGAGAACAGTATTACATCCCGTTCGTCTCCCTGCACATTTTCGAGGTTTTTGATAAACAGAGGCTCTTCACATTCCAGTGCAAAGGTTTCCAGTTCGGGGTGGAAGATGAAGAGATCGGATAATAAATCTTCAATCAATGCCTGCTGGACTACGCTGAAAGTGACTACGCCTATACTCTTCTTTCTTAACTCTTCGCTTCTTAGCCTCCTTGCTATTTCGTCTACTACGGCTTGTGCTTCCGCTTGGTTCTGGCGTGATTTTCCTTTGTCATAATAACCGTCGACAGCAATCCTTCTTACTTTCGACTCGATATTGTCCGGAGACGGGAAAGTCATAAGTTTATTGTCGTAGTATTCGGAGTTACTGAAAGCAATCAGGCTTTCGTGTTTGCTCCGATAATGCCACAGCAGGTATTTGGAAGGGATTGACAGGGCGAGGCAGTCGTCAAGAATACTTTCCAGATCCTCCATCTCGATATTGTCTTCGTCAACGGTATTGACGGAGAAGAAGCTGGTGGGCGGCATCTGCTTGGGGTCGCCTACGATGACCACATTCTTTCCCCGGGCGATGGCGCCTACTGCTTCGTAAGTCGGCATCTGTGAAGCTTCGTCGAAGACGATCAGATCGAACTTCTCTGCATCGGTGTCAATATATTGGGCAACAGATATGGGACTCATCAACATGCAGGGACACATACGTGGCAATAAGGTCGGAATCTGGTCGAATAGTTTCCGGATGGATATGCCGCGCGCATTGTTGCGTATGTTCTTTTGCAATATTCCGACCTCTGAGCTCTGGATAGCTTCGTGGGTAAAGGATGGAATGTTGGACGCCAGTTTGGCAAACAACTCCTTCTTGGTAATGTTCTCAAAGTTGGCGGATACTTGTTTGTATTTGGCTATAATATCGTTGAATATCTTGCCGTTGAATAATTCCAGTGTCGGTTCTTTGCCAATGATATAGCGAGTGGCGGTTTGGTAGAAACTTTTGCGGAAGCCACTCAGGAGCAGGTTTGTAGGGATATTCTTTTCCTTATACTTTTCTGCGATAAATCCGAGGCCCAGTTCGTTCAGTTTGCCTGAAGCTTGCTGCCATTGATACCAGTCTTTGAGTTTATCCAGATTCTCTTTCCATGTTCCGGCTTTCTGCAAAGCGATGTTTGTCCAGTCGGCAGAGTTTGCGTAAAGTGACTCTGCGGCTATACCCAAAGTGCCGGAGAGCTGTTGCTCGGTGGCTGTAAGCGCTTCGGACAGCTGATACAATTCATTGAGGGAGTGGGAATGAATATCTTTGAATGTCCGGATACCTTCCGTCAGTTGCAACGCTAAGTTCTGTTTGATCCGGGATGTTTTTGCCACATCTTTCGAATAACTTAGCAACAGGGAATGGAGGGAAGACATTTCACAGATAATCTGATTGATCGTTTCCCATTCTTCGTCCCTCCCGAATCTTCCGAACAGAGAAGGTAGCTTGGCGACGTATTTGTCTGTAAATTCCAGTTCTTCCCGATAACGGATGACCTGATGGAGCAGAGGGTTGACGGCTTCCCGCTTTACCGGTCTCAGAGCATACGCACGAAGCTCCTTGATAATCTTCCTTTGTCCGAAATATCTAGGGAGGAACCATTGGGCGGATACACGATTCCATTCGGCCAACATAGGACCGGCATTTATTTTTAGGATATCTTTGGTGAATCCGTTTTCTATTGCTGCTTTGACTTCGTCGCGTTTCTTGCCGTGTTCCGCGACTTTCCGGTACTCTTCCAGTGTTTCATTCAATAAAGGAGTGGTCAGCAGTTCGGGCGTGAGTTCCGGAATATCGAGTATCTTTCGGATAATGGCGGCGATTATTTCGAAATCCTTGCGGGTAGGATGAATATCCGTGTCTTTCAGTAAAACGGAAAAGACGGATAGTTTCAATTGTATGGCAGTCAGCAAGCCGATGAAAGTCGTGAGCGTTTGTGCCGCTTCTTCTTTGAGGGCAGACGAATATTCGTGAATAGTGATTCCTGTCAGCGGATGAAGATACGGGTGTCCGCAGGCATTGGCAGTTCTTACCAAAGACTCGACGGCATCTTCCCAATGTGAGAATTTATCTTTATCCAATGTATTCAGATAAGATAATGGAATATGGAAGTAAGGCTCGGTATCTATGGACTGGTAATGGATGATAGCATCATACAGCGAAAGTCCGAAAGGATATTCCTTGTGTAAGGCTTCGATATACTTATTGAGTTCTGTCCGTAACAGAAGCAGACGTTCGGCCTCTTTCCGGAACTCTTCGGGAGCGGTTTGCCGGATGATTTCACTTGTTGCTTTGAGTTGCGAGATAACGGTGGACTTCTTCGTCTTGTTGGAGTGAATTTCCAGACAGAACGGGGCAAGTCCTATGGCTGCCAGCCTGTTTTGGACGACGGAGAGGGCTGCCATCTTTTCGGCAACAAACAATACGCGTTTCCCTTTATAAAGTGCATTGGCGATAATGTTCGTGATTGTCTGGGACTTTCCGGTTCCCGGAGGTCCGTGCAGGATAAAAGTCTTGTCGTGTACAGCCTCGTAGATTGCTTCCAGCTGAGACGAATCGGCAATGATGGGCAGTACGATATCTGCCGGAGATAACTGTCGGTCCAAGTAGGTGGCATCCATCTCCTCCGTGACTGCATCCCATTCGATCTTTCCGTTGATGAGGCTGGAGACGATTTTGTTTTGGACCAGTTTGGGAGCATTGTTGTGGATGTCGTTCCACATGATGAACTTGTTGAACGAGAAGATACCCAGAATAGCCTGTTCTTCCACATCCCATTTACGCTGATTCTTGATGCAATGCCGGATGATGGAGTAAATCAGCTTGACGTTGACTCCACTTTCGTCAGCCGGAAGCGGATCGAGTCCCGGCACGGAGATACCGAAGTTTTGGCGAAGCATTTCCAATAAGGTAATGTTCATCATCGTTTCCTCTTCCCGCGAACGAATCACATACCCTTTGGCGGCTGACTTGCGAATGATTTCAACCGGCAGCAGCAATATCGGTGCATAGCGGGGACGTTCGCTGGAGGGAGTTTCGTACCATTTCAGAAGACCGAGAGCCAGGTAAAGCGTGTTGGCCCCGTTCTCTTCGATAGAGGTACGGGACGAACGGTACAGGTGGGTCAGTGCCTTACCTAAATCATTCTCCGGTAAATAAAAACGTAACCTTTTCTGTGAAAGCTCCGAATTTACAAAATCGGTAATCGGATCAGATGCCGGTATGGATGAGTAGATGCCAAATTCCATTACCGGGTTTTCCCATTCGGCTGGACGGTGGAGGATACGAAATTCATCCCCTTCCGCTAACGCATCTTCCAGACAGGCAAGGTTTGCCGGAATCAGCTGAAGCGTGTTTTTGGTAATCCGGATGTTCAGCAAGTTGTTGCGCAAACTTAGATCCAGTAGACTTCTTTCCCAAAGCAGTTGCTTGGTGAGAACCGGTTGGGTTTCGCTGCCCGACAAGTCATACGGATTCACGCTTTGCGGGGTAGCATGCGTTGTATTCCTATAAAGATCCTCTTCCTTTTCTTCTTTTATTTCCCAGATTTGTCCGTTTAACACCCGCTGGGGGATAGGGCGGATTCCCGAATGTCTGGCTCTTCTGACATCGATTGCAAGGATGAAATTTCCCGAATCGCTTAGTTTGCCGTCGGCACTTTTCACAGCATTGTCGAAACCGGTATTGTACCCCATACTCATGCAGGTGGTTTCTACCAGAGTGATGTCATAGATTCCTTCGGCTGTCCGTTTAGTCAGTAAAGATACATCATCGATGGTAGCGTCCGGAAAGGTTTCCGACACCAGCCAGCCACCAGCAAAAGCATGTCCTTTGGTGATGACGATGAGAGCATTCAGTCCTATGGATTCGAGACAGGAAGCGTATAGCAATGCCATGTCGAGACAGGTTCCGAGCTTTTGTGACAGTATGGAATCTGTCAGGCGGACACGCTGCCCGTGTTCTTCAAAACTGGCAGGAACAGTACTGTAGATAATCTGCTGTTCGGTGAGGGCGGTGTAGATAGCTGCCATTTGCTTTCTCATACGGTCCGGGTTACGGCTTTGATATTCGTCCAGCGACGGTGTTCCGGTCCATTGTTCCAGAATGGCGGCGGCCCTTTTGATAACAGGAGCAAGCACGGCATGATTGGGCGTGATGAATGCAGCCAGCATTTCGGGGAATATATTGATTCCGCCCCATTGGTCGTATGCCAGTATGTCGATAGGATATGTCTGGGTAAAGATCAGTTCCGCTTCGGAGCGGATTTCTATTTTCAGGCTTCCGGACATACGCTCGGTCAGTTGGGCGAAATAATTGGCGGACAGGACAAGGCTGAATGACTGCAGGCACACGGAATCATTGGCAGGAATTGCTTCTACAGCCACAGGGGTGATATTGCCGAAGTCGGGTTCGGCAGTTATTAGCACCTGAATGTCTCTGAATGGCTCGGACGTCATGTTTTCAATCGAAAGCCGGTGGATGACCGATACTTTATTTTGCTGCATCGCGAAGTTTATAAGTGGCAGATAATCAAACTGCACCTTGATTTTGTCCAATGTTCCGTTCATGTCCGTAGTAATATAATGTTAGATTTGCAATATTACAAAAAATACGAATATGTTCCTCTTTTCTTTTGCTATTCTTTTGTCGGTCAAGAAAATATTTCTACCTTTGCGCCCGATTTATAGATAATATAATGTCTTATTCAATTAAAGTATTAAACAATTTATTTATTAATGGAAAACTTAAAGAACGTAGCTCCTATTGAAGACTTCAACTGGGATGCTTATGAAAACGGTGAAGCTGTAACAAGCGCAAGCCACGAAGAACTTGAAAAAGCTTACGACGGTACGCTTAACAAGGTGAACGACCGTGAGGTTGTTGACGGAACCGTAATCGCAATGAACAAGCGTGAAGTAGTTGTGAACATCGGTTACAAATCAGACGGTATCATTCCTTTGAATGAGTTCCGTTACAATCCGGATCTGAAGGTGGGTGATACTGTAGAAGTATACATCGAAAACCAGGAAGACAAAAAAGGACAACTCGTTCTGTCACACAGAAAAGCCCGCGCTACTCGTTCTTGGGATCGCGTTAACGCTGCTCTGGAAAATGAAGAAATTATCAAGGGATTCATCAAGTGCCGCACAAAGGGTGGTATGATCGTAGACGTATTCGGAATCGAAGCATTCTTGCCGGGTTCTCAGATCGACGTTAAACCGATCCGTGACTATGATGTATTCGTTGGCAAAACAATGGAATTCAAAGTGGTTAAGATCAACCAGGAATTCAAAAACGTTGTTGTATCTCACAAAGCTCTTATCGAAGCTGAACTGGAACAACAGAAGAAAGAAATTATCGGCAAGCTCGAAAAAGGACAGGTTCTTGAAGGAACTGTTAAGAATATCACCTCTTACGGTGTGTTCATCGACTTGGGTGGCGTAGACGGTTTGATCCACATCACAGACCTTTCCTGGGGCCGCGTTAGCGATCCGAAAGAAGTGGTTGAACTGGATCAGAAGCTCAACGTTGTTATCCTTGACTTCGATGACGAAAAGAAACGTATCGCTCTTGGCTTGAAGCAATTGACTCCGCACCCATGGGATGCACTTGACACTGACTTGAAGGTAGGTGACAAGGTGAAAGGTAAAGTTGTTGTGATGGCTGACTACGGTGCATTCATCGAAATTGCTCCAGGCGTAGAAGGTCTGATCCACGTATCAGAAATGTCTTGGAGCCAGCACCTGCGTTCTGCTCAGGACTTCATGAAGGTGGGCGACGAAGTAGAAGCTGTAGTCTTGACTTTGGACCGCGAAGAACGTAAGATGTCTTTGGGTATCAAACAACTGAAACAAGATCCATGGGAAACGATCGAAGAGAAGTATCCTGTAGGTTCCAAGCATACTGCAAAAGTACGTAACTTCACTAACTTCGGTGTATTCGTAGAAATCGAAGAAGGTGTTGACGGCTTGATCCACATCTCTGACCTTTCTTGGACTAAGAAAGTGAAACACCCGTCAGAATTTACTCAGATCGGTGCTGACATCGAAGTTCAGGTACTGGAAATCGACAAAGAAAACCGTCGTTTGAGCTTGGGTCACAAACAACTCGAAGAAAATCCTTGGGATGTATTCGAAACAGTATTCACTGTAGGCTCTGTACACGAAGGTACTATCATCGAAATGTTGGATAAGGGTGCTGTTGTAGCTCTTCCTTACGGTGTAGAAGGTTTCGCAACTCCGAAACACCTTGTAAAAGAAGACGGTTCACAAGCTCAGTTGGATGAGAAACTTGAATTCAAAGTAATCGAGTTCAACAAAGACGCTAAGAGAATCATCCTGTCTCACAGCCGTATCTTCGAAGATGTAGCTAAGGCTGAAGAAAGAGCAGAAAAGAAAGCTGCTTCTGGTGCTAAGAAGTCTTCTAACAAGAGAGAAGATGCTCCGATGATCCAGAACCAGGCTGCTTCAACTACGCTGGGCGACATCGACGCTTTGGCTGCTTTGAAGGAACAGTTGGAAGGAAAGAAATAATTCTTATTTCTATATAATGGAAAAGCGCTCCGGTGATCGGGGCGCTTTTTTTTGTTTGCCCCATGATAGCGCAAATATCAAAAAACTTGTGTACATTTGTGCCGCTATGGAGAAATTTGAACTACATATACTTGGATGCGGTTCTGCTTTGCCCACCACTCGCCATTTTGCGACATCGCAGGTTGTGAACTTGCGTGAAAAGCTTTTTATGATTGACTGTGGGGAAGGGGCTCAGATGCAGTTGCGCCGTTCTCGCCTGAAGTTTTCCCGTCTGAATCATATCTTTATTTCTCATCTTCATGGCGATCATTGTTTTGGTTTGCCGGGACTGATCTCTACCTTCGGACTGTTGGGACGAACGGCAGATTTACATATTCATTCACCTAAAGGACTGGAAGAACTGTTTGCCCCATTACTCTCTTTCTTTTGCAAAACACTGGCCTATAAAGTCTTTTTTCATGAGTTTGAGACAAAGCAACCGGCACTGATTTATGACGACCGTTCGGTGAGTGTGACTACCATCCCTCTGAAGCACCGCATTCCTTGTTGCGGCTTTCTTTTTGAGGAAAAGCAACGTCCCAATCATATAATCAGAGATATGGTAGACTTCTACAAGGTACCTGTCTACGAACTGAACCGAATTAAAAACGGAGCTGATTTTGTGACTCCCGAAGGAGAAGTCATTCCGAATCACCGCTTGACCCGTCCGTCTGCTCCCGCACGAAAATATGCGTATTGCTCCGACACAATTTACCGACCTGAGATTGTGGATCAGATAAAGGGGGTAGACCTTCTTTTTCACGAAGCAACTTTTGCGCAGACTGAGCAGGCACGGGCGAAGGAAACCCACCATACAACGGCTGCGCAAGCTGCACAGATGGCATTGAATGCCGAAGTGAAACAATTAGTAATCGGACATTTTTCCGCACGCTATGAGGATGAAACTGTGTTGTTGAATGAAGCAGCGGCCATCTTTCCCCAAACAATTTTAGCAAGAGAAAATATGTGTATTGAACTCGAAGGAGGAGCGGTACATGAGAAGTAAAAGAAAAACCATAAATAAACATACAGATACGAGAGATTATGACCCCTTATAACGAACGTGAAGTTCTGAAACTCCTTCAGGAGGAGAGTACGCAGCGGAAAGGATTTGAGTTGATTGTGGCGCAATACAGCGAGCAGTTATACTGGCAAATCCGCCGGATGGTACTATCGCATGAAGATGCGAACGATCTTCTGCAAAATACCTTCATTAAGGCATGGACGAATATTGATTATTTCCGTGCCGAGGCGAAGCTGTCTACGTGGCTCTACCGTATCGCGCTGAATGAATGTCTTACTTTTCTGAACAGGCAGCGTGCTACAACGATGGTGGCTATTGACGACCCCGAGGCAGTAGTTGTGCAGAAGCTGGAGAGTGATCCGTACTATTCGGGCGACCAGGTGCAGATGCTATTGCAGAAAGCATTGCTGACTTTGCCCGAGAAACAGCGGATGGTGTTCAACCTGAAGTATTATCAGGAAATGAAGTACGAGGATATGTCAGAGATCTTCGGGACTTCGGTCGGAGCCCTGAAAGCCTCCTATCACCATGCCGTGAAGAAAATAGAGAAGTTTTTGGAAGAAGTAGATTAAACCTTTTAAAGCAGACATTGTCTAATCAAAAGAGAGGAGAAAAACGTATGAAAGAAGAAGATACCCTATTGAAGAAAATCGGAAAGGAGCATTCCTTCAAAGTGCCCGACGGTTACTTTGAAAATCTGACTTCAGAGGTGATGAACAAACTTCCTGAAAAAGAGAAAGTCGTTTTCAAGGAAGAGCCTGTTTCGACATGGACGAGATTGAAACCATTATTCTATATGGCGGCTATGTTTGTAGGAGCTGCCCTGATTATCCGGGTGGCGTCGTCAGACCATAAACCGGCAGCAGATGATATAACGGTGGCAGTAACGGCTATGGAGACGGATACGGAACAAGTATCCGACGAGATGATTGATGTAGCGTTGGACCGTGCGATGTTGGATGATTATTCGTTATACGTCTATCTGAGTGACGCGAGTGTAGAATGATTTATTAAAACAGATTGAATAATAGAAAATGAGAAAACTAATCACTTTAATCGTTTTGTTATGTGGCTTTATGCCTGTTCTTTGGGCTGCCGATGGATGTGACCAGCATTTGTCCCGTGAGGAATTCCGGAATAAACAGAAAGCGTTTATTATTGGGCAGGCCGGATTAACAAAGGAAGAGGCTGCCAAATTCTTCCCGGTTTATTTTGAACTGCAGGAGAAGAAGAAGAAACTGAACGATGAATCGTGGAGTTTGATGCGTCAAGGTAAAGACGATAAAACAACAGAAGCCCAGTACGAAGAAATTGTAGCAAAGGTATGTGACAACCGTATCGCTGCCGACCGTCTTGATAAGTCTTATCTGGACCGGTTTAAAAAGATACTTTCCAACAAGAAGATATACCTCGTTCAACGTGCGGAGATGCGTTTCCATCGGGAAATGCTGAAAGGCATGAACCGCAATGACGGAGGAAATGACCCGAAAAGAAAGAAATAAAACGGAGGCTCTGTTGGGATGAAACAGACGCTCTGTCAGAGTAAATCAGAGGCTCTATTCTATGCGGATAGAGCCTCTGATTTTTGTTTCCGGATGAATTGTTAGCTTACCTTTGTTGTTTTACTAAAAGAATAGACTGCTGGAAGTGGGAATAACAGAGTTTGGACACGTATTATATCCGTTTCATAAGGAAGGAGGATGGGGTTACAGTCCTTTTTTCTTAGCTTCGTTCCAAATAGCGTCCATCTCCTCAAGAGACATATCTTTCAGGTTTTTCCCTTCTTTAATCGTATGTTCCTCCAGGTAGTTGAAACGGCGGATGAACTTTTGATTGGTTAGTTCCAAAGCATTGTCCGGATTGATTTTGTAGAGGCGTGCCGCATTGATGAGGCTGAACATGACGTCGCCGAATTCGGCTTCTGCTTTCTCTTTGTCCATATTGGCTACTTCTGCCTGGAATTCTCCGATTTCTTCTTTTACCTTATCCCATACCTGTTCCCGTTCTTCCCAGTCGAAACCTACATTGCGGGCTTTGTCCTGAATGCGGTAAGCCTTGATGAGTGAAGGGAGTGCAGCTGGAACACCGCTTAATACACTTTTGTTTCCGTCTTTTTCTTTCAGTTTCAGCTGTTCCCAGTTTTCGGATACCTGTCCGGCAGTCTCAGCTTTTACTTCTCCGAATACGTGAGGATGGCGGAAAATCAGTTTGTCGCACAACTTGTCACAGACATCTTTAATGTCGAAGTCACCTGTCTCCGAACCGATCTTTGCATAGAATGCTACGTGCAGCAGCACATCTCCCAACTCCTTGCAAATATCTTTTTTGTCATCCCTCATCAAGGCATCACAAAGTTCGTAAGTCTCTTCTATAGTGTTGGGGCGCAGACTTTCGTTCGTCTGCTTGCGGTCCCACGGACATTTGACCCGAAGCTCATCGAGGATGTCCAGAAAGCGGCCGAAGGCTTCCATCTGTTCTTCTCTTGTATGTATCATTCCTTTGATTTTTTTATAAATAATGTTGCAAAGATAATGCTTCCTTGTCTTTTATAGCCTTAATCGGTACGAAAACAAAAGCAAGGGAGTTAATAAAAGTCTTTTTATTGGTCTGATGCGGTTTTCGCTTTCCATACTTGATACGAAATCAACAGCCCGATCACTTCCGAATAGTTTTTTCTTCCGCTTTCTATTTTGTTTCCTTTCAGGTAGAGGTCGTATATCCAGTTTTGAACATCACCGATCAACGGACTGTATTTAGCCATCCAGTATTCCTGATTCTTTTTCGCCAGTTCTATAATCTCCGGTCGGATACGGTTGATTATATCGGCGTATTCTTTTTCACTCAGCAGCCGTCGGGCGTTCCCCAGTACATGATTCAGAATCGAGAAGTAGCCGCTGAAACGGATTCCCTTTATTTGTGAACGGGTACAAACCTGATAGGCATAAAAATTGGCCTCTGCCTCGCTCGAAATTCCCAGTAGATGAGCCAGTTCGTGAGTGTACGTTGCCGGATAGTTGATGGGGAGCAAGTCTCCGTTTAAAGTGAATTCGCAGAAGAAAGGCCCCATGCTTCCCGTCACTCCGACCATCGATATGAATGGGGTGAATATCATCGTCTTGACCCGTGGATTGGGAAATGGAGGGCGGTGTACTCCCAGGCTGTCGCTTAATTGATTGTAAAGTTTGACAGCTTCGTCACGTACCTGTTCCTCATGGATTCCTTTTACGGGAACAAACGAACTGTTCAGTGAGTCGATATAGTTATCCACAAACTCTTGAAAAATCTCCGGTGTGTAAGCTGTATAAGGAATATGCGTACGCTGGTAAAAGTTTGGCTGCGAATAGTTTAACCCCCACGCGAGGTAGAACCATACGTAAACCCATAACAGATATTCTCCGTCACGCAGCAGAATCCTCTTCCACGGCAGTTTCTTGCGGATACGGGCATAAAATGGATAAACGATGACTCCCGTGATACTCCCGAAAATAAATAAATCCCCTATGGCAAAAGGGAATAAGTTGGAGAAGAATGACAAAACGCGGGAGATGACAGGATAAACGGTTTGTGAATACAGGTTTCCCAAAGCGGGAATCGATTGTGTCATCCATACCAGAAGCAGCAGTACTCCCAGGGGTATATATCTAATTATCAGTTTCCGTTTCATCATCCGTGCAGATTTTAGTCAACAAAAATATGCATTAAATAAACGTCACGCGAAAAAATACCTCTATATTTGCAAAAAAACTGTTAAACGAAAGATGGCTACCGTAGAAGAAATTGAAAAGTATTGCCGGAATTGCGTGTCACGTGATTTCGTGAATGGGAAAGGGCTTGTTTGCAAACGTACCAGAGAGCTTCCTGACTTTGACGAAGAATGCGAAAACTTCGAGAAGGATGAAGAACTGTTGAAGATGGCTCCTCCCAAGCCCGACGACTTTCCGGTGTCAATGACGGAAGAAGAACTTCTCGCCGAAGAAAATCTTCCCAAAGGAGTGCTGTATGCATCCGTCGCGTGTATCTTGGGGGCGGTGGCATGGAGTCTCATCTCCGTTTCTACAGGTCTTCAGATGGGGTATATGGCTATCGGAGTCGGATTTCTGGTCGGTTTCGCCATGCGGCAGGGGAAGGGGATACGTCCCGTTTTCGGTATTTTGGGAGCGGTACTGGCATTGATCAGTTGTGTGTTGGGTGATTTCTTATCCATCATCGGCTTTGCTGCCAAGGATTATGATATGACGTTTTTCGAAGTGCTGGCGGGAGTCGATTATGGCGAAATCTTTTCTGTCATGGTGAAGAATGTGGTGTCGATGTCCGCCTTATTTTATGGAATTGCTGTTTATGAGGGATATAAATTATCTTTCCGGGCACAGAAACATCCTGTGGGTGGCAAGATTTGAATTAAAATTATTAATTTTGCAGCCGTTATTTTTTGAATATACATTATCATATACATAAAGAAACATGGAATTAGCAAGTAAGTACAATCCCGCTGACGTGGAGGGAAAGTGGTACCAGTATTGGCTGGAACACCGTTTATTCAGTTCGAAACCCGATGGTCGTGAACCTTACACCATCGTCATTCCGCCCCCGAACGTCACCGGTGTGTTGCACATGGGACACATGCTTAATAATACCATTCAGGATATTTTGGTTCGTCGTGCCCGTATGGAAGGCAAGAATGCCTGCTGGGTGCCGGGAACTGATCACGCTTCCATCGCTACCGAAGCAAAAGTTGTAAACAAACTCGCTGCCCAGGGCATCAAGAAGACAGACCTGACCCGTGATGAGTTCCTGAAACATGCCTGGGACTGGACAGAAGAGCATGGAGGCATTATCCTGAAGCAGCTCCGCAAACTGGGTGCATCCTGTGACTGGGACCGCACCGCCTTTACTATGGATGAGGAACGCAGCAAAAGCGTATTGAAAGTATTTGTAGACTTGTACAACAAAGGATTGATTTACCGTGGTGTCCGTATGGTAAACTGGGACCCGAAAGCGTTGACTGCCCTTTCTGACGAAGAAGTGATCTACAAGGAAGAGCACGGAAAACTGTTCTATCTCCGCTATAAGGTGGAAGGTGATCCGGAAGGCCGCTATGCAGTAGTAGCAACGACCCGTCCCGAAACAATCATGGGCGATACGGCAATGTGTATCAACCCCAACGACCCCAAGAATGCATGGCTGAAAGGAAAGAAAGTAATCGTTCCGTTGGTAAACCGTGTTATCCCTGTCATCGAGGACGATTATGTGGACATTGAGTTCGGTACCGGTTGTCTGAAAGTAACTCCGGCCCACGACGTAAATGACTATATGTTGGGTGAAAAGTATAATCTGCCCAGCATCGACATCTTCAATGATAACGGGACTTTGAGCGAAGCTGCCGGATTGTATATCGGTATGGATCGTTTCGACGTCCGCAAGCAGATTGAGAAAGACCTCGATGCTGCCGGATTGCTCGAAAAGACAGAAGCCTACACAAATAAAGTAGGTTACTCAGAGCGTACCAATGTAGTGATCGAACCGAAATTGTCTATGCAGTGGTTCCTCAAAATGCAGCATTTTGCCGATATGGCATTGCCTCCGGTAATGAACGATGAGTTGAAATTCTATCCTGCCAAATATAAGAATACATACCGGCACTGGATGGAGAACATCAAAGACTGGTGTATCAGCCGCCAGTTGTGGTGGGGACATCGTATTCCTGCTTACTTCCTGCCGGAAGGTGGCTATGTGGTAGCCGCCACTCCCGAAGAAGCGCTGGCTAAAGCCAAAGAGAAAACAGGAAACGCCGCTTTGACGATGGATGATCTTCGTCAGGACGAAGACTGTCTGGATACTTGGTTCTCTTCCTGGTTGTGGCCTATCTCCCTGTTTGACGGAATCAATCATCCGGGTAACGAGGAAATCAGCTATTACTATCCGACCAGCGACCTGGTGACCGGACCGGATATCATCTTCTTTTGGGTGGCACGTATGATCATGGCGGGTTACGAATATGAAGGAAAGATGCCGTTCAAGAACGTTTACTTTACAGGGATCGTTCGCGACAAACTGGGACGTAAGATGTCCAAGTCACTCGGCAACTCACCCGACCCGTTGGAACTGATCGACAAATATGGTGCTGACGGTGTCCGTATGGGAATGATGCTGGCAGCTCCCGCCGGAAACGATATTCTTTTTGACGACGCGCTCTGCGAACAGGGACGTAACTTCTGCAGTAAGATATGGAACGCCTTCCGTCTGATCAAGGGCTGGACGGTTGACGATAATATTCAGGCTCCGGATGCCGCTAAACTGGCTGTCCACTGGTTTGAATCCAAACAGAACGAGGTAGCTGCCGAAGTAGCGGACTTGTTCAGCAAATACCGTCTGAGCGAAGCATTGATGGCTGTTTATAAATTATTCTGGGATGAATTCTCTTCCTGGTATCTGGAAATGATTAAACCGGCTTACGGACAGGGAATTGACCGTACCACTTATGACGCTACTCTCTGCTTCCTCGATAACCTGTTGCATCTGCTTCATCCGTTTATGCCGTTCATCACAGAAGAATTGTGGCAACAGATGTACGAACGTAATGCGGAAGAAGGAGAAAGTCTGATGGTAAGTGCATTGAGCATGGATATTTATGTAGACACCGCATTCGTTGCACAGTTTGAAGTTGTCAAGGGAGTTATCAGTAATATCCGCAGCATCCGTCTGCAAAAGAACATAGCTCAGAAAGAACCGCTTGATTTGCAGGTGCTGGGTGAAAATCCGGTTGCAGAGTTCAATGCGGTGATCCAGAAGATGTGTAACCTTTCTTCTATCACAGTGGTAGAGAGCAAGGTGGAAGGTGCTTCTTCCTTCATGGTAGGAACTACCGAATACGCTGTGCCATTGGGCAACATGATTGATGTAGAAGCCGAAATCGCCCGTATGGAAGCTGAACTGAAACATAAGGAAGGATTCCTGCAAGGTGTATTGAAGAAACTCAGCAATGAGAAATTTGTCAATAATGCCCCCGCAGCCGTTCTCGAAATGGAACGTAAGAAGCAGGCCGATGCGGAAAGTATCATCAGTTCTTTGAAAGAAAGCATCGCAGCTTTAAAAAAGGCATAATGAACTGATACATAAAAATATGTAATGGAGAGGCATCCCGATAGATTTGGGATGCCTTTCTTTTTAAAAGATAAAAATAATACTATCTTTGCTTCCACTTTTAATCACACAGCAAAATGAAACAATTACTGCGAATATGCTTAACAGGTGCGTTCTTTCTTCTTTTCGAAGGACTCCTTTCCCCTATGTTGGCAGATAATGGGAAATCAGATAAAGAAATATTAGTTTTGAATTCTATTAACTTCAACCTTCCCTGGGCCAAAAACTTCTATTGGTATGTGCACGATGTTCTTCAGGAACAGGGAATAACCGCTAGAGCGGAATCATTGTCTGTCCCGGCCTTGCAGGATACGATGGAGGTAAATGCGGTCATCGAGCATCTGCGTCAGAAATATCCGCTTCCTCCTGCCGCTATTGTGATAATTGGCGATCCGGGCTGGATTGTCTGCCGTCCTTTATTTGACGACCTGTGGAAAGATGTTCCGGTGATCATAACGAACTCCCGTGACCGCCTGCCTGCTACCTTGGATATTCTGCTCTCTCATGCCCCGTTGAATGAGACCAACAGCGTCCCCGCCCAAGAGTGGAGAAAAGGCTACAACCTGACTACCCTGAAACAGCATTACTATGTGAAGGAAACCGTTGAACTGATCTATAGCCTGATACCTGATATGGATCGCCTGGCATTTATCTCGGACGACCGCTACATCAGTGAAGAAACCCGCGGAGACGTGAAAGAAGCTGTTGAAAAGCATTTCCCAAACCTGCCTTTAGAATTGCTTTCTACCACTCACTTGTCAACAGAAATGCTTCTGGACACCTTGCGCAGCTATAAAGCAAACACCGGAATTATTTATTATTCATGGTTTGAGTCGCATAATAAAGAAGATAATAATTATCTTTTTGATCATATTCAGGAGATTATCACCAATTTTACGTCCTCTCCCTTGTTCCTGCTTTCTTCCGAAGACTTGTCCAATAATACTTTTGCAGGAGGCTATTACGTTTCTGCAGAATCATTCGGCGATTCCTTGCTTGAAATTATTGGCCGTGTGCTGCATGGAGAACAGGCGGAGGACATTCCCGAAAGTATAGGAGGAAAGGCGAGTGCCTACCTCTGCTATCCGGTGCTGGAATCCTACAATATTCCCTATCACCTTTATCCCGAACGAGCTGTTTATGTCAACGAACCTAAAAGTATATTTCATCAATACTGCGTTGAAATCCTTTCCTGTTCCATTTTCCTTCTTATTTTGATAGCAGCGATCACCTATTATATACGTATTCTTCGCAAGGCATACACTCGTCTGAGTGAGGCAATGGAAAAGGCGGAGCAGGCGAATCAGTTGAAATCCGCCTTTCTGGCTAATATGAGTCATGAAATCCGCACTCCGTTGAATGCGATTGTCGGCTTCTCGAATATGTTGCCGGATATAGAAGATCGTAAGGAGATGCGCGAATATGCAGACATCATCGAAACAAATACCGACTTGCTTCTTCAACTGATCAATGATATTCTGGACATGTCCAAAATCGAAGCCGGCACTTTTGACTTCTGCCCTTCATTGATAGATGTCAATCAGACAATGGAAGAAATTGAACAGAGTATGAGGCTTCGCTTGAAAAAAGAAACTGTCACTCTTACTTTTATCGAACGTCTGCCGGAATGTACCCTTTATACAGATAAGAATCGTTTGATACAACTGATTTCCAATTTTGTCATCAATGCTATTAAATTTACTCAGACAGGTTCTATCAGAATGGGATATCGTCTGAAGGATGCCGATACAATTTGCTTTTATGTCTCGGATACAGGCTGCGGCATGTCGGAAGAGCAATGCAAGCATGTATTCGAAAGGTTTGTGAAATACAATCCTTTTGTTCAGGGAACAGGTTTGGGACTTTCCATTTGTCAGATGATTATCGATCGCTTAGGAGGGACGATTGGAGTTGAATCAGAGGAAAACAAAGGTTCTACTTTCTGGTTTACGCTGCCTTATCGGCAAGAATAGGATTGTATCTGTCTTCTTATCCTTTATGATTGTTTGTTTTATGTATTGCAGACTTCCAAGATTTTGGTCAGCTTATTACGATGAGACAATATTCTCAATCCAATGAGAAAAGATTCTCACTGCGATGAGAAAAAGTTCTCGCTGTGGTGAGAAAAAATTCTCATCATGATGAGAATGGTTGAGAATTTATGATCTGTATCAGCTTGTACTATAGATAAATACAGATTTACTACTTTCTGTTTTATAGCTTTAATTGATAGAGCAAAAAAGAACTTTACCTAAAAAGAGACCGTTTTTCTCTATTTAGTTAAAGGATGGTATAGGTTTAATAGGTACGAATCCAATTTATTGGAAGAAGTCACTTATATTAAGGAAATAGTAAAGGAAGCAGCAATGGCAGATAGTCTTTTAAATCGATGCGTAATTGTTTGAGTGCTTGCTGAATACGATAATCTACAGTCTTTGGAGACACTTCCAATGTTTCTGCAATTTCTTTGTAGCTCATATCCCGGAAACGATGCATAACAAATGCTTGCCGGTAATTTTCCGGTAATGCAGTAACCGCCTCTTCAATACGTTTGGTTAGCTCTTTAATTTGATAGAAGTCCATATCCTGTATCATCTCTTGCATTTCTTCATAGAAACGCGTATCAGCACGTTTGATGGCATCAATGTGTGCAAGCTTATTTAAAGCCTTGTGATGTACCATTTTAAAGAGATAAGAACTTAATGATGATTCAATAATTAGGTTTTCCCGGTTTTCCCATATCCATAGAAGGGAGTCTTGCACAATTTCTTCTGCATCGTGGAAGTCAACATATTTATGACCATAGGCACATAGCACTGCATAGTATTGCCTGAATAGCGTTTCAAAGGCTTTTAGGCCTCCACGCTGTATTTCAGATAATTGAGGGTCATTCCTCTTTATGTGTACTTCCTTCATTTATTAAATTCTAATTTACTGCAAATATAGCTTTTTTATAATAAAATAAAGATTTTCTGAAAAAAATAAGGTTTTCGTTTAGGAATGTCATGGTTTGGTCTTGTCATATAATAAAAGGTAGAATAAAGGATGAAAGAATTAGATAATAATAGAATAGAAGAATTGCTTCCTCGTTATTGTGAGGGGAGGCTGAGCGAGGAGGAACGTCTGGAAGTGGAAGCGTGGATAGATGAGTCGGAGGAGAATAAACGAGTTGCTACTCAGACTTTTGCCCTTTATTTGGCTGTGGACACGGTTCAGGTAATGAAGAAAGTTGATACGGAGAAAGCTTTACTGAAAGTAAAGGGAAAAATGTCGGACCGTGAAGTGAGAAGGACAGTGTGGTGGGAGTGGACACAACGTGCTGCTGCAATTCTGTTTATTCCGCTTCTTACCTTATTTATATGGCAGAACTGGAAAGGGGATACCGGTGAGGTAGCGGAGATGATGGAAGTTAAGACCAGTCCTGGAATGACAACTTCGTTGACATTACCCGATGGTACAATTGTTTATTTAAATTCGGAATCTTCTTTGTCTTATCCTTCTCGCTTTAATGGAGATTTCCGTAAAGTGACGTTGAGTGGTGAAGCATACTTTGAAGTGGCCAAAGATCCGGAAAAGAAATTTATCCTTTCTACTACACATCAATCACAGATAGAAGTATTGGGTACATGTTTCAATGTGGAAGCATATGAACAGAATACAGAGGTTATTACAACTTTGATTGAAGGAAAAGTAGATTTTATGTTCGAGAAAGATGCTGGGGTGAAACACGTGTTCTTATCTCCAAGAGAGAAGTTGGTGTATGATTCGGAGACTGATAAAGTCCGCCTTTATAAAACTTCGGGAAAATCAGAGTTGGCTTGGAAAGATGGAGAAGTTGTTCTTGATAATACACCTTTGGAAGAAGCTTTATGGATGTTGGAAAAAAGATATAGTGTGAAATTTGTTATTAAGAACGAAAAACTGAAGAATAGTTCGTTTACGGGAACCTTTACAAATCAACGTTTGGAGAAGATCCTGGAATATTTTAAAGTATCCTCCAAAATACGTTGGCAACATATCAATGATGATAAGGATGGAAGTGACAGAAAAAAAGAGATAATAGAAATTTATTGATTAACCTTTAACAATTTAATAGTATGAAAGCAAAACTTACCTAGAAAAAAGTATGGGAAGATTTTGGCAGATCTCCCCATACTAAAATGAATCAATTGAAAATGCTTGTTGGCAGACAAGCATAGTTAACTCATTTTCAACTTAAATCAATACAAAATTATGCAAAACAATTTTAGCATCCAAGTTTTAAGGGTGGTAAAGTCTTTTTGGCTAACCTCGAAAAAAATCCCACGTACTATGAGACTGGTTATTTTATTCTTATTTTGTTTTGTCGGATTAACTAATGCGACAGATAGTTATGCTCAATCTGCAAAGGTTACGATGAATGTACGTAATCAGACAGTTGAGGATGTATTAAGAGCGATAGAGAAGCAAACAGAATTTAGTTTCTTCTACAACAATGCTCATATAAATTTGAAACGGTTGGTGACAATCTCCGCTAACCGTAATGATATCTTTAAAGTTCTTGACGAAGTATTTAAAAATACGAGTGTAGAATATAAGGTAATAGATAAAAAGATCATTCTGTCCACGGAGTTGGCATCTGTCGAACAGGCGCATCAGGAAAAGGTAAAAGTAAGCGGACGAGTAGTGGATGCGGCAGGTGAACCGGTAATCGGTGCTAGTGTGATAGAAAAAGGCTCTACCAATGGCACGATCACTGATATGGACGGTAATTTTATCTTGAATGTTGGTTCAAAAGACGCCATTCTTGAAATCTCTTATATTGGTTATCAAGGACAGTCCCTGAAAGTAACTCCGGGAAAGACGCTGTCGGTAGTCTTGAAAGAAGACACACAGAGTCTGGACGAAGTGGTAGTAGTTGGTTTTGGCGTACAGAAGAAAGCGAACCTGACCGGCGCGGTATCTCAAGTAAAGATGGATGATGTACTGGGGAGCCGTCCTGTTGTCAATGCCATGAGTGCTTTGCAGGGTGCGATGCCGGGACTTCAGATTACTCCTAATAATGATGCTGCCGGTCCGGGACAGAGCAAATCATTCAATATTCGTGGTACGACTTCCATCAATGGCGGTGGTCCGTTGGTGTTGATAGATAATGTTCCGGGGGATATCGATATGTTGAATCCCGAAGATATCGAAAGTGTTTCTGTGTTGAAAGATGCCGCCTCGGCCGCTATCTATGGTGCGCGTGCCGCTTTCGGTGTAATACTTGTGACTACAAAGAAGGCGAAGAAAGGCGACGGGTTTCATGTCAATTATAATAATAATTTTGGTTTTCAGAGTTCTATCAATCGTCCGGAACAGGCTGACGGGCTGGAGTGGATGCAGGCTTACCTGGACGGCGAGTTCAATGCCGGTAAATACTACACCGGGCAAGATATCAAAACTTGGATGAACTACCTGACCGAATATCGTAAGAATCCGGGTAAATTCCAGACTACCGGAGACGGAGTATATGTAGACCCGGAAACAGGATTGAATTATTACCTGAATGAGAAAGACCTGTATGCCAATATGCTTGATGATTACGGTTTTCTGCAAGCACATAATGTGTCATTGAGCGGTGGTACTGATAAGCTGGCTTATCGTCTGTCCCTTGGCTATAATAGCGAGCAAGGTATTTTGATCACCGATAAAGACCGCTACAAACGTTTGTCGGGTAGTGCCTATATTTCTGCCGAAATCACCTCGTGGCTGACTCAGTCTGTAGATATACGCTATGCTCAGAGTGACAAGAATATGCCTGTAACTTCGGATAAGACCGGATTGTATGATATGCGTTTGCCGGTTGTATATCCCGAAGGTTCCCTGACTTTGCCTGACGGCACCAGCCTGATGACGAATACGCCTTCCAACGTTTTGAGAATGGCAACGGATAACAATACAATCAGAGACAATGCCCGTATCCTGTCAAAAACGGTATTGAAACCATTGAAAGGGCTTGAAGTGGCATTCGAATATACATTTGACAAGACATGGAGTAATCAGAATGTGAATAAGGCTTCCATTGATTATACAACGGTTGAGCTGGCAAAAATACAGACTGCCACTACTTCTTCTCTGGAGACGACTCACCAAAGTACTGATTATAATGCCATCAACCTGTATGCTAATTATAGATATTCATGGAATGACACGCATAACTTGTCATTAATGGGCGGCTTCAACCAGGAATCCAGTGACTGGAAGAAATTGTATACTTATTCTTATGATATGATTAACGAGAAGTATCCGTCACATAGTACGGCTACCGGTGAGAATAAGGTTATTACAGATGATCATCGCGTGTATACCGTGCGTGGTGCTTTCTATCGTGTTAATTATGATTATAAAGGCAAATATTTGTTTGAGACCAATGGTCGTTATGACGGCTCGTCTAAATTCCCGAAGAAAAATCGTTTCGGTTTCTTCCCTTCTGTATCTGTGGGTTGGAACATTGCCCGCGAGAACTTTATGAAACCGGTTGCAGGTGACTGGCTAAGCGATCTGAAACTTCGCGGAACCTGGGGACAAATAGGTAATCAAGGCATTGACCCTTATAAATTTGTTCCGACCATGTCGCAAGTGGAAAAGAAGGATGTGGCATGGCTGGTGAATGGAGCGAAGCCGCTGACTTTGAATGCTCCGGGACTGGTCAGTGATAGTTTTACTTGGGAAACGGTAGAAACATTGGACTTTGGTTTTGATATAACTGCCTTGAACGGACGTCTGCAAAGTACTTTCGACTGGTATCGCCGTGATACGAAAGATATGCTTGCTCCGGGAGCTGAGTTGCCGTCAGTGGTAGGTGCTTCCGCACCTTTGCAGAATACCGCCGACTTGCGTACGAAAGGCTGGGAATTGTCATTGACCTGGAGAGATAGAATCGGTGCATGGGGCTATAATGTAGGCTTCAATCTTTATGACTCTAAAACAGTCGTTACCAAATACCATAATGAATCCAAGATTATCCTGAAAAGTGATGGCACGAATAATTATTATGAAGGATATGAAATCGGTTCTATCTGGGGTTATGTAACGGATGGTTACTATACAGCCGATGACTTTGAAGATACAAATACCTGGAAATTGAAAGAAGGAGTGGTGACAGTGGATGGAGTAAGTCCGCGTCCCGGTGACATCAAGTACCAGAATTTGCGTGATGATGAATCGAGTACGAATCGTATTGATACGGGAGACGGAACCTTTGACAATCCGGGAGACCGCAAGATAATCGGTAATAACTCTTTGCGTTTGCAGTATGGTATAAATCTGGGAGTCAATTACAAAGGATTTGATCTGAGTGTTTTGCTGCAAGGAGTAGGTAAACGTGATGT
The DNA here is from genome assembly GCF_900106755.1 of Bacteroides faecis MAJ27. GTDB lineage: Bacteria > Bacteroidota > Bacteroidia > Bacteroidales > Bacteroidaceae > Bacteroides > Bacteroides faecis. The sequence goes on from NZ_FNNN01000014.1 coordinate 102,444, forward strand.
ATGGATCAGTGATGCACGCCGCTGGCCGTTTAATTCCGGACAGTTTGGTTCACTCTTTAAAGACCAGCTGGATTATTGGAAACCGGTAGATTCTGCCAATGGTGACTGGACGGCAGCCAATCCGAATGCGGAATATTTCCGTATTTACGGGCAAGGAAACAACTCCGGTTACAATACACGTGCGCAAACGAAGTATCTGATGAATGGCTCTTATCTGCGTGTCAAGAATGTGACTTTGAGTTATAATTTCCCGAAGAGCTGGTTAGCACCTATTACATTAACGAGTTTGAAAGCGTTCGTAAGTTGTGAGAACCTTCACACATTTACTAAGCTGATGAAGGGTTATGACCCGGAACGCCTGTCTTGGGGATATCCTTTCTATCGTACGATTTCTTTTGGTTTTAATGTTACTCTTTAATTTATAATTGGTTATGAAAAAAATAATATATACTATGCTTGCGGCAGCAGCTATCGGGTTTACTTCATGCAACGATAGTTTTATGGAACGCTATCCGGATACTTCGTTGACGGAGCAGACAGTGTTCAGTAATTATAATACTTTCAAGACCTATGCCTGGGGATTATATGGAGTATTTACAAATACTAATATCCTGCGTATTCCCGGAACAAACGGAGCCTATGCCAGTGCCACATCCTATACAAGCGATATTTATGCAGGTTATCTGATGCGTCGTCAGGGTGACGGTAATCCGTATGCTTTTCAGAATGTATCCAGTTCGTCATCGGGCAATGGATGGGCATTCAGTTTCGTCTATCGGGTCAATGTCATGTTGGCAAATATCGATAACTCAGGGATGACGGATGCGGACAAGGCGCATTGGCGTTCGGTGGGATATTTTTTCCGTGCCTATTATTATTCGGAACTGATAGCTCGTTTTGGTGATGTGCCTTGGGTAGATCGTGTACTGGGTGATTCGGATAAGGAAATAGCATATGGTCCCCGTACACCTCGCAAAGAAGTTGCCGATCATGTATTGAACGATTTGATATACGCTGAAGAGCATATAAAAGAAGAAGGTGACGGTGAAAATACGATCAATGTGCATGTTGTCCGTGCTCTTCTTTCCCGTTTCTGCCTTTTTGAAGGTACATGGCGTAAATATCATGCTTTGGGGGACGAAGATAAGTACTTTGATGCTTGTATCACTTATTCCAAGAAACTGATGGATTCTTATCCCGAACTGAACAGTGATTGGGGAGAGATGCTGACATCTGACCTGAAAGGAATGAAAGGCATCATTCTGTATAAGGAATATGTAGAAAAAGAACTGACAAATTATGTACTGACGCATGTTGAACGGACATCCACCCATAATGTGGAAATGCCGCAACACATCATCGACATGTATCTTTGTAAAGATGGTAAAACGATTCATAACAGCTCGGAATATGAATGGTCGCAGGACGGGGATAATAGTATGAATGCTACTTTCCGCAATCGTGACCTTCGTCTGCTGGAGACTGTAGCTCCCCCTTATAAGGTGATCCCAAGTGCCGATAATACCAGTTGGGAGTATACTTCTGATCCCAAGGACCGTGAGTTTATGGATATCATGGGCATTACCCGTTACACAGGTTTCGGGGGCGGAAATGGGGAAGCCGGTAAACATAAAGTGTTCCCATTGATGAACTGGTCTGCTGCTATATTGAAAGGAATGCCTCACTTCTTCACCAACAATGGCGGACAAGGTTTCCTCGTAGCCCGTAGCGGTAACTATGTGTACAGATACTATAATGTATGGGACAATTCGAAAGAGAATGAAGGGACCTCAGATGTACCTTTGTTCAAGATTGATGAAGTGATGTTGAATTATGCCGAGGCTAAATTTGAAAAAGGTGGTACAGGTGCCGAAGGCTTCAATCAGACTGTTGCTGATCTTACTATCAATAAGTTACGCGATCGGGTGGGAGTTGCCCATATGAAAGTGGCCGAGATAAATGCCGGATTTGATCCGAAGCGCGACCAGACCGTAGACCCTGTATTGTGGGAGATTCGTCGCGAGCGCATAGTAGAATTGATGGGCGAAGGATTTGGATTCTACGATGTGCGCCGTTGGAAAAAAGCACCTTGGTTTATCAATAAGATACAGTATGGTCAATGGGCTACTAAAGAGCAGATTGGCGATTCCGGACAGTTTGTTGATCTTGAAAAAGGATACGCCGATACAACAGGAAAGAAAGAAGGTTTTATCTATATGTATAATGATCCTTTGGTAGCAGGTAAAGGTTGGTTAGATAAGTATTATCTGTATCAGGTGCCTACTAATGAAATCGCATTAAACCCAGAACTGGCCCCCAATAATCCGGGATGGGAGTAATAATTAACTGAAACACAAATTGAAAGAAGATGTGCAAATAACTGTTTGCCACATCTTCTTTCTTTATTAGAGCCAATGCTATATCTTTCCGACTTTTCATATATTGGAGGTTATTTTATGTGTATCAGTATAAAAGAACTATATTTTATTTTCAGTAATCGGAAATTTGAAATATATTTAGGGGTTCAAATGCTCAAACACATTTGATGACCCTTAAAAAAATAATGACTATGAACATGCGTCTTCTATTACTTTTATTATTTGGTTCTGTTGTTATGTATACAAGTTGCCGATCTACGTCTGCTCCAATCGATTCATTGGCAGCACGTGTGACGGAGAATACGTCGAAAGATCAAATCCTTTTCCGGTTGGTTATTGATGAAGCCGATCCGGCAAAGGACTACTTTGAGATAGACTCCAAGGATGACAAAGTACTGATAACCGGGAACTCTGATCTCTCACTGGCTACAGGCTTGAATTGGTACCTGAAATATGTGGCAGGTATTCATCTTTCGTGGAATAATCCCTCGCAGAAATTGCCGGAAGTACTGCCTCTGCCTCAAAAGAAAATCCGACAGACAACGGCTATGAAGAATCGATATTACCTGAATTACTGTACCTATTCCTACTCCATGGCTTTCTGGGACTGGGAACGCTGGGAGAAAGAAATAGACTGGATGGCGATGCACGGCATCAATATGCCTTTGAGTATAACAGGGATGGAGGTTGTCTGGTATAATTTGCTGAAGCGTATCGGATATACGACGGAGGAGGTCAATGAGTTTATTTCCGGTCCTGCCTTTATGGCATGGTGGCAGATGAATAATCTGGAAGGATGGGGCGGCCCGAATCCCGACAGTTGGTATCGGCAACAGGAAGCACTGCAAAAGAAGATCATTGCCCGAATGAGGGAGCTGGGCATTGAACCGGTATTCCCCGGATATGCAGGAATGGTCCCCCGTAATATCGGAGAGAAACTGGGATATCAGATTGCCGATCCCGGTAAATGGTGCGGTTTCCCTCGTCCGGCTTTTCTTTCTACGGAAGATGAACATTTCGATTCATTTGCTGCCATGTATTATGAGGAGTTGGAGAAACTGTACGGAAAAGCAAAGTATTACAGTATGGACCCCTTTCATGAAGGAGGAAATACGGAAGGAGTAGACTTGGCAAAGGCGGGAACTTCTATTATGGGTGCTATGAAGAAAGCGAATCCGGAGGCTGTGTGGGTGATGCAGGCATGGCAGGCGAATCCGCGGGAAGCGATGGTCAACACGCTCGATTCCGGTGATTTGCTGGTACTGGATTTGTATAGTGAAAAGCTACCGCAATGGGGTGATCCGGAGTCGATGTGGTATCGGGAGAAAGGCTTTGGAAAACATGACTGGCTTTATTGTATGCTGCTTAACTTTGGCGGTAATGTCGGTCTGCACGGACGGATGGAGCAGTTGGTGAATGGATATTATAACGCCTGTGCACATATCAACGGGAAAACATTGCGGGGGGTAGGAGCTACCCCGGAAGGAATAGAGAACAATCCGATGATGTTTGAATTGCTGTATGAGCTTCCCTGGCGGGAAGAACGATTCTCACCGGACATATGGTTGCAAGGATATCTGAAGGCGCGTTATGGAGATGATTTGTCGCCGGAAGTAACAGAAGCGTGGCGTGCGTTGGAGCATACTGTTTATAATGCTCCGAAGAATTATCAGGGAGAAGGTACAGTCGAATCTCTGTTATGTGCCCGTCCGGGATTTCATTTGGACAGAACATCAACCTGGGGATATGCCAAGTTATTCTATTCACCTGACTCAACAGCGAAAGCAGCTCAGCTACTACTTTCTGTCGCAGATCGGTATAAAGGAAATAATAACTTTGAATATGATCTGGTGGACATCGTACGTCAGAGTCTGGCAGATAAGGCGAATGTATTGCTTGAAGAAATCTCCCAAAGTTATGACCGGAAAGACAAGGATAGCTTCAGAAAGCAGACACAACAATTTTTAGGATTGATATTATCTCAAGACAGTTTACTGTCCACCCGAAAAGAGTTCTCTGTATCTTCATGGTTATCTGCTGCCCGTTCCTTGGGAACTACAGAAGAAGAAAAGAAACTTTATGAATGGAATGCTTCTGCACTGATCACCGTTTGGGGTGACAGTATAGCTGCCAATCAAGGAGGTCTGCATGATTATTCCCATCGGGAATGGAGTGGTCTTTTGAAAGACTTGTACTATCAACGTTGGAATACCTTCTTTGAACAGAAACAGCAGGAACTGGACGGTAAACTCGATAAATCTACGGCAGAACCGATCCACTTCTATGGCATGGAGAAAGCATGGGCGGAGAAAAGTAAAACTGTCGATGTATCCGGCAAGAACGGACCATCTGTGATTGAGACGGCAAAGACCGTGTATCGGTCAGCAGTTGAATGAGCCGCCTCCTGTAGAGCTCTTACATATAACTTTAAATAAATAATCGGAAGTAAAAGGGATTGCCTGTTTACTTCCGATTATTCTTATATGGTTATGATTATTTATTTCTCCAGCAAATTCTTTAGAAACTCATCCAACTCTTTGTCCAGCCCTTTCAGTAATTCATCATCCACCAGTATCGTATCATCATCTACCAACAACAATTCGGCAACAGTTTCCTTGTCTTCATCTACCAATACGAATGAATATGGTTTCAGTATCGTTATTTTTTCAAAGTCGCCCGCCTCTTTCATTCGGCATAGGATACTTTTCAGGCTTGGCTCCACATTCTCCATGAAATCATCCCCATCGTAAGTCGCCCACTCTTCAATCATCACATTTGCCAGTTCCTCATCATCGTCGTTAAAAATAGTGAGTTGTCCCGATGTTTGGTCCGGTTGTAAATGAATATCGGTTACGGCTGTCTGGTCGCAGCCACATACATATTTGCCGACTGCCTTTTGGATAGCCGATTCGATGGTAGATAGAGATTGTTGGCTCAGTTTCATAGCTTCTTCCTTTTTGTTACCTCAAAGGTATAAAAAAAATAATAATCAATGCATGATTTCCTTAAAAATCATCATTAAATCGTTCCATTTGCATTTTTAGCTTGGGTAATTGGCTGTTACGCTCCTTCAATTCGTTTGCATAAAGGGTTGTCATATAGTAATTCGGCACATCATCAATGGTAGCATACGTAGCATTTTCGGCAATGTTTTTCTTGTCTACTTTTTGAGCAAGTTGCTGTGCTTTGACTGCCCATTCTTCTGCCTGTGCGAGGCTGTCCTTCATCTCGTAATATACTGCGATGTTAAGTGCGGCTTTCATCTTTTTTTTGTCCTTCTTGGTTCCGTCGTACACCTGTTTCCAGAGCTCGTAGGCTCTGTCCCATGAGTTTTCGCGTACAAAGATGGCTGCGTCACGCATCTGTACCGAACCGCCCGTGTACAGGTATCGTTTGCTCGTCTTCCAGAGAGGCAGCAGTTGTTTGACGGGAATAGTTCCTGCAAATTCAGAAGCTTCCCGCAACATCTGCGCGTCCGGAATCATGTGTGCAAATGTTTCTGTTACCGTTTCTCCGTATTCTTCCCAGAAGATACTGTCGGTCGGATGCAGCGTAGTCATCGGTTTGCTGCGTGAAGGCAGATATACTTTGACCGTCGGGTAGGCTTTTACATCCACTGTACCCAGATAGCAGTTAAAATCACGGATGTAACGCACCGTTTTAGTCGCTTTGAATTGCAGGTTCTCCATGGCGATGATACAGTCCACTCCCAAGTCTGATGCCAGCTGTTGGACTTCCTCCTGACTCAACGTACTTTCGCGTGGAAACTTATCATTAGCCCGTAAGGCGGAATCACAGATCACCACTACATCGAAATAGTTCTGATGAGCGATTTCTTCAGCCAGTGATTCGGCCGCAATCTTAACATTGCCATTCGCATAGGCTGTGGCATGACTGATTTCGGGGACATTTTCCTTAGGCTTTTCGGTTTGTGTGATCAGCTTGTTATCCGGTTCGGTGCTGGTGTTATTCACGATAGCCACTTTGCGGAGCTGAGAAGGAAAAGTCATGTCTCCGGGCTGCATGTAGTCAATAGAAATCTGCTCCAGGCTCTGACAGCTGCCGAGCGCTAACAATAGCAGAGAAACCAATGCCAGTGAATAGAATTTTGCCATAGTCTTGATATCTTTAGTAGTTTAAGCAAAAGTAGTATTTTGAATGAATAAAAGAAAGCCTCAAACAGTTTTTAACCGTTTGAGGCTTTCTTTTAGATTATAATCTTACACCGGACTGCTGTCAAGCATTCTGTCCGTGGCAGTTTTTATACTTCTTACCGCTTCCGCATGGACAAGGATCATTACGTCCTACTGTCTTTTCCGCACGGATCGGTTCGCGTCTTTGTTGCTCGCGAGTATCCTGACTGGCAGCAGCCTGTTGGTTCGGATCGCTCAGATCTTGCTTCTGCTCACGATACTTGCTCATATCCTGACGCTGCTCGGGAGCTGCCTGACGTACTTCTACACGGCGTGGGGCCTGTTGCTCGTCTGCCGGAGCTTCCTGTACAGGGATCTGTCCACGCATCAGAATAGAGATAGTCTGGTTGTTGATCTTGTTCACCATAGCGTCAAACAACGTTACGGATTCCAGCTTGTAGATCAACAGCGGGTCTTTCTGTTCGTAGCTTGCGTTCTGTACAGAGTGTTTCAACTCATCGAGTTCACGCAGGTTTTCTTTCCATGCTTCGTCGATAACGTGCAGCAGGATTGATTTCTCGAACGATTTCACCACTTCTTTTGATTCGGACTCGTAAGCAGCTTTCAGATTACAAGAGATATTGTACATCCGTTTTCCGTCTGTGATAGGAATCAGAATGTTTTCGTACATATGTCCCTGGTTTTCGTATACTTGCTTGATGACCGGATTAGCGATTTGTGCCAGACGTTCCGTTTTGCGTTTGAAGTTCTCCATGGCAATGTTGAATGTCTTTTCTGCCAGAGTATCCTTCTTTTCATTGCGGAATTCTTCTTCAGTGAACGGAGTTTCCATAGCCAATGTCTGGAGCAGTTCCATCTGACAACCTTCGTAGTCGTTATTCTCGATTGCATTCGCGCAACGGTCCCAGATCATATTTACGATATCCATACCGATACGTTCGCCCATCAGAGCGTGGCGACGCTTGGTGTAAACAACGGTACGTTGCTTGTTCATCACGTCATCGTATTCCAACAGACGTTTACGGATACCGAAGTTGTTTTCTTCCACCTTCTTCTGTGCACGTTCGATAGAGTTGGAGATCATCTTGTGCTCGATCATTTCGCCTTCCTGGAAACCGAGTTTGTCCATTACGCTGGCAATACGGTCGGAAGAGAACAGACGCATCAGGTCATCTTCCAGTGACACGAAGAATACAGAAGAACCGGGGTCACCCTGACGTCCTGCACGACCACGCAACTGGCGGTCTACACGACGGGATTCGTGACGTTCCGTACCGATAATGGCCAAACCGCCCGCGGCTTTTACTTCCGGGCTCAGCTTGATGTCGGTACCACGACCTGCCATGTTGGTAGCGATAGTTACTGCGCAACTGAAACCGGCTTTTGCTACGATCTCAGCTTCTTTCTGGTGCAGCTTCGCATTCAATACGCTGTGCTCGATCTTACGCATGGTAAGCATTTTGCTCAGCATTTCGGAGATTTCTACCGAAGTCGTACCCACCAGTACCGGACGTCCTGCCTGTACCAGTTTTTCGATTTCTTCGATAACGGCTTTATACTTTTCGCGTTTGGTCTTGTACACGCGGTCGTTCATATCTTTACGTGCGATCGGGCGGTTAGTCGGGATAACGACTACATCCAGCTTGTAGATGTCCCAGAGTTCGCCTGCTTCCGTTTCGGCAGTACCGGTCATACCGGACAGCTTGTGATACATACGGAAGTAGTTCTGCAAAGTGATCGTGGCGAAAGTCTGTGTGGCAGCTTCTACTTTCACACGTTCTTTTGCTTCGATTGCCTGGTGCAATCCGTCGGAGTAGCGGCGACCTTCCATGATACGTCCGGTCTGTTCGTCTACAATTTTCACCTGTCCGTCGATAACAACGTATTCGTCATCTTTTTCGAACATCGTGTAAGCCTTCAGCAACTGGTTGATGGTATGTACGCGTTCCGATTTGATAGCGTAGTTGGTCAGCAGCTCATCTTTCTTTTCCAACAGTTGTTCGTTGGTCAGATTTTGATTTTCCAGTTCGGAAAGTTGTGCGGCAATATCCGGAAGAACAAACAGCGTCGGGTCTTCAGAGTTACCGGTGATCAGGTCGATACCTTTATCTGTCAGGTCTACACTGTTCAGTTTTTCTTCGATGACGAAGTACAACGGCTCAGTCACTTCGTGCATACGCTTGTTGTTCTGCTCCATGTAGATCTCTTCGGTCTTCAGCATACCGGCTTTGATACCTTGTTCACTGAGGAACTTGATCAATGCCTTGTTCTTCGGCAGACACTTGTGGCTACGATAAAGAGCAAGGAATCCTTCTTCCACTTCCTTCTTGTCGTTGGAGGCGATCAGGCGTTTTGCTTCGGACAGGTATTTGGTAGCAAGCACTTTTTGAGCTTCCACCAAGCGTTCTACCAGCGGGCGAAGTTGTTCGAACAGTTGGTCGTCACCTTTCGGTACCGGACCGGAAATAATCAACGGAGTACGGGCGTCGTCAATCAATACGGAGTCAACCTCATCGACGATGGCATAGTTGTGTGGGCGTTGTACAAGGTCTTTCGGGCTGATTGCCATGTTGTCACGCAGGTAGTCGAAACCAAATTCATTGTTTGTACCGAATGTGATATCAGCCAGATATGCCTGTCGACGAGCATCGGAGTTCGGCTGATGGCGGTCGATACAATCTACGCTGAGGCCGTGGAACATATAAAGCGGGCCCATCCATTCGGAGTCACGTTTGGCGAGGTAATCGTTCACGGTTACCACATGCACGCCGTTTCCGGTCAATGCGTTCAGGAATACCGGGAGGGTAGCTACCAGTGTTTTACCTTCACCTGTTGCCATTTCCGCAATCTTACCTTTGTGCAGAACGACACCACCGAACAGCTGTACATCGTAATGAACCATGTTCCATGTCATATCGTTACCACCCGCTATCCAGTGATTCTGGTAGATGGCTTTATCGCCTTCGATACGTACAAAATCTTTTGTAGCAGCCAGATGGCGGTCGAATTCAGTCGCAGTTACTACGATTTCTTCGTTTTCTGCAAATCGTTTGGCAGTTGCCTTGACGATAGAGAAAGCTACGGGCAACACTTCGTCCAGTGCTTTCTCGTATTTTTCGAGAATTTCTTTCTCTATCTTATCTATTTGTGCAAAGATGTCTTCGCGGTCTTCCAGTTCTGTGTTTTCAACGCTCGCTTTGAGTTCTTCCACTTTTGCGCGTTCGTTAGCCGCCGACTCATAGATATATTTTTTGAGTTCTTCCGTTTTGGCACGGAGGGCGTCGTTGTCCAGTGCTTCAATCTCCGGATAGGCAGCTTTGATCTTTTCTACCCAGGGCTTGATTTCTTTCATGTCTCGCGTGGATTTGTTTCCGAAAATCGAGCTTAAAATTTCATTAAATCCCATGTTATATTATTTAGTTTATTATTATTTCTTGATTGTCTGCACGGCATTTTTTTCACTTTCCGGGAAAGAGGAACGGCATAAACCTGTTGCCAAGCTGTGCAGAGTGATTATAAAATCCGCGCAAAGTTACATTAAAATGCTGATTTATTTATGTTTTGCGCATGGTTTTTGTGAGGAATCTTTTACCGAAGATCGGTAATAGGGGCAGAAGAAGAGGCATTGGGAGCCCGGATGCGCATGAAATGAGCCAGTGTAGGCGCAATATGGTCAATGGTTACAGGGGTCTGAATAATGGCCGGTTTCACGGAATGTCCCATGAAGATCAGCGGTGCGGGGATATAGGAGTGGCGTACCACCTTGTTTTCATTGCCGTTTTCGCTGACAATGGTCCATCCCGGCAATACATCGATTACGAGGTCGCCGGAACGTTTGCGGTGATAGCCGTTACGTATTCTGTATATTTCCGGAGTCCATGAACCCAGGAGAAGCCGATAGGCGGAATATGCCTCGTTTACTCCACTGAACTGCATCAGGAAGTCGGCGGACTTTTCCTGCACTTCTGTCAGGTTCAGTTGCTTTTGTTCCAGTAGTTTATGGTTCAGGTATATTTGCTGGTCATGATAGGCTTCTACATATTTCCCTTCTCCGTAAGTAGCCATCAGAAACATGTTCAGCAATGCGGTGCAGCGGTTGAGATGGAACTCTCCGGTCGGTATTTTGTACAATCCCGAATCGGTTGATTCGCTGTCCGTATATCCGGTGGAAGTGACAAAAATAAGTACATTTTGCAGGCCTACTTTCTTGTCGAGCAGGTCAAGCAGGTTGGCAATGCTGCGGTCGAGGCGTACATACGTATCCTGAATTTCCATGGCGCACTCTTGTACGGACTTGTGTGCATAGTTGCCGGCATAGTAAGTAAGTGCTAATAAGTCAGTAATGTCATCCATGCCGACCGAACCTTTTCCGATTGCTTCTTCGGCGAGGGCGTTTACTTCATCGTTGACGAATGGGCTGGTGATGAAGCGGCGGAACTTATTGTTACGGTCGTCATCAAATTTATATTTGAATACCACATCCCGCCAATCTGGCAGAAAAGTGTACATGCCACGTGGAAAAACAGGTTCCCATGTGACACTGGAGATGCGGGAGTCGATGGCTTGGCGGTCGTTATATTGGCTTGCCCACCAGGGGAATTCGCCATAATAGGTCGTTCCGCTCCATTTGCCGGTTGTGGGGTTGATCCAGAATGCTCCGTTTCCTGCATGTCCGGCAGCGAAGATGGCTGCGTCGCAGTAAGGGGCGATGGCGTATACGAGACCTTTGCCTTGTGTCGCTATTTTCAGCTCGTCGGCAATGGTAGAGGTTAATAATTTCGTCGGGGCACAGGTCTGATCGGTATAATATCCCATGAAGGCCGGGTCGTCCGTACTGTTGACAGTGCGCAGGGTGGAGACGTCCATCCATCGGTTCGAGATAATTCCATTGACGGAAGGGGTCGATCCGCTGTAGATGGCTGCCATGGCAGAGGCACGGTCTACGCCGCTGAATGTATATTCTGCATTGTGGAATACTCTTCCCTCTTTCCAGAGCCGTTTGAAGCCTCTTTCGCCGTAGAGTGACGAGAAGGCTTCCAGATAGTCCGTACGCAGTTGGTCAATCGTGAGCCCTACCACAAGTTTAGGGGCAGTAGGCAACGACTGAGCTTGTAGCCCGGTGAAGGTCAATACGGTAATCAGGGAAGTGAGTAGTCCTTTCATTATTTCTTTTTAGAGGTCAAAATCAAATTGCTCGCTGAACGTATCAGCAAACAGAGTGCCAAAGGTACAACAGCAAAGTCAAATCTTTGCGGAATTAGTGGAAAAAGCACTATAAAAAGTGTTAAAACGATCAAATTCAATGTCAGATACCAGCATTTCTTCCCTTTTCGGACACAATAAATGATGTATGGAAGAAAAAGAAGCTGTCCCGGATGGAAGACCAGTAACAGGAAATTGGAACTGACAGCGGGGTGTTCGGAGAACAGTGCCAGAAAAGCCAGCACACAACCTACGATGCCTGCGGTGCCGAACAACACCAGATCGACTCCCCACAGTCCCGTTCTTTTGCGGAGACTGTAAATGGTTGCCGCTGCGGTAAGTATGAAAAGAAGGAGAGAGCATTGCAGTGGGGTGGGCATCCAGCCGCCTTCTTCTTCATCGGAGACAGCGTCTACGATCAGTGCTTTATCGGATACGAGCGGACGCTGAATGGAGTCATTGGCAATCTGGGCACCTGCGAAAGCATCCATCAGATAAAAGGGGGCAAACATCATTTGACGCTGCGTGATAGGCCGGTCTGCTTCGCTTCCGATGCAGAGGTCGATGCCGAAGCGGGCCCACGGGTGCTCTTTGCAATATTGATGCACGATGTCCCGGAAGGAGCGTGAGCCGTCTTGGGGCTCAGACGGATAAATCACCTTTCCGATGATGCTTTCCTCTATCTTATCGCGCGGTCGGGTAGCACAGTTGTCGTAGAAGAAGTTATAACGGTATATCCGGTTTTCGGGGCGGTAATTTTCTTGTAGCAATCGGATCAGTTCTGCTTTTTCTTCCTTGCTCAGGTTGAGTGTTTGTTGCCAGACACTGCGCCCGTCAAAAGCATATTCGGCGGCAAAGTGGGCGTAATCGGTGGCTCCGAGCTGGTAGTCTGTCTCGCCTAATGAAAAACGGAATATGAAATTCGGGGTGTTGAAACTGAATAACCCGTAGTTGAATACGGCGTCGATTCCGTTGGCTGGATCTTCGTAGCGGATGGCAGTATGACCGAACAGGGAGTATATTTCTTCTCCGGGGGCGCAAGTCAGCAGACTGAGTCGGATAGAGTCGTTACCGTTGGCAGTTGTTTGTCCAAAGGGCAGGAGCAACAGGAAAAAAAGTAAAAGTATATATAAATTAGGCCGTTTCATGAAAGGACTTGTTTTATTTTGGCAGCGAATATACGAAGAATAGTTGGATTCGAAAAATAGAGCCTTCGTTTTGTCTGAACAGAGGCTCTGACCGGGGCAAATGGAGCCTCTGTTTGGGTGAAATGGAGGCTCTGTTTTCTGGTGGATAGCACGAGGAAAAGCCGCCCATACAACCGCCCCATTTTCAGCCTTTGTAACTAGTTGTATGATAGTGGATTATTGGCTTCTGAAAAATGATGCCGCCCATACACCCGCCCATATATTATTAATAAATATAATTATCTATATTAATATTGTTCGGACGACTCACTTTTTTTGTGTTGCCAAAAGGAAAATAAACAGATAATTCATCCTACATGCAGATACTTTTCTTTTTTTACTTTACCTTTGCGCCCGCAATTGATAAAAGAGAACATTGAATTTAATTATTGACATAGGAAATACGACTGCAAAAGTAGCTCTCTTTGATGGCAATGAGATGGTGGAGGTTGTGACCGACTCCAATCAATCGTTAGATTGCTTGAAAGCTCTTTGTTCCAAATACCCGGTTGAACAAGGTATCGTGGCTACTGTCATTGATTTGAGCGAACGGATACTGGCCGATCTGGCTGCTTTGCCGTTCCCTTTGTTATGGCTCAATCATCAGACTCCGTTGCCGGTAGCCAATTTGTACGAAACTCCCGATACATTGGGGTATGACCGGATGGCAGCGGTAGTAGGGGCTAATGAGCGTTTTCCCCATAATGATATATTGGTCATTGATGCGGGCACTTGCATCACTTATGAGTTTATCGACTCGAAGGGGCAGTATCACGGTGGTAATATTTCTCCCGGCATGCAGATGCGCTTCAAGGCACTTCATCAGTTTACCGGGCGTTTGCCACAGATAGATGCCAACGGGCGGAAACTCCCGATGGGAAAGGATACGGAAACGGCCATCCGTGCCGGAGTGCTGAAAGGGATGGAATATGAAATTTCAGGCTATATTGAGGCTATGAAGCATAAATATCCTGAACTTTTGGTTTTTTTAACGGGCGGAGATGATTTTTCTTTTGATAGCAGCGTAAAAAGTGTCATCTTTGCAGATAGATTTTTAGTGTTGAAAGGATTAAATAGAATTTTAAACTATAATAATGGTAGGATTTAAACACACGATTTGGGCGCTATTGCTCATGATGGTTACCGGAACGGCAATCGCTCAAAATAATACAAACTCTCCTTACACACGATATGGCTATGGCGACTTATCCGATCAAAGTTTCGGAAATAGCAAGGCGATGGGTGGAATTGCTTTCGGACTCCGGGATGGGGCGCAGATCAATCCAACGAATCCTGCTTCATATACGGCCATTGACTCATTGACGTTCCTGTTCGAGGGAGGTGTCAGTTTACAGAATATGAATATTAGTAATGGCGGTGTGAAGATGAACGCCAAGAATGCCAGCTTCGATTATCTCGCTATGCAGTTTCGGTTAGCTCCGTGGATGGGAATGAGTGTCGGATTGCTGCCATATTCTAATATCGGATATAGTGTGTCGGATAGCCAGACTGGGAATGACGGTTTGGTTACCAGCAGAAGTTTTACCGGAGATGGTGGCTTGCATCAAATGTACGCAGGTATTGGTGTAAAAGTGCTTAAGAATTTGTCTATTGGTGTGAATGCTTCTTACTTTTGGGGAGATCTAACCCGCGGAAGAGCAGTGTACTATCCGGGAGAATCTTCCTCTTATTCTTATCAACGGACAATGGTAGCTTCAATATCGGACTATAAGTTGGATTTGGGTGCACAATATACACAGGCTTTGAATAAAAAGAGTTCTTTGACGGTTGGTGCAGTATATTCTCCTAAACATAAGTTGAATAACGATTATTCATCAACTGTCCTAATGGCTGCACAGACTAGCAATCAGGCCTCATATCAGGACAATTTGGATGCTACGTTAGAGTTGCCCAATACTTTTGGAATCGGCTTTACCTACAATTATGATAAACGTCTGACAGTCGGTGCCGATTACAGCTTGCAGCAGTGGTCAAAAACAAAGTTTGGAGTAGTAACCAATGATGAAAATGTGCGTCAGGACTTTAATGAAACATTCGATTATTGTGATCGTACAAAAATATCAGTCGGTGCGGAATACATTCCTAATTTGATAGGACGTTCCTATTTCGCCCACATAAAATACCGTTTAGGAGCTTATTATACGACTCCGTATTATAAGATTGATGGGAAAAAGGCTTCACGTGAATATGGTGTAACTGCCGGTTTCGGTCTGCCTGTTCCCCGTTCGCGTTCCATTCTTAGTATCAGCGGACAGTTTGTTCGTGTGAAAGGACTGGAGACGAACATGGTGAATGAAAATATCTTCCGTGTGAGTATCGGACTTACGTTCAACGAACGTTGGTTCTTCAAACGTAGGGTAGAATAATAAAGTGAGAGAGAATAGACGATATTATATAAACAACTAAAATTTAGATACAATGAAAATTAAAACGCTTGTGGCTATGTTGTTCCTTTCGGCTGGAGCAACCACTGTGGTAGCACAGGATGCGACTAACTGTAATTCGAACAGTAGTATCTCGCATGAGGCTGTGCGTGCAGGAAATTTTAAAGATGCGTATACTCCTTGGAAAGCTGTGTTGGATAATTGCCCGACATTGCGTTTCTACACTTTTACTGACGGATATAAAATCCTTAAAGGGCTGATGGCACAGATTAAGGATAAAAATAGTCCCGAATATAAGAAGTATTTTGATGAATTAATGAATACGCACGACCTGCGTATGAAATACACAGAAGAATTCCTTTCAAAAGGAACAAAGGTTTCTTCTGCCGACGAAGCACTGGGAATTAAGGCTGTAGACTATATCGCTTTAGCTCCGAAAGTGGATGCTAATCAGGCTTATCAATGGTTGAGCCAGTCTGTAAATGCGGTGAAAGGTGAATCTGCTGGAGCTACTTTGTTCTATTTTCTTCAGATGTCATTGGACAAATTGAAAGCAGATCCTAATCATAAAGAACAATTTATCCAGGATTATCTGCTCGCTTCAGAATATGCGGATGATGCTATTGCTGCGGAAACTAGCGAAGCAAAGAAGAAAAACCTGATGGGTATAAAAGATAATCTCGTTGCTTTGTTTGTGAATAGTGGTACTGCTGACTGTGAATCACTGCAAGGTATCTATGGTCCGAAAGTAGAATCTAACCAGACAGACTTGGCTTATCTGAAAAAAGTAATCGATATCATGAAAATGATGAGATGTACGGAAAGTGAAGCTTATCTGCAAGCATCTTTCTATGCTTATAAGATGGAGCCGACTGCTGAAGCTGCTACCGGATGTGCTTATCAGGCATTCAAGAAAGGTGATATTGACGGTGCAGTGAAGTTCTTTGACGAAGCAATCCAACTGGAAACAGACAACGTGAAGAAGGCTGAAAAGGCATACGCTGCCGCAGCTGTATTGGCTTCTGCCAAGAAGTTGTCTCAAGCCAGATCATATTGCCAGAAAGCAATTAGTTTCAACGAGAACTACGGTGCTCCTTATATTCTGATTGCCAACCTGTATGCAATGAGTCCTAACTGGAGTGATGAGTCTGCATTGAACAAATGTACTTACTTTGCTGTAATAGATAAGCTGCAACGTGCAAAAGCAGTGGATCCAAGTGTAGCTGAAGAAGCAAACAAATTGATTGGCACTTATTCCGGTCATACTCCGCAGGCGAAAGACCTCTTTATGTTAGGTTATAAAGCAGGCGACCGTATTACTATCGGTGGCTGGATCGGAGAGTCTACAACGATTAGATAAAATTTATGTTGCGAAAACGAAGTAACCGTTTGTTGCATAAAAGCATAAGCATAACAATTGCCTTCGGGGCAATTGTTATGCTTCTTTCATTTTCTTCCTGCGGCGGCAAGAAGAATGCGCTGGGCGACGCTATAACTGAACGTGATTCATTGCCGGTGATGAATACACTGGGAGTAACGACCCTTATATCCGATTCGGGAGTGACACGCTACCGGGTAAACACGGAAGAGTGGACGGTATACGACCGCAAGAAACCTTCTTATTGGGCGTTCGAGAAAGGAGTGTATCTGGAACAGTTTGATTCTATCTTTAATATCGAGGCCAGCATTAAAGCAGATACCGCTTATTATTATGATAAGCAGAAGCTCTGGAAACTGATAGGAAACGTTGATATACAAAACCGGAAAGGGGAGCGTTTTAATACCGAGTTACTTTATTGGAACGAATCTACTCAGAAAGTATATTCCGATAAGTTTATACGCATCCAGCAGCCGGACCGGGTGATTACCGGACACGGCTTTGACTCTAATCAACAAATGACCGTTTATGTCATTCAGAATATTGAAGGTATTTTCTATGTAGACGAAAACGAGGGAACCGCTCAGCCGGAAGTAAAAACATTGCCACCGGATTCTACGAAAAAAGATTCTGTGAAATAAACTATGAATATTTATATCTCTTTACTCATCACGATGGCTTTCTCCGCTTTCTTCTCAGGAATGGAGATCGCGTTTGTCTCAGTGGATAAGTTACGCTTTGAAATGGAACGTAAGGGAAGAGTCACATCCCGTATCCTTTCTGTTTTTTTCAAGCACCCGAACGAATTTATCTCTACCATGCTGGTAGGAAACAATATAGCATTGGTTATCTATGGTATATTGATGGCACAGATTATCGGCGATAATCTGTTGGCCGGATTTATTGATAGCCACTTTCTGATGGTACTGGCTCAGACCGTCATTTCCACTCTGATTATTTTGGTGACTGGAGAGTTCCTTCCTAAAACATTGTTTAAGATCAATCCCAATCTGGTATTGAATGTTGCCGCTATTCCGCTTTTTATCTGTTATATCGTCTTATATCCTATATCCAAGTTCGCTTCCGGAGTATCCTGCCTGTTTCTTCGTATTTTTGGAATGAAGGTAAACAAGGAAGCTTCGGATATCGCTTTCGGAAAAGTCGATTTGGACTACTTTATACAGAGTAGCATCGATAATGCCGAAAATGAAGAAGAACTGGACACGGAAGTGAAGATCTTTCAGAATGCACTCGACTTTTCGAGCATAAAGATACGTGACTGTATCGTTCCACGTACCGAAGTGGTGGCTGTTGATCTCACAACCTCACTGGATGAGCTCAAGAACCGTTTTATAGAATCCGGCATCTCGAAGATTATTGTGTATGACGGAAATATAGATAATGTGGTCGGTTATATCCATTCGTCGGAAATGTTTCGTGCTCCGAAAGATTGGCACGATAACGTGAAAGATGTGCCCATTGTGCCCGAAACAATGTCCGCTCACAAACTGATGAAACTGTTCATGCTGCAAAAGAAGACGATTGCGGTAGTGGTAGACGAGTTTGGTGGTACGTCCGGCATTGTATCATTGGAAGATTTGGTAGAAGAGATTTTTGGTGATATAGAAGATGAACATGATAATACTTCATATATCAGCAAGAAGATTGATGAAAATGAATATGTTTTGTCCGCCCGCCTGGAAATAGAAAAGGTCAATGAAATGTTCGGACTTGACCTGCCCGAATCGGACGACTACCTGACAGTTGGCGGATTGATACTGAGCCAATATCAGAGTTTCCCGAAACTACATGAATTGGTCCGTGTCGGTCGTTATGAGTTTAAAATAATCAAGGTGACAGCGACAAAAATAGAACTTGTACGCTTAAAAGTCATGGAATAATGGCGATAACCGTGAAATTTTTAGCTAATAAATAGAAGCATATTAGCATTTTTTGTATCTTCGTGCGCTAAAATGACAATGGAAAGAAATAATAATAAACATAAATCGTATTAATCAAAATGGCAACATTACAAAACATTAGGTCGAAAGGACCTCTATTGGTGATTGTTATCGGTTTGGCGCTGTTTGCTTTCATCGCGGGTGACGCGTGGAAGGTAATGCAACCGCACCAGGCACATGACGTAGGTGAGGTGAACGGAGATGCTCTTTCCGCTCAGGAGTATCAGAATTTGGTAGAAGAATATACCGAGGTGATAAAGCTCTCTCGTGGAGTGACTGCACTGAACGACGAACAGACCAATCAGGTGCGCGACGAAGTATGGCGTTCCTACGTAAATAACAAACTGGTTGAGAAAGAAGCAAAAGCATTGGGATTGACAGTCTCTGCTGCTGAAATTCAGGATATCCTGAAAGCAGGCGTGCATCCTTTGTTGCAACAGACTCCTTTCCGCAACCCGCAGACCGGTGCTTTCGATAAGGATATGCTGAATAAGTTCCTGGTAGATTATGCCAAGATGAGCGAATCTCAGATGCCTGCTCAGTATGCCGAACAGTATAACAACATGTACAAATACTGGTCATTCATCCAGAAAACATTGGTTCAGAGCCGTCTGGCTGAGAAATATCAGGCATTGGTATCTAAAGCACTTCTTTCCAATCCGGTAGAAGCACAGGATGCTTTCGATGCAAGGGTGAATCAATACGACCTGTTGATGGCTGCCGTTCCTTATTCTTCTGTAGTAGACTCTACAATCGTAGTGAAAGAATCGGAACTGAAAGACCTTTATAACAAGAAGAAAGAACAGTTCAAGCAATATCAGGAAAGCCGTGATATCAAGTACATCGATGTTCAGGTGACTGCAAGTGCCGAAGACAGAGCTGCTATCCAGAAGGAAGTAGACGAAGCTACCGAACAGTTGGCTAACACAACAGACGATTATACTTCTTTTATCCGTTCTGTAGGTTCGGAGGCTCCTTATGTAGACTTGTTCTACAACAAGACAGCTTTCCCGGCTGATGTAGTTGCCCGTCTGGATTCTGCTTCTATAGGTTCAGTTTATGGTCCTTACTATAATGGTGCCGACAATACTATCAATTCATTCAAAGTAGTTGCCAAGACTGCCGCTGCCGACTCTATCGAGTTCCGTCAGATCCAGGTATTTGCAGAAGATGCATTGAAGACAAAAACCTTGGCAGACAGTATCTATACTGCTATCAAAGGAGGTGCTAACTTCGCGGATCTGGCTAAAAAATATGGTCAGACAGGTGAAAGCAACTGGATGAGCTCTGCACAATATGAAGGAGCGCAGATCGATGGTGACAACCTGAAGTTTATCTCTGCTATCAACAATACAGGTGTGAACGAAGTAGTGAACCTGCCGTTAGGTCAGGCTAATGTAATCCTCCAGGTGACTAACAAGAAAGCCGTGAAGGATAAATATAAAGTAGCTGTTGTGAAACGTGAAGTTGAGTTCAGCAAAGAAACATATAACCGTGCTTACAATGACTTCAGCCAGTTCATCGCTGCTAATCCTACTGCAGAAAAGATGGCCGCTAATGCTGAAGAAGCCGGATACAGACTGTTGGACAGAAAAGACTTGTATAGCTCAGAACATACGATCGGTGGTGTAAGAGGCACTAAAGAAGCATTAAGATGGGCATTCTCCGCTAAACCGGGTGATGTTTCCGGTTTGTACGAATGTGGCGAAAGCGATCACATGGTTGCAGTGGCTTTGGTAGGTGTTACTCCGGAAGGATATCGTCCTTTGAAAGCTGTACAGGATCAGTTGAGAGCTGAAATTGTTAAAGATAAGAAAGCTGAAAAGATTATGGCTGACATGAAAGCCGCTAACGCGACTTCTCTCGACCAGTACAAAGCGATGTCCGGTGCAGTAAGCGATTCTTTGAAGTTGGTTACATTTGCCGCTCCTGCCTATGTGTCAGCATTGCGTAGCAGCGAACCGTTGGTAGGTGCTTATGCTTCTGTTGCCGAAATGAACAAGCTGAGTGCTCCGATCAAAGGTAATGCAGGCGTATTTGTACTGCAGATGTATGGCAAAGACAAACTGAGCGATACCTTCAACGCTAAAGATGAAGAAGCTACACTGGCCAACATGCATGCACGCTTCGCAAGCCGTCTGATGAACGACCTGTATCTGAAAGGAAATGTAAAGGATACACGTTACCTGTTCTTCTAAGATCAGTCGTAAAAACGATAACTGCAAAAGGTCGTTCCTCTTTCGGGAACGACCTTTTTTGCTAACTTTTACATCCTCGCTATACGGAAATCGACTTTATTTCCTTACATTTGCAAATATAAACCATGAACAGAAAGAATGATGTCTAAATATCCTCTCTTAGGAATGACGCTGGTAGAGCTGCAATCGCTGGTAAAACGTCTGGGTATGCCCGGCTTTGCCGCCAAGCAGATCGCATCCTGGCTTTACGATAAGAAGGTGACCTCGATTGATGAAATGACTAATTTGTCGTTGAAACACCGGGAGTTGCTCATGCAGAACTATGAGGTCGGTGCGGAAGCCCCGGTGGATGAAATGCGCTCTGTAGACGGTACGGTGAAATACTTGTACCCTGTAGGCGGGAATCATTTCGTAGAGTCGGTATATATTCCGGACGATGAACGGGCGACCTTATGTGTCTCCTCACAGGTAGGTTGCAAAATGAATTGTAAGTTCTGTATGACAGGGAAACAAGGCTACACCGCCAACCTGACCGCTCAGCAGATTATCAACCAGATTCATTCATTGCCCGAACGGGATAAACTGACGAATGTGGTCATGATGGGAATGGGCGAACCACTCGACAATCTGGATGAAGTACTGAAAGCATTGGATATACTGACTGCTTCTTATGGCTACGCATGGAGCCCGAAACGGATAACAGTTTCTACGGTCGGATTGCGGAAAGGATTGCAGCGCTTTATCGAAGAGAGTGACTGCCATCTGGCTGTCAGCCTGCATTCTCCGGTGCCGCCCCAACGTGCGGAACTGATGCCGGCGGAGAAAGCCTTTTCAATGACAGAAATGGTAGAACTGTTAAAAAACTATGATTTTAGTAAACAGCGTCGACTTTCGTTTGAGTATATTGTTTTTAAGGGGCTGAATGATTCGCAAATTTATGCCAGGGAGCTGTTGAAGCTGCTTCGCGGATTGGATTGCCGGATCAATCTGATCCGCTTCCATGCCATTCCGGGAGTAAACCTTGAAGGGGCCGATATGGATACAATGACCCGTTTTCGTGACTATCTGACCACGCACGGGCTTTTCACTACCATTCGTGCCTCACGGGGAGAAGACATCTTTGCGGCATGCGGCATGCTGTCGACTGCGAAACAGGAGGAAAATAATAAAAGTTAATATATAAAATCGAACATCATGAAAAAGTACTTCTTTTATTTAAGCATGGCTTTAGTAGCTTTGGTCGTTGCTTCTTGTGGACTGAAAGGGAATCATACCTCTAGTGGCCGTCCGTATGAACTGCTGGTAGTAGTGGATGCGGGTGTATGGGACCGTGCCGCCGGAAGGGCCTTGCATGATGTGCTTGATTCTGACATGCCGGGATTGCCCCAGTCGGAACCTTCTTTCCGGATTATGTATACTTCACCGAAAGATTACGACTCTACCCTGAAGCTGATCCGCAACATTATCATAGTAGATATAAAAGATATTTATACGAAAGGTACTTTCAAATATGCGAAAGACGTTTATGCTTCTCCACAGTTGATACTGACTATTCAGGCTCCGGACGAAGAAGTGTTTGAGAAGTTCGTGGAAGAGAACAAACAAACGATTATCGACTTCTTTACTCGTGCCGAGATGAACCGTCAGATTACGTTGCTGGAAGAAAAACACAGTAATTTTATCTCTCAGAAGATAGATAGCTTGTTTGGCTGTGATATCTGGATACCTTCGGAACTGAACAATTCGAAGACAGGTGAGGATTTCTTTTGGGCTTCTACCAATACAGGTTCTGCTGATCGTAATTTCGTGATGTATTCTTATCCTTATACGGATAAAGATACATTTACTAAAGAATACTTTGTTCATAAACGCGACTCTGTGATGCAGGTCAATATCCCCGGATTCAAAGAGGGCGTTTATATGTCGACGGATTCGTTGCTGACTGACGTCCGTCCGATCAGCGTACACAATGACTACACGATGGAAGCACGTGGATTGTGGCGCATGAAGGGAGACTTCATGGGTGGTCCGTTTGTTTCCCACACTCGTCTGGATCAGAAAAACCAACGTATCATTACAGCAGAAATATTTGTATACTCACCTGATAAAATGAAACGCAACTTAGTTCGTCAGATGGAATCATCTCTTTATACGCTGAGACTTCCGCAAGAAGCTCCGCAGAGCCAGATTCCTTTGGGAGTGACCAAAGAAGCGGAACCAACTAAAAAATAAAAACATGGAAGAAAACAAAATAAGAATCGGCATTACCCAGGGAGACATCAACGGGGTAGGCTATGAAGTGATCTTGAAGACATTCTCAGACCCTACTATGCTTGAACTATGTACTCCGATCATCTACGGTTCACCTAAAGTGGCGGCCTACCATCGTAAAGCGCTGGATGTGCAGGCTAATTTCAGCATTGTCAATACAGCTTCCGAAGCCGGATACAATCGTCTGAGTGTAGTGAACTGTACCGATGATGAAGTGAAAGTAGAGTTCTCCAAACCCGATCCCGAAGCAGGTAAAGCTGCACTGGGCGCTTTGGAACGTGCTATTGAAGAATATCGTGAGGGGCTGATCGACGTTATTGTGACCGCTCCGATCAACAAACATACCATCCAGTCGGAAGAGTTCTCTTTCCCCGGTCATACAGAGTATATTGAAGAACGGCTGGGCAATGGAAACAAGTCGCTGATGATTCTCATGAAGAATGATTTCCGTGTGGCTTTGGTGACAACACATATTCCGGTAAGGGAGATTGCTACAACGATCACAAAGGAACTGATTCAGGAGAAACTGGCTATTTTCCATCACTGCCTGAAACAGGATTTCGGTATTGGTGCTCCGCGTATTGCCGTGCTCTCACTCAATCCCCATGCCGGAGACGGCGGATTGCTGGGTATGGAAGAACAGGAAGTGATTATTCCTGCCATGAAAGAAATGGAAGAGAAAGGCATCATCTGTTACGGTCCTTATGCGGCAGACGGTTTTATGGGATCGGGCAATTATACTCATTTCGACGGAATATTGGCTATGTATCATGATCAGGGACTGGCACCGTTCAAAGCTCTTGCTATGGAAGATGGTGTGAACTATACTGCCGGACTTCCGGTGGTACGTACCTCTCCGGCTCATGGAACAGCCTATGATATCGCCGGTAAAGGACTTGCCAGCGAAGATTCTTTCCGTCAGGCCATTTATGTAGCGATTGATGTATTCCGTAACCGCCAGCGCGAGAAAGCGGCACGGGTAAATCCGCTGCGGAAGCAGTATTACGAGAAACGGGATGATAGTGATAAACTAAAACTGGATACAGTAGACGAAGATTAAGAAGCAATGACAAAAGCGGAAATACAACAAGTGAAACAGCGCTTCGGCATTATTGGTAATACCGAAGCGTTGTCACGTGCCATAGATGTTGCCATTCAGGTAGCGCCTACCGACTTGTCTGTGCTGATTACCGGAGAAAGTGGCGTCGGAAAAGAAAGTTTTCCACAGATCATTCATCAATATAGCCGGAGAAAGCACGGACAGTATATTGCTGTCAACTGCGGTGCGATACCGGAAGGTACGATCGATTCCGAGCTTTTCGGACATGAGAAGGGAGCATTTACCGGTGCTATTGGTGAGCGGAAAGGATATTTTGGAGAAGCTGACGGTGGTACTATCTTTCTTGATGAAGTAGGAGAGTTGCCGTTGCCTACACAGGCGCGTCTGCTCCGTGTGCTCGAAAGCGGTGAATTTATCAAGGTAGGTTCATCCAAAGTGCAAAAGACGGATGTGCGTATTGTAGCGGCTACCAACGTGAACCTGACACAAGCTATTGCCGAAGGACGCTTCCGGGAAGATTTATATTATCGCTTGAATACGGTGCCTATTCAGATACCGCCTTTGCGTGAGCGGGGAGACGATGTGTGGTTGCTGTTCCGTAAGTTTGCCGCCGACTTTGCCGAGAAGTACCGGATGCCGGCTATCCAGCTGACTGAAGATGCCAAGAAGGAATTGGTAGCTTATCCGTGGCCGGGAAACGTTCGTCAGTTGAAGAATATCACAGAGCAGATTTCGATTATAGAAACGAACCGTGAGATTACGGCTGCTATTCTGCGGACCTATCTTCCGGTACAGAATACCCAACGCCTTCCGGCACTGTTCGGAACACGTGAGAGCAAAGGATTCGAGAGCGAACGCGAGATACTTTATTCCGTCCTGTTCGATATGCGTCAGGAAGTGGCGGAACTGAAAAAGATGGTGCACAATATGATGGCCGAACGTGCGGGACAAGTCGGACAGATGGGGCAAGTGGTAGCTACTCCGGTAGTGACGACTACACATCAGCCTTCCGTACCTGCTATCATCCATGCGGTACAACCGTCTGTCTGTCCCAAAGAAGATGATGACGATATTCAGGATACGGAGGAATATGTGGAAGAAACCCTTTCGCTTGATGAAGTAGAAAAAGAAATGATACGCAAAGCACTTGAGAGGCATCATGGCAAGCGGAAAAGTGCGGCGAAGGATCTGAATATCTCCGAGCGTACCCTTTACAGAAAAATAAAAGAATATGAATTGGATTAAGAAAATAGCACGACCGCTGATACTGATCGTTTTGCCGGCAGTCATCATTGCTTGTAGTGTGTCCTATAAGTTTAATGGCTCTTCTATCAATTATGATAAGGTGAAGACCATTTCGATTGCCGACTTTCCGATTAAGTCGGAGTATGTGTATGCTCCGTTGGCTACTAAATTTAATGAAGACCTGAAGGATATCTTCATTAGACAGACCCGCCTGCAACTGCTGAAGCCGAACCAGAATGCGGATTTGCAGATTGACGGAGAAATCACAGGCTACAACCAGTACAACCAGGCAGTGTCTGCCGATGGATACTCTTCGGAAACGAAACTGACCATTACGGTCAATGTACGTTTTGTCAACAACACTAATCACGCCGAAGACTTCGAGCAGCAATTCTCAGCTTTCCGTACCTATGATTCCAGTCAGTTGCTGACAGCCGTACAAGATGGATTGATTGCGGAAATGAGTAAAGAGATAACCGACCAAATATTTAATGCAACTGTAGCGAACTGGTAATTTAATGACTTCTGTTAACTTGCAACAATGGATTCAGCATCCTGAGACGCTGAATAGAGATACTTTGTACGAACTGCGCAACCAGCTCGCGAGGTATCCGTATTTTCAGTCGCTCCGGTTGTTGTATCTCAAGAACCTATATATTCTCCACGACATCAATTTCGGCGCAGAGCTGCGGAAAGCCGTTCTGTATATTGCCGACCGACGGAAACTGTTTCACCTGATCGAAGGCGAACGGTTTGCTGTCGAAACCCGGAAGAAAGACCTGCCTCTCACTGAAGTATTGGAAGATGAGCCTACCGTCGACCGGACACTGGCTTTGATCGATGCCTTTCTTTCTACAGCTCCCGAAGAAGTGACCAGTCAGACAAGCTTTGATTATTCTATGGACTATACTTCATACTTACTCGAAGAGACTCCCGTTGCAGACGAGCCGGCAGAGGCTATGCCCAAGCTGAAAGGACATGAACTTATTGACAACTTTATAGAAAAAAGTGAGAGTGACGCTGTCGTGTATCTGAAACCCTTGAGAGAAGAAGAGCGAACAATGACCGCTTCTTCGACTGAAACCAACGAAACAGGCAGAACGACCGAAACGACCGAAACAAACACTGAAGAAGAGGAAGATGACAGTTGTTTCACCGAAACTTTAGCCAAAATCTACGTAAAACAGCAACGATATTCGAAAGCTCTTGAAATAATTAAAAAATTAAGTTTGAAATATCCAAAAAAAAATGCTTACTTTGCAGACCAAATCAGATTTTTGGAGAAATTGATTATTAACGCTAATTCAAAATAACTAAAAATGTACTTATTATTCGTTATCTTAATGGTTATTGCAGCCTTGCTGATGTGCTTCATCGTGCTGATTCAGAACTCAAAAGGAGGCGGACTTGCTTCCGGTTTCTCTTCATCAAACGCTATTATGGGCGTGCGCAAGACTACAGACTTTCTGGAAAAAGCAACTTGGGGCTTAGCTATCTTCATGGTTGTAATGAGCATTGCTACCGCTTATGTTGTTCCTACTTCTTCTGCAGCTAAAGATGTATTGTTGGAACAAGCACAGAAAGAACAACAAACCAACCCGTATAACATGCCTACCGGTACTGCTGCTCCTAATACAGACGCTACTGCTCCTGCAGAGTCTGCACCTGCAACAGAAGCTCCGGCTACTGAAACTCCTGCTCCTGCAGCAGAATAGTTCAGTGATAGGATATTCGGTTTAAACTTATTGTGTGAGGGTATCATCGGCAAACTTCTGATTCGTCCTCACCGTTACAGGCGCGAATGACGCGAGTTACTGGGATTCTAACGGAATCTGTGTAATACGTGTGATTCGCGCCTGTCTTTATTATTTTGTGTTGTCTGCCTGTCTCCATGCAGGAATATCTTGTCAGTTAACCTTTTTCTCATAAAATATGCCTCTTTTTTAGTAAAACAAATGATAATTAGTTAACTTTGTTGCCCGTAACGAGATTATTAACTCCTTTTAAATATTACAATGACAGAACAATTGAAACAAAAGCTGAATGACTCCGCAGTGTTGCGTTGGAGTGTTCTAGCATTAGTCGCTTTTACAATGTTGTGCGGCTATTTCCTCACAGACGTCATGTCTCCCCTGAAACCCATGCTTGAGAAAGAACTTCTTTGGGACAGTTTAGATTACGGTTTCTTTACTAGTGCTTATGGCTGGTTTAATGTATTCCTGCTGATGCTTATCTTTGGTGGTATCATCCTGGATAAAATGGGAGTTCGCTTCACCGGAATGGGAGCCTGTTTGTTGATGGTGTTCGGTTGCGGATTGAAATATTATGCTATTTCTACTACTTTCCCGGAAGGTGCAATGCTTTTCGGATTCAAGATGCAGGTCACACTGGCTGCCTTGGGATATGCTATTTTTGGTGTAGGAGTCGAGATTGCGGGTATCACTGTTTCGAAGATTATTGTAAAGTGGTTTAAGGGTAAGGAAATGGCTCTTGCTATGGGACTGGAAATGGCTACTGCACGTATTGGAACTACTTTAGCGATGGTGCTTACTGTTCCTTTGGCCGACTTTTTCGGATATACAGATGAGGGCGGTGCATTCCATACCAATATTCCTGCTCCGATTCTGTTCTGTCTCGTCATGTTGTGTGTAGGTACGATTGCATTCTTTATCTATACTTTCTATGATAAGAAGCTGGATGCCTCTCTGGATGCAGAAGGACTGGAACCGGAAGAGCCGTTCCGCATGAAAGATATTGTATATATCATTACCAACAAAGGATTCTGGTTGATCGCATTACTGTGTGTATTGTTCTATTCGGCTGTATTCCCATTCATTAAGTATGCGGCTGACCTGATGGTGCAGAAGTATCATGTAGATCCGAAACTGGCAGGAACCATTCCCGGATTGTTGCCGATTGGTGCGATCATCTTGACACCGTTGTTCGGTTCTTTGTATGACCGTATCGGTAAGGGAGCTACGTTGATGGTAATCGGGTCGGTGATGCTGATTTTCGTACACTCCATGTTCGCTCTTCCTATTCTGAATGTATGGTGGTTTGCTACCGTTATCATGATTGTGCTGGGATTTGCTTTCTCACTGGTTCCTTCGGCTATGTGGCCTTCAGTTCCAAAGATTATTCCGGAGAAACAGTTGGGTACGGCTTATGCACTGATCTTTTGGGTACAGAACTGGGGATTGATGGGAGTACCTTTGCTGATCGGATGGGTATTGAATTCTTATTGCAAGGGCCCGGTAGTAGACGGTGCGCAGACCTATGATTATACATTGCCGATGACTATTTTTGCTATGTTCGGTGTATTGGCCTTGATTGTTGCTTTGATGCTGAAAGCAGAGAACAAGAAGAAAGGCTACGGACTGGAAGAAGCAAATATTCAGAAATAATCAGATCCTATCAGGAATAAAGATATAAAAGAGAAAAGATATGGCTACGAAAGAGAAAATAAACCTCTTGGAGGTTATCCCTTGTCGTAACGAACATATTAAAGCTGAACGGGAAGGGGAGACTATTGTGCTCTCCTTTCCTCGTTTTAAGCGTTCGTGGATGAGTCGTTACTTATTGCCGAAAGGAATGTCAAAGGATATTCATGTGCGTCTGGAGGAACACGGAACGGCTGTATGGGAATTGATAGACGGTCAGCGGACGGTGCGTGAAATCATAGAAAAACTCGCAGACCACTTTCAGCGTGAAGCAGGCTACGAGTCTCGTATATCAACCTATCTTACCCAATTACAGAAAGACGGATTTATTAAATGGATAATGAATAATTGATAATGGATAGTGAATGCTTAGTATAAGATAATATCCGGTTGGCTCAACCTCATTGTCCATTATCAATTAAATAAAGCCCATAGAAGGACAGCGCATCCTATTAGGACGCCCATAATGATAAGCGTTCCCCATACGAAATAGTTGTTGTCTTTTTCTTTTTTCTTTTCCGAATCTTTAATGATGCGTTCCATTTCTTCCGGAGTCGTGTTCGGTAAGAGATAGGGATCATTGTTTCTTCTGAGTCTTCCTAGTTTGTCATTTCTCCGTTCCCGGCGTAAGCGGGAAGCTTCTTTGCCGTCTTTTAGCCGGCGTATCATGTCGAGCATGTGTCCTTCTCCACCCATGATTTTTACTATTAAAGAGTTTTATTTACCTTCTTCTCTATCTACTTTAAGTAGTCCACCGGTCACCGGATCAAAGTAAACTTTGATGGTTGAGTTCTTGTTGAATAATACAGGAGCCAGATACTCGATGATACCAAATTGAGTAACAGGTATTTCTCCTTCGTATAATTTCTTTTTGCCGTCGGTCAGCGTAATCATTGCCTGTCCCGGTACGTTATAGGCAATTCCATCCATATCTTTCTTCTTTTTTCCGTCCTCTTGCGGAATCTTCACCGTTTTCAGGTCTTTCAGGCTGATGTAGAATGGAGTGCCTGCCAAATCGTTGTTAGCAACTACGCCCAGCTTCTTTGAAAAGCGGAAAGCGACCTCATTGTCAAACTCTTTATCCGGAGTGAGGCGGACAGTGAATGTCTTTTCTTCCTTGTCGCGGGTTCCTGAGAACATTTCGGTCATAGCTTCTTCCTGAAGATTCAAGTTGTCGAGCATGATCTTGAGCTGTGCGCCGTCCGAAGGCATGTTATCGGCTTGTCCGCGCAACAATGCATTCTTGCTTTCGCGGATGTTATAGATTTCCTTTGCTACCAGTTCGGCCATTTTAGCAGTGGAGCTTGCCATCAGAATCTCTTCTGTGAGGAAGTCGCGCGGGTTGGCTTTCCTTTGTGAAGCAGGAGTGTTGGTTGCTGCTTTGGTGGTATTGTTACCACTGTAAGGTACGTTGATTGATTTGATGAGTCCGTCTTCAGTCAGTTCCATGAGAGGAGCTACCGTTTTGTCTTTCAGTTTGACGAAGTAGGTAGCTTCGCTGTTGGGTACTCCTACCGGCTTCACTTTCACGCTGCTCAGTTCCCAATATTCTTCGGGTTCGGCAGAGATATTGGTCAGTCTCAAATAGCGGTCGGCATACTTGCTGAATTCTCCCGGCTTATAGTTGACTTTGTTCGCTTTTATCTCTATTTCTATTTGAGTCTTGGGAAGGGCGTACACTACTCCGTAATCTTTTCCTCGTGTCACTCCTGTCAGCACTTCTGTTTGTGCGTGGGCAGAAGTGGCCATTAGTAGTCCTGTTGCTATGATTAACTTTTTCATATTCGGTTCTTTTTAGCTGATTTTGAAAAACAAAGTTAATGAAGTTATTGAATAAACTGTAAGTTCTTAACTTTTATTCGCTTACAAGCCTCCATGCTGCTGGCAGACAGGTTACGATATCACTTGCGATAAGTCCGATCATGCCCTGTTTTTTCTGGGCGATGTCTCCGGCTAATCCGTGAATATAGGTACCTATTTTAGCAGCGTCTTCGGCAGGATAGCCTTGTGCAAGTAGTGCCAGAATCACTCCTGTCAATACGTCTCCGCTACCTCCTGTCGCCATACCGGGATTGCCAGTCGGATTGAAGTAACATTTGCCTTCGGGAGTGATAATGGTGGAGTAAGCTCCTTTCAAAATAATATGCACTTTAGCGGTGTGAGCCAGTTCGCAGGCTTTCATCAGGCGTTCGTAAGAGTCTTGGCATTTGCCGATCAGGCGCTCCAGTTCTTTGGGGTGAGGGGTGAGGATGGAACCTTTCGGCAGATGGGTGAGTGTATGCCGGTGATTTGCCAGAATGTTGAGCGCATCGGCATCTACTACCGTCGGAGTCTGGCAGTGTTCCAGTTGTTCTATCAGGGCAGCTTCCGTTTCTTCACTGCGACCGAGTCCGGGACCGACGCCGACAGCTTGATAATCATCGGTATCGGTAGGTACGGCAAAGCATGTTTCGCTTGCATCTGTTTCTACCATTGCTTCGGGCGCGGAAGTTTGCAGGATATCATTGTTGCATAACGGTGCATGTATGGTCAGCAGACCTACCCCCGAACGCAGACAGGCGCGGGCGGCTAATACCGATGCCCCTGCCATTCCTTTCGAACCGGCTATCAGCAGGGCATGGCCGAAGTTTCCTTTATGAGCGAATTGCCGGCGTGGCTTAATCAGTGAGCGGATTTCTGCGATTTCCAGCATTTCGTAATTGGTTTCTGTTTCTTCGATTCCTTCTTCGCTCAGTTGAATGTCCAGCAGTTCCCATTCACCGACGAATTCTGTGTTTTCGGCAAAGAGGAAAGCAAGCTTCGGAAGTTGCAGGCTGAAAGTGACGTCCGCACGGATAATATTACTTTTTACATTGAATGTATTTTCTTCTCCCATCAGTCCGGAAGGGATATCGATGGAGACTACCATGGCAGGAGAAGCATTGATATATTTCACTACAGCAGCAAAACCTCCGCTCAACGGTTTGTTCAGTCCCGAACCGAACAGACCGTCAATAACGAGATGCTCGGGCGTCAGCGTAGGCGGAACGAACTGGGTACTGATTTCATGAAAAGTTACTTCTTCCATCATCTCTACCAGTTCTTTATTCGTCTGGCAGTCGGGAGAAAGTTCTCCTTTTGTATTGAAGAGATATACTTCGATCTTGTATCCTTTTTCTGCCATCATGCGGGCAACGGCAAGGGCATCTCCGCCATTGTTTCCCGGTCCGGCAAAAATGGTGACAGGAGTTTCCGGATTCCATCTGTTGGTAATGGCTTTGGTCAGTGCCTGTGCGGCACGTTCCATTAAATCTATTGATGCAATTGGTTCATGTTCAATGGTATAAGCATCTAACTTCTTAATGCTGCTGCTTGGAAATATTTTCATTGCAATATTCTTTTAGTTTTTCGACCTACAAACTTACGCAAAAACTCTGAATTAATGCTTTATTCCGGTCGGACTTTTATCGGAGTATGCGTCTGCAAACTTATAAAAAGAATTGAATCGTTTCTTTAATTTGTACCATTTTTAGCAGGAATCGGGGAATTTGGCCGGAATATAACTGATTGTAGTAGCTACTCTGTTGATTATTTGATTATTTCGAAGAAAATGTTATCTTTGTAGTACATAATGTGCTTTGCATTATTTCCTGTGCTCACAACAATTAGATTATAGTTAACGGATTGTTTAATCTTTTAAAGTTTGCATGATGGAAAATACGAGAATTGGCTTAAATGCCGGAAAAGTATGGCGTATCTTAAATGAGAAAGGTGAATTGTCAATGTTTGAACTCTGCCGCGAGTTAGGTTTGACATTTGAAGAAGTAGCTGTTGCTATTGGCTGGCTCGCCAGAGAAAACAAAATTTCTTTCAGAGAAAAAGACAACATGCTCTTTGTCAAGATCGACGATGTTGAATTTAGTTTTGGCTAAATGATGACCGATTAACATTTAAGGTGAACATCCACTGAATTAATTACATGGTTGAAAACTTAATCAAGTGGATGCTGGAGATGTTTTGCACTTAATTCTATACCCTTCTATTCTATAAGAACTTTCCTATCTTGAAGCATTTTAAACTACTTTTTCGTACCTTTGTACCCCATAAACTACTAAACACATAAATTCATGAGTGCATTGAAGGGGCATCCGAAAGGCCTTTATCTGATTTTCGCGACAAGCACGGCGGAACGTTTCAGTTATTACGGAATGCGTGCGATTTTTATTCTCTTCCTGACGCAGGCATTGCTTTTCGATAAGG
This sequence comes from Bacteroides faecis MAJ27, assembly GCF_900106755.1. GTDB lineage: Bacteria > Bacteroidota > Bacteroidia > Bacteroidales > Bacteroidaceae > Bacteroides > Bacteroides faecis. The sequence goes on from NZ_FNNN01000014.1 coordinate 135,562, forward strand.
AGGCAGCGGCATCTATCTACGGTAGTTATACCGGACTGGTTTATCTGACCCCTTTGATTGGCGGATATATCGCTGATAAATATTGGGGAATCCGTCGTTCCGTGTTCTGGGGAGCGGTGATGATGGCTGTCGGACAGTTCCTGATGTTTATGAGTGCTTCCACATTGAATAATACGGACCTTGCACACTGGTTGATGTATGGCGGACTCGGATTTCTGATTTTAGGTAACGGCTGTTTCAAACCTACCGTTTCTTCTCTGGTCGGACAACTTTATGAGCCGGGTGACAGACGTCTGGATGCTGCATACACCATTTTCTATATGGGAGTGAATGTCGGTTCTTTCGCAGCACCTTTGATTTGCGGTTATTTGGGTGATACCGGAGATCCGAACGACTTTAAGTGGGGATTCCTCGCTGCTGGTATCATGACACTGTTTACAGTCGTTCTTTTCGAAACCCAAAAGAACAAATACCTGTTCTCACCTTCCGGTGAACCTATCGGCATTATTCCTGACGCCAAACGTGAAAAGAAGGAAGATAAAGCAGAACATATCGTACATCCTAAAATGGATAAGGGGACAAAAATACGCAATACGGTCATTATCACTGTTCTTACCATTGCCTTATTGGTCTTTTTCAGTTATGCCTTTAGTGGCGACTGGGTGAGTATCGGTATTTTTACTGCATGTATTGTTTTCCCTGTACTCATTTTGCTGGATGGTTCGCTCACGAAGATAGAACGCAGCCGGATTTTTGTCATCTATATTGTTGCTTTCTTCGTTATCTTCTTCTGGGCAGCTTATGAACAGGCGGGTGCTTCCTTAACGCTTTTCGCAGCCGAACAGACGAACCGTGATATTCTCGGCTGGGAAATGCCGGCATCCTGGTTCCAGTCTTTCAATCCGCTTTTCGTTGTCATCCTTGCCTACATTATGCCGGGAATATGGAGCTTCCTGAACAAACGGAAGATGGAACCGGCTTCTCCTACCAAACAGGCTATCGGCTTGCTGCTTCTTTCACTGGGATATCTTTTTATCTGTTTCGGAGTGAAAGATGCTGTTCCCGGAGTGAAGGTCAGCATGATTTGGCTGACGGGACTCTACTTTATCCACACTATGGGTGAAATCGCTTTGTCTCCTATCGGGCTTTCGATGGTAAACAAACTAAGCCCATTGCGTTTTGCTTCTTTAATGATGGGTATCTGGTATCTTTCTACCGCTACTGCCAATAAATTTGCAGGTATGTTGAGCGGTTTGTATCCCGAAGACGGAAAAGTGAAATCACTCTTTGGCTATCAGATCGCTACCATGTACGATTTCTTCATGGTATTCGTCGTAATGTCGGGTGTTGCTTCACTGATTCTGTTCCTTCTCTCGAAGAAATTACAGAAGATGATGCACGGGGTAGAATAAAAAATCGTATTTTTGCGACAACTTTTTTAAAATGACCGGTTATGGATACCATACAGATAAAAGACAAGCAGTTTACTGTTTCCATCAAGGAACAGGATATTCAGAAAGAAGTGATTCGCGTAGCGAACGAAATTAATCGCGATTTGGCAGGTAAAAATCCGCTTTTCCTCAGTGTGTTGAACGGTTCGTTCATGTTTACCGCCGATTTGTTGAAGCATATCACGATTCCTTGCGAAATCTCATTCGTGAAGCTGGCTTCTTATCAGGGAGTGACCTCCACCGGAGTCATAAAGGAAGTGATCGGACTGAACGAAGACATTGCCGGACGTACGGTGGTGATCGTAGAGGATATTGTAGATACCGGACTGACGATGCAACGCCTGCTGGATACATTGGGGACCCGCAATCCCGAAGCTATACATATCGCCTCTTTGCTGGTGAAGCCGGAAAAGTTGAAAGTAGATCTGAACATAGAATACGTAGCGATGGAAATTCCGAACGATTTTATTGTTGGCTACGGATTGGATTATGACGGCTTCGGACGTAATTATCCCGACATTTATACGGTAGTGGACTAAGATATATTATATATAAAAAAGAATAGGGCCAGTTTTTAAATGGTAAATTGTAAATCATTAAATTGTAAATGACAAAATGTTGAACATTGTAATTTTCGGTGCTCCGGGTTCAGGAAAAGGAACACAGAGCGAACGTATTGTAGAAAAGTATGGAATCAACCACATCTCTACAGGAGATGTATTGCGTGCAGAAATCAAGAACGGCACAGAACTGGGCAAAACAGCTAAGGGATACATCGACCAGGGTCAGTTGATTCCGGATGAATTGATGATTGATATTCTGGCAAGCGTATTCGACAGCTTCAAAGACAGCAAAGGTGTTATTTTCGACGGTTTCCCAAGAACAATTGCACAGGCGGAAGCATTAAAGAAGATGTTGGCGGAAAGAGGACAGGATGTTACAGTGATGGTAGATCTGGAAGTTCCGGAAGATGAACTGATGACCCGTCTGATCAAACGTGGCAAAGACTCCGGTCGTGCTGACGACAACGAAGAAACAATCAAAAAACGTCTGCATGTATATCATTCACAGACAGCACCGCTGATCGACTGGTACAAGAACGAGAAGAAGTACCAACACATCAACGGCTTGGGTACTATGGATGGTATCTTCGCTGATATCTGCGAAGCAGTAGACAAATTATAATAAATAAAAAGTATGGCTGAATCGAATTTTGTTGATTACGTAAAGATATACTGTCGCTCAGGTAAGGGCGGAAGAGGCTCTACGCACATGAGGCGCGAGAAATATTGTCCTAACGGAGGTCCCGATGGGGGCGATGGTGGAAGAGGAGGCCATATTATCTTGCGCGGTAACCGTAATTACTGGACATTGCTTCACCTCAAATATGACCGCCACGCGATGGCAGGACATGGCGAATCGGGAAGCAAGAACCGTAGTTTCGGAAAAGACGGCGCAGATAAAGTGATCGAAGTTCCCTGCGGTACGGTAGTATATAATGCCGAAACCGGAGAGTACCTTTGTGATGTGACGGATGACGGACAGGAAGTGATCTTGCTGAAAGGCGGTCGTGGTGGTCAGGGCAACAGTCATTTCAAGACAGCTACCCGTCAGGCTCCGCGTTTTGCGCAGCCGGGCGAGCCGATGCAGGAAATGACGGTGATCATGGAGCTGAAGCTGTTGGCAGATGTCGGTTTGGTAGGCTTCCCGAATGCAGGAAAGTCTACGTTGCTTTCTGCTATTTCAGCGGCAAAACCGAAGATTGCTGATTATCCGTTTACCACACTCGAACCGAATCTGGGAATTGTTTCCTATCGCGATGGAAAGTCATTCGTGATGGCGGACATACCGGGAATCATCGAGGGAGCAAGTCAGGGAAAAGGATTGGGACTGCGCTTTTTGCGTCATATCGAGCGTAACTCATTATTATTGTTCATGGTTCCGGCGGACAGCGACGATATCCGCAAGGAGTATGAAGTATTGCTGAATGAATTGCGTACCTTCAATCCCGAAATGTTGGACAAACAGCGCGTATTGGCTATCACAAAGAGCGATATGCTCGATCAGGAACTGATGGACGAGATTGAACCGACATTGCCCGAAGGCATTCCTCATATATTCATTTCTTCTGTTTCCGGTTTGGGAATCTCAGTGTTGAAAGACATTTTGTGGGAGGAACTGAATAAGGAAAGTAACAAGATAGAAGACATCGTTCACCGTCCGAAAGACGTGACCCGTCTGCAGCAGGAACTCAAAGACATGGGTGAGGACGAAGACCTCGAATATGAATATGAAGAAGAGGCTGACGACGAAGACGATGATCTTGACTACGAATACGAAGAAGAGGATTGGGAGGAAAAATGATTTCAATCACAAGAGATAAAAGAATGTTGGGGTATGAGTCGTTAAGCTCATACTCCAACATTTCTCATTTTGTAACTGCCCGGCAGGGAGGATGCAGTGAGGGAGCTTATGCGTCGTTCAACTGCACGCCTTACAGTGGTGATGAGGCGGAGAAAGTGCGACGGAATCAAAGTCTGCTGATGGAAGGTATGTCGCAAATGCCCAGAGAACTGGTTATTCCTTTGCAGACTCATGACACGAACTGCCTGCTGATTGGGGATGTTTATTTGTCTGCTTCGCCTCGGCAAAAACAGGATATGCTGTGTGGAGTAGATGCGCTAATTACCCGCGAGCCGGGATATTGTCTTTGCATATCGACGGCGGACTGCGTGCCTGTACTGGTATATGACACGAAGCATTGCGCAGTGGCTGCCATCCATGCCGGATGGAGGGGGACGGTAGCGTATATTGTACGTGATACCTTGTTGCGGATGGAAAAAGAGTTTGGCACAAGTGGAGAAGATGTGGTTGCCTGTATCGGTCCGAGTATTTCATTGACTTCTTTTGAAGTGGGTGAAGAGGTGTACGAAGCATTTCAAAAGAATGGTTTTGACATGCCCCGTATTTCTATCAGGAAAGAGGAAACCGGAAAGCATCATATCGATTTATGGGAAGCGAACCGATTGCAACTGCTTGCTTTCGGAGTACCTCCCGGACAGGTGGAACTTGCGCAGATATGTACGTATATTCATCACGACGATTTCTTCTCGGCAAGGCGTCTGGGCATTAAGTCCGGACGGATTCTGTCGGGGATCATGATTCATGAATAATACTTTCCATATAAGTGGATATAAATTTGAATGTAGGTTGACATAAACTTGAATAAAAGAATGTTTGAAATAAAAGTATCTCAGGAGCTAAAGAATGCCTGCCCTTTTTTTGCCGGGGCAGCCGTATATGCTGCAGTGAAAAATACCGCTTTCTGCGAGGGGCTTTGGAAAGAAATAAATGCTTTCACAGAAGATTTGACTACCACTACTCAAATGGAAGACATCAAGCGGCAACCTGTGATTGCTGCTACCCGTGAGGCTTACAAGCGTTGTGGTAAAGATCCGGGGCGCTATCGTCCGTCGGCAGAAGCATTGCGCCGCCGTCTGATGCGTGGAATTCCTTTGTATCAGATCGATACCTTGGTAGACCTTATCAATCTGGTTTCTCTTCGTACCGGACATTCTATTGGTGGTTTCGATGCGGACAAGATACAGGGTAACCGTCTTGAACTCGGTATCGGCAAAGCGGAAGAACCCTTTGAAGGTATCGGACGGGGGGTGCTGAACATAGAAGGACTGCCTGTGTACAGAGATTCTTTGGGAGGAATCGGAACGCCGACAAGTGATCATGAACGTACAAAGATGGATATCGGGACCAGTCATATTCTTGCAATAGTCAACGGATATAACGGAAAAGAAGGACTTAAGGAAGCTGCTGAAATGATTCAATCCTTATTGAAGGATTATGCTGGATCGGATGGCGGTGAACTTATCTATTTTGAATAACAAGGGGAAAAATACATGAAAAACATACTGATATTATTGACAGTCTTAGCTTTGCCGGCTATGGCTCATGCGCAAAGTAAATCTTCCTTCTCTTCTATGGAGGTGAACCATGTACGGGTTGCTACTCCCGGACTGTTTGCGAAAAGCAATCATATATATTTGCATTTGGATTCTTTGAAGGAACATGAGTATGCATTTCCGTTACCGGGAGCTAAAGTCATTTCGGCTTATGGATCTCGCGGAGGGCATTCGGGAGCAGATATAAAAACGTGTGCAAAAGATACCATTCGTGCTGCTTTTGATGGGGTGGTACGTATGTCCAAGCCATATTATGCTTACGGAAATCTGGTAGTAGTCCGTCACCCGAGCGGATTGGAAACGATTTATAGCCATAACTTCAAGAATCTGGTGCAGAGCGGAGATACAGTGAAAGCGGGGCAACCTGTCGGACTGACCGGACGTACCGGTCGTGCGACTACGGAGCATGTGCATTTTGAAACCCGTATTAACGGTCAGCATTTCAATCCGAATCTTATTTTCAATCTGAAAGAAGGTATGTTGCGGAAAGAATGTATCAAATGTACGAAGAATGGAAATGGAATTGTAGTGAGGTCGCAGGCAACCGGTAATCGCATGGCTCAAAATAAAAAATAAATGGAACAGCCTTGTTAGCAAGGTTTATAGACAAAGGCTTCATGGTCCGGTCGACGCATAAAGCCTTTGTTTCTTTTATTCAAAGCCTTTTGGCTTATTTCATAATATGTTTGCCATAATCCCATCCTTTGAGATCGTACAACTCTGCATCCTTGCGAATCCGTTCTTTAAAATCTTCGTAATTTCTTTTTTCCTGTGGGGTCCATCCAGCTTCGGCAACGGCAGCGAGACGTGGTAACATCAGGTATTCGAGCACTGAGGGCTCAGTGACCCATTCGGTCCAGAAGTTAGCTTGTACACCTTTATAATAAGGTTGCAAGTCGGCATCCACATCTTTAAGCGGCTGATAGTTGTATACGGCCTCCACTGTTTCAGTTCCATGTCCCTGTGACATCGGTTCTGTGGAAAGCTTCGACTGTTTTCTATTGATATAGTAAGGAATTTGTGGACTTAAAATAGCGTTCATACCTTGTTTGGCTGCTTGTTTAGCGGCAGCATTCGCTCCGATCCATGCCATGACGGTGATGTCATTGCCTAAAATGCGGGTATTTCCGTGAAGCACTTCATTCCAGAATATCAGTTGGCGTTGCTGGCTGGCAGGTTTCGTGGCAATGTAATCTTTCAGTTGTTTATAGAAATAAATCTGCAAGTCCCTGAAATTGGTAGAACCTATTTCGCTTAGCAAGTTCTTGCATTCTTCATTCTTTTGCCATTTGTTGATGGGACATTCATCGCCTCCCAGATGAATATAGTTGAATGGAAACAATTCGGTGAGTTCATCTATCACGTCTTTGGCGAATTGCATAGCCTGAGGATTGGCCACATTGATTACATCCGTAGAGATTCCCTGTTGCAACCATACTTCATGTTTATTTTCCGGGTCGCATGCCAGAAATTCCGGATAAGTAGCGACAGCAGCCTGTGAATGTCCGGGGATATCGATCTCGGGAACGATTTCTATAAATTTCTTTTTCGCATAAGCTACAATCTCTTTGATGTCTTTCTGAGTATAAAAGCCGCCGTAACGTTCGCCGTCAGGTTTTACGTCACCATACGCCAGCACTTTGCTATTCCTCCATGCACCGGTTTCCGTCAGTTTGGGGTACTTCTTTATTTCGATTCTCCAGCCTTGGTCTTCTGTCAGATGCCAATGGAATCGATTCATTTTGTAAGTAGCCATCATGTCGATCACTCGTTTTATTTCATCTTTACCGAAGAAATGTCTGCCTTCGTCCAGCATAAAACCTCTCCATTCAAAACGGGGAGCGTCTTCAATCTCAACAGATGGGATGCTCCATTCTTGATGGCCGGACGGTGCTACGCCTGCCATTACGTTGCGAGGCATCAGCTGCTTTAGTGTTTGCAGCGCATAATAGAAACCTGCAGGGCGGGCGGCTTCAATCCGGATTTGTTCTTTTGAAACGTTCAGTTTATAAGCTTCGGGCGGAAGTTGCTGATTCAAATTCAGAATAATGGCGGCTTTGGCTTCTTTTTGAGTAGAAGAGACTTTGATGCCGGTTACTTTCTGAAACTCCTTTTTGAATGATTCGAAGACCATGTGGACACTGTCTCCCTGATAGGGAGTGACTTTGGCTTTCAGTTGGTTGCCAAATTCGAAACGTCCGTCTTTTACCGTAAGGTGAGCCGGTTGTGGGATGATGGCAATTTCTTGCGCTGTTGACATTTGCTTGCTAAGAACTAGCAATAGCAGGGGTAAAAAGTGTTTAATTTTCATGGTAATTGGGGGTATTTGAATAAAAAGTATAACAGCGGACGAAGATAGAAATAATAAATTAGAAAAGTGTGTCTTTCTGATTGTTTTGTTTGCTCTTTTTGATTTGTTTGATCAACGTTCCCTATAAATTTGCGTAATTTGATAATTTAGTGTTTCTTTGTACGATAATATAAGTCATGATAACTAACCCCCATTATTACAACTTATGAAAAACAACAAGATCTGTCTATTGGGAGCTTGCCTCCTGTGTGCTGTAACTGTCTTTGCGCAGAATGTAAGTCTGCAACCCCCTCCTCAACAACTTATTGTTCAAAACAAGACCATTGATCTGCCTGCTGTCTATCAGCTAAATGGTGAGAAAGAAGCGAATCCGCATGCCGTAAAGGTACTGAAAGAATTGCTTTCCGGTAAGCAAAGCAGTAAGCAGGGAATACTTATTTCCATTGGTGAGAAAGGCGACAAGAGCGTACGCAAATATAGCCGCCGGATTCCTAACCGTGAGGAAGGCTATTATCTCTCTGTGAATGAAAAAGAAATCGTACTGGCCGGAAATGACGAACGAGGTACCTATTATGCCTTGCAAACTTTCGCGCAGTTACTGAAAGACGGGAAACTGCCCGAAGTAGAAATCAAAGATTATCCTTCCGTACGATATCGGGGGGTAGTAGAAGGTTTCTACGGAACTCCGTGGAGCCATCAGGCACGCCTCAGTCAGCTGAAGTTTTATGGTAAAAACAAGATGAACACTTATATATACGGTCCGAAAGACGATCCGTATCATAGTGCACCCAACTGGCGCCTGCCATATCCCGACAAAGAAGCTGCCCAACTGCAAGAATTGGTGGCAGTAGCCAATGAGAACGAAGTTGACTTTGTATGGGCAATCCATCCGGGACAGGATATCAAATGGAATCAGGAAGACCGCGACCTTCTGCTTTCCAAATTTGAGAAGATGTACCAGCTCGGCGTTCGTTCGTTTGCCGTATTCTTCGATGATATTTCCGGTGAAGGTACCAATCCTCAGAAGCAGGCGGAGCTGCTGAACTATATTGATGAGAATTTTGCGCAGACGAAGCCTGATGTCAATCAACTTGTCATGTGTCCTACGGAATATAATAAAAGCTGGTCGAATCCTAACGGCAATTATCTGACTACGCTGGGTGAAAAGCTCAACCCTTCCGTTCAGATTATGTGGACGGGAGACCGTGTCATTTCTGACATTACCCGTGATGGCATGGCGTGGATTAATGAACGGATCAAACGTCCGGCTTACATCTGGTGGAATTTTCCGGTGTCCGATTATGTGCGCGACCATTTGCTCCTCGGTCCTGTGTATGGTAACGATACGACGATTGCCAAAGAAATGTCAGGTTTCGTAACGAACCCGATGGAACATGCCGAGTCATCTAAAATTGCTATCTATAGTGTGGCAAGCTATGCCTGGAATCCTGCCAAGTATGATACTTGGCAAACGTGGAAGGATGCGATTCGTACCATTCTGCCAAGTGCGTCGGGTGAACTCGAATGCTTTGCTATCCATAATTCCGACTTAGGACCTAACGGACATGGCTACCGTCGTGAAGAATCTCAGGACATTCAGCCTGCCGCCGATCGTTTCCTTAAAAGTTTTAAAGAAGACGGCAGCTATGATAAGGCGGATTTCGAAGCCCTCCGGAATACTTTCGAGCGTATGAAAGAGTCCGCTGATATACTGCTGACCAATACGGAAAACAAACCGTTGATTGCCGAAATTACTCCTTGGTTGCGTCAGTTTAAACTGATGGCTGAAACAGGAGAAGAAGTGCTGCAAATGGTAGAAGGTCGGAATGAATCTTATTTTCTGCGGAAATACAATCATGTGAAAGCTTTGCAGCAACAGATGTTTTATATTGACCAGACATCTAATCAGAACCCTTATCAGCCGGGAGTAAAGACGGCCACACGAGTGATAAAACCATTGATTGACCAGACTTTCGCTGCTGCTGTGAGTTACTACAATAAAAAGTATAATGCCCGTCTGGATGCTGTTACCGACTATATGCCACATAAGATAATCAGTAGTGTGGAGCAAATAAAGAACTTGCCTTTGCAGGTGAAAGCCAATCGTATACTTATCTCTCCTGCTAATGAGGTCGTGAAATGGGCACCCGGAAACAGTGTTGAAATAGAACTGGATGCGATCTGTCCGGGAGAGAATATTCAGATAAACTTTGGTAAGGATGCTCCTTGTACATGGGGACGTCTTGAAATCTCTGCGGATGGCAAAGAATGGAAAACGATCGATATGAAGCAGAAAGAAAGCAGGTTGTCGGCTGATTTGCAGAAAACTCCGTTGAAGTTTGTCCGGTTCACCAATGTGAGCAATGAAGAACAGCAAGTATATCTGCGTCAGTTTGTTCTGACTATAGAGAAAAAGTAAACCGTTTTACGCGGTTCAGCCTTGATGACTTATAAGAAGACAAGAAAGGGTAGGAGAAGTTCCTACCCTTTTTTTGATTTGCGATACTCCCTTGGTGACATTCCCATGATTTTGCTGAACAGGCGGGAAAAATAATAAGTATCTTCAATACCGATTTTATAGCATATCTGGTTGATTTTCATATCAGTGGTATCTAGCAGCAGGCAAGCTTGTTGTATTTTCAGCAGATTGAAGTACGTGAGCGGGCTATGTCCCGTCTGCTTTTTAAACAGCATTGAGAAGTGCGACGGAGAATATCCGATTTGCGTCGAGATTTCTTCAAGACTCAGATGTTTCTCCATATTTTCTTTCATATAGTGGATAGCAACGTCCACTATCCCTTCATCCTCCACCTGGTTGGTGCCTGCATTGCGATATTGCTGGATATAGCGTAATGTTCCCAGATAAAAGTGGAACATCGAAAACGCGTAACGCAGATTCTCATTGCTGTAGCCGTTCTTCAGTGTGTTGAATATCTCTTCAAACAGATTGATCCGTGTACTGATGCGCGAATGTCGTTCGGGTTTGATGTCCATCGGACGGCCGGCATCCTTGGCATAGAATGGAGCTGCTGTTCCTTTGAAGTGAATCCAGTAAATAGTCCATGGAGTGGAAGGGTTGGAGGCGTATGAATGCGGGACACCTGCCGGAAGGATGAAATACTGGTTGGCAGAGACGTTATATTCCTGATCTTCGATCCGGTAAGAACCGGCCCCGTCTATACAATAGATAAAGACGAACTGATTGATGGGTTCTTTTCGTTCCCGAAAATGATACTTGGCTTTCGGATAATATCCGATGTCGGTGATATGCAGCATGGAGGTCAGCGGGTCTTCTTCCATCTTGTCAACGATCATACGGGGCAGGACTAGGGCTCTTTCCCCGGTAAATCCATCTTTTAGTTTTACCATAGCATATAATTGGTTATTCTGCACAAATATATAATAATGTATGGTATCTGTCAAATAATACATTAAAAATAAGATTGTCCATCTTTATAAAATGAAATTCTATTTTTTGTACCTGGGATGTCCCCTATCTTTGCAACACCAATTAATCAATCTTCTAGTGGTATGAAAAGTTATAATAAAAAGTTTGTCTATTCTATTTGTCTGGTTTCCGCGATGGGCGGTCTTCTGTTCGGATATGACTGGGTGGTCATCGGTGGAGCGAAACCTTTCTATGAACTCTATTTCGATATTGCCGATTCACCGACGATGCAGGGATTGGCGATGAGTGTAGCCTTGCTTGGCTGTCTGATCGGTGCGATGGTAGCCGGTATGATGGCAGACCGTTACGGGCGAAAGCCTCTTTTACTGATTTCCGCATTTATCTTTTTATCTTCTGCATACGCTACCGGAGCTTTTTCCGTATTTAGCTGGTTTCTGGTGGCCCGTTTTCTGGGAGGTATCGGTATCGGCATCGCTTCGGGATTGTCTCCGATGTATATTGCCGAGGTAGCACCGACTTCTATCAGAGGAAAACTCGTTTCACTCAATCAGCTGACTATTGTACTGGGTATTCTCGGTGCGCAGATAGCCAACTGGCTGATAGCCGAGCCTATTCCTGCCGACTTTACTCCTGCCGATATCTGTGCTTCATGGAATGGACAGATGGGATGGCGCTGGATGTTTTGGGGAGCAGCGTTTCCGGCGGCAGTATTCTTGTTGCTTGCTTGTTTTATTCCTGAGAGTCCCCGTTGGCTGGCTATGAAAGGAAAGAGGGAGAGGGCATGGAATGTGCTCAGCAAGATAGGCGGAAACCATTATGCGGAACAGGAACTTCAGATGGTGGAGCAAACCGGTTCTTCCAAATCAGAAGGCGGATTGAAATTGCTTTTCAGTCGTCCGTTCCGAAAAGTGCTGGTACTCGGTATCATAGTGGCTGTGTTTCAGCAGTGGTGCGGCACGAATGTGATCTTTAATTATGCACAGGAAATATTCCAGTCGGCAGGTTATTCGCTGGGAGATGTGCTCTTTAATATTGTGGTGACCGGTGTGGCAAATGTGATCTTCACGTTTGTGGCTATCTACACAGTCGAACGTCTGGGACGCCGTGTACTGATGCTTTTGGGAGCAGGCGGATTGGCCGGCATTTATCTGGTTCTCGGCACTTGTTATTTTTTCCAGGTGAGCGGATTCTTTATGGTCGTACTGGTGGTGTTGGCAATAGCCTGTTATGCCATGTCACTGGGACCTATCACATGGGTATTGCTGGCTGAGATATTCCCTAACCGTGTGCGTGGTGTCGCTATGGCAACCTGTACTTTCGCTTTGTGGGTAGGTAGTTTCACGCTGACATACACGTTCCCTTTGCTGAACAGCGCACTGGGTAGTTACGGTACATTCTGGATTTATTCAGCTATTTGTCTCGTAGGCTTTGTCTTCTTCCGTCGGGCATTACCCGAAACCAAAGGAAAGTCACTGGAGACGTTGGAGAAAGATTTAATAAAATAAAACTAATTATATCATGGTAAAAGCGTGGAAAGAAAAGGTTGTAATCCCTACGTATGAGGTAGGTAAGCCTGAGAAGAATCCTATTTTCCTGGAGAAGCGTGTGTATCAGGGAAGTAGCGGGGTGGTTTATCCTTATCCTGTCATCGAGTCAATGTCCGATGAAAAGGTGGATAAGGAATACGATGCCATCTTTATTGAAAATGAATATATCAAAGTGATGATTCTTCCCGAGTTGGGTGGTCGTGTGCAAATGGCTTATGACAAAATCAAGCAACGTCACTTTATCTATTATAATCATGTGATTAAACCTGCGCTGGTAGGACTGGCAGGCCCCTGGATTTCGGGAGGCATCGAGTTCAACTGGCCCCAGCATCACCGTCCCAGTACCTACATGCCCGTAGATACGGCGATTGAAGAAAATGCAGACGGCAGCGTAACTGTGTGGGTCAATGAAATGGAACGTATGTTTCATCAGAAAGGGATGGCAGGTTTCACTCTTCGTCCGGGACATGCTTTTCTCGAAATCAAGGGAGTACTCTACAACCGTACCGAAGTACCGCAAACTTTCCTGTGGTGGGCAAATCCTGCCGTAGCGGTGAACGACCATTATCAGAGTGTATTCCCACCCGATATTAATGCGGTGTTCGATCATGGAAAGCGGGCCGTTTCCAGCTTCCCTATTGCCACGGGCACTTATTACAAAATGGACTATTCTGCCGGAGTAGACATCTCTAACTATAAAAATATCAAAGTACCTACTTCGTACATGGCTGTCAATTCCCGGTATAATTTCGAAGGTGGATATGAGAACGATACGCATGCAGGTATGCTTCACGTAGCCAATCACCATATTTCTCCGGGTAAGAAGCAGTGGACATGGGGAAACGGTGATTTCGGTCGTGCCTGGGATCGTAATCTGACTGATGAAGACGGCCCATACATCGAACTGATGGCAGGTGTCTACACCGAGAATCAACCGGACTTTACCTGGTTGCAGCCTTACGAGGAAAAGAGCTTCGTGCAATATTTCCTGCCTTATCGTGAACTGGGAGTAGTTAAGAATGCAAGCAAAGACCTCTTGATGAACATAGAACCGGAGGGTGAAGATAAGGTGCGTTTCAAGATATTCGCCACTTCCGAGCAAACGGTTAAGGTAGTATTGAAAGGGGAGGACGGCACAGTATATTACAGCAAACAAGTAGTCATCACTCCGGAAGAATTGCTGGATGAAACGGTTGATGTGGCAGGTGAGAAGTTTAATAAACTGAGCCTCGAAATCACAGCAAACGGTAAGGAACTGCTTTACTGGCATGCCGAGCCGGAAGAGGTAAAACCGATTCCCGATGCTGCCGAAGCAGCCCTGTTGCCGGAAGAAATAAAGACAACCGAGCAACTCTATCTGACGGGCTTACACTTGGAGCAATACAGACATGCTACTTACAATCCGGTAGATTATTACGAAGAAGCCTTGCGTCGTGATCCGATTGACGTACGCAATAATAATGCGCTTGGACTGTGGTATATCCGTAAGGGGCGTTTCCGGAAAGCCGAACAATATCTGCTTACAGCAGTGAAGACCTTGCAGAAACGCAATCCGAATCCTTATGACGGAGAACCTCTCTACAATCTCGGACTTGCCTTGAAGTATCAGGGACGATATAATGAAGCATACGATCGTTTCTATAAATCATGCTGGAATGCAGCATGGCAGGATGCAGGCTATTTTGCCTGTGCTCAGATTGCTACTATGCAAGGTCGCTTGGAAGATGCTTTGGATGAAGTGGACCGCTCGCTTATCCGCAACTGGCATCATCACAAGGCACGTGCACTGAGAACTGCTATTCTTCGTCAGATGGGGAAAGCGAAAGAAGCTTTGCAGGTCATTGAAGACTCATTGGCTATTGATCAGTTCAACTTTGGTTGCCGTTATGAAAAGTATCTGATAACTCATGCCGCTGAGGACTTGCTGACTTTGCGGACAATGATGCGTGGCGAAGCCCACAACTATGATGAAATAGCACTCGATTATTGTAGTGCCGGTTGCTGGTCGGAAGCTGCCGGCTTATGGAATGTGGCGATTACTGAGGGTAGTGTGACTCCGATGACTTATTATTATCTGGGATGGTGTTTGACCCAAGGGAAACTTTCCGGTGCAGAGCAAGCACTTGCCGATGCAGCCCAAGCATGTTCCGACTACTGTTTCCCTAATCGCCTGGAAGCAATACTTGCCTTGCAGTGTGCTATGGAGCAAAATCCGAATGATGCGAAAGCTCCTTATTACCTGGGCAATTTGTATTACGACAAGCGCCAGTACGACTTGGCACTTGAAGCATGGGAAACTTCGGCTAAACTGGATGACAAGTTTCCGACGATATGGCGCAACCTGGCTTTGGCCAACTTTAACAAGAAGAACGAAGAAGCAAGAGCCATCGAGTATATGGAGCGTGCTTTCCGGCTCGATAAGACTGACGCGCGTGTGTTGATGGAATTAGATCAGCTTTACAAGCGTGTCCGCCGTTCACATGCCGAACGTTTGGCGTTCTTACAGCAATATCCCGAACTGATAGCACAACGTGACGATCTGGTATTGGAAGAAATCACTTTGTTGAATCAGACAGGAGAGTACGAAAAAGCGAAAACATTGCTTGATGCACACATCTTCCATCCGTGGGAAGGTGGAGAAGGAAAAGTGCCGGGACAGTATTAGTTTGCCCGCGTAGAACTGGCGAAGAAAGCACTTGAAGCCGGTAATTACAGTCAGGCTATCCCGCTTCTGGAAGAATGTCTGGAATATCCGCACCACTTGGGTGAAGGCAAACTATATGGTGCGCAGGAGAATGACTTCTATTACTTTATGGGTTGCGCTTATGAAGGTCTGGGGCAGAGTGACAAAGCGGCGGAATGTTGGGAACAAGCCATTGTCGGTCCTACCGAACCGGCTGCAGCTATGTACTACAACGATGCAAAACCTGATAAGATATTCTATCAGGGACTGGCATTACTGAAACTCGGTCGTATGGATGAGGCTAACGGACGCTTTCATAAACTGACTTCTTATGGTGAAAAGCATTTGTTTGACAAGATTAAGATGGATTACTTTGCAGTATCACTACCCGATTTATTAATTTGGGAAGATGATCTGACAATACGTAATGTCATCCATTGCAAATATATGATGGCATTGGGTTACTGGGGATTGAATCAAAAAGAAAAATCTGTTCGCTTGCTGGGTGAGGTGGAGAAATTGGATATCAATCATCAGGGCATTCAGGCTTTCCGTAGCCTGATAGGTTAAGAGTTCCGGTTTGGTACTGACCAAGTTTTGCTTCCTGCTTTGCAAACTTCTTTTGTTCCCATAGCAAAGTTGGTTTTGTCCTGAAGCAAACTATAAACGCAAGTTTCATTTTTATAATTGCAAGCTTTGATTATAAAAATGGAACTTGCGTTTTTACAATCAAAGCTTGCAATTATAGTTTATATCCGATAAAAGATAAGTTTGCATAGGGAGAAAAGGAAGTTTTCCCCTTATACAGCATAACTTTGCCGGGCTTATTCAAGGCAGCAGGCAACAAGTGTTCATGTAAGAGCCTGTAAGATATCGTTTCACGGGATAAACTTCACGCACACGGGCTTATCTACTTTTATATTTTGATGTATGTCTGTCAGCAATCCCGTGTCTGCATCTCTTTTATAGACCTGAATCATATTGCTGTCCCGACAGGCGACTAACAGGTATTTTCCGTTGGGAGTAATAATAAAGTTGCGTGGATGAATCCCTGTCAGCTGATAACCGGCCTTTGTCAGCATGCCGTTTTCCGGATGAATGCTGAAGATCGCTATTCCGTCCGCTTTCAGGCGATTGCTTGCATACAGGAATTTACCATCCGGGCTGATGTGGATATCCCCGCTTCCTTTGGCTCCTGCTGTGTCAGCAGCTATTGTCTGGATTTCTTTTAGGTTTCCGTCGTTATATTCAAATGCGATTACTGTCCCCGACAGTTCGTTAATGAGATACGCATAGTGTCCGTTCGGTGCGAAAGTCAGGTGGCGGGGACCCGACCCTGCTTCTACTTTATAAGAAGCCGGATTTCCTTCTTTCAGGAGGATCTCTTCATTATCAGGTTTGGCGTTCGGATGGATGATAAACTTATGTATCTGATCCGTACCCAGATCGTCGGCAAACAAGTATTTACCGTCCGGTGTGATGCGGACACAATGCAGGTGCGGTTTCTCCTGACGCTCCTTGTCTGCTCCCGAGCCTTTGAACTTCACTACCGTAGAAGCGGGGAGGAGCGAACCGTCTTTATCAATCGGAAAAACAGAAATGCTTCCTCCGCTGTAATTGGCAGTGATCACATTACTGCCGTTGGTGATGATGTAGCAAGGATCTTCGCCTTCGGTTTTCTGCGTGTTCAGTAGCCGGAAAGTGCCCTCTTCCTTATTGAAAGCAAATGCGTTGGCAGCAGCTTGATCATTGCTGAACTCACTGACTGCATAAATAAACTTTCCGTCGGCAGACGGTACAAGATAAGATGGGTTTTCTACTTCCGCCTCGCTGAGCGCAGTTGCCGTTCCGTTTTCTTCGTTGAACCGGAAACTGTAAAGGCCCTTACTGTCTCCCGAAGTGTAAGTACCGACAATCATTGTCAGTTCCGGTTCTGCTTCATGGGAACTTTCGGTTCGGGAAGCTTTTTTTGATGTACAACTAGATGTGGCCATACCGATAATACAGATTGTTGCAAGAATTTTTAGCATATATAGATTCTTTTCAGTTTGATTGCTATTTCTTTAACTGCGGCAATTTCACTTCTGTGATCCCGATTCGGTCGTCACCCAGCACAATGCGTAAATCACTGGCAGTTGTCCCTTTGAAATGAAAATCCAAGAGCTTGTTATACTCTTTTACGATACCGGAATAGACGGTGAGGAACTGTCCTCCACCACTGGATAGTTGTATCTCGAAATTAGTATCCAGTCCATTTTCGCGGCTGAAAGCTATGGATACACCGTCTACTTTGGCTCCGTTCTGTAAGGCAAAGGTAATGTAATCTCCTTTATTACCCTCCCAGGAAGTAGTTAAATTATTGTCTATTACATTATTTGCTGTTTCGGCGTTGGTACTGGCGCTTACCGGACTACTGTCTTTATCAGCTTCGGTGGTAGGTATACGACCGGGTTCCACTACCGTCAGTGTGCCGTTCAGACGGATATCGGTAGAGGAAGCTCCGACCATCAGCGTGAAATCTCCCGGTTCTACTACCCAGTGCATATCGGCATTGAGCAATTCCAGTGCTTTGCGGTCAATAGGGAAAGTTACTTCCTTCGTTTCACCCGGTTGCAGGTGAACTCGTTCGAATCCGGCAAGGTTCTTTTCGTAAGTAGTGACGCTGCTTAGTACATCGCGTACGTAAAGCTGCACTACTTCGTCTCCCGCCCGTTTGCCTGTGTTTGTCACTTTGCAGGTGACGAATGTTTGCTGGTTAGGAGTGATGATGGCGGGAGAGATTTTCAAATCACTATATTCAAAAGTGGTGTAACTCAGTCCGTATCCGAACGGATATAATGCACCGTTGGCACGAGACATATTGCCTTCCATTCCCGGATTCTTGCCTCCGTCTATTTGTGAAGAGGGCTTGCAGGGGAAGTTGAAAGGTATCTGGCCTACCGTTTTCGGGAAAGTGACGGTCAGTTTTCCACCGGGATTGTACTCTCCGAAAAGTACATCTGCTACCGCCTTTCCACCTTTCGAACCTGGATACCATGCTTCGACTATGGCAGGAACAAACTTATCTGCCCAGTTGATAGAAAGCGGACGACCATTGATAAGAACGAGTACAACCGGCTTTCCCGTAGCTGCTACTGCTTTCAGCAAATCGAGCTGACGACCGGGAAGATCGAGGCTGCTGCGGGATTTGTTCTCTCCGCAAGTGCGTTGCCCACCTCCCAAAACGACTACAGCTACATCCGCCTGTTTCGTTTGGTCGACAGCTTTTTCTATTTCTTTCTGCTCTTCATCGGTCAGAGGATAATCAATCAGTTCCGATTCCGGCCAGTTGGCATCTACCAGATCACAGCCCTTTGTGTAGAGTACTTCTGCCTTTCCTTTCATCTTTTCCTGAATACCTTTCAGTACGGAAGTGACCTCCACAGCCAGTGGACCGTAATGAGTCAGTGCATACGAATGTTCGTCTGCGTTCGGACCGCAGACTGCTATTTTTTGAATGCCCGAAGCATCTAACGGCAATATGTTTTTATCATTTTTCAGTAGTACGATAGATTCCCGGGAAGCCTGCAAAGCTATTTCCTCATTGGCTGCCTTCTCCACTTCTTCATCAGCCCCTTTCAAATCAATCTGGTAAGGATGATCGAATAATCCGACGAGGAACTTGACTCTCAGAATATCCCGTACACGGTCGTTGATGACCTCCTCGCTCAGTCCTCCTTCTTTGACCAGCTCCCTTAGTGGTAATACATACGAATCCGGTGAGCGGAAAGTACAGCGCACATTCAGTCCGGCTTCCACGCTTTGGCGTACCGCTTCTTTCATGTCCTTGGCTGTTCCGTGTTTGGTATAAAGGTATTCTACCGCATCACTGTCCGAAACCACATATCCACGGAAACCCATTTCTCCGCGCAGACGGGTGGTAAGCCAGTAATAACTGCTTTGAATCGGGAATCCGTCATAGTCATTGTATGAGCTCATGACTCCCAATAATCCGGCTTCGCGGATAACCCGCTTGAAAGGATAGACATGGGTCATTTCCACTTCACGTGGCGACATTTGCGGGTCGACACGTGCCATGCCTTCGCGTGCTCCTTTATTATTACTATAGGCGATAAAGTGCTTTCCGGTTGCTGCTATCTGATGGTTGTGTTGCATACCACGTACCATTTCTATACCCAGTTCGGCAACCAGATAAGGAGACTCGCCGTATACTTCTTCGTAGCGTCCCCAGCGTTGGTCGCGACCTACGTCCAATATAGGTGCATACACATTGGTATATCCCAACATGCGTGCTTCCCGTCCGGTGATCAGCCCTACTTGGTGAATCAGCCGGCGATTCCAGGTATGTCCCAGCCCCAGTTGGGTAGGGAAGTTGGTAGCTTTATAACTTTCCACTCCGCGAATCCCTTCATTGGTGAAGTCGGTGGGAATGCCGAGTCTTGTTTCTTCTATAAAAAATCGCTGGACTTCATTCAATGCCCAGGCATGGCGGGAGGCGGGCCATATGTTTTCATTGTCGGAGGGAGGAAGTCCCCATTGCTGAAAACCATTCAGATGTTCGTCAATAGCTCCGATTCCGTCTTTCCACAGTTGGTTTTTCCATTCGGGAGTAGGCAGATCATCCTTTAATACTCTTTTGTATCCATAAAGCGTCACCATCTGACATGTTTTTTCTTCCAGTGTCATTTGGCTGAGCAGGTCTTCTATACGTGCGTCGATTGTGGCAGTCGGATCTTCGTACACGTCTTTGATTCCATTCTTATTAAGGTCAATCCATCCTTTCTTATACATTTCTGTGCGGACAGGTTTATAAACAGCAGGTGTTTTAGTTGCCTTCTGTGCAGATAACAATGTGCTGCTTCCCAGAAAGAGTGCGGTGAATAAAAGTTTCTTCATGGTATATGATATCTTGTTTTTGATTTCTGCCTGTAAAGATAATGCCACTTATCGGAAAATAACAGCAATTTTCGTACAAATTGCCTGCACTGGAAGTCCATACAAGTGAGGTGAATATAATATTTGCTAATGAAAAGCCGGGAATAGGAAAACATTTCTTATCTTTGCAGCGTATTTAAAATTTCAGACCGTTACAAAGTCATGGGGTTGACTGGATTTGACAGCGGGCAGAAATGGTAGGTAAGCATGCAGTGGGTCGGTAATTTCCACTTAAATCTCAGTTATCAAAACTTTATCTGGCGAAACTAATTACGCTCTTGCTGCTTAATCGAATCACAGTAGATTAGCTTAATCCAGACACTAGGTGTCAGGACGAGACATCACTCGGAAGCTGTTGCTCCGAAGCATTCCGGTTCAGTGGTGCAGTAATATCGGGGATAGTCAGAAGCGGCCTCGCGTTTTTGATGAAACTTTAGAGGATAAGGCAGGAATTGATGGCTTTGGTTCTGCTCCTGCACGAAAATTTAGGCAAAGATAAGCATGTAGAAAGCTTATGATTTCCTCGTTTGGACGAGGGTTCGATTCCCTCCAGCTCCACGATTTAGAAAGGGGCTGTGTCAAAACTAAGGCACATCCCCTTCTTTTTTTAATATAAAATAGTCGTTCCTCTTTTTTGTCTATGCGACTATTTTTTCAGTAATTAGGTAATAAGGCTTAATATTCGTC
>NZ_FNNN01000003.1 GCF_900106755.1 Bacteroides faecis MAJ27
GATACAAAAACTTTGGGTAATAACAAAGCCCGGGCTTGTGAAAGTCTGGGCTTTGTGCATAAAAAAAGGTTGTGCCAGCGTTTTGACACAACCTCTTTATTTCATTTATTCCATAAACCGGAAAATGATTCGACCGGTCTGCGGACCATTTACCCATTTGGGTTGTGAAGAAGGACCGCACAGATCTGTGGAATTTACTTTATTACGTACAGGAGGAATCACATCCAAGACAGAGATTCCACTTTCAGGAAGCGTATAAAGTAATCGGTCACGACCGTCACGCGGCTGATATACTCCGATATAGGAATCCGGAGTCTCATTGGTCAGACTGATAGTACCTTCTTTTGTACGGATATTCATCCAGGAGACGCTGTCGAAATATCCTTTGAATTCAGGATAGGTAAATGTTTCACCCGGAATAGGATCGTTGTAGTCATTTTCCCATACGTCGTATTGCGTACCATGAATACGGTTTTGCCATACACGGTATGGTCCTGCTCCCAGCCATCGTTTGCTGATGACCTGATCCTCGGGATAGTCGAAGCAGATTCCTATTAAATCTACCACACCGGAGAAATTGTACGTATAATCCAATGCCGCCTCTCCATTGGGATTGATTGTCCATTGTGCTTTATCAAGATTCCCCAATTTATAATTTGCAGTAACAATCAGGTTTCCTCCGTCTTCTTTTACCTCTAGTTTGGTAAATACTGCGGCATCAGGGAATTCACTATAAGTACGGTCTTTTTCTTTTGCCTTTTCGTCATCGTGATTGTAAAATTGATCCAAAGAACGGTCCGCACGACGGGCACCAATGAAACGAGGTCCATTGGCAAAGCTGATCTTATGATTGTTCACTGATACACCTTTTAGTTGGCCATCTCTCTTTGAGAAAATGAAAGTATGATTCTTCGCTTTCACAGTCAGCTCATTTTCCGTTTCTGAATATGTTGCTTTACCAGATAGAGGAGAAAACACTTCGTTCGTCTGATTCAATTTATCTACAGGGAAAGTCCAGCGCCATAGCTCATGACCGTATTTGTCAATCGCTGTAAGGAAAAGGGCATCAGCATTCGGAAGAATGGTTGTTTTAATATCCAGTATCCCTGTTGAATGAGCTGCCACATCACTTCCTTGTACCTCTCCTTCTTTCAGAACTTGAGTGGTTGTATTAGAAGTATCTGTTGCAGTAGGAAACTTCACCTGTTTCCAGAGGAAGCGACAAGTATTCAGGTTCAGGTAATCATAGCGGTTTTCTACAGAGAATTTACCGTCAAACTGCTTGTCAATAGAAGTATTCATAATTTGTACCGGACTCCATAACTGCTTGATTGTATAGAAACTACCCTCTTTTTCATGATGTGGCCCTACAATGCCATCAGCACCGAAGTTCCCTTGATTATCAATGAAACCATCCATATCGACACGTTTCACTCCCTCATCTGCCAGTACCCAAAGGAATCCACCGATGCAGCGGGGATGTTTGCGCATCATTTCCCAATAGTCGTACAATCCGGCACCGTGACCACCATCGTACAAACCATGGAGGAATTCTGTCGGCATGAAGATTTCCGGCAAACGCATGTAATTCTGACTTTCACCGTAAGAACGATAGTGCATGGTTTCAAAACCGGAAAAATTACCTTGCGGGTGAATCACCGGACGTTTTTGCGGGTCGTATTTATGAAATTCCCCATCGAGTTCGGTATTCCATCCTTTTTCATTACCGTTGCTCCACCAAATAATAGACGGATGGTTAACATCCCGCTCTATCATTCCTTCAATCAGTCGTACTCCGGTCGGGGTATCATATTTGCCATGCCAGCCACCTAATTCATCCATCACATAAAGTCCCAGAGAATCACATGCTTCCAGAAACTCCGGATCGGCAGGATAATGACTCAGGCGAACAGAATTCATATTCATGTCTTTCATCAAAAGAACATCTTCGATATTCTTTGCTTTACTTAGCGTACGGCCACTTTCCGGACGGAAACTATGACGATTGACACCCCGTACATTGATGCGTACTCCATTTATATATAGTCCGTCACTTTCGCGTACTTCAATAGTGCGAAAACCAAATTTTTCAGTTTCATTGTGCAACACTTTGCCATTCTTATCAAGCAGGGAGAACTGAGCTTTATAAAGATTGGGAGTTTCCGCTGTCCACAAAGCCGGATTTGGAACATTTAATTGTAACGATGTCCAATCCCCTCCTGCCTTCACCGGTACAGTCGTTTCTACCAGTTTCTTATCTTTATTATCCAGAATCTGGGCACGGATACTCATTCCATCATTGGATATATTTGTGTAACAATTGGCACGGAAGGTTCCATCCATTTGCGCATCAATTGCGATATGTCGCAAATTAATGGCAGGTTTCACTTCCAGGAATACCGGGCGGAAGATACCACCAAAATTCCAGTAATCGGCACGACGTTCGGCAAGATTCACACTGGCATTTTCGCTTTCTTTAGACACTGTTACTTCCAAGAGGTTCTTTTTTCCGTATTTAAGGAAATCAGTGACATTGTATGAAAAACGATAGAAAGCTCCCTGATGTTTCGAACCAACCTTCCGTCCGTTTACTTTGACTTCGGTATCTGTCATTGAAGCCTCGAATACAAGATTCACCTGTTGCCCGCGAAACTTCTCGGGAACTTCGAACTCATATTTATACATTCCTTTCTCATCAGCAACGCCTTCGGGAAATGCTTTGCCATAAAAGGTGATTCCATACTGATAGGTACCAAAGCCTTGCAACTCCCAACAAGATGGTACACCGATCTTTGTCCATTTGCCTGAATTACGTCCGTCAGTACAGAAGAAGTCCCATTCTACCATATCATCACATCCGTGACCGGAAAGGTATTGTCGTTCCGTTTGCGGAAGATTTTGAGCAGCCAGCGTAGTTGCCAATGCTAAAGTCGATAATAAAGTGGTTACTTTTCTCATTATTACTTTTATTATTGTGTTAGTTACTATTTATTTGTATCAAATCTTATTTTACAGTTTGCTTATGCGTACATGCAGTGTATGTTCTTTTTTCTCAATAGCATACTTTTTCAGCACGCCTGGTCCACAACTGCTATTCCCTAATCCAAGTACAGCAGCATCCATACTGAGAATGACCTCGGGACGTGGCTTTAAATCGCAGTCGTGTGTTTCTTTATATAAATCCTGTGCGGTATAATGCAAAGCGGATGCAGAGAATACATTTTCTACAGCGTCTACACGAATACCTTTATTATGTTTATCTGTCAACGTAAGAAACTGCACTTCTTCCTTATTTCCACTATCCTGTGGGCGAGGATAATGTACATACTGTTCTGCTACTGTTCTCTTCCAAAGCCCTATTGCAGCAGATGTCTTTCGATCGGGATAATTATCTTGCGGTCCTCTTCCATACCATGTAAACGTATTACAAGCCGGAGACAGGCAAAATGCAAGTCCTAGACGAGGCAATTCCGGGAGCACTCCTTGTGGTAAGAAAGTAGTTTTCAGATCAATGGTTCCATCAGAGGAAATTGTATAAACTGATGTCGTTGTTACTCTCCCCTCCTTATATAAATTAGTTGTCCGTATCCTGACTATAATTGCTCCATCTGCACGTTCTTCATGATTGAAAGACTCCAGGTTAATCCGGGGATTATCCATTGTATGCAATTTCCAGTCTTTTGCCAACCAGTTTCCAAAACTCTTATCATTATCTGTCGGAGCACGAAAGACTTGTGTGACTGGCTGAACCGGAAAATCATCTGAATGAGCCAACATCTCTTTTTCATTATATATAAGAGAGGTCATACTTCCGGTTACTCCCTTTTCCCACTGAACAGAAAAACTTCGTCCGTTAATCAATAGAGTTTTATCATCCTCATTTATTTGCAGTGTTCCTTTATTGACTACATCAGCAGATAACAAATCCCCTTTCTGCAAGCAAAACTGTTCCCAAGTTACCTCGTGTCCTGCTTTCGCCCAAAGAGCATCAGATTTCAAAACGATGCTTACTTTTAGTTGACAATCGGAACGTGTCTTCATTAAGTTCCTAGGGAAAACGGGTAAAGCGACCGCTTCGCTCTTTCCGGGAGCTATTTCCGGTAATGCGATTTCTCCCTGTTCCTTCTGTTTGCCATCTATCGACAGTGTCCACAAGCAACGATATTGAGACAAATCTATATGATGATTCCTGTTTGTAATGATCAATTGCCCATTGTTGACTGCCAACTGAACCGGAGCATATACCTTCTTTACTTCCCAATATTTCGGAGTCGTTTCACGGTCACTCATCAATAAGCCATTAAAACAGAAAGCTTTCAGATTCGGTTTATCACCGAAGTCTCCACCATACGCCACCATGATACGTCCATCTGACAATTCCTTATAAATACCTTGATCTACCCAATCCCAGATGAAACCGCCCAACATGCGTGGATTACTATATATTTCATCCCAATATTCTTTGAAGTTTCCCAATGCATTACCCATCGAATGTGCATATTCGCTTGTCATTACCGGACGGTCATCATTAGTACGTTCCGCTATTTCCAACAGCCGTTCCCAGCGTGCATTTTCCGCACGCTCCTTGTCTTCTCCTTCTGCAATGCCGGGATTCAAATATTCTTGTTTCACACGAGTATAAAAACGGCTGATTACATCGACCGTCTTCGGGTCAGGCTCACCATCCACTTCTTGTGCGCCCTCATAATGTACAGGGCGTGTAGGGTCAAAATCGTGTAGCCATGCAGAAATGGCCGCAAAGTTGGGGCCGTAACCGCTTTCATTTCCCATACTCCACATCACGATACTCGGATAATTCTTATCACGTTCTGCCATGCGGACTGCACGATCCATAAATGCAGCATGCCAATCGGGTGTACTAGCCAGTGTTCCGCGTAGACCGTGCTCTTCAATATCCGCTTCATCCATCACATACAGCCCTAAACTGTCACAAAGTTCATACCAACGGCTCACATTGGGATAATGGCTGGTTCGGACAGCGTTGATGTTCGCCTGTTTCATTAAAAGTATATCCTGAAGCATTCTTTCTTCACTCATAACACGTGCTGTCCTCGGATCGTGTTCATGACGGTTTACACCTCTAAAGCGGACCGGATTACCATTAATCAGTAGCTGTCCTTTTTTAATTTCCACAGAACGGAAACCTACTGACTGTTCTGTCTGCTCTATCACTTTTCCTTCCGGATTTAACAAAGCCAAGTGTAACTTGTAGAGATAAGGGGTTTCTGCCGTCCATCTCTCCGGGGATTTTATAACAGTTGACAAACGTCCCATCTTACGTGGCCCACGCTGCGGATACCATTCATTCATCCGGCTGGCTTTATGTTCTAAATCCAATATGTCTTCAACCTCTCCCTGTAACGTTACAATTACTTTTCCGGTCGCGTCTTTCAACATACCTTGTATTGTATATCCTTTTCCGGTCATACCTCCGTATATATTAAATTGAGGATCAATCTGCAAAATAAAGTCTTTATACTCACCGGCAGATGCAGGAAGAGTACGTATAGCATAATCACGGATGCGAATATCAGGTGTATGTATCAGATGAATGCTACGATGAATACCACCAAAACGCCAGAAGTCCTGATCTTCAAGGTATGATCCGTCACTATATCGGTAAACTTCCAGCGCAATCTGATTCTCACCAGTCTTCAAATAACTGGTAATATTAAATTCACTAGGCTCCATACTTCCCTGACTATATCCCACCCGTTCGCCATTTATCCATACATAAAAAGCACTCATCACTCCTTCAAAGCGCAGAAAAGTCTGTCCGTCTGCTTCCCATCCGACAGGCAAAACGAATGTACGCCGATACTGTCCGACCGGATTTCGTTCTTTATAAGTGGTATAGTCAGCCTTTGGCTCTCCCATCACTCGCGGAGGATCTATTTTGAATGGGTAACCTGCAGATACGTAAATAGGTGTACCATATCCATTC
The DNA here is from genome assembly GCF_900106755.1 of Bacteroides faecis MAJ27. Lineage (GTDB taxonomy): Bacteria > Bacteroidota > Bacteroidia > Bacteroidales > Bacteroidaceae > Bacteroides > Bacteroides faecis. Next base: position 5,966 of record NZ_FNNN01000003.1, read on the forward strand.
ACTTCCCAATTAGCAGGGACAGGAAAATCTTTCCAGCTTTTATCATTGAAGTTTGCCTGATAGAAATCTATGATTCTTTCATCAGGCACAGGAGTCCAACGGAACTTCCAGATTCCATCCAGAGACATAGAACAATCTCCTTTCTGCGTGGAAAAAGGAATAAAAGCAGCTCGTGCCGGTTCACGATTGATCTGGAGAACATGATGATTCTCCCAGTCATGCGTTGTTTGTGCCTGCATCGGGCAAGCAATCAATGCGCCAAGCAGTAAAGTATATATTCTCATTCGTTCTTTTTTCTTCATATCAAGTAGACGGACGAAAGGGCATTTTGTACCCCTTTCTTTTACAGAAATATTAAAGAATAATAAAAGAAGAAACACTCTATGATGAAAAGCTCTACCTTGTGACTTATAACTAATTCTAATATTTTTATTATGAAAAAACTACTATTCAGCAGCCTCCTTTTATTAAGTAGTCTCGCTTCGCAAGCACAAAATGAGTATACAATTGAAGGCGATGTAAAAGGAGTGAAAGATGGAACTCTGGTTTCTTTGTTTTTAACGGATGGACGTGTAGGAAGTGTCGTTGCTTCGGACACAATACGGAATGGAACGTTCTTTTTCAAGCGAAATGCAGGAGAAAGTGGTATGGATCAATTGTCACTTATGTGTAACCGTGAAGCGGATTTTCCTCCGATGTCTCTGGAGATTTATGCAACTCCCAACGCCAAAATAAAAGTAACAGGTACAAACACTTTGATTTACACATGGAAAGTAGAGAGTCCGGTGAAAGAACAGCAAGAGTATAATCGATTTATCGAAAACTCACGTGACTTATGGGACGAATTCCAACGCCTGGCTATCAATATGCGTTCTGCTCCGGAAGCCGAACGAAAAGCAATACGGGCAAAATCGGACAGCATATCGGCTATTATTGATAAACGGGAAGTGAAGCTGATGCAGGAACTCCCTATTTCCAATATTTGGATGGATAAGTTATTTGGTTTAAGCATGTCTGTAAAGTACAATCCTAAGTTTACTGATAAAGAAGAAATACTGGCTTTGTATAACAGATTGAACGAAGAACAGAAAGCTTCCATAACAGGACAAGAAATAACAGTCAATCTTTTCCCTCCAAAGACAGTAAAAGAAGGAGATGAAATGGCAGATTCCGATCTTTTCGATCTGGACGGAAATGTTCACCATTTAGCTGACTTTAAGGGGAAATTCATACTTCTTGATTTTTGGAGTAGCGGTTGCGGACCTTGTATCATGGCTCTGCCCGAAATGAGAGAGATTCATGAACAATATAAAGACCGACTCACTATTGTCAGTTTGAGCTCGGATACCAAGAGCCGATGGAAGGCTGCTTCTGCACAACATGAGATGACTTGGCAAAACCTAAGCGACCTGAAACAGAATGCCGGGCTGTCTGCGGTATATGATGTCAATGGTATTCCCAATTATGTTCTCATTTCTCCGGAAGGAAAAATCATGAAAATGTGGTCGGGATATGGTAAGGGTAGCCTAAAACTTAAAATGCGCAGATATCTGGATGTACCCAAACGCGAGATGAGTATAACTCAAGGGACCAATGACAAGATTGTTAATCATCCGGTTACAGAATCAACCAATACTGATATTCTTGAAGTGAAACAAGTAGAACTAACTGATACGGCCACAATCATCCACTTCTATGCGTACTATATACCTAAATACTGGATACAAGTAAGCACAAATGCCCAGTTGACAGATGAAAAAGGGGGATCATACACTCTAAAGAAGGCCGATGGGCTTACTCCCGGTGAACATTTCTTTTTGCCCGAAAGCGGAGAAGCCGAGTTCTCACTCACATTCGAGCCACTGCCTTTCGATACAAAACGATTCAACTTCACGGAAGGTACGTCTGAAAAAGACTGGCAAATAAATGGCATAAAACTCACTAAATAATAAATAGAAAGAGGAAGACGGATGGTTTTCCTCTTTTTTATTCCTTCACAGTAAACTTACTTATAAAGCCAAAATCATTTCAAAACAGAATTGCCTTTTTATAAGTTCTCATTCTGCCATTCTTTTGTATGATTCAATATATGAATAATCGTCTAATTAATATTGGAGCATTGAATATTAAAATATGAATATCATATTAACATTAAATATGTTGCAATTCTAAATAGCTCCGTAAGTAGTCCCAAAAAGTCCTGTAAATATGGCATTATATTCTAAGAAATAGCTTTCTTTGTTATGAACATATACGTCATCCTATATATTTGCATTAAAAACCAAAAGAAATGGAAGAGAACAAACAAACGCTCTATTATGATGAATTACTAAGTATTTTACCCGATGGAGTTATCATATTTGATGTTGGTGGAGAAGTCATTCAACTTAATCAGCAGGCTCTAACAGAGCTTCATGTTCACCCATCAGTCAATGAGATACTTCCTCTTCCTGCCAATCATTTATTTAAACTGCTAAACAAGAAGGAAGATATACTCTCGACTATTCTGCAAAAGATTTGTCAAGGAGAAAAAACTTATTCATTGCCTGAACATACTTTTATGCAAGAACAGGTTGATTATACCCAATTTCCTATCAGAGGGGAATTTGCAACAATTAGGGAGGAAGGTAAATTAAAAAAGATCTTATTCTTTTTCCGCAATATTACAGTAGAACTAACACAAGAGTATATCTTGAATACCGCTTTACAAAGAACTAGAATATATCCCTGGTATTACGATATAAGCCGAAGTGAATTTACCCTTGACGATCGTTATTTTGAGCATTTAGGTATTCCGGCAGGAGAAAACAATACTTTGACAATGGAGGAATATGTGAATATGATTCATCCGGACGACCGACAAACCATGACCGATGCCTTTGTTGTGCAACTTAGCGGCAATACAACTTTTGATAAAACCGTACCATTCCGTTTGCGCCGCGGAGACGGCACTTGGGAATGGTTTGAGGGTCAATCCACTTATATTGCAAACATCTCCGGACATCCCTATCGATTAGTGGGAATCTGTCTGAGTATCCAAGAATATAAAGACATAGAAAACACTTTGATAGAGGCCCGTAAGAAAGCAGAAGAAAGTGACCGCCTTAAAATGGCTTTTTTAGCAAATATGAGCCATGAGATTCGTACACCATTGAATGCAATAGTAGGCTTCTCTGATGTAATCGGTTCCAGTTATGATGGATTAAGTGAGGAAGAACGTGCCGATTTTGTGAGGTTAATCAGCGTCAACAGCGAACACTTACTAAGGCTGATTGATGACATACTTGATTTATCCAAGATTGAATCAGATACTATTAAATTTACTTTCACAGATTGTTCTCTAAAGTCTCTAATGATAGATATAGAGAAAGAACAGGCTGTGAAATCTACATCTGAAATCGATATTAGAGCAATATTGCCCGATGAAGATGTCTATATCAACACAGATGCTACACGTCTGAAACAAGTAGTATGTAATTTCATTAATAATGCCCGCAAGTTTACAGAAAAAGGATATATTCATTTCGGTTATACTGTTGATTCTATCCATGCAGACTCAGTTCATGTATTTGTGGAAGATACTGGTTCGGGGATTCCGCAGGAATGCCAAAAAGAAATATTCGACCGTTTCTATAAGGTAGATACATTTAAGCAGGGAACCGGTTTGGGGCTTTCTATCTGCAAAACGATTGCCGAACATCTGCAAGGAGAAATTTCCGTTGAATCAGAAGTTGGGAAAGGCAGCTGTTTTAGTGTTACCCTGCCATTCAAAAGGCAAGCAGAAGATTAGTGGCCTCTATATTTTTGTGGAGTGACACCGGTATGCTGCTTAAAAAACTTATTGAAGAAAGAGATGTTATTGAATCCCAGGGACAAAGCTATGTTTTTCACAGGCTCATTGCTTGACTTTAAACGGGACTTGGCATCCATCAGGATAACAGAAGCAATTATTTCTAACGGAGTATTCCCCGCTGCCTTCTTGATTGTTGAACAAAAATGAGGCAGAGTAAGTCCTAAGTGACTGGCATAAAAAGAGGTACCATGATGAACAGTATAATACCTCATAACCAGTTGTATGAATTCCTGATATATCTCATATTTTCTTGATTGAGATGATATATACCATTTATTCTGCAATTTGTAAATTTCGGTCGCTCCTTCTACAAACATGGTGAGAACAGCTTTTACAATCTCTTTGTTAGCCAATGTTCTGGCCGAAGTGTATGCAAGAATCGATGATTCATAAAACAGTTTATAGCTATTGGCTTGCAGCGGAGATAATTTGATAACCGGATTTTGCATGATTATCGGAAGCAGATGTTGGGTGGACTTCATCAAATTAATATTTTCTATAAACTGAAAAGAGAAGCCTGCGTAATAAATATGAATATCAGACGAAAACTCATGAATTTCCATAAAATAATTAGGTGGTAAGGTAATTAAATCGTTTTCGACAATATTATAGTGATTCCCATTAATCGTTGCTTGTATTGTCCCTTTCGTACAAAGAATAAAGAAACCGGCCTCTATTTTACAATGAACATTTTTATACCCTAGCAAGTTTTCCCCGAATCCTTCTCCCACTTTATAATCAACCGTTAAATTGTACCTTGGTATATCGCTTTCCATTGTCTATCTTGTTTTTAATTTCAAATATAGAGATTATTTAAAATCCACATTCAGGATAATTAAAATTCGAGCATCGAATCTTAAAAAAATAACATTTATATTCTATTTATAAGAAAAGGACAAAATAAGAAACGGGATACAGAAAGCTATATAAAACGTCTTTGCATCCCGTTACTTTTAGTGTTGTAATTTGGTGGAATTACTGAATATCCAACGCATCAAATGCCAAACCATCCATATTCTCTGCTGAAAGCAGTACCTTATAATGTCCGGCATTAATAAATGTACCGGTGGTGGTACTCATCATCTTCCATTTGTCCGGTGTTTTGGGGAAGGTAAGTACATCCTCTTTCAATACCACTCCTTTTGAATCAATGAACTTCATTAATACAGGCATCGGTTTTTCGGTAGTATTCATATATTTAAAACGAAGTGCATAGACTTGTGCCAATCCTGTAGAAACATTCCATTCAATACTGTTACCTTTTCCTTTACCAAAGAAAACACCCATCTGTTTGCGGTGTTCTTTCTTCTGGAATTTTCCTTTCAGTACAGCAGCTTCCGCTTCGTAAGCTATGCTGACACGAGCATTTTTGTCTTCGGGAAGCAATTCTTTCGGAGTTTTCTCCATCACTTCTTTACTTGCCTTCTCCCAATTCCAGTCTGATGCGGGAAATAGAGTCGGTTTCGAATCCGAATTGGCAGAAGCAATAGCAATACCCGAAATCAAAGCCTGCCCCGCTTTCACTTCCGGAAAATGTATTTTCAATAATCCGCCTTTTACAATAGCGTATACTACTTTTTTACAAGCTCCATCGTGACCACTTTCAGCCCAAATGTCAAGATCATCCAATACCACAGAGTCATTCACTGCAACATCAAAAATGCGCAATCCTTCACAATCGGCAGAAGCACTGCCTCCTGTTCCATGCCAAGGTTCTGTGAAGTAAAATTCGATTCGATACATTCCATCAGCTACCGGGAAATTGTATTCCAGTTGATGGCGGCCAAAACGGAAATACTGAAACAATTTCCAGTCACGACTTCCCCGAATCGGATCATTCGTAGTGCGCTGACTTGCAAGGTATGGATTCAACTCGTTGAAGCTTGCTGCCCATGAACGGGAGTAATTGGTATTATCCTGCATCCATAACTGACCAAAACTATCTGTAAAATCATCTCCCCCACAGTTGATGCGATACAGGTAATTATATCCGTCCTCACCTTTCAATAGAGGTTTTGTGTCCTGATACAATATCCCGAAATGAGGAGCTTGTTCCAGACCGTTGAGTACAAGAATGTCTTCGGCAACAGCTTTTCCTTTATAATATCCTACAGCACGAAGTACATTATAACGAATATCCCGATTCTCCCACATAAAGTGAGTACCTGTGCCATTATTCTTTTTACGTCCCAGATAAGTCACTTTTTCATTGGACATATCATTATAAAGCAATACAGAATCACAATTGCTGTATGCTTCGATCGTAGCCCGACGGCGTCCTTTCTCAAAACGGTCCGCCCAAGTATGTGATACCAGATATACCATCGGGTCCTTAGCTGCCGAAACATAGTTGGCACGATACATATAATATACGTCCAATGGTTCTTCCCACGGAGTCACCAGTCCTTTATAGTTGAACGGGCCTACCTTATCTATTTTCCGGTATGCCTCATCCGGCTGACGACGTCCGGGATTGTCATGACTGCTGAAAATCCATTGAAACTGTCCGCAAACACTGTCTTTGACCTGTTCCGCCAGACGAATCTTTGTTTCCATCAACCGGCACATACGGCTCTCACTCCATACACCATTTGCGTCGAATTCCGCAGGTTCCGTATGCAGATCAATGCTTCTCCAGGCACCATATTCTCCATTCAGTAACTGGTTCTTCTGCGAAAGTTCCTTTCCATACTTCGTAACATCTCCTCCATATGTACCGCTCCAATTCTGAATTACATTCCAGTCAGTCCCTTCACCTCCGTTGCAAGTGGTAATGATACGCATTGTACGTGCTGTGGGGTCCATTTCACGAATGATTTCACTACACTCCTGTGCAAATTCACGAGGCAATGTACTCTCATTCTGTAATCCCCATATCACTACTGACGGAGAATTACGACGTTCCTTCACCCATTGACGAAGCAGCTTTTTAAAATTCTCACGAAACTCCGGAGTATCATACCACACGTGGGCAGAAAGCTGTGTCCAGAACAAGACTCCTTCTTCATCCCAATATTTCTGATAATCGAGATGATGTGGCTGGTGGGCATCACGAAAGGCATTAAAACCTGCCGCACGTATTTGCTTCACTCTTGCAGCTACCTGTTCTTTACTGAATGCATGACTCTGTCCGAACTGATGTTCATACTCGCATACGCCATTGATAAAGACAGGCTTTTCATTCAGGTAAAAGCGACCATCTCCATCATTTCTCTTCACCGGCCAACTGATCGTACGGATACCGAACGGAGTTGAAATCTCATCCGTTGTTTTAGTATCACGCTTAATCATACTTGCCAGTTTATAAAGATATGGATTCTCCGTATCCCATAAAACAGGATTTTCTACAGGAGCCTGTTGGCGAATTACCTTCATTTCTCCCGGAGCCAATGTCACTTTCTCTACCAGACGGAATACTTGTTTTCCATCCTCATTACTCAATTTATTAACTACCTCTATCGTTTCCTCGGTCTTACCATAGTTCTTCACCTCTGTTTCTACAAATATATTAGCCGCCTTTTCATCATTCCAGATGTGTACTCCGAAAGGTTCAATACGAATCTCATCTGTTACCTCCAGCACTACCGGACGGAATATTCCTAACGGCTGAGAGCCTTCACTAAATCCCCACTCTGACGAACATCCACCACATACCCACGGCATATCGGCTATCATTTCCGGATGCTCCGCTTTTACTTCCAGACGATTTGTTCCTTGTTTCAGTGCATCGGTCACGTCCAATGTCAACGTAGTACGCCCTACCGGATGACGTCCGAAGTCATGTCCGTTCACTTTAATAGTAGCATACGTACCCACTCCTTCAAAACGCAGGAAATACCTTTTTAATTGACTATTGACAGTTGACAATTGACAATTATCGAGAGAGAAGTCTTTTACGTACATGGCTGTTCCGTGTAGGTTGCCATGAGTTAGTTGGCGATAACCGTAATAGTCATCCCAGTTATGGGGGATTCGACAATCGATAACTGATGATTGACGGTTGGTAATCGGTGATTGGTGATTATCCTTTGAATGGTCTTTTGAATTGTCGATTGTTAATTGTGAATTGTCAATTAACCAAGTTTTCCAGCCTTCATTCAGTTCAGTGATCATCCGACGGTTCTTTGTTTCAGGTTTCGGGAAGCGGACTGCGGAACGTCCCATCGGTTGGCTCGTGGCAACAGCGATACCACGCTGTTCGGCATTATTCACTGCACAATAAAAATGATAAACTACTCCATCGTGTTTGATTACATAACTTTTATGTGCAAACAATTCGTCATAATTCTTAGACGGGATAATCAAATCAGCCCCATGCCAGTCTGTCCAGTTGACCAGATCATAACTTGCAGCAAACGTATTAAAAGCTTTATACTTGCGCGAGGGTTCAAAAGCAGAGAAATAAAACATCACATACACGTCGCCCATTTTCTGAATGTGAGCATCTCCGGTGATCGTTCCGTCCGCTTCGTGCGCAAAGACCGGATTGCCGGGATAGCGTTTCCATGTTTTCATATCCTTGGAGAGTGCGATACCTACCCGTTCTCCTTTTAAGTCCGTTTCCGGATGGCGCCCTCCCGCATTGTAGAACATCACAAACGGAGCCCCTAAGGTTTTGTCTTTATCCCAGTAAACAGTACTTTTATATTGGGTCAGCTTTTCCCACCACTGTGCCTCTTTATCATGAATGCTTAAAATAGGTTTGTCTAAAGACTCCCATTCGTGAGCCGTGGAAATATCTCCTTTGGTAGATGCCAGTCCGACAAAGAGTGGTGCTTTTACGGCTTCATACCCTGTACCTTCGCCACCGATGTAAGTCATCCAGTGACGACCTTTATAAGTCTGGAGCTGGTAGCTTCCTCCCCATTCCATATCCGGCAGCGCAGGAAATCCGCCACGCTGATTACAGTCCCATTTTCCGTCCCGATAGGAAAGTACGCGTCCAAGAGTATGCCATTCAAGCAGATTATCACTTTCTGCTATCCAGGTTTCGTATCCACGGCCATCCGTTCCGGTCTTGCCATTATAAACGACGTACGTCATCAGCCACTTGTCTCCCTGACGGAATACTGTGGGACAATCAATCTTATGATAATTGTCGGTCGGGGCAACGGCAAGTCCGTACTTATAGGGCGTCTTTACCTCCTCATAAATCTGCTCCATCCGTTCCTGCGTAACTTCTTCACGTTGCGCATGCAGAGTGCATACAGTAACTATACTAAATAATGTCAGTAATAACTTCTTCATTATACTTTTATCTATCATCTTTATCTAAGTTGTGACCATTAGTTTCATTGCTCGAAACAAAAGGTTTCAAGGCATGAAACTAATGGTTTCACACCGAGAAACAAACAGTTTCATTGCTTGAAACTAAATATGGACTTACAACAAGTGCTCATTAGTAAAACAACCAATCCATTGTTTCTTCGTCTCCGGCTAATCCGGCATTACGAGTTTTCATTTCCGCAGCTGTAAATCCAAGGACCTGAAGATAGCCTTTAGGCAACATCAACGTATGTTTTCCAGCCGGGAAGCTATATGCATGTACATTTGCCAACGGCATTCCACTAATATGAATGGCATTTGTCAATACCGGTTCAGCCTGACCGTAATCGTTAGCAGAAGCATCAATCTCCAGTTTGGGAGCCTTTGCATACTTCTTCTGATCGTCTTTGAAATAAGCAACCAGCAGTTTGACCGGATCATTCGTTTCAAAAGTAATGCTTGTCCCTTTCTCCCGTTGTTCATTTCCATTGAAGCGGAATGCCTTCATTCCTTTCAGTTCGGGAGCAATCGCTTCTATTTTACCCGAAAGGTCTGTGAATAAAGAGGTTCCTTCATCCAGTTTAACTGTCGGATAATTCGATATTAAGTTCACATTCGCAGGAGTCCAGGCTGCAATCTCTACCGTTTCAGTCACGGCATTGCCATTCTGCTTTTCTTTCAGCATGGTAAGGTTCGCTTTAAAGTTCTCCAATTCTTTTTCGTAGTGTACCAGCAGTTCTTTCCATGTCTTATTATGACCATCATCTCCGCCGATAGGAATACGGCGTTGGGCTGTCTGCATACTGTTGGCGTATAAATAATGCTCGTCGGTCAGTTCCACTAACTTGCGATAGTGTTCCAGACTTTGTTCCATCAGAGGAATGGCTTCTTCCAGCTTCTTAATGTCTTTTCCCCACTGATAGTCTAATACCAGTTTCGCAGCTTTCACTTTCAGATTAAACGCATAGGCAAACTCACGGTAACAGTGCATATCATTCTGCAAACGTGCAAATTCGGCTTTATTGGAAGAGATGGAAGTGGCTGCTTTATCGATCGCTGCTATTGCCTTGTCACCGTGTTCTATCACCTGAGCAACAATATCCAGAGGCATTTCACCTACATGAGGCTCATTCTTCCATTCTTTCTCTACAAATTCGATCAACTTCTCCCCTTCCGGTCCGCAACTTTCATAAAATCCCGGATAGATCGTATATTTGTACGGATTGACAAGCTGGCTCATAAACATACCCAGTAACAATGTCTGACGGTTTCCCTCCGTAATGCCGAAACGGCGCAATAACTTCGGAGCAATCTCTCCGCTTTCTTCATAAGCAATGCGAATATTGCCCGCATTCTCATCAGATGTTCCGTAGAACTTACCTAGCTGATGATTCCAGTAACCAATCTCATCTGTACGGTCACGACGGCAGTTCCATGCATAGCGTCCCCACGTCTGATACCAAATCCAGTCACGGTCCAGTTGAAATTCCCGTTCACCGTTCGGCAACTTGTCGGCTGTATAAGGCCAGTCCCAGTATGAAGCCTGTGGGTAAAGGTGCAACGCATTGGCACCATGTACATTATGCATCGCTTGTACCGCCTTTTGTACGAAGTCCGGAGAACCCCAGCGGAACGGTTCCAGGTTCGCCAGAATATGTACGTTGCTGATATGAATGGAGCCTAAAGAACTCAGATCCGTATGAATCTTCGACCATGGACCACGGGGTTCATAAGTTGTTAATGATTCACCATTATATTTATGCATCGTATAGAGATTCTTGTATATCGGCAATGCGGCATCCATTACCAGTTTGCAGTCCGTATCGTGTGCACGCAGCAAAAGAGGCGGTTCGTCGGTACGCCCCAAAGCCTGTAATCCGTCTTTTACACCCGGAATAATGGTCTCGGTAAACCATTCCACATCGTCTTCCACTGTGCACATGGCTTCACCCAGACAAACCAACAGTCCCACATTCGGATATTTCTCTATAAATGCGGCAATACTTTTGCGGGTATAATCTGCAATCAAAGGGGTAATCGGGCGGTTACGGTCTTGTGTTTTCAGTCCATAATGCTCTGCAAATGGTTTAGAGAGGATAATATTATAAAACATCTGTATCACAAAGATACCACGCTTATCCGCTTCTTCTGTTAGAAAAGAAAACATCTCCTCATTTTTCTTGAACGTCTCTTCGTCTACTTCCAAGGCAAACGGATAATCTTCCAGTTTGACCAATGATGCAAACGGATGACCGTTCCAGAGATACAGGGAATTCATGCGGTTGGCAACCAGCATGTCAAGGTATTTAATCCATTGTTCCTTGTCATAAAACCAAGGAAAACTTTCCGGAGTATACGGATATTCATACACACCGTGTCCCGGCAGATAAGTCATCTTCTGCAAACCGACACAAGCGCCACGAAGTACCATTTCCGGGGCATCTTTCAGATCTTCCGGAAAGTTGAGTTTGCCGTCGGAATCGTTCACACAATCTATCAGTTCACGACATCCGTAGATAACGCCGCTTCCGTCCCTACCACTTACCTTTGTCAGATTACCGGTAGTTGTAATATGAAAACCTTCTTTCTTTAGCGTTGTATCGTTTACTTCTGTCAGCAATATGGTCTTTATTTCCGGATCGGAGAATGTGGTATCCCCTTGTTGCATCATTACCTGATAACCGGCTTTATCCAAGGTAGTCTGTAACTGTTCCGCACTGAACTGGACACGGTTTGATGCATCCGGCGGAGTCATTATTTTCACGGTTTGCTTACCACATGCAGCTAAGAAAAGTGTGCACGCCGCAAACATGAACAATTTGGTATTTTTCATTCTTCTGATATAAATTGTGTAATTTGATCTTTCTATACTATAAGAAGACGAAGCAACTCCCTGTTTGTACTCATTATAATAAGATCAGGAGGCATGTATTAAGGTCTTTATTTATGTCAGTCATATTTATAAAACAGAGAATGATTTCATAAAATCCCGGTTTAGTAATATAAAATCTAAACTTTTTAAATTCAAAAGTATATCTTTGTACCCCATTTATCATTATCATTATGCAGATTTACATAGAAACACCCCGATTGATTCTCCGCGATTGGAAAGAGGAAGACATTGCAGCTTTTGCCCGCATGAATGCTGATCCTCATGTGATGGAATTTTTTCTCAACCCACTGACTCCCGAAGAATCATTGGCCTTTTATCATCGTATCCAAAATGAGTTCCAAACTTGCGGCTTTGGTTTGTACGCTGTAGAGCGTAAAGAAGATCATGCTTTTATAGGCTATACGGGATTTCATCAGATTACATTTAACGTGGACTTTGCTCCGGGTGTAGAAATCGGTTGGCGGCTGGCACATGAGTATTGGGGACATGGTTATGCTCCTGAAGCGGCATTGGCATGTTTGGAGTATGCCCGCAAATACTTAGATATCCAAACAATCTTTTCGTTTACTTCCCTCCCCAATCTGCGTTCGGAGCGGGTAATGCAGAAAATAGGAATGGAGCGGATGAAAGAGTTTAACCATCCGCTTGTTCCTCAGGGACATGCACTTTGCAGACATGTAGTATATCATATCGAGTTAAAATAGCTTATCACTCTTTCTTCTGGTGAATCAATCCAAAGACGCCAGGTATTTTCCGATACCTTTTCCATCTTGCCAATAGTTGTTTTCGGTTGGCGGCGACTCCGGATTGTCAGATATCCCTTGCCTTCCGTTGCTTTTACTTTGATTGTTTTGCTATCCATATAGACTTGGATATCACCATTCGGAGTAGGAACAGTGCCTTCCATCCATTTCAATCCTCCCAATGCCGGAGCAATGCTAAATTCTTTATAACCTTCTTTTACCGGTTTCACTCCCAGATAATATTTACCCAGCAAATAAATAGGGCTAGCTCCCCAAGCGTGACACAAGCTCTTTCCATAAGGGCGCCCGTACATTGCAAGATGTTGTGTTCCGCTTTCTTCCGGATTATACTTCTCCCAAAAAGAAGTAGCCCCTTCTTTCAGCATACCTCCCCAGTAAGCTTTCATTTCTTTCATCACAGCATCCTGTTCGCCCAGAGCACAGAGGGCTTCCAGTTCATAGAAACGCATATAAGGAGTGGTAATCTTCAGGATACTGTCGTTTAAAAGGACAGAATGCTTGATTGCCTGTTGCTTCTTATCATCCAGATATTGGAAAAAGACAGAGAACATATTAGCGTAACGAGTGACTGCATCACTCTGTCTGCCATTGACACTATTATGTACAAATGCCTGTTTCTGTGTATTCCAGAAAGTCGGTTTCAGTTTAGCCTTCAATGCGGAAGCCAGTTTATCGTATTTCTGTTTTCCGTCTGAATCTCCGATTAAGTCGGCGCATAAAGCCATTGTTTCCAGACTCCTGCAGAAGAGTATTTGCTCAAAAGATAATTCTCCTTTTTTATCCAGATAACCATCTGCCCAGTCCACAAATACCCAATCGCCGGACAATCCTTCTACCATTCCATTTTTATTCGTTCGTCCCAATACATAGTCCATCATCGTCTGCATGCGCAGATATAACTGATTAACGAAGTGTCGGTCACCGCTATACATGTAATAATCATAAACGCTCAGAAACCAATAGAAAGTATAGTCCATAATGGTGTTGCTATGGCTGGTCACCGGATCTTTGCCGCGAAGCAGCCAGATAGTGCGTTTCACTGATTCATTATCGAAGAAAAGATAGTAGTTCATCAGATAGCTTTGGATGGCGTCACCACTCCATACCCAACGGTCACGTTTGATTCCATCGATAAAGAATTCACGGGTAGTAAGATGCATGGTATATGCACTCACTTCCCATATACGATTCAGTTCCTCGTCATTGCAACGGAAACTGCCGCGATATTCTTCAGGAAGATACTCGTATTGCATGGATACTTCTCCTATCTGTACTCCGGGCTCATGAGTGATATAAACATAACGGAAAGCTTTACTATTTTCCAATGTATATTCATTAGCCGAATCGTTTAAAGGAGAGGTACTACGGATGGCAAGATCAGTTACTTGCCCCGATTCTACGAACAGCTTGTCCAGTGTTTCACAAAACTCTTTATCCTTTGCTTCTTCCGGGCTTTCACCATAAAATATAGCAATATGCCCCTTCCCGGAAAGATTCTTCAAAGTGATATATCCAAAAGTCTCTTTGCCAAAGTCATAAAGAGTTCCCCCCTCCGGTTGCTCTGTCTTAGAGATAGCTTGATGAGGTTCGCGAAGCAAAGTGAATTGAGAAGGGCGCTGAGTGGCACCATCAAAATTCCAGCATCCGGCATCCATGTAAACGGTAGCAGAGGTATCGCTGGCTTTACCGCTCTCATCAATCCATTCCTTATCTTCATAGGTCACACGCCAGGAGGAATCAGAATTTACAGTCTTCCCTTTTACATAAATGGTGGGCGGAGTAGCCTGATTCCAGACTTTGATGTTCAGACTATGCTTTCCGGCAGGAAGAGTCATCGTTTCCGGCATACCGAATTGAAGTTTTCCGTCGAGTTTGACATTGTACTTTCCTTCGGCAGCTATGAAAATCTCTTCCGGTTCCGAAAGATTCAGTTGCTTGCTGAATTCAACGACTACATAGTGACTATCCGTTTTCCAGAAGGGAGGAAAAAAGGCACCACGCTCTGTACGCCGGTTGTTCATCTGGTTGCCCAACCAGATTTCGTAGTCACCGGGATACCATATCCAGGTTTGGGCAAAAGTGCTACTTGCCAAAGACAATGCACCCAATAAGATTATCCATCTATTTTTCATTTTTCTTTCTATTCCTAACAGATTCTTATATTTCTTCTAATTATTCCGTAAATCCCTGTATTCCGCCTTCAGGCCTGCACGCTCACGAATAACAGTATCTACTTTCGGACCATTATTTTCCCATACATTGCCGGGACCATTGGCATTTTGAAGGTACTTCTCTCCTTCCGTCCAATTATCACGGACTGTGATGAAAGAAGAACCCTCATCCGTATAAAGATAAAACCAATGGTTAGGATCGTGCACATAACCGGGTGTATAGATGCTATGAACACAATTCTCAGTTACATAACTTTTGGGTTGGGAACCAAGTGTATATATTCCTGCCACATCATACATATGTTTGGCATAATGATGGATCAGATTCGCATGAACTCTGTTATTTCGCATACAATTCACCGTCTGCGTCCATCCCCACCCGAGGCTGATACCGCTATACGGCACTTCACAGATCTCATTATGTTCCACATTGATATCGCTGACATATCCCGCAGCGATGGCAAGGCATCCCCAATCTTCATTGCCAATTTCAGTAAAATAGCAATTATCGATCTGTTGATGTGTACATACTTCCCGACGGTCGGCAGGATCATAAGGTAAATGCGTTTCGTGAGCAGCCGGAGAAAAGCTACCGACCAGCAATCCATTTCCGGCAATGTCACGGAAAAGACATCCACGAATCACCCCGCCATGTGTAGCTTGCTCATAATCCAATCCGGTAGAGCCCAAATGTTCAAAACTGCAACGTTCGAAATCAATCTGATTGGCAGCAACCACCCGGACAGCCGCAGCCGGTCGTCCCAACCATCCCTGGTTATCCAACGGATGATTCAAATAATTCCGCTGCATCTTCGGTTCGATGCGGTAACCGTCTGTGAGATACATCCCTGTCTGGAGAGGAACATGACCTTTTTCGGAAGGACGCATCCAGGTAGTATAAGAGAAAGTGATGTTTTCAAAGCGAATATTCGAAACCGGACGATCCAACGTTCCTGCTATCTGCACCAATGTCTCAACGGCAGGGACTATCACCTCCGTATCAGCAGATTGCATCTTCTCTCCTGTTCGCGGATAATAATAGACTTTACGGCTTTCTATATCGTGGTACCATTCTCCGGGCACATCCAACAATTCACGTGCATTGACCAGATAGAAAGCGGAATTATGTCCGTCCGTCGTAACCATTGGACGGGGCCAGGGATGTTCAAACTGTATCCGGCTCTCCGGTTGATGAAAACATATGGCAGCACTGTCCCCCTGTATTTCGATAGAACTAATGCGAAGATTTGCCACGCACCACATCTGATGAAGAACCATTTCGGCATATTTGGCTTGTAAAATGCCTTTCCCGTCTGTCAGTTTACGTATTGCACTGGCAGGGACATAAAGAATCTCATTCTTCTCGTCCACACTACAAATACGGTTCATCTTCTCGAAATCTTCTACATCACGGGCACGGACAGCTTTCTTTCCGTTCACCCACATCTGCCGGAAATCTAACGGACGTCCGTTAAATGTCGGAACATCCGCTACCCAAAACTTACCCTGTTTTTTCCAGCCATTGATACGGACACCTCCACTCAACACAACTTTTTCACCGGTAGCGGAACGAATTACCGTAGGAGAATCCTCTGTTCCGCTATCTTCCGGACGAATAAAAACAGGTTCATGAAATGTATATGTACCACCTTCTATATAAATATTGATCCCTCCCTGAGCACGTTCATCACCGGTTCGCCGCCATTCACGTGCCTGTCGCAAAGCTGATGTCAGGGTCACTTTCGGAGAAACCCAGATATCGCCGGCCATAAGAGTAGAACTCATGGCTAGTAATACCCCCATTATTATCACATTCTTTCTAATCATATTTTTATCTTGCTAGTGGCATCCAAACAGTCATTTCCCCTTTTCCCCTGTTCCCCCATGCATAATAAGGAATCAAACGGATATCCACAGTTTTCCCGGCACGGGCGACCGGTCGGTAAAGTACTCCTTCCCATGACTCTTCTGATGTCAGGCGGGCTTTTCCTTCAAGCGCTACTATCGGACTACCTTCAATCGTAATCTTCCTGGGAGTCAGTTGTATATCTGAGGGAATCAGTATATTGTCTATCTTCTCTCCGTTCGCAATATCCATACTTTCCAGACAATATACCAACGGACCACGTTTCACGACCACCTGATTACGGATTTCCTCTGCTAAAGGATGAGCTTCAAGCAAACGGACAGGCATGTCCATTGTCAACTCCGCCATATCTCCTTTTTTCCATATACGGTTCACTTCCGCGTATGTATTTGCTTTTGCAGCAATCTGCACCGGCTCGCCATTTACTGTCAATGTAGCCTTTTCGCACCACTCCGGTATACGGAAGAAAAGAGAGAAAGCTCCGGCTTTACGAGGCAGTTTATTCAATCTCACGCGTACATTACCATCCCAGGGATAATCCGTTTCTTGTGTCAAGACAATCTCACCTTTATCCTTCCAGTGGATTGTCAATGTATTTGCGCCATACAAGTTGCAATAGATACCTTCATCATTTAATGTATAAGCATAATTCTGTGCCTGACAAAGAGTACGCAATGTATTCGGAGGACAACAGAAACAGCTAATGTATTCTGTCCGTTCTTTCGGCCAACGAAGTGTATAAGGCAGATCGGCGCTAATACGGAGGGGATTCGTATAGAAATATCTCTTTCCGTCCAGACTGATGCCACTCAATACACTATTATAAAGACAAGTCTCTACCAGTTCTGCATATTTTGCATCTCCGGTTACTTCCAACATACGCCAGTTGAAAAGCATATTACCAATATTAGCACATGTTTCATTATGTGCCGTGCTGTTTGGCAACTGATAGGGACGACCGTAACTTTGGTGCACTTTCTGTATACTATCCGGTTCATAGCAGGTACCATCAGGAGAAGTTCCGTCATAGAGGGCTCCGCAGGCTCCGGTCACATACATTTTCCGAGTGACAATGTCATTCCAGATGCTAGTCAGGTTTTTCATCAACTGTTGTTCTCCTGTCTCGGCATATACATCTGTTACGCCTGCATAAAGATAATTGGCACGTACGGCATGTCCCATTGCACGATACTGATCACGGAAAGGGATACGGTCCTGATTATCGTCCGTACCGTTCTCTACCATACCGCGAATATTAATCAGATTCTTCGAAAGTTCCAGATAACGGGGATTTTTTGTGGCACGATACATCTCAACCACTCCCATATAGTGTGAAGGGCAAATAGCATTGCGTGCTAATTCAGCAGAAGCTGTCTCATAGAAGTGGCAAAGGAAATCCGTAGCTTTCACTGCTGCATCGAAAAGAGTCGTTTTTCCGGTAGCACGACGGTGGACGATACCTGCCATCATCAAATGCCCCAGATTATAAGTTTCAAAATTCAATCGATTGGCAAAAGCTCCTTTCTCATCCTCTGCACCTACCTTCGTACCAATCACAGTCTGTTGCTGAGAATCTGCCAGCGTATGACTGTCGATCCCTTTGTTTAGTTCTTCTATAACAACCGGTGTATGTATATAACCGTCTGCACGTTGGGCTTTTACGACGCAAGCAATAAAGTTATCCATTAACTTGTCCAGTTCCGGATCTTTATTGACTGCATACACAGAAGCAACCCCTTCCATCCACTTATACATGTCTCCATCATGAAATGGAGGTCCCCAATGTTCTCCTTTGCATACACCGGCAGCAATCTCAAAATTACGGAAACCATGAGAAACTTCCGGCGTATTCCAGGTATTCCACATGCTCTGCAGGGAAGTCCCGCTAAATACATTAAAACGTTCTCCCCAAAATCCATTGGTCCAATGTACGGCATTTATTCCGGTGTTCGCCATTTTGGCATAACGGCTTTGACTCATGTCCGTCAATCCATTGCTTTGTGCAAATACTCCCGTGACGGAGGCGGAAGCTAGAAGAAATAACAGCTTTATCTGTTTCATTTAATATGAATATTTTTAAAATTTACACACTATCTCTTTAAAGAGAGACGTGATTATTCATATTTTGTACTCAATAAAACAAAAAACGAAGGCTGTCCGGCAACCTTCGTATTCCTTTATTTATATATGTTTTTCCGTTATTTCTTAGGAGTATAATTCAGTTCCGCTTTCCTCGCCTGCGAATGTTGGAACTGTCGGGCAACTTTATATTCATGTCCGTCTTTCAACAAATAACTTCCCGTCTGTTTAAACCAAAAACCGACATTCGCTTCCACACATTGGCGGCGAATGTCCAATATCCAATCATAATTGCATACGCGAGCTTCTTTCCCGGACTCTCCTCCGGCTACTACCTGCTCTACCCATCCTTCCAACTCTCCTCTGAAATCAATCGAACTAAGAAGAGGTTCACAGATAATAATTTTATGTTTAATAGGACTTTCTCTATAAATAGGCAGGCGATAATCTACTCTGTCCTGATTCTCCATGGTACAACAAATCGTCACATTGTCATACCCATCTCCCCAGTCCGGTGGCAAACACTGCTGCAGTCTCTCTATCCGCTTCGTTATGAACATAAAGTGAAGGTCCTGCCGTATCCGCATCATTTCCCATGCTTCAGCACGCCATCTATCTGCATCTTCAATAAGAAAATCGGAAGTAAAGCAGGTATATACCAAGTTCCCTGAAGGTATTTTATATTCTCCATTCTTTTTCTTCTGCAAAGGCAAACCGAACTTTTCTGTCTTTGTCACAACCGAACTGTCTTTTCCATATTTGCCATCTGTGCGATATACGTAGCAATGGCGACAGCCCTCACTCCATTTGTGACAGCCATGCCATAAGTTCCACATCGACGCTTTCTCACCCATCTTCTTTTTTTCTTCAAATGTATGCTTTCTTCGTTTCATAGGCAAATTTTCAGCCCATATCCGACAATTAGGTGGTATAAATTAATAGTGCATCTTCTTTCTCGCTTGAAAAAAGATGCACCAAACACAAACAAAACAAACAATAGAGCTACCTTCACAGGCGGCCGGTCCGAAAGGACCAATACTTTTGATAGTGAAATCTCACTTCACAAATATCCGTATATTTGGGGACTAGCCAAACTCCATTCATGACGGATACAAACAATAAATGTTTCGAAAGGTGACTAATACTATGACTCTAAGCAAGTTTTGTTGCGGAATATAGCAAATGAAGCCCACAGTGAACATTATTTTGTGTTATTTGTACAATTACGAAAAAATAAATTTCATTTATTAAAATTCAATTAAATCAAGCTGACAAGCATATTCGCCTCTATACTCGGGCAGATTATAAAACAAAAAACGGAGGTATGCCAAAACGTATCTCCGCAGATCTGATTATTTAATAAAGACCGTTTAGTATTATCCTCCGTCTGTTGAACTAATTTAAATTCTACGATAAACCTTCTCAAACGGCACTCTGCAGCGTTCCCCCCAAATACCTTTATTTCCATTTCGTATTCCGCAAGAAACCACCATATTTATTTCGGCACCATGAGGTAACTTAAGCAACCTTTTAAGCCTCCGGCTATCCAAGCCTTCCAAAGGGCAGGTATCATATCCTTCATTTGCCATAGCAATCATAAATGTCTGGGCAGCAAGTGCACAGGATTTATGTACTACCACACGCACATCACCTTCGGATACTTCGAGCATCATAGGACGGAAAATGCTGATAATATTAGCTAACAACATTCTGAAAAGTCCTAAAAGACCACAGAAACGGGCATAGACAAACGGCATCAGTATCCCGTAATATAGTTTTCTGTCTTTAATACGTTTTTCCTGCCTGTCTTCAGGACTATTCCGCCGGATATTTCCTGTCTCAAAATCAAGGACGAACTTCGCCCGTTTCCGATACAAGTCACGACGTGTCACGAAAACAACAATCTGCGAAGCCGTAGAAGTTGCTTTCTGATCAAGGCAAGCTCTTGAAACTTTTGCCATTAATTCGGGCTGTGTGATGTGATAAAACTCCCACAGTTGCATATCCGAACTATTAGGAGCCAGAGTTGCCAGTTCCAGACAATGTTTCACTCTCTCTGTATCTATTTTCTTTTCTTTATCATACACTCGTACAGAGCGACGGTAATTTAAAACTTCATCTAAGTTCATATACTGATTGGCTTAATTAAATAATCTTCCATAATGTACTATAATATCAGATGTGGATATAAGTCCATATGAATTAAAACAGAATTGCAGGTTAATTGTATCTTAATTAGCCGCATTTTTAACATTTTATCGTTGCATATATTCAGATAAGACACTAATAAATGCACAAACAAAAACGGGCAAACATGCTATCTGTCACATATTTGCCCACTTACTATAATAAGGTATCCTTTTACTTGCTAGTAATCGAATTCTTCTTACCTTGTTTATTTACAACTGAAGGGCTTCCTTTATATTCAATATCACCGCTACCACTAACTCTTGCATCCAACTGTCTGGAAGCGTAGCATACTATATCACCCGAACCGGCAACTGTAGCAACGACATTAGTTGCAGCCAGTTTTTCAGCACTAATATCTCCGGAACCATTTACTGTCAGTGTCGCCTTCTGTGCAGAACCTTTCATATTGATATCACCGGAACCATTAACTTCTGACATCACAGTAGTCGCTTTCACATTTTTCAAATCAATGTCCCCGCTTCCTTTTACCAAAGCAAATATATTAACATATTGCAGATTCTCCGCTTCGATATCTCCGGAACCGGCTATATTCAAATTCAAGTCATTCCCTTTGATTGTACCTTTCAGATATACATCTGCCGAACCTTTAATATTTACCTGATTCAATGAAGGGGAAGAAGCTATCACTTTCAAACGACGCTCTCCACTAAGAATCTTGACACCTTTTTTGATATTCACCTGCAATACTCCATTTACTGTAGAAACTTCCAACAAGTCTACCAAATTATCCGAACCGTATATAGAAACTGTCGTTTTAGAACCATTACTCTGACGATACTCAACATCAGGACTGCCTAATACTCTGATTGAACTGAAGTTGCTTACGTTATTCAGTTCTTTTGTGATATATTTCTTACTGGGAGTAACGGTCTGCGCCTGTATTCCTGTGACCAACAGAAACATCAGCACTACCAACATAGATGTAACCTTTGAATTTCTCATAATTTCTTTTCATTAAATATTCTAATGACAAATATAGGAAGTATATTTCGAATTACAAGAAAAGAATTACAATTTTGCCAACCATTCTCCAAGCTCCTGAAGCCACTCTTGCTTATACACAAAACTATCATTATAACCGAATCCATGTCCTCCCGCAGGATAGATGTGCAGAGAAATGGGGATATCTGCTTTCTGTAGTCTGGCAGCATACATAATACCATTCAGAGGGCTTACCACAGCATCATCTGCAGCTGCTACAATGAAAGCGGCAGGTGTACCGCAAGTAATATGCTCAATCGGTGAATACTGCTCCATTTTATCCGGTGAATAGGAATGACCAAACATTCGTTCACGACAAGGAAAATGTGTCAAACGATCATCGACACTGACTACCGGATACATCAATATCTGAAAATCCGGCTTCTCATCATCAGGCAAAAGCGTAGCTGAAAAAGTTGCCAGATATCCTCCGATAGAAGCCCCCATCACTCCCAGTTTATCACAAAACTCTGGAAACTTTTCTCGCACAACCTTCAATGCCAACCGGATATCTTGTTCGGGAACATCAGGATTACCATGAGGCATTCTATATTTAAAGACGATATATGTAATTCCCAGCTTCGTAAACCATTCGGTAAAATCAATGCCTTCATTCTCCAGATTAGTCTTCAGAAATCCACCTCCGGGACACATAATAACACTGCTTCCATTGGGCCTGTCACAAGTAAAAACAAATAAAGTTCCTTCGGAAGCATTTTCTACGATTCCAATCAGTTCGACATTGTCCACTTCCGACAAATCATAGGTCGTCATGGATAAGTCCTCATACAAGCTAATACAAATTAATTTCTTCATATCGATTAATGTTTAAGTTTCTTCCCTATTTTATGAACAACAGACGGACCAGAATAGATAAATGCCGAATAAATCTGTATCATATCGGCCCCTTGGGAAATCATATCAGCTGCATCCTCTGCTGTCATTATTCCTCCTGCCCCGATAATCAGAAAGTGGTGGTCGGTGTGCCCGGACAGATAACGCACTACCTTCTGCGATTTCTTTCCGATACCCCGACCACTGACGCCACCGTTACCGATCTTTTCCAACTGTTTTGTTTTTGTATGATGCAATTCTGAGCGGTCCATCGTCGGCCCCGTAGCTATAAAGCCTTCTATGGAATATTTATATGCAAGGGAAATGACCAGATCCAATGCCTTCTCATCGATATCCGCCGGGAGCTTAATGAAAATACTGCACCGTTTGTTCACTGCCTGACGAAATGTTGTGAGGTTTTCTAAAACTTTAGCAAATGATTCTTTATCTATACTACCCCAGTTCAGCGTAAAATAATCTACACTTTCATATAAGCGAGTGAAAACCAACTCAAAATCTTTGATGATTTGCTCACCGGCAGAAAGCGGATTCTTATTGATATTTACTCCGAGTCTGTAAGAATGTTTTCTGTATTTTCTGATATGCTCCAGAGCTACATCGACACCGCAATTATTGAACCCTGTACGTGAGATCAGTGATTCGTCTTCTACCAGTCTGAAGATACGGGGAGAAGGATTTCCCGGCTGATAATCAGGAGTTACAGTCCCCACTTCCAGAAATCCGAAACCAAAATCTGCCAACTCATCAAATGTTTCCGCATTTTTATCGAATCCGGCAGACAAGCCTATCCGGTTTTTGAATCGCAGGCTTCCGTATGAAAAAGGTTCGTCCACTTGATAGTGTCCTCTTACGCAGGCACGAACCGGAAGCAGATAACGATAGATTTTTAACCAGTTCAAGAGCATTCGATGTACTTTTTCAGGATCAATGAGAAATAATAACGGTCTAACGATTAAATTATACATTTTCAATTATCTGTTTTTTAGATTAAAGAAATAAATCCACACCCAGGAAATAACTTCTTCCTAGTGCTCTTACGTATGCAAAGTAAGACCTTTTTGAGCAGATATTGAAGTTCATTTTTTTTATACCCGATAACTTTTGATTATCCCTGTTTCTTATTGTCTGTATATTGGGTACAAAATTCCTTTTTAATCGTCCTCCTATAAAAGTATAAAAGCGATTAGATGAAAATGAATAAAAAGAGATTAATCGGATATCTGTTTGTAATGGTCTCTGCAGGATGTATTCATGCGCAGGAGAAAAAAGTATCTGCACAGGAATATAAGCTATGGTATGACCGTCCCGCACAGGTATGGACCGAAGCTTTACCCTTGGGAAACGGGCGTCTGGGGGCAATGGTATATGGAACGCCGGGAATAGAACAAATACAACTAAACGAAGAAACCATTTGGGCAGGACGCCCCAACAACAACGCAAACCCGAACGCACTGGAGTATATTCCGAAGGTACGTGAACTTGTTTTTGCCGGAAAATATCTGGAAGCACAAACGCTCGCTACGGAGAAAGTGATGGCAAAAACAAATTCGGGAATGCCTTATCAGAGTTTCGGCGACCTGAGAATTGCCTTCCCCGGACATACCCGCTATTCCGATTATTATCGGGAACTGAGTCTGGACTCGGCACGTGCCATCGTCCGTTATGAAGTAGACGGAGTGCAATATCAACGTGAAACGATCACCTCATTTACCGATCAGGTAGTTATGGTACGACTGACTGCCAACCGTCCGGGACAAATTACCTTCAACGCACAGCTCACCTCCCCTCATCAGGATGTAATGATTAACTCTGAAAAAGGAAACTGCGTAATCCTTTCAGGGGTGTCTTCCTTGCATGAAGGACTGAAGGGAAAAGTAGAATTTCAGGGAAGGCTGACCGTCCGCAACCAAGGAGGGAAAATAGCTTGTACCGATGGCGTCCTCTCTGTAGAAGGAGCTGACGAAGCCACAATCTATGTGTCTATAGCCACCAACTTCAATAATTATCTGGACATCACAGGCAATCAGACAGAACGTGCAAAGAGCTATTTGTCGGAAGCGCTGGTTCATCCATTCGCAGAAGCCAAAAAGAATCACGTAGAATTTTATCGTCGATATCTGACCAGAGTATCTCTGGATTTAGGGGAAGACCAATATAAAAATGTGACAACCGACAAGCGTGTAGAGAATTTTAAGGACACACATGACGCGCATCTGGTTGCCACTTACTTCCAGTTCGGCCGTTATCTGTTAATCTGTTCGTCACAACCGGGTGGACAACCCGCTAACTTGCAGGGTATCTGGAATGATAAACTTTTCCCTTCCTGGGATAGCAAATATACCTGTAATATCAATCTGGAAATGAATTATTGGCCATCAGAAGTGACTAATTTAAGCGACTTGAACGAGCCACTTTTCCGGCTGATAAAAGAGGTGAGCGAAAGCGGAAAGGAAACGGCAAGAATCATGTATGGAGCCAACGGATGGGTATTACATCATAACACGGATATATGGCGTATCACAGGAGCACTGGACAAAGCCCCTTCGGGTATGTGGCCGAGCGGCGGTGCATGGTTGTGCCGTCATCTATGGGAACGATATCTGTACACCGGAGACACAGAGTTCCTGCGTTCCGTTTATCCGATATTGAAAGGATCCGGACTGTTCTTTGACGAGATTATGGTAAAAGAACCTGTACACAACTGGCTGGTAGTCTGCCCGAGCAACTCACCCGAAAATGTACATTCCGGCAGCGATGGCAAAGCAACTACAGCCGCCGGATGCACGATGGACAATCAGTTGATATTCGACCTTTGGACAGCTATTATTTCAGCTTCCCGAATTTTGGATACGGACAAAGAATTTGCCGCTCATCTGGAACAACGCCTCAAAGAAATGGCTCCTATGCAGGTAGGACATTGGGGACAATTGCAGGAATGGATGTTCGACTGGGATGATCCGAACGATGTACACCGCCACGTATCCCATCTATATGGATTATTCCCCAGCAACCAGATTTCCCCTTACCGCACTCCGGAACTATTTGACGCTGCACGCACTTCTCTGATTCACCGTGGAGATCCGTCCACCGGATGGAGCATGGGATGGAAGGTTTGCCTGTGGGCACGCCTCCTTGATGGTGACCATGCCTACAAACTGATAACCGACCAATTGACTTTGGTACGTAACGAAAAGAAAAAAGGAGGTACCTACCCTAACCTGTTCGATGCCCACCCGCCTTTCCAAATCGACGGAAACTTCGGTTGTGCTGCAGGTATAGCCGAAATGCTGATGCAAAGTTACGATGGCTTTATTTACCTGCTTCCGGCACTTCCGACTCTCTGGAAGGACGGTTCTGTCACAGGTATCATTGCCCGTGGAGGTTTCGAACTTGATTTAAGCTGGAAGAATGGAAAAGTAAATCGCCTGGTCGTGAAATCTCATAAAGGTGGTAACTGCCGTCTACGTTCACTCAACCCGCTGACCGGAAAGGGCTTGAAACGTGCCAAAGGAGAGAACCCGAACCCTCTCTATGCAGTCCCCACGATTCCCCAGCCATTGGTGAATGAAAAAGCCAGCCTGAATAAAGTGGAAATTGCAAGGACTTACTTGTATGACCTGCCTACCAAAGCAGGGCAAGAATATATATTGATTGGAAAATAATAACTCTACCTATATGAACAGAAACTTGTTAAAACTGATTGTTGCTTGCGGAGCTGTCTGCTTCATCGCCTGCACAGCACCTCAGAAAGCAGAAACAGAAAAATGGAGCGAACGTATGGCACGCTCTGAGATGAAACGTTTTCCCGAACCCTGGATGATTGAAAAAGCAAAAGTACCCCGTTGGGGATATACCCACGGACTTGTTGTAAAGTCTATGCTGGAAGAATGGAAACATACCGGAGACAGCACTTACTATGAATATGCCAAAATCTATGCAGACAGTCTGATCGATACGGACGGCCATATTAAAACGATGAAATATCTTTCATTCAACATTGATAACGTCAATGGCGGCAAGATTCTTTTTGATCTTTATGCACAATCAGGAGATGAACGCTATAAAATAGCTATGGATACCCTACGTAAACAGATGGCAGAACAACCCCGCACAAGTGAAGGAGGATTCTGGCATAAGCTAAGATATCCTCATCAGATGTGGCTGGATGGCATCTTCATGGCTTCTCCTTACTTGGTACAGTATGGCAGTACTTTCCAGGAACCGGCACTATACGATGAAGCTATGAAACAGATTCTTCTGATAGCACGCAAAACTTACGACCCCACCACAGGACTTTACTATCACGGGTGGGATGAAAGCCGCGAACAGAAATGGGCAAATCCCGAAACCGGTTGTTCTCCTAATTTCTGGAGCCGCAGTATCGGATGGTATGGAGCAGCCTTGGTAGACGTACTGGATTATCTCCCCCAGGAAACGACCGGACGAGACAGCGTAATGCAGATTCTTCAGGGATTGGCAAAGACTTTAGTGAAATATCAGGATCCTCAGTCCGGCACCTGGTATCAGGTAACTGATCAGGGAGCGCGTGAAGGAAATTACCTGGAATCTTCGGCAACCGCCTTATTTATCTATACACTTGCCAAAGCTGTCAATAAGGGATATATCGGCAAGGACTACATCCAACCTACCCGCAAAGCTTTTGATGGAATGGTCAAGACATTTACCCGTCTTGAAGAAGACGGCAGCTATACCATTACGAATTGTTGTGCGGTAGCCGGACTGGGCGGAGACTCCAAAAGATACCGTGACGGTTCATTCGAATATTATATCAGCGAACCGGTTATAGAGAATGACCCGAAATCAGTAGGATCATTTATTCTGGCAGCCATCGAGTATGAGAAAATGACAGACAAATAAATGTAAAGATATGAACTCCAAAAACGATAAAATACAATGAGAAAATTTAAGATTCTTCCTCTCTTATTGCTGCTGTTGACATTGGCAACCTCTGCCGCAGCACAAAAGAAAACACAAAAGACGTATATCCCATGGAGCAACGGCAAACTCGTCGTTTCTGAAGAAGGACGTTATCTGAAACACGAAAACGGCACTCCTTTCTTCTGGCTGGGAGAAACCGGCTGGCTGCTGCCTGAACGTCTGAATCGTGACGAAGCCGAATATTATCTGGAACAATGCAAACGCCGCGGATATAACGTGATTCAGGTTCAGACATTGAATAATGTCCCGTCTATGAATATCTACGGACAGTATTCAATGACTGACGGCTACAACTTCAAGAATATCAATCAGAAAGGTGTATATGGTTATTGGGATCATATGGATTACATTATCCGTACCGCAGCAAAGAAAGGTCTTTATATCGGCATGGTCTGCATCTGGGGAAGTCCGGTAAGTCATGGTGAAATGAATGTAGATCAGGCAAAAGCTTATGGTAAGTTCTTGGCGGAACGTTATAAAGATGAGCCTAATATTATCTGGTTTATCGGCGGTGATATCCGTGGTGATGTGAAAACTGCCGAATGGGAAGCCTTGGCAACCTCCATCAAGGCAATTGATAAAAATCATCTGATGACATTCCATCCACGTGGCAGAACGACTTCTGCAACTTGGTTCAACAATGCTCCCTGGCTGGATTTCAATATGTTCCAAAGCGGACACCGCCGTTATGGGCAACGTTTCGGTGACGGCGACTATCCTATTGAAGAAAATACGGAAGAAGACAACTGGCGCTTTGTAGAACGCAGTATGGCTATGAAACCCATGAAACCTGTCATAGACGGTGAACCCATCTACGAGGAAATACCTCACGGCCTGCATGACGAGAATGAATTATTATGGAAAGATTATGATGTACGTCGATATGCTTATTGGTCTGTATTTGCCGGTTCTTTCGGACATACCTATGGTCACAATTCTATTATGCAATTTATCAAACCGGGTGTAGGCGGTGCTTATGGTGCTAAGAAACCTTGGTATGATGCTTTGAATGATCCCGGATACAATCAAATGAAGTATCTGAAGAATCTGATGCTGACTTTCCCATTCTTCGAACGCGTACCGGATCAATCTATCATTGCCGGACAAAACGGTGAACGGTATGACCGTGCCATTGCGACACGCGGTAATGATTATCTGATGGTATATAACTATACCGGACGTCCGATGGAAGTTGATTTCAGCAAAATTAGTGGTGCTAAAAAGAATGCCTGGTGGTACACTACCAAAGATGGCAAACTGAAATACATCGGTGAGTTTGATAACGGTGTGCACAAGTTCCAGCATGACAGCGGTTACAGCAGCGGAAACGATCATATCCTTATTGTAGTAGACAGTAGTAAAGACTATGTGAATAAGGATTGGACAGAACTTCCGGACCGCCAAGGTGCCGGAGTCTAATTAGTAATCACTCTCTTTATCTAATTTACACTCATGAATAAGAAAATACAACTATTATTATTTTCTTTACTGCTTCTTGGAGCAGGTTCATTACGTGCAGCCATAGACGTAACCAACCTGCGGACAGAGCAGCTAAAGAATCCATTAGGCATCGATACACGCCAGCCCCGACTGGGTTGGCGTATCGAGTCGGATGAACAGAATGTGATGCAAACTGCGTATCACATTCTTGTTGCATCTTCCCCGGAGCTATTGGCACAAGGAAAAGGAGATATGTGGGATTCCGGAAAAATAGAAACGGATGCTTCCCAATGGATTACCTATCAGGGAGAACCACTGAAGTGCAATGCTCCCTATTACTGGAAAGTAAAAGTATATACCAATAAAGGAGAAGCGAACTGGAGTAACCCGGCTTTCTGGAGCATGGGGTTATTCAATGAAGCAGACTGGAGAGGCCAATGGATTGGTCTGGACCGGGCAGCTCCGGGCGATAGTGAAACTCAATGGAGCCGCTTGGCAGCCCGTTATCTTCGCAAAGAATTTGCATTGAAGAAAGAGGTGAAACGAGCCATGGTGCACGTTGCCGGAATGGGGCTGTATGAGTTATTCATCAACGGACAACGTATTGGTGACCAAGTGCTGGCACCTGTCCCTACCGATTACCGGAAAACAATTCTATATAATACTTATGATGTCACGTCTCAGCTTCAGAAAGAAAATGCAATCGGAGTAACCTTAGGCAACGGTCGTTTTTATACCATGCGCCAGAATTACAAACCGTATAAAATACCTACTTTCGGCTATCCGAAGCTTCGCCTGAATCTGATTGTAGAGTATACGGATGGAAACAAAGAAACAATCGTCTCGGACATCTCTTGGAAATTAACGACTGAAGGACCGGTCCGCAGCAACAACGAGTATGATGGCGAAGAATATGACGCACGCAAAGAATTGGGAAACTGGACGTTGACAGGATACGATGATAAGGGGTGGACACCTGCCCAACGCGTCAGCATTCCCAGTGGAACATTACGTGCACAGATGATACCGGGCATGAAAGTAACGGAAACTCTAAAGCCGCTTTCTATCAAGAAACTTGATGATAAATACATTATGGATACCGGCCAAAATCTGGCAGGATGGGTACGCTTCCGTATCAAAGGTCAGGCAGGCGACAGTATTCGCCTTCATTTCGCAGAGCGTTTAGAATCAAATGGGGAAATCTTTACGAAGAATCTGCGCGATGCGCATTGTACGGATATATATGTAGTTAGCGGACATGAACCGCAAGGTGCAACCTGGGCTCCCAGTTTTGTGTATCATGGTTTCCGCTATGTGGAAATCAGTGGGTATCCCGATGCAAAAGTAGAAGATTTCACTGTGGAAGTCGTAGAAGACGAAATGGATCATGTCGGTTCTTTCTCCTGTTCAGACGAGACATTAAATCAGATCATACGCAACGCATTCTGGGGCATCCGGAGCAATTATAAAGGGATGCCGGTAGACTGCCCGCAACGTAACGAACGCCAGCCTTGGCTAGGCGATCATGCAATGGGTTGCTGGGGTGAAAGCATGTTCTTCGACAATCATGCGATGTACAACAAATGGGCACGTGATATCCGCGAAGCACAGCGCGAAGACGGATGCATCCCCGATGTAGCTCCGGCTTTTTGGAATTACTATTCGGATAATGTGACCTGGCCCGCTACCCTACCCTTGGTCTGCGATATGCTCTTTACCAACTATGGAGACAAACGCCCGATAGAAGATAATTATCCTGCTATCAAAAAATGGGTATCTCATATCCGTGAGTATTATATGACAAAGGATTACATTATAACCAAAGACAAATATGGTGACTGGTGCGTTCCTCCCGAATCGTTAGAAATGATTCATAGCCAAGATCCTGCCCGCAAAACGGATGGTGCACTGATAGCTACCGCTTATTACCTGAAAGTATTGCAATTAATGCATCGTTTTGCCAGCATTCAAGGGTTAACAGCCGACGCTAAAGAGTGGGAAGACCTGGAACATAAAATGAAAGATGCGTTTAATGCGCGTTTTCTTCATGCGAAGGAAGGAACATCGCTCGTACCCGGTCATACATTGTATCCGGATAGTATTTTCTATGGCAATAATACTGTAACAGCGAATATTTTACCGTTAGCCTTCGGTCTTGTGCCCAAGCCATACATTAAGGAAGTGGCCAAGAATGCCGTTACGACCATTATTACAACGAATAAAGGACATATCAGTACCGGAGTAATCGGTACACAATGGCTAATGCGTGAATTGAGCCGTAGGGGGCATGCAGATGTAGCATATCTCTTAGCCACCAATGATACATATCCTTCGTGGGGGTATATGGCTGCACAAGGTGCCACTACCATCTGGGAGCTTTGGAACGGTGATACTGCAAATCCAGGTATGAACAGTGGAAACCACGTGATGCTCTTAGGCGACCTACTTCCCTGGTGCTTCAATAATCTGGCTGGTATCCGTGCCGACCGTTGGAAATCCGGCTATAAACATATTGTTTTCCAGCCTGCTTTTGAAATTCAGGAATTGAGTAACGTGGATGCTTCTTATATGAGTATCTATGGAAAGATTACCAGCCAATGGAAAAAGACTCCCATGCATCTGGAATGGGATATCGAACTTCCTGCCAATACAACAGGAGAAGTGCACCTGCCGGATGGACAAAAAGAAAAAATAGGTTCCGGCAAATATCATTTCAGCGTAGATATACCAACACGGAACACCGCCATCATCAGTGATGAATTTCTATATGAAAAAGCTTCTTTCCCCGAATGTCACGGGGCAACCATTGTGGAGTTGAAAAACGGTGACTTGGTAGCTTCTTTCTTCGGTGGTACCAAAGAACGTAATCCGGATTGTTGCATCTGGGTATGCCGCAAAGCCAAAGGGGCAAAAGAATGGACAGCTCCCAAACTTGCAGCTGACGGTGTGTTTGCACTCAATGATCCTAATGCTGAGATTGCAGGCATCGACACTGCCTGCACACCTGTAAAGGACACAAAAGGGAAACTGACAGCCCGCAGAAAAGCATGCTGGAACCCAGTATTATTCCAAATACCCGGAGGTGACTTGATCTTATTCTATAAAATAGGATTAAGTGTAGCCGACTGGACCGGATGGTTGGTTCGTTCCAAAGACGGAGGTAAAACATGGAGCAAGCGTGAAGCACTCCCCCAAGGATTTTTAGGTCCTATCAAGAACAAACCCGAATACATCAATGGGCGTATTATCTGTCCATCAAGCAGGGAAGGAAAAGGAGGATGGCGCATCCATTTTGAATATTCGGATGATAAAGGTAAAACTTGGAAAACGACGGAATCAGTACCGGCAGAGTTGTCTGTTCCGACTCAGAATCGTAAAAAAGGTGGTATTAACGTAGATGACCAAGAGGCAGGAGAAGCTATCCAAGGGAAAGGTGCACAGCCGATTCTCGCCATCCAACCCAGTATTCTAAAACATAAGGATGGAAGATTACAAGTACTTTGCCGTACACGTAATGCATTATTGGCAACAGCCTGGAGTAGCGACAATGGTGAAACATGGAATAAAGTGACATTGAGCAATGTCCCGAACAATAATTCCGGAACAGATGCTGTAACGATGAGTGACGGACGTCACATACTCATTTACAACAATTTCTCAACACAGCCCGGTACACCGAAAGGACCTCGTACTCCACTATGTGTTGCCATTTCAGAGGATGGCATTCATTGGAAACCTGTCCTTACACTGGAAGATAGTCCTATCAGCCAATATTCCTATCCAAGTATTATTCAAGGTAAAGACGGCAAGTTACATGCGATTTATACTTGGCGTCGCCAACGGATTAAGTATGCGGAAATAGATCCGTCAAAGCTTAAGTAGTAGCTGAATAAAAAAACAGATTCTCTGTTATAATTATACCGCACTGACAATTATCGTGTCAGCGCGGTATTTTTATTATTTACAGGTTTATCAATATTCCTTTACCGAATAAATAGCATACACCACAAATCAAAAAACAAGACACGCACGGACATAAAGTTTGCTGATCTTATAGTCCCAATCCATGGCACCGACGTAGGTGTCGGCATAGTATGCGTTGAGAAACGGATCGTAGCCGTCCTCCGAACTTGACCAATACCCCAATTTCCACCCATAGTCATTATCCCCAGTAGCTTTCTTGATAGCGGATAAAAGATTAGCCTTATTGTACATCCAATACCAACATTGACCTAGCGAGGGTAAAAACCAGCCACTACTATTCGCAGGGGCAGGATAACTATATTCATAGCCTTCCGTACCATCCGTTATCCAATAGACAGTGGGAAAAACATCCTTTAAAGTTCTATTCTCACTTTCTGCAAACGAAATAATTCTTTGTGTATTCTTATAACCGTAGAAACCGATACTCGGCTCACCGCTGTCTATAGCAGCAAGACTCCAAAGCCCCCATGTACAAGCATTTCCTCCATTGGCATCATAAAGCGCAAGAACGTAACCATGCACGGTATGCATCTCTGTTATACCATCTTTCTGTTTGTATTTACAATAATCTACCCATTCGCCTCCACTGTCTTTACCCGACTTCAGAACGATACCCAAGCAGTCCATATCTGCGGAAAGAGCAGTAACATCGCCGGGAATCAAATAGCCGTTATTACTTTCATCCTTGCAATAAAAATCGCCCATTTGAACTTTATCCAATGTATAATCACCTATATCTTTTAAAATCGGGGTAAATGTATAACAGGTATTGGCAGATAAATCTGTATAGGGCATCGCACCACTATACATCTCTTTGTTATATTCATAAAGCCAATGAACCTTTGCCCTTTTCGGAGAAATAATTACCTGATAACTGCCGTCATTCACCTGGTAAGGGAAAAGAGACTCAGTTCCGATATTGAAACTCACATCACTAATGGAAGAAGGAACATAAGTAAAGTCCCTCCTTCCATTAATTTTGCATTTTATGGAAGGAGACAACGAAAGTAAGGAATAAGCATGTTCAAATAGTATATCTAATTTTTTTAGCGGTCTACCACTCGTGTCACTCCATACCAACAAATCGGAAGCACGGTAGGCATCCTTGCTGCGTTGATCACCCTCCGGTAAGAATATTCCTTTTAGACCATCTATGTTAATCACATTATCCGCTTCCTTACTATACGGAAAGTAGGCAAAGTAAACCGTGGCTTTATTGTCGTAGTATATGGCTGTTTTTCCTTCACCATTGCTGCTGTCGAAGCTCCAAATGCTACCATCATATTTGTAAGGTATGTTGTCGGATAGTACATTATTATCTGCATCCAGCACAATGACACCGATACGATCCCCATTTTCGAAAGTGGTTGCACTTCCGCTATCCGTGACACGAATATTGGAGATATCGTTAATAGCAAAATCACCAACACGAACATTCAGTTGCAATGCTTCACCGTCTTGCTGCACCATACCCGAATCTATTTTTTCATCACCATTGCAAGCCATGAAGGATAATAACGAGAGCAACAACAAATACTTCAAATTCTTTTTCATACTCTTTTTTCTATATATTATTAAAAAGTCAAGATGACACGGGTAGAATTCTTATCCGACATGTTCTTTGCATGGTCATTATAAAGAGTACTACCTAATATGAAATTCCTCTCGATATCAGAAGCTAGAACTGTTTTTAAGACGTTTAACATTATTCATA
This sequence comes from Bacteroides faecis MAJ27, assembly GCF_900106755.1. GTDB lineage: Bacteria > Bacteroidota > Bacteroidia > Bacteroidales > Bacteroidaceae > Bacteroides > Bacteroides faecis. The sequence goes on from NZ_FNNN01000003.1 coordinate 41,002, forward strand.
ACCACTAACAGTTTGATATTTTTAACACTATATGCAAGTAAAAAAGTCTCATATTTTAATTACCTGCCAATAGAAATCTCTAGATAATATAAAAAAAACAGATCATTATAAGGTTTATTTCCTCAGAAGTCCGGTGTTATAAAGTTATCAAATTCATGATCAATGATAATGTAAACATCAATGTTCTAGATTATTGGGGAATTACTTATTCATATTCATAATATAACACCAACCCAAGCAAGGGATATTATTATGCTTAGCTTTAAGGTTAAAAGTTGCTCATTTTTCTTCAAAGCACTGATTTTCAGCAGCCATTATAATGACTCTTGAGTAATTTTGCCTTTTCGAATAAATATATTATTTTTGTTCCTCAGATTTAAAAATGAAGAACTCATGGCAGACAATTATATAGAAAGACAGCAAGAGCAATACGAGGCGAGAAAAGCAGCTTGGAAACAAGCGCAAAAATATGGTAAAAAGAAATCGCCATCAACTAACCAGATAAAATCAGAACAACCGACTGTAATTACTTCAAAGCCGAACTGCTTGAAAAGAAGGGTGTTCGTTACAGGCGGAGCTGAAGGTATCGGCAAGGCTATCGTAGCATCTTTCTGCCAAGCCGGGCATCAAGTCGCTTTCTGTGATATTAACGAAGTAGCAGGACAACAAACAGCTCAAAATAGCGGAGCTACATTCTATCCGGTCGATGTCAGTGATAAAGATGCACTTGAAAGTTGTATGCAACATATTCTGAAAGAATGGGGAGATATCGATATTATAGTCAACAACGTAGGTATCAGCAAGTTCTCTCCTATCACAGAAACAAGCGTGGAAGATTTCGACAAAATCCTGTCTATCAATCTGCGTCCGGTTTTCATCACCTCACGTGCACTCGCTATCCATCGTAAAGGTCTGTCCACTCCTAATGTATATGGAAGAATTATCAATATTTGCTCTACAAGATATCTGATGAGCGAATCGGGAAGTGAAGGCTATGCTGCCTCAAAAGGTGGCATTTATTCGCTTACACATGCATTGGCAACATCACTGTCAGAATGGAATATTACTGTAAATTCCATTGCTCCGGGATGGATACAAACACAAAATTATGATCAACTCCGACCGGAAGACCATATGCAGCATCCCTCTAAGCGGGTAGGCAAACCCGAAGATATTGCACGTATGTGCCTATTCCTTTGTCAGGATGAGAACGACTTTATCAATGGCGAGAATATCACTATTGACGGAGGAATGACTAAAAAGATGATATATACAGAATAGATAAAGGCTTATGACTCCTTTCTACCGATTCCATCCAATGCACTTTTGGTAACTTCAACCCCGGTTTTCACAATAGAAGCTGCGTGATTGAATGCAAGCATATCATAAGCATTGCCGGACATCTCAATCAAAATATCAGGTTGACAACGATCTATCTGGTAACGGGTGATTTGTTGCATCATCATTCTTGAGGATTCTGTCAATAGATTGTAAGGACTCATCTTCTTTTTCTTGCCACAATCAATCGGGGCATTTACATCCACTGCAATCAGGATGTCCCCTTCAGTACGCTGCACATGCTTCAGCGGAAGAGGATTTAAAATTCCCCCGTCAATCAATACCATACCATCTTTCCGCAACGGACGGAAAACCATCGGAATAGAAATGGATGCCCGGATGGCCTCATGCAGACTTCCTCTGTCAAACCTTACTTCCTGATCACATACAATATCCGTAGCCATTGCCACATAAGGAATCGGCAGGTCTTCGATATTCATATCCGGAATGATCTGTTTTAATTCTTTGATGAAGCGGTCACCTTTTACCAGCCCGTCCCGACTTAAGGTTAAGTCGGCCAGTTCCCACATTTTACGCTTATCCCAGCTATACAACCATTCTTTACACTCCTCCATCTTTCCCGAAGCATACATCGCTCCTACCATCGCTCCCATTGAACTTCCTGCAATAGAAGTTATCTCATAATTATGACGGAGCAATTCTTCGATGGCTCCAATATGTGCAATACCCCGTGCACCACCCATAGAAAGTACTAATGCGACTTTTTGCTTATTCATATACTATACGTTTCTGTTAGTTGTCTACAAATTAACACATTTCCTGCGAAAAAGATGTCCGGCTAACTCTATTTTTCACATAATGTATGATACACCAAGAGCAGCAATCCTCTTTTTCCAAAGGTATTGCCGCTCTTAATGTACATTATATGATTATCTCTTATTCCTAACTAAGGTTTATTTCTTTCCCTGTGCTTTTTTCTCTGCGTTCCTTTTATTCACATAATCCTTAAACATCTGGCGCCAGTTACGCCCATGTTCGTTAAAATACTGTTCGCATTTAGTTTTATAGATTTCGAAGATAGCAGAAATCTGTTTCATGTTCTTGTAGTCAATAGCCTGCTCACGAGCCAGCTTCAGTTGTTCCAGGACAAATGCTGTTTCTTCTTCCGTCATATCAGGTACAATAGCCTGATATCCTTTTAGAGTGAATGCAACTTTTCCAACAGTATATTTATCAAGGATCTGTTCCACCTGTTCTTCTGTCAATACCCTGCGCAAGTCTTTCATCAACTTTTCATGTATCTCTTTCGGCATAGCAGAGTCAGCAATCATTTCACGGTCAAGTTTACTCAATAGTTTGCCTGTCAACGGATTGATGCCGGCAGGAATCGTGGTATAAGGATGGTCATTGTGCCAATCGCGAACCTTACGCAGATGATTGTAAATAGTAGTAATTGCAAATCCGGCTTTACTCTCGTCATTCAGGTTCAGTGAGGCTACCCAGTCCATCGCTTTCTTTTCAAGAGAAGTATCCGAGTTTAGTCTGGCAAATACTTTCTTGTCAAAATAAGCTGCTACTTTATCGAAAGAACGAATGGCGCCCTCCGGTAATAGCTCTCCCTTCTCTCCAAAACTATACATGGCAGCTTCGGGTTCAATAGTAACTTTACTTTCATCCAGTTTCTTCTTGTCCAAATGAAACACATCGGCAAAAAAATCATAAACAGCATTTCGTTTATTCGGGCCAAAATCGTGTTTCTCATTGGGAAGGTGTACATTTGTAACCTTATCCTTTGCATGGTAGAAACCATAAATACGTTGCAGATAAGGAAATTCTAACGTAGGAACACTGGCTGTCCAATCTCCGCCATCAGAAACAATCAGTTGTGGAAGCGGAGCAAATGTCGCAGCCAATTCTGCGTTACAAGTGCCTCCTGCCGAGAGCTGAATAGGCATGCCACTTTCGCAGGGACATCCCCCGTCGAAATGGGAAGCCAGGCTCACTACCGGAGCAGAAGCCGTAAAACGATCATCCAATACACTTAGTAACACTGTATGTGTACCACCACCGGAACCACCATTCGCTCCGATACGACCGGTATCAATATCTTTCCGGGAAGCAAGCATATAATCAAGAATCAGCAAACCATTCATCGCCTGAATAGTATGCGCCGCACTGCTACGATGCGCCGCACTGCCAACCTGTAATATAGATTCTCCCCATCCGAATAAGTCATAATCCACACAAATAGCTCCCATACGGGCCAAAGTGCCCATGCGCTGTTGCTGATCCTCACGATAACGTCCACCGCCGAAATGTCCGTTCGGGCATATAATCAGTGCATGCTTCCCTTTTGATTGAGGGGTGTAAATAGAGCCGCAGACATACAATCCGGGAAGTGTTTCAAGTGCAAAGTTCTGTACAGTATAGCCATCAAACTTTCGTATTTTCGAGAGAATAGCCTCCGACTTAACACATTGGGCCAACATAGCATCAATGCCCAAACGCTGACGGACTTCTTTCTTCAAAGAATCCGCACGCAATCCGAATGTTTGCTTATCAGCATAAAGGGTGTTCAGATACGCCAACATCTTTTCCCCATCCTCATCCGTCCGACGGGGATATTCGTAAGCTTTCAACTTATACATATTTCCCTTCTGCTTGACAAACTTGTAGTCAAAAGGTGCAAGTACATTTGTCAGCGACTCTTCCACTGAATAAGGACGAATACGGAAATCAGCGTAAGACAATACTTTGCCTACTGTATCAATATCGTATTTCAAGCGGACTCCAAAACGATTTTGAATATCCGTCAGAACTTCATTTAAGGGACGGGCAAATTCCGTCTCATATCTTTGTGTTTGCGCCTCTGCCGAAAGGGATGCGGCAAGCAGCATTGTGAAAAGTATCCGTTTCATTTATTTAAGTTTTAATTCCTCACCATTGACAATCACATCATCCATCGTAATGCGTTCACAATCTTCAAAGATGCATTTCTGCTTTCCTCCCTGAATATGGATATCACGTAATACAATATCTGATATCGGAGCTTCTTCTAATCCGACTATTTTTATCGGTGTTTTTACATCTGTAACAGTCATCCCACTGATATGTACATTACGAAAGATTGGGGTGCGTTCACTCTTCGGTTCTGCCGGCATCGGACTGTATTTCAAGTTTAAAACGACAGCTTCTTGCTTGATATTGCTCATCACAATATTGCTGACACGAATATCTTCAACGACTCCTCCCCTTCCACGAGTTGACTTAATGCGGATACCTCGCTCAGTCCCGTCAAACACGCAGTTGGAAATAGTCACTTTACGCACACTTCCACTCATTTCGCTGCCAATAACAACACCACCATGCCCGGAAAGCATTGTACAATTGGTTATAGTGATATTTTCACAAGGTACTCCCAAACGTCGGGCTTGTGCATCTCTTCCCGATTTAATCGTAATACAGTCATCACCTACTGAAATATGACAATCGCTGATATGTACATTCCGGCAGGATTCCGGATTGATGCCATCTGTATTAGGAGAAGGAACATTATCAATCGTAATTCCTTTGATAGTCACATTATCACAGAATTCCGGGTTTACAGTCCAGAAAGGGGAATTGACAATTTTCACTCCCTCAATCTTTACCTTCTTACAACGAACAGGCTGAATGAACGGAGGACGGAAAAAACGTCGCTGCAATGTGCTTACATAATCCTTATTTGTTTCAGTATAAATGGCCGTAGTATCATTCTCTGCATCCCACATAGGCTGATATTTATTCAGATCATGCATACCGTTATCTTTCAGGTCAATCATGACCCGGAAAAACTCCATCCACCATTTTTTACCTTGTCCGTCCAAAGTTCCTTCGCCCTTGATCGTAATATTCTCTGCATCCACTGCATAGATTAAAGGTTGGAAACTTTTCATCATCACTCCTTCGTGACGGACTTCCACAAAAGGAAGATAATCATCAAAGTTATCTGAGAAAAGTAACGTGGCACCAGCTTCCAGCTCCAAGGTTATATTACTTTTCAACCGGATACTTCCTGTCAGGTAAGTTCCCGCCGGAAAGAAAAGGGTTCCTCCACCATTACGGTTCAGACGGTCAATCGTAGTGTTGATCAACTTTGTATTAAGAACTTTGCCATTTGCCTTTGCACCGATTTTCAGCATGTCTACACGTTCGGCATGAAGAACAGTGGCTGCACAAAGGCACAGGAATGCCAAAAGAGTTATTTGTAAATTCATAATCTATTATATTAAAGAATACTTCTTCATCATTTCCATTCAAGAAATTCGTGCCTAAATATAGGTATTATCAGTCAAACTTATACATTCCGCTTTGTATTTCCTTGGGGTCCTTCTCTCCCGGAAGATATACGACAGCCGTTGTATTCACCGGAACAGACACATTTAAGGTAAATGCATCCTCTTGCCGAGTCCACTCTACTATAATAGTACCATAAAGGGTTTCGTATGATGATTTGACATATTTCAAGTCTCCTACCGGTTGGGGAGCAATGATAAATTTCCGGTAGCCCTGCATTGAATCATCTTTTCCTTCCAAGGAGGCAGATAATACCGTATATGGACGAATTCCAACCAATGAACGAAAGAACCATTCATCAATCTGCCCCATCATAAAATGATTCCACGAAGAACCTTGACGCGGGTCCCATTGTTCTGTCAGAGTAGTTGCCCCAAATTTTAATTGAAAACCATAACCGGGAGCTTCTTCATGATTAAACATTTTATAAATAAGTTCATTCTGGTCGTTACGGGCTAATGTCTGAATCAAATAACGATTGCCCACATCCCCGGTTGTCAGACGATCTCTATGTGCCTTTACATCTTTAATCAGATTGAAAAGCACCTTTTTATTCAAATTTGTATCCGGCTGACAAACACCTTGTTCTCCTGCACTTTGTGTCAAATGAAGAAACAACGGAAGTGCATTACTGCATTGACTTCCCGTACCATACTGTGCGGTATTATTATCTAAGAAACATTTATTAAAGGCTACCATAATATCATGGGCTAAAGAGCTGTAATAACGAACATCAAATTCATTACCTACCATTCCGGCAGCCTTTACCAAATACATAACGGTCATGTAATAATGTGCGGTAGCCACTAATGGAACAGGTGTATTCCGTGAGAATCCCGCACGAAAATCTCCATAATCATACCAGTCACCCAAACCGAAAGATAAGATTCCATTATTTGCACGAGTTTTGAGATAATCCACATAACGACGCATATTGGAATAGTATTTTCTGATCAGCGAATCATCTCCATAAGTCTCATAATACATAAATGGAAAAATAACTAAAGAACCTCCCCACTCCGGCGATTCGGCAAAAGCATCCATACCCGGACCTTCAAAAACGACATATTCAGGGGCTGTTGTCGGCATTGCTCCATTGGAGTGCTGCGCATCAGCCATGTTCTGCATAATTTGCGGAGCATAAGCAGTCAGATCATAATTATATAATAATCCCGGACCATTAAGATGCACCTGCTCCAGCCAACCAAGTTTTTCCCGGTGCGGACAATCCGTAAACACAGACTGCATATTACTACGTACTGCCTTCTCTATCAAGCGATGAGCAGCATTGAATATCTGATTTGATGATTCAAATGTAGAAACTTTCTTTGCCGAATTGTAAACGAAACAGGACTGAATGTTTTTCAATACCGGCAATTGATGCGGATTCTTCTGTCCTTTCAAGACAGCACCTTCCACCTGAATATATCTGAAACCATAATAAGAGAAACGAGGATGCCAAGTTTCATCTCCTTCACCTTTCAATGTATATTCATAGTAATGTTGGCGTCCTGTTTGACGTTGGTTACAAGCACCTTCTTCCGTTAACGCCTCGGCGACTATCAGAGTCACTTTTTGTCCGCGTTTACCACGTACTGTTATTTCGGGAAAACCAGCCAGATTCTGTCCCATGTCCAAGACTAAGGCAGAAGGGGCTACCACTCGTTTCGTAGATTTGGAAGCCAAGGCAACTTGCTCATCATTCAGTTTTGTGACCTTTTGAATGTTGTGCCGTTCCATAATCTTCACCGGACGTGCCATTTGTGGGCGAAGTATTCCTTTCGGAGCCTCCTGAACTACTACCGGACGCCAATCACTATCATCAAACCCAACTTGGTTCCATCCTTTCTGTTCTCCACGCGCATCATAATCCTCACCTCCATAAATACAGTTGAAGGTTATCGGACTCAAATCATATTTCCAGCCATTATCAGAATGGATGACCGTATGTGTTCCATCCTCATAATTAACAACTAACTCAAATAAGAGCGTGGGAGGACCAAAACTAATCTGTAGCTTACGATAACGTCCCCCTTGTACATTATAGAATCCATTCCCCAATAAAACTCCAACTGCATTCTCACCATTTTGCAACAACTCTGTCACATCATACGTGTTATAATAAACACTTTTATCATAATCACTCCAAAGCGGAGCAAACTCACTATCACCTACTTTCTTGCCATTTAACGAAAACTCATAGAATCCCAGTCCGCATACGTAAGCTGTCGCTTCTACAATCCTCTTGCTTGTTTTACGACCGGCACTACCTCCCTTTATATCTCCCAACTCAAATGTTTTCCGCAAATAAATGCTCTTCTTGGCTAGTGTATCCACCGCTTCCCAAGCCGCTTTTACCTCCGGCTTTTTCAATTCGCCACCATGAAACTTACGACCTTCCGGCAAGTGGGCATCCTGACGAGTAATAGCCCCAATCCATTTCCTGGAAGAAAAGCAGTCAGGAACTGAACGAAATTTAGCATCTGAGCTCCATTGTGAGGGTGAACCAGATTCGTCCCAAACCCGTACGCGCCAAATATAATTGAGTAGATTGCCAGAGCGAATATCCGCTCCTTCAATGGATACCAACTGGCTCTGTGAAGAGTTTACTTTTCCACTGTTCCACACAGAACGACCGGTAAAAACCTCCCGAATATCTATTTCATAAGCCGATTGTTGTGTTCCGTTTTCAGGTGATTCCATCACCCATCCCAAACGGGGCACTCCCTCAACCACTACTAACCCTTCCTGCATTTCACAAGTCAGGCGACTGATTGTTATATTCTTCGCTTGTACGAAACATGGCAGGCAAAGAATAAGAAGAAGATATTTTCTTAAAATCATTATCTGGTTTTCAATATGTTATAAATAATAATCCGTGTCTGAATCTATCATTTCAAAGCATTCTCACAAACAAGTCTTGTCAGCGTATCCGCATGTCCTGCCTCTTTCCCATCCACAAAAACACGTAATCCCTTTCCGCAATGGTAACGGTCCCCATTTTTATCCCAAAGAATCGTCAGATTGTGCCCATGATATAAAACATTATCCAGACAAAACCAGTCCCATTTATCAGCCGGAATCAGCGGATTTACTTCTATCGTATCATCCAGACGGGGACGAAGTCCAATCAATCCGGTAATCATCAAATCATTGAATGTAGAATGGTTATAGTACCGGCTCCGTTCCTGATCGCCTTTCAGCCAATAACCGGTCACTTCATCCAGATACTCGCCAATATACGGACGGCCACGATGATATTGCGACTCTACATACAATTCCATCTGACGAAAATATACACTGTCAGATAAAACAGTCTGCGGATAGTTATTCATGAAATTAGCCATTGCAGTCAATGTCTGTGCAGAAGCAAACGGCCAGATAGCTCCGTCCCACTCACACTTGCCGACTCCACGCGTGCGGAATTCCGGATGACGGCGTTCTGCCGTAGTCAATCCATAAGGAGCAGAAAATCCTTTTTCATCCATAATCTCTTTCCAGGCAACTTCATATTTCTTCGTTGTATCCGGTAAATTGAAATACCATGGGATATACCCGATTGCTTCACGTACATTGGCAGAAGAATCAATACGCACAGTCTCAAAGAACTGATGACGTGTATTCCACAAATCGTTCTCCACGAGACTCTTTAATGTATCCGCTCTCATGCCGTATTTCATAGCCATTCCTTCATTACCGGAAAGAATTCCCATTAGCGAAAGAGCTTTTGCATTACCGTACATATAACTGTTAATTGTCGGACGGGCATATTTTTTCTTCCGTCCTCCACTGATGGACTCTTCCATACCATCTTGTACATCACCTTGCCAATACAGTCCGTTCTTCAAACGATTCGTACGTTCCCAACGCTGATATTCTGTTTCCAGATCCTTCGCCATATCCAACATGAAATCCTTATCACCATCCACCATATAGCGCGCAAGTATGGCATCCGCATTCCATGAACTGAACTTATCCATTTTCTTCATCGGCCCGCCATCATTGCCACGATACCATGTGTGTATAATCTGATCCAGATATTTCGGATCGCGCAACCAACGGCTCTCGTAAATATGATGTCCGATAGCACAGGCTATCAGATTATATTTGTCCGAATAAGACCGCTGAATCAGAAATTCGGTCATGCCATATCCGACAGGAGTTTCCTTGATATGCTTACGCAATGACCACCAACGATAATAGTACATTTCTTCAAAGTTATGTTGCGGGCATTCAAACAAAGGAATATTTTCTTCCATCCATTCCGAAGCCTTGGCATTGGGAATGGCCTGAACAATATTCTCATCTTCCATGCCATTGAAATAGTCAGCATAATGACTAAAGTCCTCATATTTCAAAAAAGCGGAAGAAGCGTCCTTATCTGTGGAGGAAGTCTTCACATTGGCAATGCGATATTCCGCTAACGGTTCCTGCCCACCTGCATTGGGTAAATCGTAAGTTTGATCGGCAGGAGTATCTACGGTCGGGAATGTACGCATCTCTCCCGTACGGAAAGCGATTCGTTCAATAGTCGCTACCGGAGCATAAAACATACGCAAACCGACTCTCTTACCATCTACATACACTTGAATATTACGATCTGCAGTCGAAAGAACTGCTTCTACATGATAAGTCTTCCCTGCCTCATATTTCATCATATTTGCAAACCGTGAGCCACCTTTCATACGGAAAATACCGTCCGGAGTTAGCTCAAGCCGCGAACAAGCAATGCTGTTTTCATCTAAAAAGTCAATCTGAAGTATACCTTTATCATTCTGTCCGGCCAACAGATCAAATGAAACTTTCAATTCTTTAGAAGCCGGAATCTTACGCTCTGCCTTCGCATAGTCAAACGGGTCTTTATCCTGTAAAATCAACCATTCTCCTTCTAAAGAAACCGGAGCCCAAACCGGAGAATAAATATTCCAATTAGCTAGTTCAGCCATTGAACCGAATTTCGAAAAATCATCATCTGCATGTGCGGAAGCATTGATCTCTACCGGAACAGGAATACGGGAAATCCACATATCTTCTTTATTCACGCTATATGAAACCCACAAATCACCATCTGCAGGTATTCCGTTTCCTTCCTGAATACCACGGGGATATTGAGGACCATATGATTTGTAATTTCCTCCATAGCGCATCGGAGTAATTTCACCATGTACCAAGTTTAATGTAGTATACTCCAATCCGTCCTTACTCAATGAGATAGCCAACGGCCAGCGGAATTCCGACGGATTATAAACCGTAGCATAGGTTCCATCGCTCAGACGTTGTCCCCAGATTTTCGCATTACTGTTGACAAATCCTTTTGCACGAAGCACAGGTTCTGCCCAGGTATGTCCCCCATCTTCACTGATCGAAGTCAAAGCGTGTTTCCAAAGACTCGCAATGCGTCCATCGGGCAATGTATAGCAATTGAATGCTTTATATCCTTTTTTCAGTGGAATGATCGGATCTTCACGGTCAGCTTCTTCTACCCATTGCATCATATAAAGCGGATTATCCAGTATTTCCTGGCAAGCCTTTACGAATTCCCAGTCTTTGCTCTTTTTAAAATAGGGATAATCGGTATTCTTTTCGTTGAATCCATGATTGTAATAAATGAAATAGATAGGACCAAACGAACCATCTTTCTTAATCTCACGCACTACCCTACCTATGCCGTTCCCATCATTCGGATCATCTTTCTTATCTAAGGCTACCCCATAATTTCCCATTGTAATCAACTTGCCCGACTTAGATACATAAAAGCCTACACGTTGATGCATGATAGCGATCAAATCTTTTGCCTGCATACCAGGGCGGGATTCTTTAGTATATCCGTCCGGCACTTTGTAAGGGGGGAATACTATTTCCGGATTTGTCCATTGATAACCGTCTTTTGAGGTCATCAGGAATGTTTGGGAAGGTGGTATATGCTCATCCGAAGGGTCTGCCAGATACTGATAATAGAACTGACCGTTCCAGTAGGCCAACATAGGCTGATGATTATAAGTCCATCCGTTACCGTTCGACGTATCCGGGTGTTCACGGTTGGCACGTACCAGTTGAATATTATGTACTCCTACTACCGGAGACAGTTGTCCGTCATGATAAGCGGGATTCGACAATTCCTTTCCTGTGTAATGGATTCTGTCTTGCGGGGACTGTGCTTGAATGGTATTTGTCAGCCATCCGGTAGCCAATACAAAAAGAATCTTCGTTAAGTTGTTCATGATTTATTTCAGGTTTTAGTTTATTTCTTCTTGCTTTCTTCCAGCAATGTTTTAACAACAGATTCCGAAGCTTTAAAGATAGTTCCATGCTTATGTCCGACAGGCACACTTACGCTTTCGGTGACATCCGTGAAATTCCGAAAATCCCTGGTACGCATAGCTCCATATATTTTTTTCTTATAAACATCAAAATAGATCAGATAATCATCACCGAGTTTTTCAACCGTCGGGCCTTCTACAAACGACTCGGTAAAGGGTTGTGATGACGGTGAATAAGGACCGGTCATAGAGCCAGAAAAAGCTATTTTCAGATTGCGTTCGGGACGTGTGTTATCTTTGAGTACCATTACATAATCATTTTTCGCCCGTTTCACAATCACAGCATCAATCGAGCTGAAACCGGGATCATATAATACTTTCGCTTTCGATACTGCCTTAAAATCCTTTGTTGTGATGTAGTACAAGCGATGGTTGTTCTCTTCTTCTTCTATTCCCTTTTCATAACGACCGGGCACACAAGAGGCCCATACTACCATAAACTGTTCACCTTCGTCATCATAAAAAATCTCCGGCGCCCATACATTGACAGTGGTAGGTTCGTCTGCCATCACAGGAATCATTTGTTGCTCCGACCAGTGAATCAAATCTTTGGACTGTGCATAGCCAAAACCTAAATCACCTTTCCAACTGGTAGTCCACACCAAATGAAAGGTTCCATCCGGTGTACGCACTATGGAAGGGTCGCGCATTAACCGATGTTGCCCTAATTCCGGTTTCAACCAAACGCCGGGAATGCTATCCCAGTACATTCCATCTTCGCTATACAGATATCTCAGACCTTCATCAGCCGGCTCATGAAATGAAGTGAACATATAATAATCTTTATTCCCTCCACAAGAAGCTAAAAGCAGAATGCTTATTGCAGCTAATGTATTTTTTAACTTTCCCATTTCTATGATTCTTTTACACTATACTAATATCCTTTATACAGAGACGATAAAAAGCCGGATTTGTACTCAAATAGATATAAAGAATCATTTTTTATAATCGATAAAAGGGCGACTCTCCGAGCCACCCTTTCCTCCATCAAACAAACTAACCATTTAATAATGGGAAAGAATTCCACTTCTTTTTATAGTATCTTATTTGTCACAAATTCCTTGTTTACAACATGCTATGGTTTTACAGTGTTCCTCCCCGTGCTTTTACACGTTTAGCCCACTCTTCACGTTCTTTTGTCAAATTGTACCCACGTTTGGCCAGATAATTGTTGATACGTCCTTTGTACTTACCGAAAGCCGCATGCTTCTTGTTTGAATTTTCTGCATCCATAGCAAACTCACGCGCCTCTACCAACCAAGCATAGATTTGTGCCTTTTCTTCTTCCTTCAAAGAAGGAATCATATCAAGCGTAGCTTCATAAGTCACTTTCACCACGCCATAAGTCATTCCATCTTTTACGGCTTCTATCTGTTCCTCATTCAAAAAGAGAGATAAACTGGCAGGAAAAGCAAAGTGAGAACGGTACAAAGCTGCATCTTTTTCATTTTCAGCAGCCTTCAACGCTTCATCTTTCGCATCACCGGTCAAACCTGATTCCTTAACGGTTTTTACTTTTGCATCACGTATTTCATAAATATCATTCAGTTCGAAATAGCGATTGGCAATAATATTACAAACATCTTCGGCTACTTTCGCATCCGTAAGTCCTAGTTTATCTACAATTTTCTGCGAACGATTGACAATGGACTCTACATATTTCGGATCACGATTCTCTTTATTCAAATCAACTGCTCCGGCAGATATCCAACCGCAAAGAAGCAACAGAGACATTAAAACTATCTTTTTCATTTCATCTTATTTTTTATACCATATGCCAAAAGGAAACTCGGTTCCGGCACCTTACCGATGCCGGTTGCAGATTACATTAATTTTCCTTTTTCAGCTAATGTATCATAGTTGTTTTTTAAATCTCTCCAGTCTACTTTGTGCTTTGTACTGATTCCATTGATATACTTTTCAATATTCGTATATCCGTCACCTGTACAATCTTTATTAGCATCACTTGGATCATCCGGATTCAATCCATTAGCAATTTCCCATTCATCCGGCATACCGTCACCATCCGTATCCACATACGGAGTTCCTTTGTATTCGGGGAAACCACCCATCTGACGAATATCAGTAATGATACCTTGCTTATAAGAATCTTTCGGCAAACGACGATATCTGAACTGACCGTCTTCACCCATTGATTTAGGAGCTAAGCCTGTAAGGTCACCGTTAGCATCCTTCGCCATTTTCTTGTCATAATAAGGAATACCGGTTTTTACTTCTTCGATAATGCGTTCGTCTACAATATCGCGGCAAGGGATATTGGCACCTACATGTTTCGTTACATAATCATAAGCATCATTGGCAGATGTAATTTTAATATAAGGCATTGCAAACGGTTCGTAGCTCCGCATCATTTCAGTATATCCGTCAGTATTTGGCTGACCTTCAATCTGTATACCACCATTCCAGTTATCTTTTGTTATTTCCGGATAACCTTCCATCACGTTACCATCAGCATATACACGACCATAAACTTTATAATTCAGTTTGCTACGTCCGGCTTCCGGTTTCAGGATACGACAACCTACTGTATTGTTTTTGGGAGTAGCAGGACCGGGTTTATAGTAGTTATTGATCATGTTAAACATAGCCGTATAATCACCGCCGTCAGTTGAACGATGCACCCAGTTAAATATCACATTATTGACGAAGTTAAATACTCCATTCCAACCAACAGACGGATTACGGCCTGAGTTACTAGCCCAAAGGTTACGCATAAATGCACAGTTTTCACCTCCTAATGTACTGCCGAATGCATGGTTATATGTATCCAAAGCTTTTGCGGAAATCGTATTCTGAATAGTTACATTTACCGTGGCAAGCTTTTCGTCTTTGCTCTCATACTGTCCTTCACTCGGATCATACATATGACGGTAGAAAGATATATTTTCGTCCAGTCCCCATGTACATGAACAGTGGTCTATCATGATATTACCAATCGGATTACCACCAAAGGAGTCATCACGATGCCACACTTTTGTTTCTCCACGACGGAATCTCATGTGACGTACTACTACGTCGTGTGTATCCACCCAGAATGATTCTCCGGCAATGCAGACACCATCACCCGGTGCTGTTTGTCCGGCAATAGTAACGTAAGGTGCACGAACAATAATCGGAGATTCCAGACGAATGATACCAGCCACATTGAATACAATAATACGTGCACCACCTGTCTCACAAGCTTCGCGGAATGAACCCGGGCCACGATCATTCAGATTAGTAACCGTAATTACTTTACCTCCACGACCACCGAAACTATACATTCCACCTCCTTCAGCACCCGGAAACGAGGGAATTCTAGCTTGTGGCAAATCATAGGGACGACCAGCCCATGAGATATAAGGACGTCCCTCTTTTGCTTCTTTCAGTACTATAGGTAACGCTTTCTCCCATGCTTCATCAGAACGTTTCCGTTCCTCGGTCATCATCTTTGTATAATTCGCTTTGGCTTCGTCAGTTATCTGCGGGTATTGTGCCCATACAACGGTCGGAGTCAACATTGTAGCAGCAAAGGCTACTAAAAGTACATGTTTCTTCTTCATTTTTATTAGGTTTTGTGAGATTGATCATTCTAAAATACAATAATAAGACGAGAGAGGAGAGATTTTGTAATCAGTGGAGAGAAAAAATAGTGTGATTTTTGTTAGTTTTTGCCCAGTATTGAATTTATCATTTATAAATAAAATCTTTGTCTATGTTCAAAATTAGACACATGAAACTTTTGTTGTTAAACACCCAATTTTATTTTGTGCCAATTTCCAACCTCCTTATATAGTCAAGTCCGAAGTTTCACCACCACTGTTGTCTCAATCGAAGGTTCTACCTTCTGTGGCATTCGCCTTCCGTCCTAGCACCTGACGTTTGTTACAGACAATAAACGCAGCATTCATTTGGCTACCACGTCTGTATAACCAGTACCCGCTTCAATTAGAGTATTAGCGTTAAGAAACTTGACGAGCAGGCAGTAAGCATCGTCCACGGCAACACAAGAATCAGTCCAATCCTTTATTTTTATTATTATTTCAAGTAAAAATCATACCATTCTCATTTTTTTTCTGCCATTGGGAGCATTCTTGCCCTCTGCGGCTTCAAAGTAAATGAGAAATTGCCATTTTTCCTCTCTTCTTTCATAAAAGATATGGAAAATGGCAATTTCTTATGTATTCAATCCTATTTATTTAGGTAGAAAATCGGATCTTTTTATTCTTCCAGTGGGTCAAAAGTACCATTGGAACCACCGTTCATGTAATCTCCCCAACCGATAGTTTGCGTCAGCGTAGTAGCACTACTCTGTATGCCTTGGTTAAATCCGAGGAAATAATAGCGGGGAAGAAATTCGATGTACAATTCTGCTTGAGAATCGTTATAGGAATCTCCCTTTTTCGTCTTGCGTATAAGATTAGCATTGTAGAATTCTCTCAATGCCTCTGTTTGAGTAGAAAGATCATTTCTCAAATCAAGAGCCGCCGGACGAGTAACTCCTGCAACTGTCAGAGGGTCGGAAGCCAATGTTGTCCCACCAATACCTTCTCCCTGGCCACTGTCAATCTTTACACGAAATTCAAGATTCTCACGACGCTGCCCATTGAGTGGAGTAAAACCTAGATAGCTACAGGTATTTCCATCCCATCCGGTCAGTCTCCAAGAGGAAGGCGCTCCATCAGGTAATACAGTTCCACCATCAAACAACATCCAACGACGCAAATCATCGAAACGTTTACCTTCATAAGCCAATTCAATCTGCCGTTCATACAAGATAGCAGCCATACATGCGGCAGCATCTCCACTTAAATTGGCTTGCAAGCCATAGTTGTTTTCGGCTGTATAGCCTACGCGGGCACGTATTCTTTGCAATTGGGCTACGGCTTCATCCAAATGCCCTGCACCACAAGCAGCTTCTGCATAGTTAAGTAACACTTCTGCAAAGCGAATTTCCATATACGGAGATGCGCTACGAGTAAAACCTGAAGCTTGTGTATACTCATATCGTGAAGTAGAATTTACATCCCGGTCGTCTGAACGTTTACGTACATAAAATCCTTTTACGTTATTCAATAAGTTGTCAGCACCGTATGTAGCTTCACTGTTTGCAGTTATATCATCTCGTAAAGCGGGAGAAGTATACCACACGTAGTTCCAAAGCTCATAGTCAGTACCATTATAAGGATTATCGTTATTATCATTTCGAGGATCACCGGTAAATGTCCAACGGACACCCGGAAAAGCAAATGTACGGTAAAAACGCGGGTCGCGATCGATAAAAGGAAACTGTGGATTATAATCTGATTCTGATTTATCCAATTTCGTATAGGTGTTGCAGCCTCCTGGTACTTTACCATCACGCATCGGGAACATATCTACCAACATGGCAGAAGGAGTTTTTCCACCACCCCCCAAAGTATTATTTGGACGGATACCATGCTCCCAAGTATTATTCTTCCGATAATCCGGAGTTCCCTGAACAAGTGTATTATAAAGCGTTACGAATATGCCCTCCGTGTTTGGTACTTGAGAGAACATGCTAGCCCAGCCTGAAGCGTTGATACCAGGATTACTTTCATTTGCCAATCCATAACCGGCAGCTGTCAATACACCAATGGACCTTTTAATATCCTCATAAGCTTGTGTCCAACGGGTTACATCATTTGTACGGTTAAACATTGGACTGGCATACAGCAAGCGTACACGACCCAACAAAGCTACCGCCGCACCGGAAGTAACGCGACCGTAATTTTCGCCCGACATCCATTGTCCGCTTCCTGTAAAACGAGCCAACAAGGTTTCGGCTGTATTCAAGTCATCACAGATAAAGTCAATACATGCCTTAGTAGAAGAACGAGGAACAACCGAACTGGCAATAGGTTCCAATACATCCGTAACGATAGGCACACCGCCATACCATTTCACCAGATTGTAATAACACCATGCCCTTAAGAAATAAGCCTGGCCTAATAACTGATCTTTTTCATCCTGCGAAAGCGTACTTTCAGTTACACCAATAATTACATCGTTGACATCACGAATACGACCATAAACGCCTTCAAGAGGGTTTCCCTTAGTCCCTTGAAAATAATCGGGTACGGGATTATTGCCTGTCTGATAAGTCAAAGGAGCCTGCGGATTCACAAAAACGCTGAATCCACTATACTCTTCCGTCGATTTAGACTGGTCATCAGCTAAGCCTGTACAATTGAATCTTGCAGATGCATTTGCTGCTGCATCGGGCAAACATGTTCTGTAAATAGCCGACACACGTGCAGATGCTCCACTCCAATAGTTATAAGCTTCTCTAGTTGTACTGTCATAGTTCTGTTTTTCCTCCAAAAACGAGTCGCTGCAAGAAGTGAAAATTGCTGCGGTCAGAAAAGCGAGACTACTGATACGAAAAATATTTTTTCTTTTCATTATACTGTTCTTTTAGAATGTTAAATTGACACCAATCGTGAATTTACGCAATGTAGGATAACTTCCGTAAGAGGTCATCGGATCGATGAAATTGTCTGGATACGGATTATAGAAGCTGAGCAAATTCTGTCCGGTAACGTTGAAACGGCAACTTTCAATGCCTATTACTTTCATATATTTTGAGGGGATAGAATAAGCCAGTGTCAAACGATTCAATCGAATACGTGTTCCACTAACTCTCCAGAATGAAGATTGTACTCCATTTACGCTAGTCCATCTCAAGTTTGGATATTCACCGTTACGATTAGCCTTCACAACTACGTTGCCTGCTGCATCAGTTACGTCATTATATACAAACATATTATCTGTTGTCCAAAAAGAGGGCATATTCGCATATTCCAAATCATTATATTTGTTAGCCGACGTTCCCATATTTCCCAACGAATAGGCACTGGAAGGAATAAAGCTATACCCTCCCCAACCAGCGTTGAACTGGGCTGTCAGAGAAATACCTTTCCATTCTGCACTCAAATTCATAGTCATACCATAAGGATTATTCCGATTAGACAATCGTACTTGGTCATTTTCAGTGCTGACAACCCCGTCTGGTGCAGCATAAGTACCGTCAGCCTGTCTAGCTCCGCGTACATCCTTATAAATCAACATACCAGGTTTTACATCTTCTTTATTAAGTCCCATATAGGTGGAAATATTGTATTTTGTAAAATATTCATCAATATCCTGATAGCTGCGGAACATACCTAGACACTGCATTCCCCATGAGCCCTGATCCGTACGGTCACCTCTTCTATAATCCTTGTAAGTCGGTTCTGTAACCCAGTCTCTTACCAAAATTTTATTATCACTATAACCTGTGTTAATCTGAATTTTGTATTTAAAGTCCTTGCCAATTCGATCTCTCCAGGTTGCGGACAGTTCTACACCATAAGCATCTAGTTCACCATAATTAACCTTAGCGGAGTTCGCTCCAACAATAGACGGAACAGACTCATTATAGCTAAGTAACATTTCACGATTCCATTCATAATAAGCGTCAATATTAAATGACAACCGATTATTGAGGACGTTGAAATCAAGTCCGAAGTTTCCTTTATAAGACTTATCCCAATGGGCGTCACGGTTGACTGCAGCGTTTCTGCTATTCATTGTAAGACGGCTACCGGCCTGAGAAGTGGGATCTGTACCCAAGACAGGTCCCTTATCCAAATCCGTACCATAAGTCTGTAACCATTGCCACGGTGTCGTATTATCACGTCCGGTTAAACCGAATGATGCACGTAGCTTCAAATAGTCCACCCATTTTACATTTTTACTAAACCAGCTTTCCTGCGAAATTATCCAACCGGCAGATACCGAGGGGAAGAATCCCCAATAGTTTTCAGGGGCAAACTTAGTAGAAGAGTCCGAACGTAGCAGGAACTCAAACAAATATCTGTCTGCATATGAATAGTTCAAACGACCGATATAAGACAAGTTTCCTGATTCATAACGAGTGAAAGTTGTTCCCGGTGTACTAGTATATTTTACCGAATTGGACTGTCCTGTTGTAAATTCATAAGGGTCGGTAACAGAACCATATAAATATTCGGTTTCCGATTCTGACTTCTCAATAGAGAACAAAGCTGCTATTGAATGTTGTCCGAAATCTCTGTTGTAAGTTGCCGTAAAGTTCATCTGATAGTTATCTGAACGCGTCATTGAACGAGACAAATAGCCTTCGGTATCCGAAGAACTGGAGTTTACCACCAATTTTCCACCATTAGCATACAAGAATCTGGTATTCTCAAACAAACTATTGTCCGCACCATCAATTGGAGTGTATAGATGCTGCCCACTACCTGCACGATTCTCTAAATAGTAAAGTTCATAAGAGGTACCATAATCATTTGTTTTATCGGAATTAATGCTCTTTGAATAAGAAAACTTCAACTTCAATCCTTTCAACCACTTATTCCATCCGAAGTCATACTCCAGTCCAGCATTCACATTCATGTTTGAAGACATATTGCGTTTATAGTCACCGTTGTTCTGCAACACACTAAAGTTATAGTTTTGTATGTTACTCACCTGCTCATTGGTAGGACCGTAAGCGGCAACCGCATAATCACCCACATATTCGGGGATATAATAAGGATGCGTCAACAGTGTATTGTAGTCCTTCTCGGCTTGCGATCCGCCTACTTGGTTGAGTGGAGTATTCTTTTTTCCATAATCACCCGAAACCTGGATATTTGCTTTCACCCACTTGCTTATCTTTACGTCAATACCAGCACGATAGTTCCAACGGTTGTAATCCAACTTACCCAAATTACCATCCTGGTCAAAATAGGAAATACCGGCAAAATAGCTTGCCCTTTCAGTGGCGCCACTCAAATTCACACTGTGCTGTTGAGTCAATGCAGCTTTCCAGTTCTTATCCAATAAATCATAGTTCAAGCTTTTCATAGCATTAAGCTCATCTTGTTGGAAAAGTTGCTTCAACGGGTCAATACCAGTTTCCGTAGGGTCTCCCATACGTACTGCATTCCACAATTTGCCATATTCATATGCACTCAACATACTTGGGCGAGATACTTCATCTGTTATACCGAATGTACCGCTATATGATATTTTAGGAGTTCCTAATTTTCCCTTCTTCGTTGTCACCAAAACAACACCATTAGCTGCACGGGCACCATATACCGCTGCCGAAGCATCCTTCAATATAGAAATACTTTCTACGACCGTAGGATCTAGGTTGTTGAAAGCTTCCGCACCTAGATTCACTGTGCTATTTCCAACTTTCACCTCCGTCGGATAAATGTAACCATCTATCACATACAATGGAGTCAAGTTGCTTCCACCAATATCTTCTAATGCTTTATTCTGGCGAATCGAAATGCTCGCATTTTCACCCGGACGGCTATCACCTCCACTTACAGAAACTCCGTTTACCAAACCTCTCAACGTATTGGATAAGCTACCGCTAGAAACGTCTTGAATTTCATCTACGGGAACCGTTGCAATAGCACCGGTTAGATGGGCCTTCTTCTGTGTGCCATAACCTACAACTACTACTTCATCCAATTGCTGTGCATCTTCCTTTAAAATAATCTTGGCCAGTTTAGAGGAAAAAGAAGAGAACCGTTGCGACACATAGCCAATATAAGATATTTCAACTTCTTTACCTGCAGGCACATTCAGCGTGAAATTTCCATCCAGATCGGTAATCGTTCCTGTAGTTGTTCCCACAACCTTTACAGCAGCCCCAATAATAGGTTGTTCGGCTTCATCCAAAACAATCCCTTTGAATGTTCTTGCATTCTGAGCCATTGCCGACATAGCCATTACAAAAGCCAAAAGCATGCACAAACATAATTTAAGTATATTCTTATGTTTCATTTTTATTATATTATAGATTTAACTCTCTGTTTTATTTTAACCAACGCGGGTCACCACTACCATGACTGAACACTTCTGGAGCGCTCGGAGTAAAGTCTCCATTAGCCGGATCTGCAAATCCCGGGTCTACGCCATAGGCTGTGGAACTCTTATCACCTGTACTTTGTCCTGTTGTTTCATTTACCGGCAAGGATCCATCAAACCAATAACAGTTGTTATCGCAAGTTTTACTATTATCAGTACGTCCCCCCACAATACGCCGATTAAACTCACCACTACAAGAATCGAAAAATATATTCTTGCTCAAATTGACAGTATTAGCTTGTCTATTCCAAACATTAGAATTGAAGGCTTGCTGTGTTTTAGAAATATTGTAGAATGTATTACTTGTGAAGTTCATTGAACAACTTGTCCAACCAGCCCTAGAAGCTTGTCCACCAGCAACACGTAAGAAACGACCATTATTAGCATTCGAAACATTATAAAAAGTTGTATTACTGATTTCAAAGTCCTTTACAAATGTACTATTTGCATTAAAATTGATAAGATCACCATCTTGGTACAGTTTGATTAAACAGTCTCTGATAATGAAATTCTGTATGGCATAGTTCTTACCATTAATATTGACAAGATAATGACGCACATTCAATATCTCGCAAGATTGGAAAATCATTGGATTAGTAACGATTCCATAGCTATTCATTCCCAATATTTCACTAGGTACATTACCGAATTTCAAGAAAGTTCCACCTGTCACTACGTCACAGTCGAACTCTATAAACTTCAACGCTAATCCTCCACCACATGAAATAATAGAACCCGGACCTGTAAATTTTACTTTGGCATGATCTAGTTTATTACCACGTAATTGTACGTTGTTTACTCCAAAATCCAAATCCCCTGAAATAGTATACGTTCCTCCTGCCGCCAATTCATAGGCAACTTCAGTATCTTTTCCGCTAGTGACAGGATTGTCAGCAAACCATGTAGTCAAATCTGCTCCATCAGGAATACTCGTTGCAGGAACAAGAGTAGACCAACTCGCTTCAGTAGGCGAAGTAGCAGTTGCATTGTTTAATTTCGCATTTCCCAACGTTACAATCTCCGCCTTATAATTTGTATCGTCCAAATAGGGACACACTACAGACGCCCCGTCTATAATACTATCTTTTACAACAGTGATAGGATTAGAGGGATCATCCACAATATATAAGGAAAACTGGTAACCACCCGCCCCCATAATCACCGGCCAAGTAACCTTTACATTAGTAGTACCGGCAAGTTTTGCAAATTCAACACCAGATGCTTCCGGTGACAATAATTGTGTGCCTGTCACGCCCCCAGAAAAAGTTTCTTCATCGAAACCGTCTCCTGCACAAGAGCCGATAGAAAAAGCTATCGATAAGCACACTAGACTTTCGACGACTGTTTTTTTAATCTTCATCTTACTCTTCATAGATTAAATTTTAATTTTAAACAAAATAATATATAATATCTTCAAAATATAAAGTTTCTTTAATAGATGACGTACAGCTTAAAAATATGTAATCACTCAAAAAGAATAAAAAAATCAAAGAGATAAAAAATGTCCCATTTATAAGATTGAATCGAGCGGTTGATCAAAGAAAAGAATACAGTCGATTACATCCAATAAAGTGCCCGATTGACTCAAAAGGAACGGTTGATTGAACTACCGGAAATATTCTATTGAAAGATTTGCTTCAAGTATTCAATATTCGTTCCATAATTCTTCTTCACGTTCCTCACATCATCCTTGTCTCGTGAGCGTTCTACTACCAGCCAGCCCCTCCAGCCCATTTTGTCGAGTGTCTTTTTCACCCTATTCATATCCAGGCGTTCATTAAAAGGAAGAGTTACTCCATCCGTATCCGTACAATGAATCTGGCAGATTCTCTTTTTTCCCAAAGTCTTAAGTTCCTTGCACAAATCCCGTCCATTCTCTAATGCATTCTGAAATTTAAAATAGATCTTGATACCGGGAGAATTAATTTCTTTCAGTAGTTTTACTTCCTCTTTTGCCTCTAGTTGGGTTTCAATACCAATAACAACTCCTTCGGAAGCAGCCATATCCCCTACTTCTTTCAGGCGTTTTACCAAAGCCGTTCGAAGTTCCGGAGTATCTTGCCAGCCTGCTTTCACTCCACCCAAAGGAAGGAAAGCAACCTTGACATCCATTACTTTCATTGCGTCCAGACAATCTCGTACTAATTCTTTATAATTAGTACGATCTAAAAAAGACTGTCCATAAAAACCGGACATAGCAATAGAAGAGACCTCTAAGTTATAATTCTGAGCCGTTTCGCGAAATAGTTGTTGGAAATGGGGTTCACGCAATTTGTTATCGAACATTTCTCTTTTACCGAGACTGCCCATATCCAACTCGACTCCATCTCCCTTCAGCTCATGCACTAATTGGAACGAACCAATCTTCTGACGTTTCAAGATCATCCAGTCACATACGGCAATCTTATAACGTTGCTCTTTTTGTTTCGGTGCGGAAACTGCCAACACCGGAAAACATTCCGCTACGATCAATATCCAAAGGATATGTTGAAATAATTTCTTTTTATTCATCATCTTAATATATGCTGATCGTATAAAAGACGGATGAAAGGAAACTTTGTAATCGGCTACATTCCAAATATTTAATACTAAAACGGAAAAAGTATTTTGAATAAAGACAGGATAGTGACACTATCCCATGTAGATGGCGTCACTATCCTGCTCATATAGTGTCACTATCCCAAGCGGATACCGTCACTATCTTTTCAAGAAGAATAACCCAGAATAATGTAAAAAAATGAGCTGCCGGACTTAAGAAAATAGTCCGACAGCTCTGTCAACCCAAAAACGATACCTATGAAACACTGTGTGTTATTTCAAATCAAATATCAAGCGTTTACCATGAACAAGTTCATCGTGGGTAATACGGTATTTATTAAACTTCTTACCATCCAATAACACCTTATTTATATAAAGAGTTTCCGATCCGGTACGATTACTTTCAATTACCAGTTCATTTTCTTTGTACCATTTGGGATCCAGGCGAATCGTTACTTTATTAAATACCGGAGTAGTCAATGTATATTCCGGCAATCCCGGACAGTCGGGATAAAAACCTATCATATTGAAAATAGCCCATGCAGACATCGTACCTGTATCATCATTTCCGGGAATACCGTCCGGTTTGGTCGTAAAGTACTTATCCAGCAGTCGCTGCGTCTCTTTCTGCGTACGCCATTCTTCTCCTTTGAAGTAAGAGAACAGATGGGCATAAGCAATATCAGGCTCGTTAGCCGGATCATACAATCCTTCATCAAACACCATCTGTAGTTTATCAACAAAAGGTTTCTTTCCACCCATCAGTTTAGCCAATCCATATACATCATGTGGTACATAGAAAGTATAATTCCAGGAATTACCTTCATGGAAACCGGGATTCGGTTCAAAGTTCTCTCCCTGTCTCGGATTAAACGGACTATAGAAAGTTCCGTCCGGAAGAATGGGACGGAATGTACCAAACTCCTTGCTATAATAATGCTTATATCCCAATGAACGTTTATAGAACATCTCCGCATCTTTCTTCTTTCCTAAAGCATCCGCAAAACGGGAAAGGGCAAAGTCGGCGATATAATATTCCAGTGCATGAGAAACAGAATTATCATACTGTTCACGGAGCGGCACATACCCTTTTGACATATAATCATCATTATCCGGACGCATCAAATTCTCTGCACCGGGTAATGTAGCCGACTTATACATCGCTTCATAAGCCAGATCTACATCAAAGTCACGCAATCCTTTCATCCATGTATCCACAATCACCGGAATACTCGGGTCACCTTCCATCGTAAGTGTCTCTCTTCCATACAACTCCCATTTAGGGAACCATCCGTGTTCGCGATACATGTCAAGCATCGTACGTACCATTTCCATCTGACGTTCAGGATAAACCAAAGTCAATAGTTGATGCACGTTTCGATAAGTATCCCACAAAGAGAATACGGTATATCGGGTTCCTTTCGTCGTCAGTATCTGATCGCTTTCCATAGCCGGATATTCACCATTCACATCTTGCAGAACATTCGGGTGAATCAGCAGATGATAAAGTGCCGTATAGAAAACAGTCTTCTGTGCATCCGTTCCTCCTTCTACCGTGATGCGAGACAAGTCATCGTTCCACTGTGCACGGGCATCAGATAACACTTGTTCAAAGTTCTTTCCTGCCTGTTCTTTATCCAGATTCAACCGAGCATTCTCTATACTTACAAAGGAAACTCCCATTTGCACCTCGACTTGCTCTCCTTCTTCCGTTTCAAAAGTGAAATAAGCACCCACATCGTCACCTGCTATTTCTTTTCCGTAGCGGGTATATAACTTATACTTACCCTGATCGGGGGCCCATTCAGCTTCCACCCCAGTCATCGGACGTTGCTTTTTCCAATATCCGGTTGCAGCAGGAACCTTATTTACTCTCATCACAAAATAGATGGGAAACACAGCCTGAGGATTATAACAGAATGTGCCAAGCAGTTTCATTCCCTCTATTTCACTGTCGCTTACACGGCGAAGCATGGCTCCACTTTCATTAGTCAAACCTTCGCCCAAATTTAAAAGTATATGACTTTTTCCTTTAGGAAAAGTGAAACGGGCAATGCCTGTACGTGGAGTAGCGGAAACTTCTGTCTTTACATTATATTTCGTAAGATAATTGGAGTAATAACCGGGAGAAGCCTGTTCGTCTTTATATTTACTCCCATATTCCTTATAGTCAACATTCAGCTCTCCAGTAGTAGGCATCAGCAATAAAGAACCCAGTTCCGGACAACCGACACCACTTAAATTCACATGAGAATATCCGGTAAAGAAACAATTGGTATGTTCATAAGGCGTGGACCACCAACGTGCATCTTTATCGTATGTATTATCGGCAGACCCCATTACATTGAAAGGTACTACAGACATCATTCCATTCGGACAAACAGCTCCGGGATTAGTCGTACCAAAGTTTGTTGTTCCAATAAAAGGATCTACATAGTCTATCAACAGACTCTTTTCCTTATTTGCAGGGGGGGCCTTACCCTCTCCCCCAAATACGGGAAGAAGGGTGAAAGCCAGTGTGCAAGTTAATAATATACGTCTCATATTCTTTTTAGATAATGCTCGTTCGTTTTGTGAAATCAATTATTTCCCGGATATAGCCGAAAGCCATTCCTACAACAGTGTCTGCAGCTCCATAATAGACAGCTACACGCTCTCCGTCCTGCAATGCTGCACAAGGAAATACCACATTTGGTACATCACCCTGAAGTTCATAAGGTGCAGCCGGACCTATCAGATATTCACGGGTACGGTAGAGCACCTTTTCCGGATGATCCTTATCAAGTATAGCTGACCCCATCGCATAGCGGAAACCGTTGCAAGTAGTGATAACTCCATGATAGAAAAGCAACCAGCCTTCATCAGTAAGGAAAGGTACCGAACCTGCACCAATCTTGGTACACTGCCAGGCACTTTCGGGGAAAGGAGTGACTTTCATTACACAACGATGTTCACCCCAATATTTCATATCCGGACTGTAGCTGATATAGATATCACCAAACGGGGTATGTCCATTGTCGCTTGGACGGCTTAGCATAGCATATTTGCCATCTATCTTTTGCGGGAAAAGTACTCCATTACGATTGAAAGGTAAGAAAGCATTTTCGCATTGGAAAAAATCTACAAAGTCAAACGTATAGGCAATACCGATTGTAGGTCCATGATAACCGTTGCACCACGTTACCCAGTAACGGTCTTCAATCCATGTAACACGCGGATCATATTTATATTCAGATTCAATCATCTCCGTATTACCAGCCTTAAACTGAATCGGTTCATGGCTAATATCCCAGTGAATACCATCTTTACTGAATCCTGTGAAGATATTCATCTGTACCGCTTTGTTATCACAACGGAATACACCGGCGAATCCATCTTTAAAAGGAACGACGGCACTATTGAAAATACTATTAGATGAAGGAATATGGTAGCGTCCGATCACCGGATTTTGTGAATAACGCCACATTACGTCTGTGCATCCGGCAGGACGTTCTTCCCAAGGAATTTGAATCTTATTCATAATAATTATTTATTTAGTAATTGGTTTTCTATTATCTCTCAAAAATAGCAATTTATTTTTTCTTTTTTGAATCATCATACGTAAAAGGTATAAAATAGGTCATCAAAAAAGCAGGAATCGTTGCGATCAGTACATAGATAAAGAAACTACGGTAGCCTAGTAAATCACTAAAATAACCGCTGACCATTCCCGGAAGCATAACTCCCAGGTTCATGATTCCAGAAGCGAATGCATAATGTGACATCTGATGCTTGCCCGGAGCAATCTGCTGCATCATGAATAAGGTCAGTCCGACAAAGCCAAAGCCATAACCGAAATACTCCATCGTTATACATGTTCCGATCAGATAAAGGCTGGTCGGTTGGACTACCGCCAGAAAAGTATATGCAATAAAAGGAAGATTGAATACACAGCAAAGTGTGAACAGTGTTTTCTTCAATCCATATCTGGCAACAAAAATTCCGCCTAGCAGAGAACCGATGACAAAGGCTGCAGAACCAAAAACTCCATTCAATGTACCTATCTCTTTCAATGATAATCCTAAACCACCGACCTCTCTGGATGCGCGCAAAAACAGAGGGGCAACTTTCATTATAAATCCTTCTGCCAATCGGTAGAGAATAATAAAGAAGATATAATAAACAATATGCCTTTTCGTAAAGAAGTTGCCAATCACATTGAGTAAATCCGTCACAATTTCTGAGGTGGTTTTCTTACCGGTAGCAGGGACTTGGGTAGACGGCAGCATTTTTATGTGATAAATACCGATCAACACCATTATTGCAGCAATTACAGCGAAAATAATCGTCCATGCGGACGAATATGCACCTTTATTGGCATCAATCGATGCCCCTTCTATAGCTCCGAAATGCTCTGCCAACATACCGGCCAAAGCAACCAGCCCGCCATTTGCAACCAACTTTGCCACATTATAGAAAGCTCCTTGCACTCCAATATATTTCGCCTGGTCCTCTTTATTCAGTTCTGCCATATATACACCGTCACAAGCAATATCATGTGTGGCCCCGCTGAATGCAATCACCGCCATAGTGGAAATACTAATAGCAAAAAAATAATCAAAAAACAGCGAAAAAGCTACTACTCCAAATAATATACCACTCAATAGTTCGGTTACCAATACAAAGAACTTCTTAGTCCGATACATTTCAAGAAAAGGACTCCATAAGAATTTGAGTGTCCAGGGCATCATGATAAGGGAGGTCCAAAACGTTATCTGAGTATCGGATATACCCAAATCCTTAAACATGAATACTGAAACCAGATTGATAGCAATGAAGGGAAGTCCCATTGCAAAATAAGCGGTAGGAACCCAATAGACCGGGTTGATCGTTTTTCTTTGAGAAGCAGTTTTATTCTGTTGCATAATTCAATAGTATATAGATGAAAGGGTCATTTTTCTGACCCATCTATATATAATACAACTAAAAAGGGCAAACTACTAACGCTTGCCCCCACTTTTTTTTATTTTATTGTTACTTCGTCGATAAAAAACCACGAAGGATGGCCTACACCGTAATGCCATTCGGGACATTCTTTCGTACCGGTGACTTCAACTTTCACGTAACGGGCATGCACCGGCGTATCCGATTCAGTCTTCACTCCGCGGAACTCCACTTTGCCCGAACGGTTTTCCGGCATATCATGTGTTCCCCAATGCGTATAATTCTCTCCATCTTCAGAATAAGAATAAACCACCTTCAGAGGGAAAAGAATCCAGGCTCCGATCTGATGCAGGAAATCCGTCTCTATACTATGTATTTCTTTCTCTTTACCCAAATCTATAACAAAAGCACCGTCTGTTCCTTCCCAGCCAACCCAGCTTTCAACGAAAGTAGATCCTCCGAATAATCCGTCCACTAATGCCGTTTTTCCGATCTCTGCATATTTACCAGTAGGAGGAATAAGATAAGTGACCTTCGCTCCTATCGCAACGCTTTTTTCTGCACGGGGCATATATCTTTCCCGATACAACTGACAATATTCCACAGGAGAATTGGAACGCTCATTCAATGTCGGTACATTAAATTCTTTCACCCGTTTTTCAAAAAGTGCCAATTTCGGACTGATCTCATTCATATCCGTACCAATATCAGTACGGGCAATTTCTAATTCCGAATACTGAATGGGTAAGCGGGCACGCTGCACACGCTTCAGGAATTTATTATCTTCAGCCACCGCTTTCTCTGCATCATCAAACAGTTGATTATAACGTCGCATCAGTTGTGGTTTCAGCATTCCATATTTATGGGAAACAGGGGAATCATAAATCCACAATCTTTGTCCGCTGCCTATCAACGCTCCCTCCATCACCTTGATATACTGATAAAGGTATGGCGCAGCCTCTCCATAGTATCCATGCAGGAAATGCTGCATCAAAGAATCAACATTCGCTTCGGGATTCCACATTAACTTAGATACCAGATAGGCACGTAACTCAGCGAAATCTCCTCCCCTGCTTC
Organism: Bacteroides faecis MAJ27; assembly: GCF_900106755.1. Classification (GTDB taxonomy): domain Bacteria; phylum Bacteroidota; class Bacteroidia; order Bacteroidales; family Bacteroidaceae; genus Bacteroides; species Bacteroides faecis. Next base: position 71,406 of record NZ_FNNN01000003.1, read on the forward strand.
CTGCAATCTGCGAGAAGTGCATAGTAGCATGATTCTTTTTGAACAGACGAATATTATCCTGCAAGATATGAAAATTAGGGAACGGAGCCAGATAATTATCAAAATTAATACCATAATCCCACACGAAAATATTATTAGTGATGGCAGACCAGCCTTCCATTGCTTTCACAAACTCTTTACCTGAGGCATTTTCCGTCAAAGTCACTTCACGGTCACAATCTATATCACAAAGCATGATATTCACATTCGGCAATGGCTTCACATGTTTCGGAGGATTCATCGTATACAGATAGGCAAGCGTGGAAAATTCCTTATCAGGAAAACGGGCAGCCAGTTTATTCAAAAAAGTAATGATACTTCCAGAAAGTGCTCCTTCATAATCATCTATTGCTTTACAGGCATCACATGTACAATTAGTGTAATTACCATCATTCTGACTCACAGACATAATATGCTTATCCGGATTTGCCTTAAAAATAGAATCAATCCGCTGAGCCACGATCTCAAAAACTTTCGGGTTACTCAGACACCATTGGCTCGCTTTCCCCGGATGGCGTTTGCCTTTAAAATAAGAATAATATTCCGGATGGTCTTTTCCATATACGGAAGCAGGAAGCAACTTATCAAAAGTATGCACCCAATAACCGGCAGCAAACACTTCATTTGGCTCTTCCAGCCTGTTCCACCATTTATATATGGAGTCTGTACGAATAGCATAACATTGTGTCTGGCGGTAACGAAAAGCCGGATTATCTATTTTATCGATAAGCGGCAGTTCGACTGTCTTCGCAGGGTTAAAAGAGTATTCGTTTTCTCCCCAATAATCCACTCCAAGATATTGTTCAAGTAAAGTTACAACTCCGTAGACTGCCCCATTCCCACTGCCTGAAATACGTAAGATTCCATCTTTCGTAGATAGGCTGAAACCGTCTTCTGTCACTCCAGCTGGGGTTTTGCTACTGATTATAATATCTCCTTTTTTTGCATTCTGTCCTTTTACAATGGGAAATGTACAACCTGAAATTCTCTGAAGGAACAATTGAAATAAATTTGCTGATATTTGATTAATCTGGTCATTTTCTGATAGAATAATCCTGGATTTAGTTTTTCCATTATCAACTAAAACGACTTGTGCTGTTGCAGGAATATAACAACATGCTCCCAACAAACAAAGCAGCTGAAAAATAATACGGCGAATGATTCTCATAGCATTTCCTTTAATTAGTTTTTAGATAATACAATCCAAAAATATAAGATACTCAAGAAAAAAATCAGTTCTAAGTTTTATTAACAAAGAAAACTTAGAACTGATCACAACATGATATAAACAGCAAATAGCCCAAGCTCATTCAGTAATAAACTTGGGCCATTTTTTATTCAGTTTCAGTATAAATACCTACAGTATTAATATAAGGAGAATAATAAAGAGCTCCATGGAAAGTTACTCTTATATATTGCGCTTGTTTAGCCACAAGAAGAAGAATGTAACTTGTCTTATTTGCAAATCCTGAAGCTACACCAAGATCCTCATATTTCTCTCCATCATTACTTATCGCTATACTTGCACTTTCCGAAGAATAAAACCATTCATAGAAATGTAAAGCAATAGTTTTTATATTCTCTTGTTTTCCCAAATCGATATCAAGTATGCTGCCATCCGGAACATAATCATACAAGTCGCTAGATTGTCCATTCAAAGTAAAACTCCAACCCGAATGGTCATTTATTACAGAACCTACCGGTTTGTCTACACAAGATAAAAATCCGACAAGTGCTGTTTTATAAACAATATATATAACTTTATTCTCGCCTATATCTGCTCCTACTCCATCAACATTCGTGATTGTCACTGGAATAACATAGTTAGTACCCAGCTGCACAGAAGCCATATCATCCGAAAAACTCAAGGCAACACTCTCTTCCGGAGTTGTTTTTCCTTGTTTAATCATTATTGTCGATTGCTTCAAACTTGCACTAGTCAGTAAAGAATAATCTGTGCCATGCAATGCATTATACGTTCCAACTAATGCCGGATTAATAGCAAGAGTAACTTTGGTGTCACCATCTGCGGCCCATGCCGATTTTAAGATACCGTCAAGCTTCCATTCACTGCTTAAATTTGTAAATCCTTGACTATACTGATACTCTAACAGATATTCTTTACTTGAAGTCAGTGTGACATGATTTGGTTTGTAAGTCGATTCAAATGTCAAGAATATCTTACTATTACTTTCACTCGCTGATACTCCTGTTCCATTAATAGAAGTTATAGCAATCGGGAGAATATAATTTTCCGATCCGTTCTTAAATTCTTCCATATTAGTATAATGCACTTTTAAAGTATCTGCAGAGATATATTCCCCTTGTTTTATATACAAAGTTGCATTTTCCAGTTCTGCATTTTGTAAAGCTACATAGCTCGTTCCATATTCACTGTTGTATGCATCTACCAATGACCTGTCAATAGCTAATTGGATGGTCAAATCTTGTGGTGCAGGTTTAGTACACCTGACAGGAGACAAAATATGTTCGGTGGCGATTTCTTTCAAAAAAGTTCCGTCTCCTTTATACTCTAAAGTAGCATTTGTTTCACTTGGTTTATAAATATAGACATAATTGATATCATACGGATCTGTTGCTTCGTCATCGTCACATGCTGTGACTAATGGCAATGACATAGCAAAAAATGTACTATATAATATATATTTAAATAATGCTTTCATATCATACTATTTTAAATTATTGAGCAAATGAATATGTTTCCCATGTCACCTTTTGACGGTTTTCGTTACCTAGGTTAGAATTGCCAATTTCCACATCATGACCATTACCGGTTACATCGTGTAGTATTGTAGCTCCTTCACCTTCATTCATTGGCAGATACAACAACAAATTCTTGTCTGTATAGTCAACTTCGGTATACATAGATTTCTTTATCTGATTAACTGTGCGTGTAACTTTCCAAAAACGAACCTGACACATTTCACAGAAATCCGGAAAATATTCTTCTCCTGAAGAAATCATCTGAAATTGATCAATATTCATCGGTTGTCCTATTGAAGAAGATAATGAGGCAACTACAGTACCATTTTGGTACAATAAAGTAGTACCGGATGCTGCATCATAACTCACTGCAAAATGATACCATTTTTGTGCTTCTAAACCTTTTCCCTTAGTTGGATCACCTGTATCAAATTGAGACCCCATCGTTTTTACTTGTAGGAAATTATTTTTATAGCTACCATTCTCGGAATAGATTAAGTCACCAAACCGTATATATAGTTCTGTCCCTGAACCTCCTGAGTTTATTATAGCCTGATTATTCTTAGTATATCCACCGTTCCCTGATTTAGAGGTGACTTTACTCCACCATTCCAATGTATAATTTGGCAAAGCTAACCCCCAAGCTCCTTCCGGGGCTGCATGCATACCATTATACCATGTTAATTTAGGAACAGCTTGTTTCAAAGGCTTCACAAGAACCAATAAAAAACTGGAAGAGGATTCCGACTTCTCAATACCTCCTTCCACATTCTTAATACTGATGGGAATTGCATATTGAGCACCGCCTTCAGCTTCAAAACTTTTAATATCAACATTCACAGGATCTGCACTTACAGAACCTGCTTCAATTGTCACTGATTCAGGAAATGATATATATTCTTTAGGAGGCATTTTATAATTAGTTTCATTCTTCTTATTATAAGCATCTAATACAGATTCGTCAATAAATAAATTAGCTTTTATTGTTTGATTAATAATATTCACCAAACGTACAGTTAACGAAGTACGCGTCGTACCCTCTGTCAATGTCAATTCTTTAGTTTTGGATGTAGACGCTTCATTTATATAGACTAAATTATCTATAACATCATACTTAGCATTTTCACATGCAGTATGGACCAGTGCCAGTACCCCAAATGCCATTATTTTAAGTAAAGATATTCTCTTCATTGTTTAACCCTTTCTTTTAGTTATTAATAGGAGGATTCTGTGCAGCAATAGCTGCACGCACTGTGGGATAATCAGGATTTCCAGGATAATCATACTCAATATGATAAGCCCCCATACCTGCATGTTCTATTCCACAAGCCGGATGATAGCTCTGTTGCTCGGTAAAGTAATGCTTATCCACTGCTCTTTCAAAAGTTGCAGTCACAATAGATTTCCCCATAGCTTCTTTAAAGACATTAGGGTGACTTCTACGTACAGCTTCAAAGAAAGAATCCAATCCAGAATGTCCTAGTTCATAGGTCTGCCAAGCTATATAATCAAGACTTAGAACTGTTTCCTCTGAAAGCACTTCATAAAAGCTCAACCAACCTGCACCACCAGGGATATCAGCAACCAACATTTTCCCCGTCTTATCAAACTCCTCACGTAAAGTCTTCATAAACGCATTGGGTACTGATGGCATACTGGAGTTCATTAAAGTCCCCCAATCCTCAATATCATAATCAAATCCATCGATATTATATTTGTTACATGTATCTACAATAGCAAGTGCATATTTCTTAGCAGCCTCAATGCAAGATTGCTCATCTTTAGGATCAAAGCCCCAAAACGCTTCCTTCACTGCATCATCGTTACCCCCCGGTGTGAGATTATCACCAATATCTCCTGCGCGCCAACAAAGCACTGCTCTGGAACCCTTAGCCTGAAAGTCTTTTAAATCAGCCTGTTGCTCAACCGTCAGATTTCCCCAACAGAGCCAAAGGCTCACAAAATCCGTACTGTCCGGTAATCCACATAAAGCATATTGCATGGAAGAACCTCCCTTACCTGCCCAGTTACCAAACCAGCCAAACATAATCTTATGTGGAGAGTTAAAATAATCCTTCAAATTATTTTCATAACCTTGCGTAGGAGGTTCATAATAATCTTTCGCCTCTATGTCGGTCCAATCACTACATGCGATATTTAAGAATCCCTGCGAAAAAAAGAGAGAAATTCCTATTCCGTATATTATTTTTTTCAATTTGCTCGTTTTCATAATAAAAATTATTTTAACGTTCTGATTTAATTTTTCTTAGCCCACCAAAGATCTGTGGCAGAGTTATCTGCACCACCTAACATTGATACAGCTGCTTTCACATTTGCATTATTCGTATTATATTCTGACTGAGGGAAAGGCAAACGACGCATACCACGTTGTACTGTCACTCCGTCTGTATTCAGATTATTCACGATAGGAAATAGTTTAGGATAACCTGTACGACGAATGTCAGCCCACGTTTCCCAACCATTCGGAAAATTGGCAATCCACTTCTGAATCAAAATACGCTCCAAATTCTCTGTAACACTTGCTGATTCATTATATTTCGGAGTTATAGTTGACACTGCTGCTATATCCTTACCTGAATCCGAAGGGTCACTGTAAGCAGCAGGAACCTTTTCACTTTTCAAATAATCGCCAATAGTAGCTTTACGTTCTTCCATAGACACTGTCACTCCTGCGTCATAGAGTTCTTTGGGAGTTCCTCCCATATTCCATTTATACATCAATGCAGCTTCTGCACGTAAAAAATAAGCTTCAGACGCAGACATAATGAGCAATTCATCATCTATACCAATATTCAGGCGGGAGAATTTTGTATAATTTGCCTGAGTTGTAGCACTTTGGTAAATACCATTTCGCACTCCTATTTGTCCTCCACCGATAGAAGCATCTGCTTCTGATGCATATTTAGCCAAACGAGGATCATTATAACCGCTTAAATATGAAGTGATATTAGCACTGATACGAATTTCATTCCATGAAGAAGTAACACGATAATATGGATTCATACCGTCATTATATTTACTATATGCAGCATCTGATGCAGATGTCATCACACCAATTACATCAGAAACAGCTTCTTCTGCTTTCTCCTTGGCAAGTGCTGGAGAAACACTAGAAATGCGCATTGCCATACGAAGCTTTAAAGAATTGGCAAATTTCACCCATTTGTTAAAATCTCCATTAAATACAAGATCGTATTCTGATAAAGAACTCATATCTTCATTACCTAACACAGCTACTTTAAAAGCAGAAATCGCTTCATCCAAATCATCAAACATGTGTTTATAAAGATCCTCCATATTGTCATATTCTACAGTAAAAGCAGTTCCTGTAATTTGAGAATAAGGAATCGGTCCATAACAATCACTAATTTTAAGTGAAGCTGCCACACGAAGAATCTGTGCCCATTGATAAGCCAATCCTTTGCCATCAGAAAGATCACGTATCTGGAAATATCCGGTATAAATCTGTGGCATAGTAGTATCAAACATATTTCCATACCACCCAACTCTTGGATTGTAAGTATAATAATTACCTCCATTACCCCATTGGGCGATACAAGTAATTTCTCCACCATATTCAGATCCAATCATCTGATCCAACATCTGTGAATTGTTCTGTTGTCCTTGTACTAATGCAGGAATCATGCTTTTAATCAATGATCCAGTGATTGCATTATCACCCAGCATCTGGTCAGGCTTAGGTCCAAAAGGATTTGTATTGTACTCTTCAAATTTATCGGTACAACCTGTTGCTAGTGCTACTAACAAAGTACACACAGACAGTTTTGCAAACTTCTTTATTATCTTATTCTTTTTCATAATCTAAACTAGAATGTTAGTTTGACATTAAATCCGAGACTTCTCAAACTAGGTTGTTGAAAATAGTCAACCCCCTGATAGAAATTACTAGTGACAGAAGATGTACTTTCCGGATCATAAGGTGCTTTACAATAAATCATCCATAAATTCTTTCCTGTAAGCCCCAGTGTCATATTTACATGATTTTTGAACCATGTTTTAGGAAGTTGGTAGCTCAAGCTCAGTTCAGAAAGGCGAATATTCGTTGCACTATATGTATAATAAGTACCAACAGCGGTAGTTACTTTACTATAATATTCCTCAGCATCCACTTTACTGTCTCCAACCCATACACCGCCTGCCTGACGAGCAACTGCAGAACTTTCAGATACACCATATTTATCAATCATGGCTTGTGTATCCGATACAACTAATCCTCCAAAACGCCCGGTGAATGCAAATCCAAGATTCCATCCCTTCCAAGCAACACTACCATTCCATCCCAAATAATATTTAGGAAGAATAGAGCCAACCTTGCGGTATTCCGTATTTTCAATAGCCAAACTTCCATTAGAGGGGTCTTTCCAAATATATCCATTAGGAGACTGACGCAAACGCTGATTGATATAAATATCTCCCATTGATCCGTTTTCATAGAGTCTTAAAGTCGGACCACCACTAGTTCCCAATGTTCCTTTTGAGTAATACTCCATTTCGATAGCTTCGCCGGTTTCCGGATTGATGGCACCATTCGCTAAACTAACGATCTTGTTTTGATTAAGAGTGTAAGTGAAATTTGTAGATACCTTCACTTTATCAAATGTATCAGAATATCCTAAAGCCAGCTCAATACCCTGATTCTGAATATTACCAGTCTGCACAATATTATTCTTATATCCAGATGAAGCCGATGCATCAACATAGAATGTCTGATTGAAGGTATTAGAACGATAGAAGGTCATATCTAAATTAATACGGTTGCCAAGGAATTTAGCATTGACGCCTAGTTCCCATGATTTTGTATTTTCTGGTTTCAGATTAGTATTATAATGACTTGCAGGATATTCATATGTATTTGTTTGCTCATTATAAGTATATTGCATTTGGGTAAGGTATCGATTAGGGGAAGAAGCGACCTCCGCCCACGAACCACGAACTTTCAAATAAGAAATAGCTTTTGGTAGCTTTACAGATTCACTAACAAGCCATGACAGACCAACAGACGGATAAAAGTAGGAACCTTTGCTGGTAAAAGCTAATTGAGATGCCCAGTCATTACGCCCAGTGACAGTCAAATACAATTGATGATTCCATCCTAATTCTGCACTTGCAAAAACACTTTGTACTTGATCATGCCATTTTGATTCATTACGCTTGGAAGTATTGACATTAATATTGCCATAATGGAAGAAATTAGGAATTTGCTCCAATCCTCCTTTTAGATACATAGCATCTTCCTGAATATCATTAATAGAAGCACCAACAGTTGCATTCAATGAAAGTTTGTCATCAAAGAAATTCTTATTTATGCTAGCCATTACATCAGCATAAACAGACCGATCATTTTGTTTAGTATGTCCATAATAACCTTTAGAACTACTTTCTGTAAAAGTACCTCGTGTACTAGCATAATACTTTTCATAACTATCGCTATCTGAATTATCCACACGTACTCGCCCTGTTACATTCACCCAATCTGTTATATCCCATTTCAGACTAGCATTAAACATATAACGACGTTTAGAAAGCTCATTCTGCATTCGATTCATAATCCAATATGGGTTTTGCATATCCAAATCAGTACCAAATATAGATTCCGGCCAATATTGTACCATAAGGTTTCGAGCCTCACTATAGCGTTCATACATCTGTACTTCCTGAAAGTTTTCACCTCGTGGAAAAAGATAAAGAGATACCAAGGGATTAAAATATTGTCCACTACCTACCATATTCTTATTATTTTGAATAATATATTGAGCTCCCAAATCAAGACTCAACTTATTATCACAGAATTTAGCGGTATTACGAATAGAGAAATTATAGCGGTTATAAGCATTATTAGGTAAGATACCTGTAGAGTTTGTAGTAGAGACAGATGCGTAAGTTTGATTTTGTTCAGTACCAGTGGTCAACGTGAAACCATTCATCTCCGTCATTCCCGTATTGAAGAAGTCAGATGGATCAAAGTTGCTAGGAGTATCCATCAAGCTCCCCCAACTGCCTAACTCTCCTTCACGATTACCATAAATATTCTGAAACTTCGGCATCATCATCGGAGATGAAAAACTTGTACTATTACTATAAGAAATTTGCACTTTTCCTACAGTACCTTTTTTAGTAGTAATAAGAATAACTCCATTAGAAGCATCCGAACCATACAAGGCTGCAGCGGAAGGTCCTGTTAAAATTGTCATGCTCTCAATATCTTCAGGATTAATATCAGCTACGCTATTAGATCCTGGCTGTTTGTTCATCGTACCTCCAGCATTATCTCCTGAATTTACATTAAACATTGGAATACCATCAATAACATAAAGTGCATTATCATTTTTCTCCAAAGACTTTGTACCACGCATAACTACACGAGCCGCAGCCCCAGCACCGGCTGAAGAAGCATTTATTGTTACGCCAGCTACTTTTCCTGATAAAGCATTAATAAAGTTAGCATCCTTTATATTAGTCAATTCATCTCCCTTTACTTGCTGTACATTATAACTCAACGCTTTTTGTTCACGTTTGATACCCAACGCAGTAACTACTACTTCTTCTAATGTCTGAGTATCTTCTCCCATCACAACCTTTAGGGGTTGGGCGTTGGCAAGCGTGATTGATTGGGAGTAATGAATTTATAGCTCTTTTCATATTTCTTTATGTTCTATTTTTAAGAATAGCCAAGTGGTCAAAGTCTATGAAATCTAATAAATAGCAAAAAAAATGTATAATTTATTGCGAGATTATGCGATGTATTTGCATAAAATAATCGCTTAGTGCATAAAAATGTCATCTTCCATTCCATGAAAGAGCTTTAAAACATATGAACGAGCCAGTCGTTGGTTTAAAAGGAACGGCATTTTGGTTTTAAAGGAAACATCAATTCCTTTAAAACCAAGATAAATATGAGTACTTTGAAAGAACTTTTTCTCTATTTGGTTTATTTTTTCGTCTGATTCTGAAATGACAATATGATTCTACATATTGTTATTTATATTATAATGTCTGTGTTTTGCACGATTTAATAACCATATAATTATTAATAACGTTTATTTAAATCATGCCGTTGAAAATAAATTGAGAATACAAGCTTTATTTCTAATTCTTATATAGTTTAATGTAATATATTACATTATAGGTACATTAAATATGCATTTTTTTAAGAATGTGCTGATTTTACTGATTTCATGTTTTCTATTGTTTATAAAATGCGACATTACAAGATATGATTAGCCGTATGGCTAATCATATCTTGTAATGATATTAGACACAATGAGATTTTTCTATAATTCATCATATTATCGTATACTCATTTATTTTATGCCTATGCAATAAACACAAAAAGTAGCGTTGTGCATACAATTTGCATGCACCATTCAAATTTACATTTTATGATCGAAATTAGTCAGTAGTCGGGCATTTCTAATCCTCTCTTCCTTTTCAAAACATGCTAAATAATTCTCAGTAACAGCTAAATTGGAGTGACCAAGACTTTCGGAAATATAAGAGGTTTTGGCTCCACCACGTTTTAATACTGTCGCAAATGAATGTCTTGCTGTATAAGTGGTCAACTGAGCAATACCTGTACCTTGGGCTATTTTCTTTAACTTTCTATTACATTTAGTAACGATACGACGCACTAATCTGATCTTTTCAAAAGCATCTTCATCCCCTTTGGCATATTTGAAAATGTAGGTCTGCGGACTTACATTGGGGTTTCCCCACTTATGAATGATATCCCACATCTCAGGAGTTATAGTAGCACGTATTTCTTTACTATGTTTAGTTGTCCTGGATGTTTTGGAACGTATAAAACAAATTTCTCCATCTACAATATTTGAGTACTGGAGAAATAACAGATCCATAAAATTAATTCCATTACATAAATAAGAGAAGAACCATAAATCACGAAATTCCTCTAATTCATTGGTAGAATCTTGGAAAGACATGACTCTCTTTATCTCAGGGAGAGTGAGAGCTAGTTTTCGACCATGTCCTTCTGGTATTTCATATTTATTCTTTCCAAAAGGAAATGATGATTCTTTCAATATTCCATCTCGTACAGCACGGTTTAATATGCACTTTAAGGTTCGAAAATAAATACTCACGCTTGAATAGCTTTTACCGTTAGAAATCCAAAAACGTTCACAGTGCTTCAGCCACTCCACTGTTATTCTGTCTAATGGAATATTGGTACCACCAAAACTTTCTAAACTCTTCAAGGCACTTCGATAATTTAAAAATGTACTTGCCTGCTCATTATCCTCTAATTCCTTCATCTTTAATTCGAAAGCTGTACGCAAATTAATTTCTTTCGTATGCCTTCCAAGTCTAATACTTAATATTTCAAAACTAAATTCTCCTTTTTGGATAAGTTCGCTGACTTGTTGTTTTATAATAGAAAAACTACTTTCTATATCAGCTCTTACCTCCATTAATAACTGACTTTTTGCCTTTAACAATCTATCCCAGTCTTCTTTTGACAATTCTTTCCCCGTAGAATAATATTTCTGTTTTCTCCGAAATACTACCTGAACTTTAACTGGAAATAATCCATTAATTTTAGCTCTTCTGATGTCTAATATGGTCAATACAGAAACTCCATCTTTTGAATATTTGAACATAAAATGATGCTTTATATCTATCTGTTATTTGAATATATGCAAATTGCATGCAAATGTAATAAATTGAATAGTTTTTCAGAATTACTTAATGCTCTATTTATCAAATGATTATGTACTTATTTTTCAAAAAAATGCTTAGCCTAACCATTTTTTACGAAAAAAAATCTTATTTTCGTTTAGTATGGTTGCAGTATTAAATGTATTACTGATGAATAAGCGCTTATGAAAAATCATTTTTAGTGTAACCTTTAAATTTATAAATATGAGAAACAGAGATACATAGATCCTTTGTATGAGTGGCGGTTATATTTTTTATCCGCACATGTTTGTTAACTACCTAAAAACTATTTCTAATTAAAAAGAATAAGATGAAAGAAATTATAAAACACAAGTTTCCATACTTGTTATTTTTCCTTTTATTGTTTTCGAGTTTTGCCTCAGCTTATGGGCAGGAACGAATGATTACCCTTAATCTATCGAAGGTACCTCTAAATACTGCATTGAAAGAGATAGAGAAACAAACTTCAATGTCAGTAGTATACAACACAAATGACGTCGATATTAATCGTGTCATATCTATTAAAGTTTCTAAAGAGTCGCTGACTAATGTTATGGGTCAGTTGTTTAAAGGAACAAATATCAGTTATTCAATAGTCGATAAACATATTGTACTTTCTACTAAGAAAGAAGTAGAACAACAGAAAAAAACACCAATCGTTGCAACAGGAACAGTAACAGATGCACAAGGTGAACCTTTGATTGGAGTTAGTATTCTAGTGAAAGGAACCGCTACTGGTGCAATTACTGATATGGATGGAAATTTCAAAATACAAGCAGCCAAAGGTGATGTATTAGAAATCTCCTATATCGGTTATGCCTCCCAATCAATCACGTTGACCAATGCCCAGCCATTGAAAATAACAATGGGGGAAGATACACAAAAATTGGATGAAGTTGTTGTTACTGCTTTGGGTATCAAACGTTCTGAAAAAGCACTTAGCTATAATGTGCAGAAAGTTAACAATGATGCTTTAACTTCCGTAAAGGATGCTAACTTCGTCAATAGTCTAAACGGAAAAGTGGCTGGTGTGAATATACAACGCAGTGCTTCCGGTGTAGGAGGTAGTACTCGTGTTACAATGCGTGGTAACAAATCTATTAGCGGAGATAACAATGTTCTATATGTAGTTGATGGTGTACCAATTGGTAATCAAGCTGACAGAACTGGCGACGGAACAGGATTCGGAAGCGGCAGAACTTCAGGTGAAGGTATCGCCAATTTCAATCCGGATGATATTGAAAGTGTGTCAGTATTGACTGGACCGTCTGCTGCAGCATTGTATGGAGCAAGTGCAGCAAATGGAGTAATCTTAATCAATACGAAGAAAGGCGAAGCTGGAAAAATGCGTATAGATGTATCTTCTTCAGTAGAGTTTATGACACCGCTCACAATGCCTAAATTCCAAAATAGATATGGAATATCAGGAAACTATTATTCGTGGGGAGATAAACTGGAAAATCAATCATCGTATGATCCTAAAGACTTCTTTGAATTAGGGGCAACCTTTAATAATTCATTTAATCTTTCAACCGGAAACGATAAGAATCAGACTTATTTTTCGATTGCTGCTGTAAATTCTGATGGTATTGTCCCCAATAACAAGTACCACCGTTACAATGTGACATTGAGAAATACTGCTAAATTCTTGAATGATAAGCTGACATTAGATGCATCTGCAAGTTATATACGTGAGTATTATAACAATATGATTTCTTATGGAACTTATTTTAATCCAATTGTTGGCGCATACTTATATCCGCGCGGTGAAGATTTTGAGAAAGAGAAGTATTTTGAACGCTATAATAGTGAACTCGGATATTCTCAACAGCAATGGAGTCCCGGAGATTTTGGTATGGATATACAAAATCCATATTGGATTGCCTATCGTAACATTCGTCCGGAAGTAAAAGACCGTTATATGCTATATGCCTCTTTAAAGTACGATATTACCAACTATTTGAATGTGGCAGGTCGTGTACGTTTAGATAATACCTATACTGAAAAGGAAGATAAACGTTATGCATCTACCATAAACACATATGCTAGTACAAACGGACGCTATACATACTCTAACGAGACGTTTCGACAGAAATATGCAGATATAATGGTAAACTTCGATAAACAGTTTGCTGAAATCTATCATGCTACGATCAATGCAGGAACTTCTTTCGAAGAATATGATACAAAAGGACGTGGATATGGAGGACAGTTACTATTAGTACCGAATAAATTTGTATATAGCAATATAGACCCGACGCAGAGCACCGCAAGTCAAACCGGTGGAGACAGTCGCAGGAGAAATTTTGCTGTATTTGCTTCTGCTGAGGTATCATGGAATTCGGCCTTATACCTAACCTTGACAGGGAGAGCCGATAAGCCTTCTCAATTGGTAAACAGTGATGATCCGTGGATTTTCTATCCTTCAGTTGGTTTGTCTGCCATCATTACTGAACTGTTACCCAATAATATTAAAGAAAAATTAGAGTCAACTTTAGGTTTCCTGAAAGTCAGAGCTTCATATACAGAGGTAGGTTCGCCGATCCCTTATACAGGATTAACTCCCGGAACACTCACTCACGAACTTGAAGGAGGAACCTTTAAACCTTTTAAATATTATCCGATTTCCAATCTGAAAGCTGAAAGAACTCGTTCTTATGAAGTAGGTCTTGATTCCAAATGGTTTAATAATACAATAACTTTCGGAGTTACGTATTATCATTCAAATACATATAATCAGTTACTGAAAGCTACATTGGGTAGTAATTTTGAATATATGTTTGTACAAGCTGGTAATGTCCAGAATAGAGGACTTGAATTAAGTTTAGGATTTGACAAGAAATTTGGTAATTTTAATTATAGTACAACGTTCACTGCAACGACAAATAAAAATAAAATTATCCAATTGGCACGCGATGTCTTGAATCCGGTAACAAATACCTTGATAGATTTAACGGATATTCAGGTTGGGCGTTTCCGTTTGAGAGAAGGAGGAGAAATTGGTACTGTATATGCAAATGAATGGCTAAAAAGAGATGGTGATAATTATGTAGACTATCAGCCAGGTCAAGCATTAACTACAGAAACCACCACACCCTACAAGCTAGGTAGCGTGAATCCTAAATGGAATTTGGGATGGCAGCATGGATTTAGTTACAAAGGATTTAATCTTAACTTGTTGTTCACAGCTCGTATTGGAGGAATCGTAATATCTAAAACACAAGCTATGTTAGACAGATATGGAGTATCTGAAGCATCAGCAGATGCACGTGATGCAGGTGGTGTATCATTAGGATATTTCAAAGTTGATCCAAAAACTTATTATGATGCAGTTTCTAATTTGGATGCCTACTATACATACTCAGCAACTAATGTGAGATTGCAGGAAGCCAGACTAACTTATACTTTCCCCAATAAATGGTTTAAAGGAACTGTTAATAATTTGAGCTTGTCAGTATACGGTACTAATTTATGGATGATATACAATAAGGCCCCTTATGATCCTGAACTAACAGCTTCCACTGGTACTTTTGGTCAAGGATACGATTATTTTATGTTACCCAGCCAGTCTACTTATGGATTGAGTTTGAAATTTGGATTCTAAAATAAATAAAGGAATTGAATATGAAAAAATATATAATTCTGCTTTTGGCACTTTGTTCTATGTCAGCTTGTGATTATGAAGCTGTCAATACCAATCCTTACGGTGTCTCCGATGGGGAATTAGGTCCTCTTAAATATGGTGCCCGTTTCATGAATATGCAGCAAAGAGTGATCCCTATAGGTTCACCTAGTTTGACAACTGGACCTGGAAATGATTTACAAAATACTGATTTGATATCTTCCGGTAACTATATTGGTTATTTTGGCAATAATAATAATTGGGGATTTAATAATGAGGCTAATTGGAATTTTACAGATAGTAGAATGAATTATGCATATCAGAACTTTTACTCGCAAATCTTTTTGCCCTGGAATGAAATATATGAAATCGCTAAAGATTCGGATTCCCCATCAGAACAAGCTATATTGGAGATTGCTAATATTGTCAGAAATATAGCATGGTTGCGAGCTACAGACGTTTTTGGTCCTATTGCTTATAACTCAGCAGGTGATGGAAGTATTGCGCCAAAATTCGACAGCCAGGAAGTTGTTTACAGAAGCATGCTGGCTGATTTGTCAAAATCAGTAGAATTGCTGAACACAATATCTTATAGTGTGATGGGCCAGTACGATTTGATATACAATGGCAATGTTCAAAACTGGGTAAAACTGGCTAACTCATTAATGTTGAGAATAGCTGTCAGAGTACATTTTATAGATGAGACTTTGGCTAAAGAATATATTACGAAAGCATTAGATCCTAAAAATGGCGGTGTTATCGAAGATATTTCAAGTGAAGCAAAGATCAAAAGTTCAGACAAAATGCCATTGCTGAATTCAATGTTAGCATCTGTCAATGAATATAACGAAACAAGAATGGGCGCCACTATTTGGGGATATTTGGACGGATATAAAGACCCTAGGTTAAGTGCATATTTTACTGAAGGAACATATGGATCTGGCAGTTGGGCGCAAACAGGTTATTTTCCGGTTGCACCGACGAATAGTAAATCTAAATCGGAAACCTCATATTCTGCAAAATTTGCATCGCGTCCGAAAGTAGACTCCAATTCTCCTTTATATTGGTTCAGAGCATCCGAAACTTATTTTCTGAAAGCAGAAGCTGCTCTCTACAATTTGATAGGTGGTGACCCCAGAACGTTCTATGAACAAGGAATAAATATTTCATTTCAAGAGCAAGGAGTCAGTGGAGTTGCCACATACCTGTCAGGAACAGGTAAACCAACCGGACTCACTGGTAGTAATTACAAATATGGCACTTATAACCATGATTTAAGCATTGGAAATACTTCACCCAAATGGGATGATTACACAGGAAATTTGAGTAAGCAAGAAGAACAGTTACAGAAAATTATTACGCAAAAATATCTGGCACTATATCCGAACGCTGTGGAAGCCTGGACCGAATATCGCAGAACCGGTTTCCCATATTTAATGAAACCTATGGATGAAGCTGCTCCTGGAAGAATTGGCGCCTCAATAGAAGATTGCAGAGTTCCTGAACGCTTTAGATTTGCTCCTACAGCCTATAATTCCAATCCTAATATGGCTGAAATTCCAACATTGCTGGGAGGTGGAGATATAGGAGCTACTAAATTATGGTGGGTACGTTCAAACAGGCCCAAACAACCTAATCAGTAATAATGATATTCATTTTTAAGAAAAGAAAATTATGAAATTATTAAAGTATTTGTGTATAGGTATATCTGCCTTAAGTATACTAAGCTGTTCTGACTGGACATCTGAAGAAAGAGAGGTTTTTGAGAATCAAGAAGGAATGCACCGTCTGATTCCCCTAATAGAAGCCCAAACCGAAGAAGATCTTACACCGACCATGCGTGAATATTTCGCTCAAATAAGAGAATATAGAAAAACTCCTCATGTGAAAGGCTTTGGTTGGTTTGGTAACTGGACTGGAAAAGGAAACAACGCTCAAAATTATTTGAAGATGTTACCCGATAGTGTAGATTTTGTATCTCTCTGGGGAACAAGAGGTTACCTTTCTGATGAACAGAAAGCAGATTTGAAATTCTTCCAGGAAGTGAAAGGAGGAAAGGCATTATTATGTTGGATTATTCAAGATTTGGGAGATCAGCTGACTCCTAAAGGATTGAATGCAACGCAATATTGGGTAGAAGAAAAGGGACAAGGAAACTTCATTGAAGGAGTAAAAGCATATGCAAATGCTATTTGTGATAGTATTGAAAAGTACAATCTTGATGGTTTTGATATTGACTACGAACCTGGATATGGACATTCCGGAACTTTAGCAAACTACCAGACAATCAGTCCTAGCGGTAATAATAAGATGCAGGTTTTCATTGAAACTTTAAGTGCCCGCCTACGTCCTGCTGGAAGAATGTTAGTTATGGATGGTCAGCCGGATCTCTTATCTACAGAAACTTCAAAATTGGTTGATCATTACATCTATCAGGCATACTGGGAATCAAGTACTAGTTCTGTAATTTATAAAATAAATAAACCGAATCTGGACGACTGGGAGCGTAAAACAATTATTACCGTTGAATTTGAACAAGGGTGGAAAACTGGTGGCATAACTTATTATACAAGTGTGCGTCCTGAATTGAACAGTATGGAAGGGAATCAGATTCTTGACTATGCAACACTCGATTTGCCCAGTGGTAAGAGAATAGGTGGTATAGGTACTTATCATATGGAGTATGACTACCCGAATGACCCTCCTTACAAATGGTTGAGAAAAGCCTTGTATTTTGGTAATCAGGTATATCCTGGTAAGTTCGATTAATATTAAAGAATGACTATTATGAAAAAGAATATTTATTTAGCTGTTCTGTTATTCTTAACAGGTTGTCAAAATGAGTTATATAAAAATCCTTTGGATGATTTTCAAAGTGAGCAAGGAGTATATATAGCTAATAACAGCGTATTACAAAGCTTTGTGGAAGAAGGCAAAGATGTGGAAATTAAAGGGCTGCAAGTAGCTTTAGCTGTTCAAGATACTAAAGAAATAAAAGTTACATTGGAGGCTGGTAATCAAGCTCAGTTAGATGCTTATAATGCTAAAAATGGAACTAACTATATAGTACTTCCTAAAGAGATGTATGAGATCTCACAGAAAATAACATTTATGCCTCTTTATGCAATGATGGATGTTCCTATTTCTTTGAAGAATGTAAAATTCTCACTAGAAGGTAACTATGCTTTGCCTATACGTATTACAGGAGGTGACGTGAATATTATCAGAGGGCAAGAAGAGACTTTACTTGTACTTGAGCAAAGAGTGAATACAAAAGCGCTCCGGATAAGTACAAGTGGAAGTGGTTCGGGGAGCGAGGATGATAAAATGTTCCCTAACGATTTCAAAGTTGATCAATGGACAATGGAAGTTATGGTCAATAGGGCTAGTTACAAAAGTAACAATCGTTCTATTTGTGGAACTAAATTGGTTGCCAATGCTGGTCCTATGGATGAGATTTATACTCGTTTCGGTGATGTAACTATTAACCCTAATCAATTACAAATTAAGACGGGAAGCTCTCAGATTGATGTTCCCGCTGACAAATTCTCTGCACAGCCTGACACTTGGTATATGTTAGCTTTCGTATATGATGGTCAAAAGAATTATGTATACGTGAACGGAGTGCTGGTTGCTGACCGGGAAATCAGAACAGGTCCTTATGGATTGATTGGCTTTTGGATTGGTGGTTCAAACGAGCTGATTCGTGAGGTTCGTTTTTGGAAAACGGCCAGAACTTCGCAAGAGATAGCTTCGAATATATGGAAGATGGTAAATCCTGACGATGACAATTTACTGCTTTATTATCCATTGAATGGGAAGAAGAGGGATAGTGCTACCGGAGAAATTACAGAGGATGAGACTCTGCTTTGGGACTGGAGTAAGAATGGTAAGAATTTACCCAAGCCATCAAGTTATTCTTTTGATGATAACAAAGGGAACGGGTTTATATTCCCACCGCAAGAATAGCAACAAACTACAATAAATTGTACATATAGAAAAGGCTGCCTTTGGAATGAGGCAGCCTTTGTTTTTACTATACATTGTAAATAATAACAACATAAATAAAGAGACAGAACTATCCACTCAACAATTCATATATTTACACAAATATATGAATTATCAAATACAAATATTAATGGTTATATTTAGTATGAGATGTTCTTCTCTCATACTACTCCGCATATCTCCCAATCAATCACGCTTGCCAACGCCCAACCCCTAAAAGTCACAATGGGTGAAGACACGCAAACCTTGGACGAAGTAGTAGTTACTGCGTTGGGTATCAAGCGTGAACAAAAAACGTTGAGTTATAATGTACAGCAAGTAAAGGGAGAAACTTTAACAGCGGTGAAAGATGCCAACTTTATCAATTCGCTTGCAGGTAAAGTAGCCGGTGTGCAGATAAGCAGCGGTGCTACAGGTGCCGGTGGTGCTACACGTGTTGTAATGCGTGGTATGAAGTCATTGACCAAGAATAACAATGCTTTATATGTGATTGACGGTGTACCTATGTTTAACACTGGTTCAAGTGGTGGTGACGGTCAGTACGGATCAATGGGTGGTTCTGATGCAGTAGCAGACTTAAACCCGGACGATATAGAAAGTATAAGTATGATGACCGGACCGTCAGCTGCTGCCCTTTATGGCTCTGCCGCAGCCAATGGAGTAGTCCTGGTTAACACAAAGAAAGGGAAAAAAGAAAAGATATCACTTACTGTTTCCAATAGTACGACCTTCTCCAAGGCATATATTATGCCTGAGATGCAGAACAGATACGGAACAAGTTCAGGCTTGTTCAGCTGGGGAGATCTGACAGATAAAAGATATGATCCGAAAGACTTCTTCAATACCGGTAGTAATATCATAAACTCCATTACATTATCGACAGGAAGCGATAAAAATCAGACTTACTTCTCAGCTTCTACGACAAATTCAGATGGTATTTTGCCCAATAACAGCTACAACCGCTATAACTTTACCGCACGTAATACTACTAACTTCCTGAATGATAAGTTGACACTGGATATCGGTGCACAATACATCATACAGAATAATACCAACATGGTATCTCAGGGACAATACTACAACCCCCTACCCGCTTTGTATCTATTTCCACGCGGAGATAATTTTGATGAAATTCGTCTGTACGAACGTTACGATACAAATTACGGATTCATGAAACAATACTGGCCTTATGGCGACGGTGGATTGTCATTGCAGAATCCATACTGGACTCAAAACCGTATCAGACGTACCTCTGACAAAAAGCGTTATATGTTGAATGCCTCCCTAAAATGGAAAATTACAGACTGGTTAAATATCACCGGACGCGTAAATCTGGATAATTCGGACTATCGTAACAAAACAGAGAAATATGCTTCAACGCTTGCTACTTTCTGTTCTGTTAACGGTGGCTTTGAAGATGCTATGCGCCAGGAACGTTCTTTATATACTGACGTACTGGCTACTGTTGATAAAACATTCGGAGATTTCCGTCTAAATACCAATATCGGTATGTCACTTTATCACACTTCCATGCAGACAATCGGCTTTGCAGGTGACCTAATAATCCCTAACTTCTTTGCACTGAATAATATTAATTACGCTGCAAACTATAAACCACTACCGGACGGATACGATGACGAAGTACAAAGTATATTCGCTAATGTCGAATTAGGATGGAGAAGTCAACTTTACCTCACGTTGACCGGACGTAATGATTGGGATTCCAAACTGGCTTTCTCCAATCAGTCTTCATACTTCTACCCATCTGTCGGCTTATCGGCTGTACTGACAGAAATGTTTGCTCTGCCTAAAATCATATCTTATGCAAAAGTACGTGGGTCTTACACTGTTGTAGCCTCTTCTTTCGACCGTTACCTGACTAACCCGGGATATGAATACAACAGCCAGACTCATAACTGGGCAAACCCGACAGTTTATCCAATGAATAATCTGAAACCAGAAAAGACCAAATCATGGGAAATCGGTTTGAATTTAAAATTTTGGGAAAATCGCTTTAATCTGGACGCAACCTATTATCGTTCCAATACTTTGAACCAAACATTTAAAGTAGATATTCCTTCTTCCTCCGGATATAATAAGGCTATTGTACAAACTGGTAACGTACAAAATCAGGGAATTGAGCTGGCACTTGGCTTTACTGACGAATGGGGAGGATTCAGATGGGCCTCAAATGCTACATTCACCCTAAACCGTAATAAAGTGAAACGTCTGGCAGGTGGTAGCACCAATCCCGTAACAGGCGAACTGATTGACATGCCGAACATGCCTGTAGGATGGCTCGGTAAAGAGAATGTGGCTCCCCGGGTGATCTTAACAGAAGGAGGTACAATGACTGATATCTATGTATACAATGAATTGACCAAAGATAATAACGGAAACATAAAAGTAGATTCTCAAACCGGAGGACTTAGCATGCATACAGCAGAGACTCCTACCAAAGTCGGAAACTTGAATGCCAACTATAATTTAGGATGGACAAACAATTTCACATATAAAGGTATCAATCTGGGAGTCGTTCTTTCCGCACGTGTAGGTGGGTTGGCATATTCAGCCACACAAGGTGTTCTTGACTACTATGGTGTATCAAGTATTACAGCCAATGCGCGTGACAATAAAGGTGTACCAATGAATAACGGAAAAGTCGATACACAGAAATACTTTCAGACTATCGGTACCGGTGAAGGTGGTTATGGAAGATATTATTTATACAGTGCTACCAATGTCCGCCTCCAGGAACTTAGCCTTAGTTATACACTTCCCAAGAAATGGCTGAACAATGTCGCCAACGTGACTTTCGGTCTTGTGGGACGTAACCTGTGGATGATCTATTGTAAAGCACCGTTTGACCCAGAGTTGTCAGCTTCTACGTCAAGTAATTACTATATGAATGTGGATTACTTTATGCAACCGAGCATGCGCAATATAGGATTTAATGTGAAAGTACAATTCTAAATTAATGAGAAAATTATTATGAAGAAATATCTAAGAAATATAACAGTCGGTACTGCTTTGGCATTAGTTGCCGGGAGTTGTACTGGTAATTTTGAAGAATACAACACCAATCAATTCCAGATTCATGAAGCTGATCCTTCTACTTTGATGAAGTCAATGATTGAAACGATTGTAAACATTCAGCAGAATGACTCACAGATGATGGATCAGATGGTAGGTCAACTAGGAGGCTATCTGACATGTGCGAATGTATGGAGTGGTACTAATTTCGGCACATTCAATCAAAGCGATGCCTGGAATGCAGGTCCCTGGAATACCAATTTCGAGAAAATATACGGTAATTTCTTTCAGATACAGGAAGCAACCAATGAAAGCGGTCATTATTATGCTTTTGCACGTATGATACGGGCCATAACTATGTTGCGTGTTGCCGATTGTTACGGTCCGATGCCTTACAGCCAAGTGAAAAAAGGTAACTTCTATGTAGCTTATGACACAGAAGAACAAGTCTACAAGAATATAATGGAAGACTTTGCAAGTGCTGCAAACGTACTCTACAACTATTATAAAGACACTAATGGTAATGCCCCTCTCGCCAGCAACGACCCCGTATTCAGCGGCAATTATGCCAATTGGGCAAGATTAGCAAATTCTATGCGACTAAGAGTTGCTATCCGCATTAGCACAGCATATCCGGAGATGGCAAAAGAGAACGCAGAAGCTGCTGTAGCTCATGAAGCCGGGTTGATTGAAGCGAATAATGACAATGCTATGATGGATTGCGGCTCACAGACAAACCCATACCAATTGGCTGCTGTAAGTTGGGGTGATTTGCGTGTTAACGCTAATATCGTTGATTACATGAATGGCTACAACGATCCACGTATGTCTAAGTATTTTAATCATTCAACTTTCACTGGTCATACTCAGGAATATGTGGGTATGCGTTCCGGAGAAGATGGTTTTGCCAAAAGTGACGTTGCAGGTTATTCTATACCGGCTATTGCAGGTACTTCCAAGCTACTGGTATTCTGCGCTGCCGAAACTGCATTCCTTCGTGCAGAAGGCAAATTAAAGAACTGGTCTGTAGGCAGCAAATCAGCTAAAGAGTACTATGAAGAAGGAATCAAACTCTCCATGGAACAATACGGAACAACGATGCCTGACAACTATCTGACCAATACGGAAAAACCGGTTGTATCACATAATAATGATCCCAGAGGTCATGCATACACCATCTCCAACACAGTTGCTGTTGCCTGGAATGACAATGAAGAAGAAAATCTTCAACGTATCATTACTCAGAAATGGATAGCCAACTATCCATTGGGACTAGAAGCATGGGCTGAATACCGCCGCACCGGTTATCCAGAGCTCTATCCTTGCATCGATAATCTGTCTCCATCCGGAGTAGATAGCAAACGAGGTATGCGTCGCCTGAGATTCCCTTATACGGAAGTACAGAACAATCATAATAACTACCAGCAAGGTGTCTCGTATCTGAGAAATGGTGGTCCGGACAATGAAGCCACAGATTTGTCATGGGGAAAAACAAATTAATATAACCTCCTAACTAAAGTTAATATGAAAAAGAATTATTTACTATATTTTTTATTGTTAGCATTGAGCACCCCGATATGGGTGAGTTGTAATGACTGGACAGAATCAGAAGCGAAAGATTACTTCGAAGGTCCCTCTGAAGAATATTATGCAGCCTTGCGTGCATATAAAAAGTCTGATCATCCAAAAGCTTTCGGATGGTTCGGCAACTGGACAGGCGAAGGTGCTTCATTGGTTAATAGCATGGCGGGAATACCTGATAGCGTAGACGTTGTATCTATTTGGGGAAACTGGTCGAATATCACAGAAGCACAAAAGAAAGACCTTCAATTCTGCCAGCAGGTAAAAGGAACTCGTTTCACTATGTGCTTTATTATCACTTCCGTAGGTACACAGATCACTCCGCAACATATATATGACAATTGGGAATCAATGGGATTTGCCAGTCAACAGGAGGCTGTAAATGACTTCTGGGGGTGGCCTTCCGATGAGTCCAATAAAGAGGCAGTTGAAGCATCCATCCGCAAATATGCGAGTGCAATTGCTGATACAATCAATAAATATGGATATGACGGTTTTGACATTGACTACGAACCCAATTATGGTAATTCGGGTAACATTGTAGACGATGATGACAGAATGTTCATATTTGTAGACGAACTTGGCAAATACTTCGGTCCTAAATCCGGAACCGGCAAGTTATTGATCATCGACGGCGAACCACAAAGTATAAAGAACAGACCCGATGTAGGTCCTTACTTTGATTACTTTATCATTCAGGCCTATAAACCCGGTAATGACAACAACCTGGACAAACGACTGATTGATGGCGGTGTGGCAGGTCCGGGACTTGTTCAGACCTACGGCAGTGTAATGTCCGAAGAACAAATCACAAAAATGACCATCATGACCGAAAACTTTGAAGCCGTAGATGCTGCAATGGATGGTGGATATCCTTATATCGACCGTTATGGTAACAGCATGAAATCCTTGGAAGGAATGGCACGCTGGCAACCGAAAAACGGTTTCCGTAAAGGCGGAGTAGGAAGCTATCATATGGAAGCGGAGTATCCGACAAACCCGGAATACAAGAATCTACGCAAAGCTATTCAAATTATGAATCCTTCTACCAAACCGTTAATTAAATATTAATTCACTATGAAACAGATTAAGAACATAAGAAACTTCTTGCTGATATCGCTTATTGCAGGCGGTACATGGATTGGCTGTGATGATGCGAATTATAGCACATTGGATACACATGTCTTTTTCGAAGAAGCTTTAACTGCATCAAGCACTAAAGTGACTGTCATGGGCAGCGGTGAAACTAATGTGACTCTGAATGCTCATATCAGCAATACACAACAAAAAGATAACAGCTACAGCCTGACAATAGATCAGGCGGCTCTTGACGCATACAACAAAGCTAATGGTACCAACTATATCGCATTGCCGGAAACTCATTACACCCTTCCGGACAATATAACGATAAAGGCAGGTGCCTATAACGCAGATCCCATTTCCATACACATTAAAGCATTCTCTGAAGAGATGAACGCATCCGGCGAATCATATGCTTTACCTGTGCGTTTGGTAGCTAAACAGGGCAGCATTGACGTAATGCCCGTTACCGGCAGTCTGGTGATTCTGGCCAATAGCATAATGGAATTCTCTGCTCCACAGTTTGTCGGAAGCACAGAACTCGTAGCCAAGAAATTCTCAGAAGCTCCCGAAACTTACAATGAATTTACTGTCGAAGTACGTTTCCAGGTCAGCAATACCGCCAATCGTAACCGTGCAGTATTCAGCACATCCGGTAGCGACGGTAAGAGCTTGTTATTACGTTTCGAAGACCCGCAAAGCGATAATAATGACCACAAGGCTCACTCATTGGTTCAGATTCAGACTCACGAAACCTATCTGAATCCGACCTACTCTTTCGAACCTAATAAGTGGCAACACCTTGCTGTGACATACAATGGTTCCAAATATCGTATCTACATTAACGGTAAAGACGGAGGCTCAAAAGACGTTGCCGGCGGACCTTGTATATTTGGTAGTATGAGTTGGTTTAGTGGCGGTAGCTGGTGGAGCGGATGTAAGATATTGGTGAGCGAAGCTCGTATTTGGTCCGTATGCCGGTCGGAAATTCAGATTCAGAATAACATGACTATCACAAGCCCGAAATCTCCGGGATTAGAAGCTTATTGGAGATTCAATGAAGGTAAAGGTAATGTATTTGAAGATGCTACCGGCAAAGGACATACTATTACCACAACAGTCACTCCAGTGTGGATAGATAAGATTCTGTCTACGGATGAAGCTACTCCATGGAAATAAAATTAATATAATTACTATGAATAAAGTATTTCAATCTATAATCATTGCGCTCATGAGTGCAATGATTCCCTTCTTCTCATCTTGCAGTGATGATGATTCGGTTAATGAATGGGATATGAGTTACGTTTCTTTATTACCGGCAGATTATTTGCAGCCGACTCCTTCATTCACACTGAAACATGTTGAAGAAGAAGGTATTGAAGGCAGTGTTGAGTTTCAGTTTATGGCTACAACACAAAAAGCCATTGCTCAGGATATAAATGTGCGCTACAGTGTTACTTGTGATGGAATTGATGCAGACAAGATCAATCTGAGTGATAAAAATCTAGTGATAAAAGGTGGTTCTACAGCCTCAGAGCCGATTACCTTAAGTATTACAGACTGGAAGTATCTGGAAAGCACCAAAGAAGCCCTTGACTATACGTTGAAAATCAAGATCACAGATATTGAGTCTACATCGTCGGAAGTCGCAAATGCAGCATATTATCAGGAAATCATCCTGAAAATCTCTAAAACTGCAGAAAAGAAAAAAGAAAGTGTATTGCTGACCAATGCCAAAGACTGGATATTCACCTTTATAGAAGGAGTAGAAAATGCAGAATCAAACTCCGTTGCAGGAACAGGAAGCAATGACGTTGCCACGAATGGAGTACCTTTTTGGCTGACAGTTGACTTTAAAGAAGTAAAAACAGTCACAGGTATTCAAACTACCCATTGGGGAGCCGGATATGCTCCTTCAAAAGTGGAAATATTCTCCTCTGAAAATGGAGACAAGTGGACGTCTATCGGACAATGGGACACGAAAGGAAGAAACCAAACCATTACTTTTGATGAACGGATTAAGACACGTTACCTGAAATATCAGATGGTTACTGTTCCCAGCCGTGTAGATATCACAAAATTCTATATCTATGCATGGGAATAAACATGTGGAATAAGTTTTCCATCAATTAAAAAACAGACAAGAGCAAACTTACAAGGAAAATGTATAAGTTTGCTCTTGTTTTATATAGAGCTAAAATCAACCTTTGACAAACATAAATTAGATAAAATGAGAAAACATCATCTATTAGGAGCTATTCTTTTATGCGGTGGGTTATTTTCCTGTTCTTCAGAAGTCATCCAACAGGCAAATTATGAAATCATTCCTCTGCCCCAGGAAATCAAAATCAGTACTGGTAATTTTGTACTGAACGACCGGACTTCTATTGTTTATCCGAAAGGCAACGATGAAATGCAGCAAAATGCCAACCTACTGGCGACATACATTCGTCAGATGTCCGGCAAAAAGCTGAAAGTTATCGATGAACAGATTACATCGAACGTTATTACATTAACAACGGGACTGAATACAGACAATGCTGAAGCATACCAGTTGAAAGTAACTCCGGATAATATAATTATTAGGGGAGCCTCAGAAGCTGGTACTTTTTATGGTATACAGACATTACGAAAGTCACTTCCGGCAACAAACAAAGGAGATATAAGCCTTCCTGGTGTCGAAATTAACGACTATCCACGTTTCTCCTATCGCGGAGTACATTTAGACGTTTCACGCCACTTCTTCCCTATCGACTCCATTAAACGTTTCATTGATATGATGGCCTTACATAATATCAATCGTCTGCACTGGCATCTGACAGATGATCAGGGATGGAGAATCGAAATAAAAAAACGTCCGGAACTCACGACTATAGGTTCCAAACGTTCAGCAACAGTCATCGGGCACAATTCCGGAGAATACGACGACGTTCCCTATAGTGGATTTTACACACAAGACGAAGCCAAAGATATTGTAAGATATGCCCAAGAACGCCATATCACGGTAATACCGGAAATAGATCTTCCGGGACACATGCAAGCCGCACTTGCTGCTTATCCCGAATTGGGTTGTACAGGCGGTCCTTATGAAGTATGGAAAATGTGGGGAGTATCGGAGGACGTGTTATGTGCGGGAAATGACAAGACTCTGCTATTTATAGAAGACGTTTTAAGTGAAATGGTAGATATCTTCCCTTCCGAATATATTCACGTTGGCGGAGATGAATGCCCGAAGATACGCTGGGAAAAGTGTCCAAAATGTCAGGCACGTATCAAAGAACTAAGATTGAAAGCCGATAAAAATCATACAGCCGAACAGAAACTACAGAGTTACATCATCAATTATGCGGAGCAGTTCCTTAACGGTAAAGGACGTCGGATCATCGGCTGGGAAGAGATACTGGAGGGAGGATTGGCACCTAATGCCACTGTCATGTCATGGAGAGGTATAGAAGGAGGAATTGAAGCTGTAAAACACAAACACGACGCGATCATGACTCCCAGTTTATTCCTGTACTTCGACTACTATCAGACCATGGATACAGACAATGAACCACCTGCCATTGGCGGATATGTACCTTTGGAAAAAGTATATAGCTACGAACCGGTACCTCAGACACTCACTTCCGAAGAAGCAAAATACATCGTAGGAGTACAAGCCAATTTATGGACGGAATATATTCCTACTTACAGCCAAGTAGAATATATGGAATTACCCCGTATGGCTGCATTATCAGAAGTACAATGGACTATGCCGGAGAAGAAAGACTATGCAGATTTCCTGAAACGATTGCCCGGACTGATTACCATCTATGATCTGAACTACTATAATTATGCCAAACATATTTTTCAAGTAAAATCCCAATACATTCCTGACACAAAAGCCAATATACTGAATGTGGTCCTATCTACTATTGATAATGCTCCGATTTATTATACCCTCGATGGCAATGAGCCTACTGCCGGTTCCAACGTATATACAGATACGTTGAGAATTAATCAAAGCTGCACATTGAAAGCAATCACCATCCGTCCAAACGGTACAAGTACAGTGTTGAAAGAGGAAGTTAAATTCAATAAAGCTACTATGAAGCCAGTAACGATGCTACAGCCCATCAATGAAAAGTATAAATTCGAAGGAAAAAACACACTAATTGACGGGTTGGCAGGCAGCAGAAATTATCGTACCGGACGATGGATTGCATTCTATCAGAATGACCTTGAAGCAGTAATTGATTTACAGCAGGAGACTCCGATAAGCAAAGCATGGGTACGCACTTATGCCGAAATAGGAGAAGAAATTCTCGATTTGCGCGAACTTTCCGTAGCCATATCAAACGATGGGAAAGGATACAAAGAAATAAAATCTGAAGTTTACCCTGTTGCCAGTAAGGAAGATAGAAATGGTATTTATACCCATGAACTATCTTTTGATACAGTGCAGGCACATTATGTGAAAATAACAGCCCGACCGGAATATGACATACCGACATGGCACTGGGGAAAAGGAAGACCCGCATTTATATTCGTAGATGAAATAGGGTTGGAATAAAACCTAAGAAAAGAGTTGCTGTTAAAGGATCTCCGATAAGTTCAAATAAAAAAGGTATGCCATTCAGCGACATACCTTTTTTAAACATTCTCTCTATATCTCTTTATTTTTTAGACAATCGAATAATCCGCCCTTCCTTCTTATAACTGAAGTGATTTGTATGCATCAACACATTCAATATCTCGTCTGGAAGATTATCTGTAGAAAATTCGCCGGTAAAACGTTCAACCTTCAAACTCTCGTCATCATACACAAACTTCAAATCATACAGTTTCTCCATGATATTTGTAATCTCCAGCAATGAATGCTGCTTGAATTTCAGCTTTCCGTTAATCCAGAGCAGAACTTCAGTCGGCTCGGCATATTCTATCAATTCAGCCTGATAAGTTGTTGTATTAATGTTCAACGTTTGTCCCGGCTTCAGCAAGTATCCATTATTTACGGTTCGCGGAGATTCCATTCTTACAGAACCTTGCAACAAAGTAGTCACTACCCTATCCTCTTCTTCACGTGCCCGTACATTAAACTTTGTACCCAACACACAGGTCTTAATATGCTTAGTATTAACAATGAAAGGAGCATGCTTATCACGAGCCACCTCAAAATAAGCTTCACCCGACAAATCAATCTGACGATCCGTACTCCAGAAAGAATTACGGTAAATAAGCTTCGTAGATGCATTCAGCCAAACCTTACTACCGTCCGGAAGTACTGTTTGCGCTCTCTGTCCGCCGGTAGTCATCACTGTATAATCAGAAAGTTTATTGGAAAGCAATCCCCACGCAATTCCACCTGCGAAAACAAGACCTGCCAGAAAAGCGGCTGCCGCGGACGCATAATGTCCCCATCGAACCGATATACTTCTTCGCTTGGCTTTTTTCTCCTTTTCACGTACGAGCGACTTAAACTTCGTCAATGAAGCTTCTGTGTCTACAGCATCCATCACTGCCATACGGTCGCCTACAAAAAGGGTATAATAAAGTTGCTCTAGTATTTGTCGGTTTTCCGGTGCTTCTTCACACCACAATTCTACCTGCCGACATTCTTCGTCATTGCTTCCTCCCCGCAAGTAGTTCACCAAGATAGATTCATCCATGTTCAATCATCCTTTTACTATAAAAAAATATAATACCTCTGTTATTAATACAGTTGACAGCGCAAAGATACTAAACTAAAAAAGAAAAAAATATTTTCTCCCGTTTTATTTCGTTTCTTTCATTGCTTTCATTATTTTTGCTCTGCATAAAAAATAATGAAGAATGCAACAACCTCCTATATACCTAGATATTAACAATAATAAATCTATCATCACCGCCTTAAAGGCAGGCGAAGAATATGTATTCGACGCCGTCTACAGGCACTATTTCAGTAGATTATGTGCTTTTTGTTCGCAATATGTCAGCGAACAAGAGGAGATTGAGGAGATTGTACAGGACACAATGATGTGGTTATGGGAAAACCGTTGTAGCCTTCTAGAAGAGCTGACATTGAAAACGCTTCTTTTTACTATCGTGAAAAACAAGGCCCTGAACCGTATTTCGCATTTTGAAATCAAGCGTAAGGTACATCAGGAAATTACAGAGAAATACGAGAAAGAATTCGATAATCCTGACTTTTATCTGGAAAATGAGTTATTCCGTCTTTATGAGAATGCCTTGAAGCAACTTCCCAAAGATTATCGTGAAGCATACGAAATGAATCGTAGTCACCGGTTGACTCATAAAGAAATTGCAGAGAAGTTGAACGTCTCTCCCCAAACAGTCAACTATCGTATCGGACAAGCATTAAAGCTGTTACGTATTGCCTTAAAAGACTATTTGCCTTTATTCATTCTTTATTTCGGGCCTAATATATTCAAACAATCATGAAACAATTCATACTAAAAGCATGAGCGAACTCCTAGTCTATAAAGCCTCGGCAGGTTCAGGCAAAACCTTTACCCTCGCCGTAGAATATATAAAATTGCTGATACTTAATCCACGCGCCTATCGGCAGATACTCGCCGTTACCTTTACCAATAAGGCGACAGCTGAAATGAAGGAACGTATCCTTAGCCAACTATACGGTATTCAGATCGGTGATAAAGATT
This sequence comes from Bacteroides faecis MAJ27, assembly GCF_900106755.1. Classification (GTDB taxonomy): domain Bacteria; phylum Bacteroidota; class Bacteroidia; order Bacteroidales; family Bacteroidaceae; genus Bacteroides; species Bacteroides faecis. The sequence goes on from NZ_FNNN01000003.1 coordinate 102,846, forward strand.
CCGAAGCCTACTTGAACCGTATCAAAGAAGAAACAGGAAAAACAGAACTGGAAATACGGGAAGCGGCAGGAATTGCTCTCGGATTTATGCTGCATGATTACAGCCGTTTCCGCGTAGAGACCATTGACTCTTTCTTTCAGTCCGTCATGCGCAATCTGGCACGCGAACTGGAACTCAGTCCGAATTTAAACATCGAACTGAACAACGCAGAAGTACTCAGCGATGCAGTGGATAGCATGATTGAGAAATTAGGTCCTACCTCTCCTGTCCTCGCGTGGCTGTTGGACTACATTAATGAACGAATAGCCGATGACAAACGTTGGAATGTATCGGATGAAGTCAAAAACTTTGGACGTAACATCTTCGATGAAGGATATATAGAAAAAGGAGAAGGTCTTCGTCAACGCCTCCGTAATCCGGATACTATCAAAGAATACCGCAAGCAACTGAAAGCTCTTGAAACAGAGATACTGGAGCAGATGAAAGGATTCTACGAGCAGTTTGAAGGAGAGTTAGAAGGGCACGCCCTGACTGCCGATGAATTAAAAAACGGTTCACGGGGAATAGGCAGTTATTTCCGCAAATTGAATAATGGCATTCTAAGCAATGACATTCGTAACGCGACTGTTGAGAAATGTCTGGATGACGCCAAGAACTGGGCGACAAAAACCTCTCCCCGTTATACCGATATTATAGATCTGGCAAATTCCAGTTTGATACAGATACTGGAAGATGCAGAAAAACTACGTTCTAAAAACAATCTTTTATTAAACAGTTGCCGGCTTTCCCTGCAACATCTCAACAAAGTGCAGCTGCTCGCCAATATCGATGAGGAGGTACGCCAACTGAACCATGACAACAACCGATTCCTTCTGTCAGATACCAATGCCTTGTTACATCAACTGGTCAAGGATGGAGATTCTTCCTTCGTATTCGAGAAGATAGGAACCAACATCCGCAATGTCATGATTGACGAGTTTCAGGATACCAGCCGAATGCAATGGGGAAACTTCAAGCTACTGTTGCTTGAAGGTCTTTCACAAGGAGCAGACAGCCTGATAGTAGGAGATGTCAAACAGTCAATCTATCGCTGGCGAAACGGTGACTGGGGAATTCTTAATGGTCTGAATGACCGCATTGAGCACTTTCCTATTAAAGTAAAAACACTGGCTACCAACCGAAGAAGTGAAACCAATGTCATCCGATTCAACAATCATATATTTACTGCCGCTGTAGATTACCTGAACGGTGTCTACAAACAACAATTGGGCAAAGATTGCGATGACTTACAAAAGGCTTATGCCGATGTTGTACAAGAATCCCCCCGAAGTATGCAAAAGGGATATGTCAAAGCTACTTTTCTGGAACCGGACGAAACACACGACTACATCGAACAGACATTAATTAGTCTGGGGGAAGAAGTAGAACACTTACTCTCTTCCGGTATACGACTGAATGACATAGCGATCCTTGTACGAAAGAACAAAAGTATTCCCCGTATCGCAGACTATTTCGACAAAGAGTTACATTATAAAATCGTATCAGACGAAGCCTTTCGCCTCGATGCCTCTCTCGCCATCTGTATGATGATAGACGCATTGCGTTATCTGTCCGATGAAAACAATAAGATAGCCCGGGCCCAACTGGCAATAGCCTACCAAAATGAAGTTTTGCAGAAGAATATGGACTGGAATACGCTCCTGCTTCTTCCAATAGAGAACTATCTGCCATCCGTATTTCTCGAAAAGCAAAGAGAACTCCGTTTCATGCCTCTCTACGAATTACTGGAAGAACTATTCAGCATCTTCGAGATGGGGCACATCAAAGAACAAGATGCCTATCTGTTTGCCTTCTTCGATGCCGTGACGGATTATTTGCAAAGTAATTCCTCTGAGCTTGACAGTTTCATCCGCTACTGGGACGAGACACTATGCAGCAAAACTATTCCCAGCGGTGAAGTGGAAGGTATCCGGATCTTCTCCATCCACAAATCCAAAGGATTGGAATTTCATACAGTACTCCTCCCTTTCTGCGATTGGAAACTGGAAAATGAAACGAATAACCAACTGGTATGGTGTGCTCCTCAAGAGGCTCCGTTTAATGACATGGACATCCTTCCAATCAATTACTCGACACAAATGGCCGAGTCCATTTACGGGAACGATTATTTGCAGGAACGTCTTCAACTGTGGGTGGACAATCTCAACTTGCTTTATGTAGCCTTTACCCGTGCCGGAAAGAATCTTATCATATGGAGTAAAAAAGGTCAAAAAGGCACCATGTCCGAACTGTTAGCCAATACGCTGCCTGTAGTTGCCCTCAAAGAAGGTACTGATTGGGAAGAAGATTGTTATGAGCAAGGAGAACTATGTCCTTCGGAAGAAGAAAAAGCAAAAACTTCGACTAACAAACTAACTCAAAAACCTGAGAAATTACCCGTCCGCATGGAATCTATGCGTCATGATATTGAATTCCGGCAATCCAACCGTTCCGCTGATTTCATTCAGGGAATCGAAGAAGAAGAATCGGACGACCGTTTTATCAACCGGGGGCGTATGCTGCACACACTATTTTCCGCCATTGAAACGGCAGAAGACATTGATCCGGCTATCGAACGTCTGATTTTCGAAGGGGTCATCGGCAGCAACGAAAAAGCAGAAGAAATACGTGAAGTGGCTCACAAAGCTTTTTCTTCTCCGGAAATTCAAGACTGGTATTCAGGGGAATGGACCTTGTTTAACGAATGTGCTATCATTTACAAAGAAAAAGGGGCTTTACAGACCCGACGTCCTGACCGTGTAATGATGAAAGACGGACAAGTAGTGGTAGTTGACTTCAAATTCGGAAAAGAAAACCTCCAATACAATAAACAGGTTAAAGGGTACATGCAGTTACTCACTAAGATGGGATATAAAAATATCACAGGCTATCTGTGGTATGTGGATGAAGGACTAATTGTAAAAGTGAAATAATGAAGACGGCACCGCTCATAGGAATCAGTCGTCATCGGCTCACTACTGATGGTGAGGGAGTTACTACACTTGTGGCTTTCCATGGTTGTCCATTGCGTTGTAAGTATTGCCTCAATCCGCAATCTCTGCATTCGGAAGGCATATGGAAGCACTATGACTGCATGCAGCTTTATGAGGAAGTCAGACTGGATGAATTATACTTTCTCGCCACTCATGGAGGAATCACTTTCGGAGGTGGAGAACCTTGTTTGCAAAGTGATTTTATTTATGAATTCCGTCAGCTCTGTGGACAGGAATGGCAACTTTCCGTAGAATCATCACTCAATGTACCACAAGAGAATATAGAGAAACTATTACCTGTCATTGATTATTATATCATCGATATCAAGGACATCAATAATGATATATACCAGCAATACACCGGAAAAGAAAATGAAAAGGTACTGAATAATCTTCATTATTTAATTGAGCATGGAAAAAATGAGCAAATCATTGTTCGTACCCCCATCATTCCCGTGTATAATTCAGAGAGTGACGTAGACAACAGTATCCGTCTTCTAAAAGAAATGGGTATCACCCAGTTCGATCGGTTTACATATAAAACACTTAATACTTACCAGCCATGAAACGAGGAAAACAAACCTGCAAGATATTAAAGGATATCCGCAGACAAATAGCAGAAGCCAACGATATTGAGTTCATTACTTCCGAGTGTCAATATCAAGGAGATTGTCTGGGCACATGTCCCAAATGCGAAGCAGAAGTACGCTATTTAGAGCAACAACTGGAACGTAAACGGATGGCCGGGAAAGCTATAACTATATTAGGGATATCTGCCGGCTTGGTAGCAATGGCACCGATGACTTCCTGTAGTAGTTCCCCTAATAAAGGAAGTAATCAGGAAACTATCAGTGACTCCGCCAATACAAGTGTAATGTTTGGAGAAGTATGCCCGACTCCTATAGAGGATACTATACCTATGGTAGAGAGAGATACAGTAAACAAACAAGAATTACCTGAGCTACCCCAAGAACAGGGATTAATTGAGATCACTCCTATATCAGGCGATATAATAACAGTAAAAGACTCGCTTGCCGACGTATTGGAAGTGGCTGCTGTCATGCCCGAATTTCCCGGAGGAGCACAAGAACTGATGAAGTTTATCACTAAAAATATAAATTATCCGAAAGAAATAGCTCAAGGAGAATTGGGCGCTCAAGGTCGCGTCATCGTTCAATTTATCGTTGATAAAGAAGGAAATATTATTCAGCCTAAAGTGGTGCGTGGTGTAGATCCCTATTTAGACAAAGAAGCATTACGCATTGTCGGTCTTATGCCTAAATGGAAACCGGGAGAGCTGGATGACGGAACGAAAGTTGCCGTCCGATTCACAATTCCCGTAATGTTCAGGCTACAATAAACAAATATATAAGCTAGAAAATCTATAATTGATATGCAATCATTTCTCCAACTAGTCGCTCACGATTTATATGCCAAGATAGGAAACGACTTATCTCGTACAGTACTCGTATTCCCTAATAAACGTGCCAACTTATTCTTCAACGAATATTTGGCAGGAGAATCCGATCAACCCATCTGGTCACCTGCTGCAATGAGTATCAGCGACCTGTTCCGGAAGTTATCTGTGCAGAAAGCCGGTGATCCTATCCGACTGGTCTGCGAACTATATAAAGTATTCCGCGAAGAGACAGAAAGCCAGGAAACGCTGGACGATTTCTATTTTTGGGGCGAACTGCTGATCAGTGATTTCGACGACGTAGACAAAAATCTCGTTGATGCGGATAAACTTTTCAGCAATTTACAGGACCTGAAGAATCTGATGGACGATTACGAGTTTCTTGATAAAGAACAGGAAGAGGCGATCCGGCAGTTCTTCCAAAATTTCTCTATCGAACGCCGGACAGTGCTGAAAGAGAAATTCATCTCCCTTTGGGACAAACTAGGCACCATCTACCACCGTTACCGTGAAAACTTAGCGGAACTGGGAATAGCCTATGAAGGCATGCTCTACCGCAATGTAATCGAGCAACTGGATACCACCCAATTGAAATACGACAAATATATCTTTGTCGGCTTCAATGTACTCAATAAAGTAGAGACAAAATTCTTCCAACTATTACAAGATGCAGATAAAGCCATGTTCTATTGGGATTACGATATCTTCTACACCAAGCAGATTACCAAACACGAAGCCGGAGAATTCATCAACCGTAACCTGAAACTATTTCCGAATGAATTACCCGAAAGTTGTTTCGACACTTTGCGAAAACCGAAAAATATACGCTACATCTCCGCTTCTACTGAAAATGCACAAGCCCGCTTTCTTCCTGAATGGGCACATAACACTCTTTCCACTACCAACGAAGAGAAAGAGAACGCCGTTGTGCTCTGCAATGAAGCTCTGCTGCTTCCCGTACTCCATTCCATTCCACAAGAAGTGAAGAACGTCAACATCACGATGGGTTTCCCGCTGGCACAAACTCCGGTATACAGTTTTATCAATGCCGCTATGGAATTACAAACCAACGGCTACCGCAGCGATACCGGACGCTTCACCTACGAAACCGTATCTGCTATACTGAAGCACCCTTATACCCGGCAGCTATCCATCAATGCCGAACCTTTAGAACGGGAACTGACCAAGACCAACCGCTTCTACCCGCTCCCTTCGGAACTGAAGATGGATGACTTTCTGGCAAAGCTCTTTACTCCTCGAAACGGCATCAAAGAGTTATGCGATTATTTGACGGAATTAGTCAAAGAAATCTCCCTTCTCTATCGGGAAGAAAGCGAGTATAGCGATATCTTCAACCAACTATACCGGGAATCACTTTTCAAGAGCTATACTACTATCAATCGTCTCTATAGCCTGATAGAAAGCGGAGAACTGAACATACGTACCGACACGTTAAGACGCTTGATCAGCAAGGTTCTGACCGCTTCCAACATTCCTTTCCATGGAGAACCTGCCATTGGCATGCAAGTCATGGGAGTACTGGAAACCCGTAACCTTGATTTCCGCAATATAATCCTTCTTTCGCTCAACGAAGGGCAGCTACCGAAATCCGGAGGAGACTCTTCTTTTATCCCCTACAACCTTCGGAAAGCTTTCGGCATGACCACCATCGAACATAAGAATGCAGTCTACGCCTATTATTTCTACCGACTGATACAACGGGCGGAAAACATTACTTTGCTCTATAACACTTCTTCCAATGGACTGAATCGTGGAGAAGAATCCCGTTTCATGCTTCAACTACTGGTAGAAGGGCCTCACAAAATTGTCCGTGAGTATCTCGAAGCCGGACAATCTCCTCAAAGCACAACAGATATCAGTATAGAGAAAACTCCCGAAGTATTCGAACGACTACGCAGTGCCTATGATTGTTCAAGTCCTCAATCATATATACTTTCTCCTTCAGCCCTCAACGCCTATCTCGATTGCCGGCTGAAATTCTACTACCGTTATGTAGCCAAATTAAAAGCACCGGACGAAGTCAGTGCGGAAATCGACTCCGCATTGTTTGGAACGATCTTCCATCTCTCCGCCCAATTAGCTTACACAGACCTGACCGCTAATGGGAGAATGATACAAAAAGAAGATTTGGAACGCCTGCTACGCAACGAAGTCAAACTGCAAAACTATGTGGATCTGGCTTTCAAGCAAGAACTCTTTAAGGTTCCGGCAGAAGAAAAACCCGAATACAATGGTGTGCAGCTCATCAATTCCAAAGTGATTGTTTCCTATCTGAAACAACTACTGAGAAATGACCTGCAATACGCTCCCTTTGAAATGGTCGCTATGGAAAAGCCAGTTGCCGAGAAAATAACGATCCAAACCGGACAAGGTCCCATCACCCTTCGTCTAGGGGGAACTGTTGACCGCATAGATGCCAAAGACACTACTCTGCGTATCGTAGACTATAAAACCGGAGGAAGTCCCAAGACACCTGCCAACATTGAACAACTGTTTACTCCATCAGAAAGTCGTCCCAACTACATTTTCCAGACTTTTCTGTATGCTGCTATTATGAGCCGGCAGCAATCTCTGAAAGTAGCTCCTTCCCTTCTTTATATCCATCGGGCTGCTTCTGAAAGCTATTCGCCGGTCATTGAAATGGGAGAACCTCGCCAACCGAAAATCCCGGTCAGCAACTTTGCCTTTTTTGAGGATGAATTCCGCGAACATCTGCAAAGACTATTAGAAGAAATATTCGATAAGAATGAGCCTTTCACACAGACAGAAGATACTAAAAAATGTGCTTATTGTGATTTCAAGGCAATCTGTAAAAGATAAAGCCATTCAGCATTCAGCCTTTTCAGTATCTCTCGCAAATGCCCTGACAGAAGGGGATAGCGGCTGAAGACACTATATTATAACCTGTCTCTGATAGGCTCTGAGAAGGGGGGGGCGGTTTCAGCCCTTTCAGTCGGGAAGACTCAAAGTTCAGAGGCTAATAATTTCTGACTCAATAGAGCCTGTGTTTACCTCAAACAGAGGCTCTGTTTGTTCCCAATAGAACCTCTGTTTGAGGTAAACAGACCCTCTTTTTTTTCTGAACTATAGGTCGGCTTATTCATTTAAAATAAGTCGGCATACCATCTTACTTTTACCTCGGAGGCGAGTAGCCTTTATCTCGGGGCTGAGTGAAGTTCATCTCGGTGGTGAGTGAAATTCATCTCGGGGCTTACGAAATTCACCCCGTATGTTAAGTGACGATCACTTGCAGGCAGAGTAACCATAGGCTAAATAAACGATGAATTTATGTATGGTCAAGGCTGAAAGGGCTGAAACCACTCACCCCCTCCCAAAGCCTACTAGAGACAGGTTATAAAATAGAGTCTTCAGCCGCTATCCCCTTCTGTCAGGGCATTTGCGAGAGATACTGAAAAGGCTGAATGCGGTAAGTATCCCGATAATAGTATGAGTAAAACTAGTACATCTTTCATTCAAATGTAGCACATCTTTAACTCAAACGTTGTACATCTTTGACTCAAATATTGTACAAGAATCGGATAACTTAAGTACTTGTCACAAGCAAGTCTTGTGCTCATTAGGAAGTACTCCTATAGAGGGTTATAACAAAGACTGTCTGCCATTCCGGACCGACACCACTTCTATCAAGTAATGCCCGCTCTGAATGACAGGACAGTCTTTTGACTTATCTCGAATTTATATCAACTTTTATCGAACTTATATTAGCTTTCTAACAGCGGAATCGAGAAACTGAATGTAGAGCCTTCCTCTTTCTTCGAAGTAAACCAAAGTTCACCACCATTTTTAGTAACAAAATCTTTGCAGAGCAACAGTCCGAGTCCCGAACCTTCCTCATTATTAGTACCAAAGGTACTAAAATGCGTATCGGTATGCAGCAATTTCTTCTGATTTTCTTCATCAATACCACAACCGCTATCCTTCACGCTCACTACCGCCATATTATCTTCTTCTTTCAGCGATACCAAAACTTCCGATCCTTCATTGCTGAACTTGATGGCATTACTTATCAGATTGCGAATCACCGTTTTAATCATATCAATATCTGCACGTACTTCCACACGTTCATCAGGAATATCCATTGCTATACGGATATTCTTCAAACCAGCTACCATCGTAAAGATCTCGCTGACTCCTTCCACAACTTCTACCATATCGATATTCTGGTAAACAACCTTCAGCTTACCGATCTGGCTCTTCGTCCACTTCAATAAGTTATCGAGTAATGAGAATACATCCTCTGTTGTCTGATTGGCCATCGTCAACAGTTCATACATTTCAGGACCGATCGTTTCACTCGGCAAGTTCAGAATCAGCATATTGAGTACCATCTTGATAGAGCCCATAGGAGAACGCAGGTCATGCGCAATCACAGAGTAAAGTTTATCACGTCCCATGATAGTCCTGCGTAGCTCTTCTGTCTGTGCTATAATAATTCGTTTGGCTGCCACCAGCGAAATCTGATGCGTCACACGAATAATCAGTTCCTCCTTATTGAACGGCTTGGAAATAAAATCGTTGCCACCCACCTGAAATCCTTTTACGATATCCGCCGTGCTATTCAAAGCAGTAAGGAAGATAACAGGAATTTCGCTCATTTCTTCGTCCGCCTTCATTTGCCGGGCTACTTCGAAACCACTGATATCCGGCATCATCACATCCAATAATACAAGATCAGGCTTCTCTTTCTTTACCTGTTCCAAAGCCTGTGTACCATTACCTGCTGTTACAATATTGAACTTCTCATTAGTCAGAAGCACCTTCAGCAGAAGGACATTTGAAATTACATCGTCCACAATAAGTATCTTATATTCGGAAGGATTTATTTCCACATTCATATCATTCTATTTTTATGTTACATCAAACATTTTTAAAATACTCAATCATACGCTTCAATCCGTCTTCCAGTTCGACGGTAGGCTGCCATCCCAGTTTCTCTTTTGCCAGTTTAATATCCGGCTGGCGTTGTTTCGGATCATCCGTCGGCAGAGGCTTAAATACAATCTTCGAAGTAGAGCCCGTCATCCGGATTACTCTCTCCGCCAATTCAAGAACCGGAAATTCATTTGGATTTCCAAGGTTTACAGGACCTGTAAAATCATCCTCCGTATCCATCATCCGCACCATACCTTCTATCAGGTCATCAATATACTGGAAACTGCGTGTCTGTTTTCCATCACCATATATAGTGATGTCTTCATTATTTAGTGCCTGTATGATAAAGTTAGAAACCACACGTCCATCATTAGGTAGCATTCTCGGGCCATAAGTATTAAAGATACGAATAATCTTGATACGTGTCTGATTCTGACGATAGTAATCCATAAACAATGTTTCAGCACATCGTTTTCCTTCATCATAACATGACCGGTACCCCACCGGATTCACATTTCCCCAATAAAATTCCGGCTGGGGATGAACAATCGGATCACCATACACCTCGCTGGTAGAGGCTTGCAGTATTTTCGCATCCAGTCTCATTGCCAGTCCGAGCATATTGATAGCACCCATCACAGATGTTTTGGCTGTTTGAATCGGATCATGTTGATAATGGATAGGAGACGCCGGACAAGCCAGGTTGTATATTTCATCCACCTCGGCAGAATAAGGATAAGTAACGTCGTGTCTTACAACTTCAAAATGATGGTTCCCCATCAAATGCTTTATATTGTCCTTGGAACCTGTAAAGAAGTTATCCAGACATATCACGTCGTGCCCCTCATTTACAAGTCGAGTACAAAGATGAGAGCCTATAAATCCAGCCCCGCCACTTACCAATATTCTTTTCATTTTCTAATATTAACTATTGTTTTTCAGAGAACATAACTTCTCTGTTTTGTTTATAAAGGCAAATGTAAACGATTTGCTCATAATATACAATTTTAGAGATGGATATTTTTTAAGAAAAGCAAAAATAAAATAGTTTCAGTTTTCGAAACAACTTCCCTGCACCAAGTGTTATTAATACCAATAAACCACTAATTCAATAGGATTATGATAATGAATGAACTTAATACAAACCTGATAGAAGCGGCCAAAGAAAGATTCCCAGCAAAAGGACAGCTAGCGAATATATTGATGGATACCCTCTATATGGGCAAAGAAGCTATTTACCGGAGGCTGCGCGGCGAAGTCCCCTTTACATTTCAGGAAGCAGCCGTTATTTCAAAAGAACTGGGGATATCATTGGATAGAATTGCAGGAGTGAGCTTCAGCAATAATGCAATGTTCGATATCAATGTAGTAGATCATAACGAACCCTTTGAGACCTATTATGATTTCCTGAACAAACATGTCAAGTTATTCCACACATTACGGGAAGATACGAGTGCTGTATTAGGAACTGCTTCAAACGTGATTCCCCAAACGCTCTATCTGAAACATGAACTTCTGGCTAAGTTTCGTTTCTTCAAATGGATGTACCAAAATGAACATATCAATTGCAAACATTTTGAGGACCTGAAAATTCCCCAAAAGATTATCAATGCCCAACAAGACTTTGTGAAGTTATCACAGCATATTCATACGACCGATTATATTTGGGACAGTATGATTTTTCTTCATCTCATCAATGACATACAGTACTTCTCCGACATTCACCTTATTTCAGACGAAATGAAGCAAAACATTAAAGAGGAATTACTGAAACTTACGGATGAGTTGGAAAGCATCGCCATGAAAGGAAAAACAGACTTCGGCAATGATGTGCATATCTATGTGTCACAAATCAATTTTGAAGCAACTTACAGCTACCTGGAAACAAACCTGATGCAACTCAGTATGATACGAGTTTATTCCATCAACTCACTAACCACGCTGGATGCTCAAATGTTCCGAAGCTTGAAGGAATGGATTCAATCACTAAAAAAATTCTCTACACTGATTTCACAAAGTGGAGAAATGCAACGCATCCAGTTCTTCAAGCAAAAACGTGAAATTATTGATGCTCTTTAATTTTCGCTTAGTTTCGATTATCGAAACTAAGCGAAAATCTTAGTTCTAAATCATGAAAGTAGACAAGCCTCTTGCCTACTTTTTTCATTATACGACCTCCGCACTTAGCTATTCTATCAAATGAGAAAAAGCCATCACCTCTCAGAGCTGTTTTCCCACACAAAACTATCGTTTACATGACTTAATTTTGCATAGAATGTATCATACAGATTATTAACGTATATAAAAGAGAACAAACAATGAAAAATGGTATTGTAAACGAGTTGATTATTGCAATGAAAGAGCGTATCCCCAAAGGACAAAATCTTGCCAATTCTTTGGCAGACATTCTCTATATGGGAAAAGAAGCAGTTTATCGTAGACTTCGTGGCGAAGTGGCTTTTACTATTGACGAAGTAGCCCTGCTATCCAAAAAGCTTGGTATTTCCATTGATCAGATTATAGGTAACCATCTATCCAATAGAGTTACTTTTGACATGAATCTGCTCAATTCACCTAACACCTTGGACAGTTATTATGAGATTATTAATCGGTATCAGCAAATATTCGATTATGTGAAAGGAGACAACACAACGGAAGTCTATACAGCTTCCAATCTTCTCCCTTTCACTCTTTACTCTTCCTTTGAACACATGTCCAAGTTTCGTCTCTGTCGATGGATTTACCAGAACGGGCAAATGAAAACTCCCAATTCATTGGCAGAAATGCAAGTAGATCCGAAAATCGTAAAAGCGCATAAGAAGTTAAGTGAAAGTGTGAAGCAATGTCCGAAAACCTATTTTATTTGGGACAGCAACATATTCCTTTCATTCATCAAGGAAATCAAGTACTTTGCCAGTCTGAATCTGATCACAGAAGACGATGTAGCACACCTGAAAGAAGAGCTATACCAGTTGCTTGCAATCATGGAAACACTTTCTATCAAGGGAGAGTTCAGTGAAGGACATAAAGTATATTTCTATCTCTCTAATATTGATTTTGAAGCGACTTACACCTATATAGAGAAGAAAGACTATCAAGTCAGTTTACTTCGGGTGTACTCTATCAATTCTATGGATTCACAGAGCCCGCAAATCTGCCAGATCCAACGAAACTGGATTCAGTCACTAAAACGCCACTCTACTCTGATTTCGGAAAGTGGAGAGGCCCAACGTATTGAGTTTTTGCAAAAACAACTGGCAATCATCGATACTCTGTAAACAAAAACAGACCAGATCGTTATTGATCTGGTCTGTCTTCCCTTATTCAGGATGATTCATCCTGTCCCGCTAACAATAGTTCCCCACTATTCTCTTAAATATCTTATTATTGATTTTCTTCCTGAATGCGATGTACCCATCCATTCACAACAATCTGCACGGCCAACCATGACTCAGATAAGAAAAATATAATATGGTAGTTGCTTTGTCGATCCAAATATTCTTGTGTACTCAAATTCTTACCTTCCGCATTGGTCATAGCCAAATAATCAATCAGATTTATATCGAATACTTTCTTTCCCGAAGCCTTCTCTGTAAGCACCAAGCGAGTCTTACGATCCGCCATCAACCTCATTGTATTCATATCCACAAAAGCTGTAGCAGGATCTTTCTGCTCCATATAATAAGGACGGAAACTCAGCACATCATCATCCTGCAATGAATTGTCATGTCCCAGGTGTCCATTGGATTCTATAATCTCATAATCGTAATCATTCATATCCAGTGTCCAGGTACCGGTATAAGACTGGAAGCCAAATCTCACTATTTTAGTATCTCTGATCAGATTAATAGTCTCCGTTTGGTGTTCAGTTCCTGTGAAGTTGACACCAATGATTTCACCATACCAAAGCGTTTCCATCTTTTTATTGATAATGAGAGAGGCTTCACGCTTTAGCTTTAACTTCAAGTCAGTAATGGTAGAAACGCCGGGCGTCAATGGAGTAATGTCATATGAATCACGTGCACCGGCCCATGCCATAAACTGATATTGTCCGACGGGCAATTCTACTTCCATCAGATAATTACCGGTTGACAGTGCACTCCCTTCTTCCGCCTGCTTAAACATAAACTTCCCGTCTTTATCGAATATATAAAGCTCCACTTTATCAACCTGAGCATGGAACGCATCTGCAAATTCCATGTTATAGTCATACTTAAACTTCACAAGCAAGCGGCATTCCGGCAAGTCTTCATTAAAGCTGTCGCATGAAACTACTATCCCGGAACCCATCAGAAGAATTCCTAAGACAACGTAACATATAAGGCTTTTTAGATTCATATTTTCCTTTTTTCAATTATATATAGAGGAAAAGAAACTATTTCTTCTCTCGTTATTTCCTAATCCAGAGGATGGAATACCTCAATAATTCCATCAAAAGCTATATCCCGAAGTTTTTTTAAAGTTTTCGGCAACTTTGAAAATGTTGGGAGTAAAGTTGTGGGAGAGTTTCTCCCACAACTTTTTATTTGAAAAATCTATTTCTATTACTAATTCTGAATTACATGATTTCCTCTTGAGTATACCAAGTCCAAGGATTAGGTGTAATTTCAATAGATAACCAGCCTTCGTCGCTTTCGTCCGGAGTATCTGGATCCGGATCTGGAATAGCCGGATATCCCGGGTTATTAAACTTCTTAACATTAATGTCATAAACAGAGTTACGAACTACTCCAAACTCACCTAACTCATTTGTTGCAGCGCTAGTATCATCATGTTTGATCATGATTTTGTAGTAGCTTACTGCACCTACATAATAAGTAAGCCCTGTTACTGTTTTAGCTCTGTCTTTAGCTGCAATAGCTGCCACAAGAGCTTTCGTATTTTTAAAATCGTCAACAAGAGCAGTAATAGCTGTAGCATCGGCTGTAGGAGGAAGCCCAATTGCACCCACACCAACAGCTACTAAATATCTATTGTACGCAGTAGTACGAGCAGTCGGGAATGTAGCAGGTTCTCCATCAGCATATTTAGCTTTCAATTCTGCCTCAATCCACTCCATTAATGTAGCAAAAGTATAGAAACCACCATTAATTAACATCCAGTCACCAGCAAGCGCCGGGTCTGTTTCCTGATCTGTAGATGGAGTACCATCATTAGGTGCAGGTCTACCATATTCAGACGGGATGAATTTAGCTTTCAACAATACATGCGTAGTATAAGCGTGCACATTATGAGTTGCAGTCTGCGTATTTTCAAGACAATATTCAGCAACTTTATTTATCGTAGTTGTAGGATCATTCCAATTAGAAGGAGCTGAAGTACTGCTATAAGAGTTATAGTAGCTCAAGTTTTGAGTACCATAGTTAGGGTCAATTCTGTATGAACCTATCTTATACTGGTCAAACGGAGTAATACACTCACCGCGAGCACCTGGCTTATTAGCCGGAGTTTCATTCCAAGTCAATGTTCTCTTAGATACAGGGAAGTATGTCTTATTAGTAGCATTCAATATCCATCCTGCATCCGAGATTGTTGCTTTAGCATCAGAATCAGCAGTTACATATACACGAACTTTTGCTACAACACGGTCAATTCTGATAGACAATGGATTATTAGTAGCCGCTGTCTCATTTGCATAAAGAGACAAATCGATGGGATCACCAAATGTTGGTGAAGTTTCAACATCATCCGAAGGTTCTAACGATCCTTTGGCGTTAGACATCATAAATTCACCAGCAATTGTCAGATCTGATACAGCATCATCAAGAGCAGCATTAACCGTTGAATATAGCGTTCCAACAGGCCATTTTTGATCTGTCATACTAACAGTCTTTTTTTCAAACTCTGGAGATGGATTCGCAATAATCAATATTCTCTTAGAAGTTGCAGGAACTTTAAAAGCCTTGCCTGCAGTTCCACTTGGTATACCATTGGCATCAAGCCCCGCCTGATCATTAGACAATGTGATATCAGCAGTCACAGTTGCAGCATCCTCATTTGCATTTGCCGTAAAAAATATGGCACGTACTTTAGTGATTTTTGATTCATCTTCAGTTGCAGCTTCCTGATTCGGGTTATGTAATCCACGAGTTTGTACCGGAGTCTTTACTGCTAATGCCACCCATGCGTCTGCATTCGGGTCTGTCACCAAGTCATTATTGTTGCCCGGATTATCCACCGGCACCAAATCTTCGTTACTACAAGCAGCAAAAGCCACAGCAGCAAGCGCTAACATAAGAAAATTCTTCTTTTTCATTGTTCTTACAAATTAATAAAAGCGTTTGTAACTAGTTTATTTATCTCTATTTTTATTTTTCTTTTCAATTTCAGCTGCATTCGTTCTTTTCGTAGCCAATTCCTCCAAATTCTGTCCGGCAGCCTCCAGACCAGCTTCGGCAGCTGCTTTCAAATATTCTTCCGCATGTTCATAATCTCCTTTTAATAACATTAATACACCCATAGCATTGCTATATTCAGGTAATTGCTTATGAGCGTTTACCATTTTCAAATAGCGTTCCGCAGATACCAAGTCATTGCGCGAAAGGGCAGCCATAGCAGCATTGATGCTGGCTATTTCATCCTTAGGATACATCCGTACAGCTGTCTCGAATACATCGATAAACTCTTGCGAGCCCTTCGGATAAGTATTAGCCACCAAGAACATCTCATTCAGACTCAAATTCTGAGGACGTGTCTTAATAATCTCTTTCGCTTCGTCTACATTAAAATTCTTAATCTCATAATTCACTTTACAAATAGCCACACGAAGACTTGGGAAAATATATTTCAACATATATCGATAAGGTACACCACCACGAAGCTGCATCAACTTAGTTTCTCTTCCTTTTTCCAGAGGAACATCTTTGATAATATTCAGTACTTCATCTTTATACTCCATTTCAAACGAATCCAATGCTTTCACCAATCCATCCCAGTTTTCACCGCCGAAGACGATATAATACTGATTTCGTGAGAAATCATATTTTGATGCCAGATAATCACGCAATGCCATTGCACGTCCTTCGGACAGACGCTTGTTATTCGCCAATGATCCTTCAGGTGAAGCATAGCCCACAATATCCAGCTTGTTTACCTTAATACTGGGATCAGACTTCAATTCATCAATCATTGCACGAATTTTGGCCAGCTCCTTCGGATTATTCATGTACTCCGGACGAATATTAATTTTATTCACCTCAAAATCAAGGAAACATTCCGCTTGTATTTCACGGTTCTTCACTTCTTCCGCAGCCGGTTGCAAATAAGCAAGGTGAGGCACTACCACATACGGCACCAGCATACGTTCCAGATCAACGTCACCTAATGGTTCCACACTCATCAATTGAGTTTCACCACAGCCACACTCATCACGTTGTACCTCCACTTGAGCATCATCCATCCACGATTCATAAGGCAATACATATCTATACTTTATCGTATCATTTCTTCTCTTACTACTTTTCTCTACAACATAAGGCTTTTCGTAGAGATTCTTCTCCTTAGTACTCATCAGAGAAAGCCAACGTTCATAAGCCAAGTACTCATTGTGTCCTTTGATTGACACTTTCGGAAGATTAAGATTACGTGTCGGAGCAATCAGCCGTGGAATAAAATCCACTCCATGTGCCGACTTCACCCTTACATCATTCAGGACGAAGTCAATATTTATATAAACCGATTTACCGCGTTGTTCCAGTTGTACCAGCACCACAGAGATAGTTCCATCATAAGAACGCGTCTGGGCAACAGCCGAACCTATATTCTGGCATAAAACCATCAGTACCAATACGATGAGTTGTATACTCCTTTTCATCATTCTATTTTATTTAATTACATAAATAAGTGATACACTCGCTTTTGTAGGACCGAAATAATTTTTGCTCGAATCCTTCAGTTTAGTACCACACGTTGCACAAGGATATTTCTCGTATACAATATGTGCATATCCCACTCCTACCGATGCTTCGATACTCCAACGTTTTCTCAATATCCACGAATGTCCTATCGAAATACCTCCTCCATACAGATGTCCCTGGTAACGGGTATTCTGCATATTCTCACTAATAAACGACCAGTCAGGAAATCCGCCTACATTGAAATCCGCATAATGCCCGTGTACTCCTATAAATGTTCGTCTGAAGCTCTCACAGAACCAATATCGAACCTCCGGTTGTACTCCCCAATGCCGCAAACGTCTGCCATTATCAGGCTTCCAGGGATTATAATTCACAGGAACATCCAATGTCCATTTGCGTGCCAGTCCAAACTCCAAACCGAGATTCATGGTAGTAGTAGCATCATACAGAAGATTGCTTTTCAGAGCTATCTTCTGGGCTTTACTCTCGAAAGCAACGCATCCCAGCATAAGTACTATGAGTATAATAACTTTCTTCATTATATCTTACATTTATAGGTCACCCTTTTTGGGTGATATCAATCTTTATACGCTTCACAGAACTCCCACCTACCGATGATCCATTAGACATAACTGTTGTCAAATATACAGTTCCCCTTCTGCGATTATTAGTAGTATTAGGCAATACTTCAATAAAAATCTGTCCATCTTCTACTATAATCCGTTCCGTATCTTCTCTTTCAACCATTGTCGAAGGGCGCAATTTTATCCAATTTTTAGGATTATCATCGCCATCCTCAACCTGACCGGTAAGACAATGATAGTCCATTAAGTTAGGGTAAGTACCCGGATACGGATAGCTATCAGTAGGTCTATACTCCAGTACAGTTCCACTTGCGTTAATCGCCTGTCTTTGTCTGATATGAACCTGTTTTTCCAAATTTCCAAGTTTTAATGTTATATATGCATTATTTTTCTCAACTCCGTTTTCAAATTGACCGTTTTCAAAATACATCAGCCAGGTATATGTAAAGACCCTCACTGTAGTAATACGAGGGGAAGCAACTCCCCCGGTTACAACAGGTATTTTTCCATCTACGGGAGAACTTAATGAAAAAGCTCCTGATACTTCTCCCCTATTATCTGTTATATTTCTTGTATCAGGAAAAACCTTTGTACAATCTGTTATTAAATCAAAAGCATTATAGATATTATCCACATCTGAGTAAGTAATATAGACCGAATTACTCACCCCCAGATAATAATCATTATTAGCTATAATTTCATACGAATCGCCATCATCCACAATTATTTTGAAATCAAGGTCGACATTCGAAGGTTTAGCCACTTTAGCATCAGCCATTGTGTCGTAACCAGGTCCCTTGGCTTTTATAATGGTAAACGTATAAGACTTGTTACGAGACAAATCTATTGCGTTCAAGTTTTTATCGACGATAGCCATTTTATAATAGTAATCCTTATTATCATACTTTCCCTGAATAATCATATATGTATTATTCAGCGTGTTAGACTCGTATATATATATGGGATTGCTATTTGTACTCTGTCCCTCAGTCACTACACTTGCAGCCACCAAAGGGGTTGAGTAATCTGAAGCTCCCTGATACTCCGTCAAATTAGAAGTATTATTCATGATCGAGTTGCTATAGTTATGCAACTGTCCCTGTCGAGGTACATTGAATAAAGCCATAATTCCATTTAACTCAAAATTGTCTGCTGTATTCACTACTGCTATTCTAGCTACTGCACGAGTGAGTAACAATGCCCCCTTAGACGGATCTGAATTCTGTATTTTAGTATCATTATCTATCTTATTTACTTCCAGCACAGCACTCATCGGAATTATTTCACCAGTTCCGCTATATGGAATTATTGTAAGCGAAGGACTTGCTAATGGTTCAGTCAACAACTTTGAGCATGCATCCGCCAGCGTTACACCACTCAATCTTGTATTAAGATTCGTCTCATTAAATACATATCCATTAGCATTATCATTATTATAATAAAACTTACTCTGAGTATTTGCCAAAATTAGCAACTGACATTTACTACTTTGTTTGGTCAATATTACATATCTTTTTCCTACCATTTCGAAAGCTTGCACTGCCTCTACAAAGGTGGCACTTCCTCCATTTCCCTTAAACACAAGCACCCAAGGTGTCATGCTGATATCATTTTCAGCAGCCCTCGTCGATGGAAGATCGTATGAATGAGCACGAGTAAAAATTTCAATCTGTACTTTATCATCCGAATCATTCCCTCCGCCTTGCTGCTCTGTACTATTGATATCATGCTCGCAGCTTGATATCAACAGTAGCAAGAGCAGATAGAACAGTTTATTTATATGTATTACTATTTTCCTCATTTCTTCACACATCGTATTGAATACCCAAATACATGTCCTGTAGATATCGGGCGTGGCTCTGCATAATTAAGTTGCATCGTCCATATATTTCCATAAGGTGCTCCGGTTTCATTGCCACTAACTACCTTAGTCCACCCCGGTGCAACAGAGGAAGCCCAATAATATCCCGTTTGGCCGGCATATTCCAAACTACCATCCAGATGCCATCTTCTTCCCGCAGCCGGAAAGAAGATAGAAGCACTAGTATTACTGTTATATACTAACACACCACCATAAGCCGCATCAGCGTTGTCCAAACTGACACCTCTATATTTAGTATAACCTAATGTTCCTTCTCCTCTAGTTGTGCCATCAACCATCGTTTTCTCCTTGATCGGACGTCTGTCAAAGAAACCATCAGCATAAAATCCATACATAACTTCAGAAAGCGGCACAGGAGTATATAATTCCGGTTTATATGTCCCATTAGTCGGATATGGACTATCTACCGTATTGGAAGCCGCATCTCCCCGCATAGGATCGGCAAATAAAGACATTCTCCAGTCCGACATATAAACCTGATCGTAATTATAACTATTCACTGCAATCCGATCCTCCGGTCCATCAGTGGGACGAACATACCCGGGAGGACATATTTCATAATAATTCTTCAGGATAGTTCCCGTCGAAGGATTCCAAAAAAGGTTCACACCATTGATACGTTCTATCGGCCACCCTGTTATAGCCCAAGGGGCACTTCCCATATTCACATTCGTAGGATGATATCCTCGGAGTCCCTTAGCTACATTCGCAATGGGCAGTGCCCACTGAAAATGCGCCCCGGCCTGGGTAGGATACTTTACAAAATCAACTTCACCTGCTAGATTACTATAATTTATAGCCTGATACTGAACTGTGGTACCCGGAGTATCCTTAAACGCTTTCATCGTCAAGTTATACGGCGAGAATTTAGCTCCATAATCAGAAGCACCTCTTATACTCCCACTCCGCATCAGATAATCCGGATCGCCTCCCTGACGAACAAATAATTTAGTATCATAAGACGTTACTACATTGTTTTCAGACTTTTCGTAATGAACATTCACAAAACCATATCTAGGGCTTCCTGTTGTATTTTTACTTTTCAATCCTATTCTGAAATAAACACGTCCTTTCCCTGCTACAGAGCTCCCTGTTTCAAATCTAAAAGCATTAGGAACAACCGGATAATCTTCAGCGTCCCCTGGATTATCCGTACCAATATTCGGGTCAAAACTCGGGCTGGCACTTATGACAATAAAATCCCTGTATTCATCAGGCACTGTTACCGTCCAATTCCACCAATAGTCCCATCTTATACCCTTGATCACTCTCTCTCCGACTTCATTATCATCCCAAAAAGCTCCTACATAAGGAGTAGACCACAAATTGTCAGAAGCATTTTTCTCAAAGACATATCGTACACCTTCCTGCTTTACATGCACAATAATTTTCCTTTGGAGGGCATTGGTCCCCGCATGATCTTCTGAAGCTGATAAAGTAAGAGTATATGTTTTATCACCTGCCACATTATCATCGGTATTAGGCCGATCCAACACAATATCCATATATCCCAGTCCTGTTTTCGCATCATACCTGATTCTGAAGTCATCGTTAGGAGCATAGTTTTGAGAAGACAAGGCATTAAATATATTATTCGTCACTTTTTCAGCACCATTCTCATCATATACCACATCCAACACTCTCACAACCGGCATATTTGACCAAAATGCAATTCGTGCTCCATTGAAGTCTGTTATATTAACCTCAATATCAGACACATTCAAGACTCTGGTACCGGAAATCTCCCAGTCTTCTCCAATCTTATCCCATTCTGATGCCTTAATATTCACTTCCAAGGGCTCTTTGATGATACCAAGAAAATCAAGTTTTGTATTTATCGGAAGACTATAACTCACTGTCGGATCACTAGCGGTCTTCAATTGAGTGGAGGGACTATAGTTATTCCCCATGCCTACTATAAGAGTCACTGCTTTACTCGCATCTCCCACTGTCTTCAACTCATTGGCAGGCAGAATAATTCGATTCACTCCTTTTGCCCATGATCTGTCCGAAGCAGTTGGAGTCTCGTCCGAAAAATAACCGGCATCAGCTGCTTTAGTAAAAGTACGTGTTACATTCCTTTCCACTTCACCTGTATAATTATTCGTAAGTGGCACCGCATTGGGAATATTTTCCAATATAATTCCAGTAAAGGTAGCTTCCAGATTATCTTCAGCCTCCAACACAACATCCAAGCGGACGGCTAACCTGTCAAGTCCCAATTGCAGCACATTAACAACCGCGCCACCATTTACCTGAGCTCCCTGACCATTGGGCAATACAGTTATATTCTTAATTTCCTGTATCATTGGAATAATCAAATCAGACGAAAAATATCTCTCCGGATATGCAATATCGTTTAAATCTTCATATTTAGTTATTCCATCCAACTGATCTATAATAAGTGTATTCGCCGGTTCATTCGCCAAAAAAACAAAATCATAACTATCCGGATTAATAGGATGTTGTATAATATCACCATTCGCAGCATTATAGCGAACGTTAGACACACAGTTTTCAGTAACCTTATCAAAAGCCAGAATACGGAGAGTTTCAATAACATAATCATCAGGAGTTGTTCCCGGATGTATACCAACCTTGGCTCCAATCCCTCTGATGGATATATATGAGCTTTTAATCTTATCATCGTTATCAATGAAAGTCTCATCTATACAAGATGAAATAATCAGCAATAACAGGAAAATAATCGGCCCTCTATTGTATATGTTATGTTTAATCTCTCTCATTAAATAGTTGTATTTATTAGACACGCAAAAAACGTTTTAATCAGATATTGCAAATGTCGGTATATTGCATGAGATAAGGAATTTCATCCATTTCTCATACTGACAATGAAAGTTTAAATAAAAGACTAAAAATGCAGGAGAACTCCAATGCGCTTACGAATAATGAAAGGCAATAAGGATCAAATCTTTATTTTGCATTATTCGAATATAAAAAATCCAAAAGTTACGGCATTCGAAACTTTTGAAGTGAATTATTATAAATAAAATCCATATTAAAAAAGGCCCCTGAATGAAATCATCCAAGGGCCTTTTCAAGCTTTATTCTGAGTTGATAACGTCTACAGCGTTTTCCGTTCCATCTCCGTAGGTGCCACCTCATCCGGGATACTGAACTCCCGATTGGCAAATAGATCCGCAAGTCCCGAAATCTGCTTCAGACGCAACAGTTCATCCCGGTCCATACCAATGTTCTTCATGATCCACTGATCAGACATTCCGGCTCTGTCCAGTTCTGCCACAATATTACACATCAGTTCGATATTATGCATTCCACGGGCACGGTTATGCCGGATAGTGGAACTCATTCGGTTCGACAAATCCTTGTCGATCACCACAATCGGAAGCAAACCGTTTTCACGTTTATAAATACGTTTCGAGGTTTTCAGCACCGTATACCGGTGATAACCATCCACCAGGATATAGTTGTCTTCCTCTTTATTATAATAACACACACAAGGCATCGTAAAGCCGTCCTCCCAAATCGAAAGTTCCAGCAACTTCATTTCGGGCGGAGCTACGACATTCGGATTGTAATCGTTCGCATACACTTTTTCTACAGGTACTGCTTTTACCTCGTAGACCGGGCTTTTATCTACACTCATGATACTATAATTCTATATTGTTCCATTACTTGACTTCTTTTACTCATCTCTTCCTTTGTCGGCGAGAATCCCATGTATTTGCAGGCATGATCATTCTTGAGGATACAAACACACATACGCTTGTAAGTAGGTATCTCCCTGAACTCCGGAATATCAATATCATCCTGATACTCCATGCGTACAGGTTTCTTATACGTTTTATAGTTACTGTTATCCATCACGATAATCGGCACTTTGGCATCAATTAATTTTTGGATGGTTGCATCGCTCAGACATCCACCTTTAGTCCGCCAGAAATGTACGCTGACAGACAGTTTTCGCAGATAATTCTTGCGTGCCCGTTCCGGCAAGGTAGACAACAGGAAATACATGAACTCGCGCCAGGTATAGCCTTCGGGCAGTTTCACCGACTGCCAGCCCATCGCATGTGTGCCGCCGTACATACCGGTGAAGTTCACTCCATTCACCCTTCCTATCATCTTTCCCCATGTGTTGGGGTCGAGTACCCGATAGAGGGCCAGACTCTCCTGTGCTTCATTAATGAACGGGCTCGCCACCCGCTGACGTTCCAGGTTCACTCCCGCACGATAATAAAGGTCATACAGGATGTTATAGTCCCATTGGAATTTCCCGTTCGCCGTCCATACATCCGTCGTTTTCCAGTCAAAAATGGGATATGCATTGTAGATGTCATTTCCCACCTTTGAGGTCCATTTATATTTATGATACATTTGAAATTTACGGCTCATGTAGATACAGCGCCAGCGGTTAAAGCTTTCCTGTGTACGGATACCGATCAGGCAGCAAGTGCGCACCGCATCCTTCTTCTGATGTATCCATTGTGCAAAGCGCATCTGGAATTCATAATCCCACATGGTAGTATTGTAAAAAGGGAAATCCTCTTTCTTCATAGCCTTTTTAGGCATGGAGCGCACCCATATATCCTTTTTATTATCTTCCCAAGGTCGCCAGAAAGACTGGTACATGGACGTACAGGTAGATACCCGGAAAGGAACGCATACCCGGTATACATCCACAATGTCTTTATTTGCTTCCAGTATTCTGTCCACATAGTCGATGGTCATCTTGTATTGGATTTCATAATCCATGTGAAATACCCCCAAACGTATTTTCAGATTATTCCGCCTGATATAGTCGATACACATATTGAGCAGTACCCCACTATCTTTCCCTCCCGAGAAAGATACATAAATATTATCAAACTCGTTAAATATTACTTTCAGTCGTTCTTGTGCTAATTCATATACATTTTTTGTTCCTGTGATTGTTTTTTTTCCCATAATTCATCTGTTCATTTTTACATAGCGTGTCCACTTTTTGTCCATAGACGTAAACTCGAATTTCTCAAAAGTTTCCTGATCCTGTATCAGCGTGACAGAATCAAGCGTCCACCCTTCAGGTATGAATGCCGTGACTATAGAAGATAGCAGAAGCGACAAGATATCTTTTCTTTGCTCGTCCACTGCAGCTACATAATAATTATTAATGACAGCCTTCTTTCCGCTTTTTTGTTCAATCGGAACGAAACCCACCACTTCTCTATTGTCAATCGCAATGTACCAAACGAAATCCTCGTTTGTTTTGAACGGATAGTTATTATTTGCACGTATTACATCCGGATCCATTACTAGAGGCGCCAAAAGCTGATATAAATGTTTGTCTTTTCCTTTTAATTGTATTACCTGTATCATAGCATTCAAAAATAGACATACAAAAATAGATAAAAAATTTCGCTTGTCGGCACAAATCTGCATAAAACATTTATTAATGAGCGATTATTTTTCATGTTCAGCATTACTTCACTCTGACCTGTCTCACTTTTATCCATACCGCAAACTATGCAATCCATCTAGTTTAAGTCACGACCAAGTTGAATGGAAATAGCATGCTCATTCATACATAGCCCGTTTTATCTTTGTGGAATCCGTTTTTTTCCATTTCATCAGCTCAATGATTTCATTATTTTTCAAGTCCTTTTCTATGTCATACACAATCTATTTTTTATTAATGATTTTATTTTAATCCTATTCTTGTACTAATGAATAAAGATTATTTTTTCAATCCGGTTTCATTATCATTCATGTATCAGCACCATTTCCCCTTCTCCTACCACTTCATTCGTGTGCCGGTTCACTTTCATAAGGCAGATATTATAATCATTTCTTATTGCCTCTTCTATGATATTGATCACCGCCTCCTGCCTCACTTTTATCTGCCTGTTTTCAAACAGAAGAGCCGGAAAAAGCGCATAGCTTCCTACCTTTTTATCTCTTCCGTGCACCATCGCGTTCACCAGGTTCAATCCACAATGCATTTCAAAGGCTACATTACGATCTGTTATACGCTCCTCGTTTTCTACCGGCACACTGCGCTTGATCACAATCTCCGCTTTCCGCTTATCAACGGTGATACGCATACAGACGGGAGCCTCCCCGTTTTTCAGCAGCTTCTGCCGCTTGATGTAAAACAACACACAGAGTGTACTACGTCTTTTTTCAATTCCCATACTTCTTGCATTTTTAGTGGTACAAAGTTAAATCGTATTGTTCCAAATCAGACTATGCAGAATATTGAGAATCAGCGAAAACAAATCTTAATCGTTGAATTTTTCCCCGGAAAGTCCAACAGATAAGCCAGTGCCAACTACGCTATTCCGCTGCTTTTGGGTGGGGGGTATTGGATAAAAAGAAAAGTCCTAAAGCATTGTACTTCAGGACTTTTCTTTATTTTGTTTCATAAGAAAGCGGTGCGTACGGGACTCGAACCCGTGACCCCATGCGTGACAGGCATGTATTCTAACCAACTGAACTAACGCACCAAAATTTCTTTTAATAATCCGCATCTCTCTCGATTGCGGATGCAAAGGTAGACATTTTTTTGAAACCTACAATAGGATGAGTATCTTTTTTCTGAAAAAGTGTATTTATTAAGAATTATCATGTACATTTGCAAGCATTACAATAAATAGAAAATAGAATGAAAAATACACCAATCGAACGAAATGTGATTGACGAAACGATCAATGAGTTTCAAATTGTCGACTTTTCAAAGGCTACTATCCGTGAAGTGAAAGCTATCGCTTCGAAAGCGGAAGCAACATCAGGCGTTGAATTTATCAAAATGGAAATGGGTGTTCCGGGGCTGCCGGCTTCCGCTGTGGGAGTGAAAGCGGAAATCGAAGCATTGCAGAACGGAATTGCAAGTCTGTATCCCGACATCAACGGACTGCCGGAACTGAAAAAAGAAGCGTCCAACTTTATCAAGGCATTTATCAATGTAGATTTAAGTCCGGAAGGTTGTGTGCCCGTCACCGGTTCTATGCAGGGAACATTCGCTTCATTCCTGACTTGCAGCCAGTGCGACGAAAAGAAAGACACGATCCTGTTTATCGATCCGGGATTTCCGGTGCAGAAACAGCAGCTGGTAGTGATGGGACAAAAGTATGAAACATTCGATGTGTACGACTACCGTGGCGACAAACTGAAAGAAAAGCTAGAAAGCTATCTGGAAAAAGGAAATATATCGGCTATTATTTATTCGAATCCCAATAATCCGAGCTGGATTTGCCTGAAAGACGAAGAGCTGCGCATTATCGGTGAACTTGCTACCCGATATGACGTAATCGTGCTGGAAGATCTGGCATACTTTGCGATGGATTTCCGTCAGGACCTGAGCACTCCTTATCAAGCTCCGTTCCAACCTTCAGTAGCTCACTACACAGATAATTACGTATTGCTGATTTCCGGTTCCAAAGCCTTCAGCTATGCTGGGCAACGTATCGGTGTGAGCTGCATCTCCGATAAGTTGTATCACCGCAGTTATCCCGGACTGACCAAACGTTATGGCGGGGGAACATTCGGTACGGTCTTTATCCACCGCGTACTCTATGCGCTTTCTTCCGGAACAAGCCATTCGGCACAGTTTGCTATGGCTGCCATGCTGAAAGCTGCCAATGAAGGTCAATACAACTTCCTCAACGAAGTAAAAGTATATGGCGACAGGGCGCAAAGGTTAAAGGAAATTTTCCTCCGTCACGGATTTTACCTGGTATATGACAACGATTTGGGTGATCCGATTGCCGACGGATTCTACTTCACTATCGGCTATCCTGGAATGACAAGCGGCGAACTAGCCAAAGAACTGATGTACTACGGAGTGAGTGCCATTTCACTGGTCACCACCGGAAGCCATCAAGAAGGATTGCGCGCATGTACCTCTTTTATTAAGGATCATCAGTACGCTCAGCTTGACGAAAGGATGAAATTGTTTGCCCAACATCACCCGATTGGCTGACAGCCGAATGACAGATTTTCCCGGATATTCATATTCACATCAGGTGACAGATTCATAAAAGCTGCTCTTAAAACAAAAAAAATGGGAAAGTATGGCTATTATTCCATTTATTTTCTTATATTAGTGGCACGAATATCAATCTGATGGCATGGATATAGACTCTGACATATTTAAAATTCAATCAAATAATGTATTGCCATCACGAGGAAAGATTCTCATCTCCGAGCCTTTCCTTCGTGATGCCACATTCGGCAGGTCCGTAATTCTGCTTATCGATCATACTGATGAAGGCACGATGGGGCTGATTATCAACAAGCCATTACCGATATTCGTCAATGACATTATCAAAGAGTTCAAATATATCAACGACATACCCTTATACAAAGGTGGCCCCGTTGCCACAGATACCCTGTTCTACCTTCATACCTTGGCAAATATCTCCGGCGCAATACCCGTCAGCAAAGGTCTGTATCTGAACGGAGACTTTGATGAGATAAAGAAATACATCCTGCAAGGCAATAAAGTAGATCAGCACATCCGCTTCTTCCTGGGATACTGCGGCTGGGAAGGCGAACAACTGAATGACGAGCTCAAAGAGAACACATGGCTCGTCTCTAAAGAAGATAAGGACTACCTGATGAACAGTGACACCAAGGATATGTGGAAAGAAGCCTTGGAAAAACTGGGCAGCAAGTATGAAGCCTGGTCCCGCTTTCCACGAGTGCCGACTTTCAATTAATGTTTCTTCGGATTCAGATACTGGAAAATAGCAGCATCTTTGTAACATCCCCCGACTTGCAACCAGTTCTTCAATAGTCCGCATTGAACGAAGCCACATGAAGTAAACAGCTTCATGCAGATTTCATTGTCCGTAGCCACATGAGCATAAAGCTGAGTCAGCGACAAGAAATCAAAGGCATATTCACACAACAACCGCAATGCATCCGAAGCATATCCCTGCTGACGGTCAGCCTTAGAAACGGCAATCCCTACCTCGCCACGAGCATGAAGAGGTACAAAATCAGTGATATCAATCGTCCCCAGCACACGGTGATCAGACCTGCTTATTATCATCAGGCGTAACTGCTTGTCGGCGAATACGTCGCACTGTGAACCTTCTATATATTGCCGCAATACGTAGCGGGAATAAGGGACTGTAAAATTACTGATGTCCCACATGGAAGGATCGTTCTCCATCTCATACATGACATCCAGATCTTCCGGTTCTACCGCCCGGAGATAGATGCGGTCGTTGTTCAAAAAAGACTGTTTCATACCGGCCTACTCTTTATTGATATGAAGTTCGTTACGAAGTCTTTTCTCGCTGGGCAGACAGAAAAGGGAAGCGGTCAGACCGATCAGCATACAGAGGTTTCCGGTGTTGCTGAGAGTCAGATAATAGCACAATACGTTGAGGATGATAGCCGCTTCGAGCAATCCGAGGCGTACCATGCTCCACTGCACATAACGTTTTAATGCAAGGGGAATGGTCATGTAGTCTATTTTCTTTTTCAGTACCAGGCTGAATAGCTTCAATGCAAGCGGCACGCATAAAGCGGTCAGCAGAATGCCAATAGTCTCAAAATAATAGGTAGCCTGCACATTGTCAACCAAAGCTCCCACAGGAAGGAGGTCGAACTCCCCTGCCCCGAGCAAGAATGCGGGAAGCACCCAAAAGAAAACATAACTGATATTCAAGTTTCTCACTGCGCGTTTTATCTGTTCTTCCATGTTAGTTACGATATTCGTTCAAATAATTAATTCAGGTTATACGGTTCCGGTAAAAAGAGTCCGGTTGACAATACTGCGTCCCAGGGTGATTTCATCGGCATATTCCAGTTCGTCGCCAACAGATATGCCACGTGCGATTACGCTCAGTCTGACTCCCATCTTCTCCAGTTTACGGTAGATATAGAAATTGGTGGTATCTCCTTCCATCGTAGTGCTCAAAGCGAGGATGACCTCTTTGATCCCGCCTTCGGATACCCGCTGTACCAGACTCTCAATTTGCAGGTCACTCGGTCCTACCCCGTCCATCGGAGAGATCACTCCGCCCAGTACGTGATAAAGTCCCCGATACTGCTGGGTAGCCTCTACCGCCATCACGTCGCGGATGTTCTCTACCACGCAGACAGTGGAAGCATCACGCTGCGGATTGGCACAAATCTGGCAAGTTTCAGTATCCGATATATTATGGCATACTCTACAATACTTCACTTCACGTTTCAGCGTAATAATGGAGTTGCCGAATGCCTCCACAGTGGCTTTATCCTGCCGGAGCAGATGTAATACAAGCCGCATCGCCGTCTTACGCCCGATGCCCGGAAGTTTGGAAAATTCGCCTACTGCTTTTTCGAGCAGGACGGAAGGATATTGTTGGTTCATATAGACTACAAATGAAATTCGATCTGTTTCGAGCGCAAAGATACGGATTATTGTTTTTTTATACCTATATCAAACGGAATTTGTCGATAAATAGTGCTATTTGATATATAAAAAGGAGCTAAAAGTGTTACCTTTGCAGCCGATATGATGATACTTGTCACTATTGTATGCTATTTTGCAGGGTTATTGTTGATAGCCCACATCACCGGACACAAAGGCGGATCAAATGCAGCGTTCTTTAAAGGAGAAAACAAATCACCTTGGTATGTAGTCTCTTTTGGCATGATTGGCGCTTCTATTTCCGGCGTGACGTTCGTATCCGTACCGGGCATGGTACGGGGAATGGACATGACGTACATGCAAACGGTGCTCGGCTTCTTTTTCGGCTACATGATCGTAGCACATGTATTGCTGCCGCTATACTACAAGCTAAACCTGACAAGCATCTACGGATATCTCGGCACACGTATCGGCGTACATACTTACCGCACCGGTTCTTTCTTCTTCCTGCTCTCCCGTATGCTGGGAACAGCAGCCAAACTGTATCTCGTCTGTCTGATCCTGCACACTCATGTGTTTCAGGAGATGCATATTCCTTTCTGGGTGATTGCTGTCGGCTCCGTAACCCTCGTATGGATATACACCCACAAAAGTGGAATCAAAACGATTGTATGGACAGATACCCTGCAAACGTTCTGCCTGATCGCAGCCCTGCTTTTCATTATCTACTTCACGATACAGAAGCTGGATACAGGCTTTGACGGCATCGTACAAACCATCCGCAACAGCGAACATAGCCGGATTTTCGTATTCGACGACTGGATTTCCCGCCAAAACTTCTTCAAACAATTCTTTAGCGGAATCTTTATCGTGATCGTAATGACCGGACTCGACCAAGATATGATGCAAAAGAACCTCTCCTGCCGCAACCTGCGCGAGGCCAAAAAGAATATGTACTGCTACGGATTCTCATTCATCCCGCTGAATTTCCTGTTTTTGTGTCTGGGCATCCTGCTGCTTGCCTTAGCCGGGCAAATGCAACTGGAACTGCCGGCTATGAATGATGATATCCTTCCCATGTTTGCCACACAAGGATATCTGGGACATTCGGTACTGATTCTTTTTACGATCGGCATCATCGCCGCAGCTTTCAGCAATTCGGATTCCGCCCTGACTGCCATGACCACCAGCGTATGCATAGACCTGCTAAACACAGAGAAGGACACGGAAGAAGTGGCCCGCCGCAAAAGAAAGAGAGTGCATCTGCTCCTCTCCGTCCTGCTGGCTTTCTTCATCTGTCTGGTGGAAATGCTGAACAACAAAAGCGTGATTGACGCGATCTACATCATCGCATCCTACACATACGGACCTTTACTGGGCATGTTCGCCTTCGGATTATTCACCCGCCGGCAGACAAACGACCGGCTGGTCCCGCTCATCGCCATCGCCTCTCCGGTGCTCTGCTACGCTCTGGACTGGTGGATCAGCAAAGAAACCGGATATAAATTTGGCTATGAATTGCTAATGTTAAACGGAAGCCTTACCTTTGCGGGGATCATGTTGCTGTCCGGAAAAGAGAAAGCGGTAAAAACCCCTTAAAAACAGGTGTTCCAACGTTTATAATAAATAATGATAGAATTTATTATAAACGACGCAATAGTTTATTAGAAATGACAAGAGAGTTTATTAGAAGTAGAAAAACAAAGAAATAAATGACAATAAAATGGAAATAACAAGTGCAGAATTTGTGATTAGCAACACGGACGTAAGGAAATGTCCGACAGGAGTATTTCCCGAATACGCCTTCATTGGCCGTTCGAATGTAGGAAAGTCGAGCCTTATCAATATGCTGACTGCCCGCAAAGGACTGGCAATGACCTCAGCCACACCGGGTAAAACAATGCTCATCAATCACTTCCTGATTAACCAAAGCTGGTATCTGGTCGATCTTCCCGGATACGGCTACGCCAGACGCGGACAAAAAGGCAAAGACCAGATACGTACCATCATCGAAGACTATATCCTCGAACGGGAACAGATGACAAACCTGTTTGTACTGATAGACAGTCGTCTGGAGCCTCAGAAAATAGATCTGGAATTTATGGAATGGTTAGGCGAAAACGGCATCCCTTTCTCTATCATCTTCACCAAAGCAGACAAGCTGAAAGGCGGACGTCTGAAAATGAATATCAACGCTTATCTGCGCGAACTGGGCAAGCAATGGGAAGAACTCCCTCCTTATTTCGTCTCTTCCTCGGAAGACCGCACAGGACGTACCGAAATCCTCGACTATATAGAAAACATCAGTAAAGAACTCTATAAAAATAAGTAAACGTAAATGAAAAAGAACATTTTATTTATTGCATGGATTGCAATATTCTCATTGACAGCAAGCAACAGTCAGGCACAATCATTAAAAGATTTGCTCAATAAAGACAACATTTCCAAAGTAGTAAACGCCATCACCGGAACACCCGAAACGATAGACATGACAGGCACATGGACTTACAGCGGATCGGCAGTAGAATTTGAATCGGACAATCTGCTGATGAAAGCAGGAGGAGCCGCAGCCGCCACGATGGCAGAAAACAAGTTGAACGAACAACTAACCAAAGTGGGCATCAAAGAAGGACAAATGAGTTTCACTTTCAACGCCGACAGCACCTTTACAAGCACTGTTGGAAAAAAGAAACTGAGTGGTACCTATTCATATAACGCTTCTACCAAACAGGTAGACTTGAAATACCTGAAACTCCTGAACCTGCACGCGAAAGTGAACTGCACCTCCAACTCTATGGACCTGCTGTTCAACTCCGACAAACTACTCAAATTAATGACATTCCTCGGCAGCAAGACAAACAGCACCGCACTGAAAACAGTAAGCTCACTTGCTGAAAACTACGACGGGATGATGCTGGGATTCGGATTAAAGAAATAGTCTTCATTTAGTTCATTCGGCTGGAGAAAATCAGATGAAAAACATGGCGGAAAAAATGGCTTAATAAAAAAACCTAAGCTCTGAAACGCCCATGAATAGGGCGCAAAAACCCAATCAAAACCAGTAGAGAAGAGAAGAGTAGAGAATTCTATTCTAAAGAAATAGAATTATTAAGAAAGAAAAGAAAGAATTTCGCCGCCGCCGATTTGCTTTCGAATCGGAAAAGAATATATTTAAGCACGGATTACGCGGATGAACACGGTTGTTTTTTACGTAATCATAGCACTAAAACCGTGAAATCCGTGTAATCCGTGCCTAATCCTCAATTTATAATTTAGTTCATTTCCGATTTGAAATGAAGAATGAAGAATTACTTTGCAGCGTGATAGCGCAGCCAATTCTTCATTCAAAACCATTCGGAAAGAAATTAATCGGGCAAACAGAGTTATTCGTCCCGGTACTCAGTTCGATTCGCCTCGGTGCTTAACCCTGCCCACTTCGGTGCTTAATCATTCTCACCTCGCTGGTCAGGTTTATTAAGCTCGGCGGTCAAGGTTACCAAGCCGGGAGCTCAACGACAAGCCGAAGTATTTTATTCCCTTTTTTCGATTAAATTAACTCTGCCAACGGGATACTTTCCGGAAAAAGCATTACCTTTGTCATTCGTAATCAATAAAAAGAAGGAAGAATGAAAAAGATACTTTTTTTAATGACCTTGTTAGTGGTAGGAGTAAGTTTCGCTTTTGCCCAGACTAACGCTGATATCAAGTTTGACAAAACAACACACGATTTTGGAAAATTCTCTGAAAACAGTCCGGTAGTAAGCTGCGTATTCACTTTCACTAATATCGGTGACGCTCCTTTAGTAATTCATCAGGCAGTAGCATCTTGCGGATGTACAGTGCCGGAATATACCAAAGAACCGATCCAGCCGGGAAAGAAAGGTACAATCAAAGTAACTTATAACGGAACAGGCAAATATCCGGGACACTTCAAAAAATCAATTACCCTGCGTACCAATGCAAAAACAGAGATGGTACGACTCTATATTGAAGGCGATATGACCCCGAAAGATGAGAAGAAAGATGAGAAGTAAGAAAAAATAGACCATAAAACGTAAAGGAGAATCTTTTGGTTCTCCTTTTTTTTTGTTTACTTTGAAGTCTTAAAGCATAAACTACTAAAAATATAATATGAAACAAGAAGAAGACAAATTCACCGGACTACCTGAAAACGCGTTCAGAGAGTTAAAACCGGGGGAAGTGTACAATCCCCTGATGAGTCCTTCCAAGAATTATCCGGAAGTAAATTTTTGGTCAGTAACGTGGGGTATCGCCATGGCAATCCTTTTCTCGGCAGCAGCCGCCTATTTGGGGCTGAAAGTGGGACAAGTGTTCGAGGCAGCTATTCCAATCGCCATCATCGCCGTAGGAGTCTCTGGAGCAGCTAAAAGAAAAAATGCGTTAGGAGAAAATGTAATTATCCAGTCCATCGGGGCATGTTCCGGTGTCATCGTAGCCGGAGCCATCTTCACCCTTCCCGCCCTCTATATCCTTCAAGTCAAATATCCCGAAATGACGGTCAGCTTTATGCAGGTATTTATCAGTTCATTGCTGGGTGGTGTATTGGGTATCCTGTTCCTGATTCCTTTCCGTAAATACTTCGTCAGCGATATGCACGGCAAATATCCTTTCCCGGAAGCGACTGCTACAACGCAGGTACTGGTATCCGGCGAAAAAGGCGGCAGTCAGGCTAAACCGTTACTGATGGCAGGAATGATCGGTGGATTGTATGACTTCATCGTAGCCACTTTCGGCTGGTGGAACGAGAACTTCACTACCCGTGTATGCGGCGCCGGAGAAATGCTGGCAGAGAAAGCGAAACTGGTATTTAAAGTAAATACAGGAGCTGCCGTACTCGGCCTGGGCTACATCGTCGGACTGAAATATGCTTCCATCATCTGTGCCGGATCACTGGCAGTGTGGTGGATCATCATTCCCGGAATGTCTGCCATCTGGGGAGACAGCGTATTGAACGCATGGAATCCTGAGATCACCTCTACGGTAGGCATGATGAGCCCCGAAGAAATCTTCAAGTATTATGCCAAAAGCATCGGTATCGGCGGTATTGCCATGGCAGGTGTCATCGGTATCATCCGCTCATGGGGAATCATCAAGAGCGCTGTCGGACTGGCTGCCAAAGAAATGGGTGGCAAGGGCAACGTAGAAAAAAATATCATGCGTACACAGCGCGACCTTTCAATGAAAATCATCGCTATCGGTTCTATCATTACGCTGATTCTGATTGTACTGTTCTTCTACTTCGACATCATGCAGGGAAATATAGTACATACACTGGTAGCGATTGCACTCGTAGCAGGTATTTCGTTCCTGTTTACTACCGTAGCCGCCAATGCGATCGCCATCGTAGGAACCAATCCGGTATCGGGAATGACGCTGATGACACTGATTCTGGCTTCCGTAGTGATGGTGGCTGTCGGACTGAAAGGTCCTTCGGGCATGGTTGCCGCGCTCGTCATGGGTGGTGTGGTATGTACGGCACTTTCAATGGCAGGCGGTTTCATCACTGACCTGAAAATTGGTTATTGGCTGGGTAGCACACCTGCCAAACAGGAAACATGGAAATTCTTGGGAACAATCGTTTCAGCAGCTACAGTAGGCGGTGTCATGATTATCCTGAACAAGACATACGGATTCACCAGTGGCGCACTGGCTGCACCGCAGGCCAATGCGATGGCTGCCGTGATAGAGCCGTTGATGAGCGGTGTAGGCGCACCTTGGTTGCTGTACGGTATCGGTGCTGTACTGGCCATTGTACTGACATTCTTCAAAATTCCCGCACTGGCATTCGCACTGGGTATGTTTATTCCATTGGAACTGAACGTGCCGTTGGTAGTGGGTGGTGCCGTCAACTGGTACGTTACGAGCCGCAGCAAAGATACAGCGCTCAATACGGAACGAGGTGAAAAGGGAACACTGCTGGCATCCGGCTTCATTGCGGGAGGCGCTCTGATGGGCGTAGTCAGTGCGGCAATGCGTTTCGGCGGCGTCAATCTGGTCAACGAAACATGGCTGAACAATACTTGGTCGGAAGTGTTAGCATTAGGAGCTTACGCTTTATTGATCCTCTACTTTATCAAGGCTTCCATGAAAGTAAAATAATATGAGGAAACTATTATCTGTTATAGTATCACTTATGACTGCAATGACATTTGCACAACAGCCTGTCGAGCTGCCTTTGTGGCCCGACGGTGCTCCCAACTCCAACGGACTGACCGGTGGTGAAAAGGAAGTGTCACCCCATAGGCTCAGCAATGTCACAGCCCCCACCATAACCGTTTACCGTGCCCCACAGCCGAACGGAATGGCGGTCATCATGTGTCCCGGAGGCGGCTACAGCCGCCTTGCGATGGATCATGAAGGACATGACATGGCACCTTGGTTCTGCGGACAAGGCATCACTTACATTGTACTGAAATACCGGATGCCGAACGGTCATTGCGAAGTGCCCTTGTCGGATGCAGAAAGAGCAATTCGCATCGTACGTGAACATGCCGGAGAATGGAACATCAACCCTCGTAAAATAGGAATTATGGGAGCATCTGCGGGAGGTCACCTGGCCTCTACCCTCGCTACCCATTACAGTGCGGAAACCCGTCCGGATTTTCAGATTCTGCTCTATCCGGTAGTTACCATGCTGCAAAATACTCATGGAGGTTCGAGAAATGAGCTTCTGGGCAAAAGCCCGACAACGGAGCAGATACGACACTTCTCCAACGAACTGCAAGTGACATCTGATACTCCGCAGGCATTTATCGTTCTCTCCTCCGATGACGGCGCTGTGCCTCCTTCCAACGGGGTGAATTATTATCTCGCCCTACAGAAGAACAATGTTCCCGCATCACTTCATGTCTACCCTACAGGAGGACATGGCTGGGGATATCGGGACAACTTCAAATACAAGCAACAGTGGACGCAGGAACTGGAAAAGTGGCTGCGTGACGGTGCCGTATTTCCCCAAGATGCGGAGCCGATGCTAAGAATCGGAAAATCGTATCTGGGCACAAAGTATGTAGCCAACACGCTGGATCAGGGAACAGAAGAGACGTTAGTCATCGCCCCCCAAACAGTAGATTGCCTCACCTTTGTAGAATATACGCTGGCACAGGCATTGGGTTCTTCTTTTGCCGATAACCTGCAAAAGATACGTTACCGGGACGGCATCATAGACGGCTATACTTCGCGGCTTCACTATACCTCCGACTGGATTGAGAACGGTGTCCGCCAGGGACTTCTGGAAGATGTCACCGCCCGAAACAGCGCACAGACCACCAAGCTATCCCTCTCTTATATGTCCACCCATCCCAAGCAATACAAGCATCTGGCAGATTCGCCGGAAAACGTCAAACGGATGGCTGAATATGAGAAAGCATTGTCCGGAAAGAAGGTGCACTGGCTGCCTAAAAACAAACTGCCCGACACGGGACTCCCGTGGATCATGGACGGAGACGTGATTGCTATCACCACGAAGC
The DNA here is from genome assembly GCF_900106755.1 of Bacteroides faecis MAJ27. GTDB lineage: Bacteria > Bacteroidota > Bacteroidia > Bacteroidales > Bacteroidaceae > Bacteroides > Bacteroides faecis. The sequence continues at coordinate 140,348 of NZ_FNNN01000003.1, forward strand.
TTCCGGGACTGGATATAGCTCATGTAGGGATAGCTAACTTTGTAAACGGAAAGTTGCATTTGCTCCATGCTTCTTCTACTCTGGGCAAGGTTGTCCTCAGCGAAGAGCCTCTCAGCCAAATGCTCAACAATAACAAATCGTGGACAGGCATACGTGTCGTCCGGATGTCTCACCCTTAAAACAAATGATTATGAAACGAGTAAAACATTTCCTTCTCGCCTCGTGTTTGTTGCCTGCTTTTCTGGGAGCACAAGGAGTGGCAAACGCCTCTTTTCTGGAGATTACTCCGGATGCCCAATCGGCAGGTATGGCCGGCACAGGATTAGCTATCACTGACAACGGAAGTACGGCTATCTTTCATAACGCTTCCACCATCGCTTTCTCACAGGATGTAATGGGTGCCAGCTACTCATACGCTGACATAAATAAGAACTATGGTATGCACAGCGCTTCCCTCTTCTACCGCATCGGACGGGAAGGGAAACATGGATTTACCGTAGGATTCCGTCATTATAAAGATGCTGATTTTCATTGGGAGGATGGTCCGAAAGACCATGCCCGTGCCTGGAATCTGGAGGCTGCCTATTTCAGAAATATAGCCAAGAACCTGTCGGTATCATTAACGCTCAGATATCTACAGGCAAAAGCCTATAAGGACGCGGACAGCAAAGGATCGGTATCTATGGATTTCGGTGCCAGCTATCATCGCAGCATGGCTATTCTGGATGAAATGGCTTCATGGACTATCGGCTTTCAGGCTGCCAACTTAGGCGGTAAACTGGACGGTCAGAAGCTGCCTGCCCGACTCGGACTGGGTGGAGCGGTCGATCTTCCGTTCAGCATGGAAAACCGCCTGCAAGTAGCACTCGACTTGAACTATCTGCTGCCATCCGAATACCGCCATCTTCAAGCCGGTATCGGAGCTGAATACAACTTCTTGAAATACGGTGTAGTCCGCGCAGGATACCATTTCGGAGACAATGACAAAGGTACAGGCAACTACGGTACACTGGGATGCGGAATCAACTTCTGGCCAATCCGTGCAGACTTCTCGTACGCACTGGCAGACAGCGACTGCTTTATGCACCGTACGTGGCAACTCAGTGTTGGAATAGTGTTCTAAGCTCTTTCAAGCAGTTTCCTAAGCTCGCATTCAAGGCGTTGCTTCACTTCGTCCACAGGCACTTCGTGCTTCAACTCTTGACGAAGGGAAGTGACGCCTTTATCTATAAATCCACAGGGATGAATATAGCTGAAATAGCGTAAATCCGTATTCACATTCAGAGCCAGACCGTGCATAGTGACGTAGTGGCTGCTCCTCACTCCGATCGCGCAAATCTTACGGGCACGGGGGGTGTTTCCCTCCAGCCATACACCTGTCGCCTTCTCAAGCCGCCCCGCTTCAATGCCATAGGAAGCACAGACACGTATCACAGCCTCTTCGAGCAGGTGCACATATTCCTTCAATCCCAGCTGAAACTCCTCCAGATTCAATATCGGATAACAAACTAACTGTCCGGGACCATGATAAGTGATGTCCCCTCCCCGATCTATATGATAAAGGATAGCCTGAATGGCTTTCAACTGCTCGTCATTCAACAGCATATTATTTTCCTTTCCGCTACGCCCCAAAGTATAGACATGCGGATGTTCGCACATTATAATACGATTTTCGTACGTTTCTCCCTGCGCTTTTGCACGGACAACGGCATCAAACCATTCCGTCTGCCGCTGCCATGCTTCGGAGTACGGAATCAAATTCCAATCGACTAATACAGTTTTCATGAGGACAAAAGTAAGAAATAAAAAGAAAAATCGTACATTTGTAGACCGAATATAACAAGCACTTTAAACCAAAGATAACAAACACTCTTATGAAAATGGAAGTTCCACAAGTAGATTTGCCCCTGGAGGTGTTAGCATGGACCAAAGTAACTGAAGATATTCTGAACATCTACAAACAATCGTGCCGGTTACAGGCGTGCATTTTCGCAGTCTGTACGGAAGGTACTATGAAAGTCTCCATCAACCTGCTGGAATATGAGGTTCACCCGAATGACCTGATCACTTTATTGCCCGGCACCATCATTCAGTTCCGCGAGAAAGCGGAAAAGGTAAGTCTCTGCTTTGCCGGTTTCTCCGCCAAATGTATCGGGCATATCAATCTGTTGACGACAATCGGAAGCGCCTATCCCAAACTGATAGAACAGCCTATCATCCCTCTTTCCGAAAATATCGCCGACTATCTGAAGGAATATTTTGCCTTATTATCTCATGCCAGTTGTGACGAGTCTTTCAAAATGGATTCCAAATTGGCAGACCTGTCGCTTCAGACTATTCTGACAAGTGTCCAGCTGATGTACCGGAATTATACGGGAAACAATCATTCAAACCGTAAGAAGGAGATTTGCCGGAAGTTGATTCAATTAATTACTGAACACTACAAGGATCAGCGCTGTGCACAGTTCTATGCCGATCAGCTGGGAATCTCTCTTCAGCATCTGAGCACCACCGTCAAGCAAGTGACGGGAAAAAGCGTGCTGGATACCATAGCCTATATCGTCATTATCGATGCCAAAGCGCAACTAAAAGGCACGGATATGACGATTCAGGAGATAGCTTATTCGTTGAATTTTCCTAATCCCTCTTTCTTCTGCAAATTCTTCAGACGGCATGTGGGAATGTCTCCTCTGGAGTTTAGAAACAGTTGAGTCTGGTAATAAAAGCTACTTCTAAACATCGGTCAACATAATAATATTAGGCACGGATTACACGGATTAACACGGTTTTAAGAGATTAAACAAACTATTAAAAACCGTGTTAATCCGTGCCTAATTTAAAATCATAAAGGAGCGCTTTATATGCTCTCTGCTTAAATCTTCCTTCTTCCCAAACTCAACGAATTGAGCACTACACTCACACTGGAGAATGCCATAGCAGCACTTGCCAGCATCGGATTCAGCAACAATCCGTTGACAGGAAATAAGACTCCGGCAGCGATAGGAATACCGATCAGATTGTAGATGAATGCCCAGAAAAGATTCTGATGGATCAGTCGTACAGTCTGTCTGGACAGTTCAAAGGCTTTGGGGAGTAACAACAAATCGGAAGTCATCAATGTCACCATAGCGACATCCATGGCGATGTCCGTTCCCTTCCCCATCGCAATGCTGACGTCAGCCAATGCAAGAGCCTGCGAGTCATTGATACCGTCGCCCACCATGGCTACTTTCTTTCCTTGCATTTGCAGTTCACGCACAAATTCGGCTTTGTCATCCGGCAAGGCATCTGCCACAAAACGCTCAATGCCCAGACGGGAAGAGACCGCCAAAGCCGTCCGCTGTCCGTCACCGGTGAGCATACAGATGTCAATACCCTGTCGTTTCAGTTCTTTCACCGCTTCAGCAGAAGTTGCCTTTATCGGGTCGGAAACTGCAATAATAGCCAGAAGCTCGTTCTCACGTCCAAAGTATATAATTCCGTTCCCATCCGATTCGTAATGTACCAGCATATCCGCCATGACATCACTGACCGTAGCACTGAAATCTTTCAGAAGTTTGTGGCTTCCTACCCAGTAAGTATTGCCCTGATAAGACACCTTTATCCCTTTTCCTGTGATACTTTCAAAGCTGCTCAAAGGAGCGGGAGTTATCTTTTCCTCATCCTGAAGTACAGTTACAATCGCACCTGCCAACGGATGCTCCGATTTTAGTTCGGCAGCCAGAAGTACATTCTTGAAATGTTCTTCCTGCGGCTGTGCCCACAACCATCCGGTAGCGGTAGGATGCCCTTCAGTCAATGTCCCGGTTTTATCCAGCACCACTACATTGACCTTACGCATCTGTTCCAGAGCAACGGCATCTTTGATCAGAATATGCTGTCCGGCAGCCTTACCGATTCCTACCATTAATGCAGTAGGAGTGGCAAGCCCCAAAGCACAGGGACAGGCTATGACCAGAACAGATACAGCAGAAAGAATACCGTAAGAAATATACTCACTGCCACCGATGGCAACCCACAATATAAATGTCAGGATGGCGATTCCGAGCACGACAGGGACAAAAATCCCAGTAATACGGTCGACAATACGCTGCACAGGAGCTTTGCTGCCTTGTGCTTCCTGCACCATGTGAATGATGCGCGCAAGCACTGTATCACTTCCCACCTGGGAGGCACGAATGATAAATGACCCGCGCTGATTGATTGTCCCGGCAAGGACTTTGTCGCCCTTTTTCTTCTCTACCGGAATCGGCTCACCGCTAATCATACTTTCATCCACATACGATTCTCCTTCCGAAAGCTGGCCATCCACCGGAATCTGTTCGCCGGGACGGACTACAACCCTATCGCCTACCTGCAAGAGGTCTATTTGTATCTCCTCCTCTATCCCGCCACGCAACACACGCGCCACTTTGGGCTGCATTCCCATCAGCCTGCGAATTGCGTCCGAAGTATTTCCTTTGGCACGTTCCTCCATCATTTTTCCGGTCAGAACGAAAGCAATGATCACTGCGGAAGCTTCGTAATAGACGTGTGGTTCCAATCCGCGATCTGTCCAGAACTGCGGAAAGAAGGTATTGAATAAACTGAAAAGGAAGGCTATCGAGGTACTTAACGCGACCAGCGTATCCATATTACTACGCCCGACCTTGGCCTGCTTCCATGCTCCCGTAAAGAAACTGCCTCCGAAGAGTACCATTACCGGAATGGTGAGCACCATCTGTATCTCGTTAGAATATGGCATGTGCATCAATACCATAGAAAAGATAAGGAGCGGTACGACAAATATCCACGCACCGATCACTTTCCGTTTCAGGCGGAGATAACGCTTATGCTGCTCCTCCTCCCGACGTTCTTCTTTATTCGCTTCTTCTACAATCAAGTCATAACCGGCAGCAAGTACCGCTGCACGAATTTCTCCGGGAGTCAGCTTGTCGTCCTCATAAGAAATCGTCAATGTATTTGAAGCAAAGTTGACGGAAGCATCAACGACTCCCGACAACTTTTTCACTGTTTTTTCTACATTGTTAGCGCATCCCGCACAATGCATATTGAGCACGGGAAACGCCTTTTTTGCTATATTACCCATATAATCCTTACTCTTTAATGATTAGTAGTTATAAAACAAGCCAATATGGGTATTTGTTCGATTACTTCTTATCGGCTTTCTTTTCTTCTTTTTGAGATTCTTGTTTGCCGTCTTTCTTGCCTTCCTGTTTGGTTTCTTTCACAAACTCCGCCTCGTAATTGAACTTCTTGAATCCTGCCTGCAACTTCTTCACGTCCGTCTTCTCGGCATCGTAGGTGATAGACACCGTTTTGTCCTTCAGCTCGGTAGAAAGTTCTTTCACACCTTTTTCAAAGCGCATATTGTTTTTCACTTTCTTCTCGCAGTTCTCGCAATGCATCTGAGAGACTTTGAATACTACGACGCGAATGTCTTTTGCCAGTACAGCTGTCACACTCAAAAGAGCCACCACGAAAGTGGCCATCCATCTTCTTGTTTTCATTTTTCTTATTCTTTTAATGGTCATCATTCATTTCTGTTTTTATCACTTTAGTCACTGTTTCTTGCCAGATTGAAACGTACTCCGATATACGCCTTTGCTCCGTGCACAGGTCCCCATATCATCGTAGAGTCAAAGTTACTTCCCCACGGATTCGCAGCATCAATGATCGGGTTCTTCTGTTTGAAGTTGGTCAGGTTCTCCCCTCCTACGTAGATGGACCAACGACGGAAATAGCGGGTTATTTGAGCGCTCAATTGTTCGAAACTACCGTAGCGGCGCTCCCAGGACAACTGACCGTCCGCCAATTCATAAGGAGCAGGCATTCTTCCTCCGCCATTGAGTTGGAGCGTAGCATCAAACTGCCATATTCCGAGTGGTGTCTGATACGAAGCGGTCAGCAATCCCTTGTATTTACTGGTCAGTGGTTTCTCCATCCGCTGACCTTTGTAGGTTGTCTGAGCATCCGTCAGACGGTAAGCCCCTGTCAAAGTAAATCCTTTGAAAAAAGGATAGCTTGCCTCTACTTGGAACACATGCGAATAGGAACGTCCATCGAGATTGTAAAAAGCGACTTCGTGAGGATTGCTGTCCATATCTACTACTACTTGTTTCAGGAAGTTGGTGTAATAGTACTCGGCATTGATATTCAGCGTCTTGCCTAATATGGGTATATATGTAGATACGCTGGCGCCATAGTTCCATGCTTCTTCCATATCCAGCCCGTTCGCTATTTCAACCTTTCGGCTGCTGGAAAGCAGGTAATTGTTCTCTGCCAGTACATGATTCGTACGGTAACCTTTTCCGGCAGACAGGCGGAAGTGTACATACTCATTCGGATTGTATTTCAGATGCGCACGCGGGGTCACAAAGAAGCCGTGCTCACTGCTATAATCGCCGCGCAGACCTGCCATCAGCATCCACTGGTCATTCAGATTCAACGTATATTGCACATAGACTCCGGGAACCGCTTCTTTGGCAAATGCCTTTATAAGCGGCAATTCCGTTTTATTCTCCAGCCGATAATGCTGGTCATAGGCGTCATAGTTGAAACTCAATCCTGCCGAGAAACTGTTCTGCTTATTAAATTCCGTTTCAAACATCAAAGAAGCATACGCATTCGTCTGGTCTACATTGTAGAGTTTTCGTCCGTACATCGCATCCTGATTGTGCCAGCTGGCAGAAAGAATCAATGCCAGATTCGTATTCTTCTCCTTATTGAATATATAAGCATTCTTAGTAAAAAGCTCATAACGCTCGGTATCGATTCCTACCTTATAGAGATCATCGGACTGCATACCTGCATGATGTGCCTGTCCGCTGTTCCGGCTTTCGGACAATGCCTTGAAACCTGCTTGAAAAACATAGTGATCTCCCATATATGCCCATCGGTTCCAGACATTATATTGCTCTACCCGGGGAATATCTACGAAGCCGTCATCATTGCCGTCGTGTGCTTTGGTCTCGTTCTCATAATGTGCCAGCAGAGAGGTGCTCCAGCGTTTGGACAACTTCAGGGTGGCATCTGCATTCGCCTCATACCGACTGGTACTGCTTGCGAAAAGATTGGCGGATACCCAGTCGGCTTCCGGCAACTGCGGCTTTTTAAACTCGACATTGATTTGTCCTGTGATAGCTTCGTAGCCATTCTTCACAGAAGAGATTCCTTTGGAAACCTGTATGCTCTGCATCCACGGACCGGGAACATATCCCAGTCCATAAGGGGAAGCCGCGCCACGATAGTTCGGGATATTCTCTGTCAGCATCTGCACATAAGTTCCGGACAATCCGAGCAGTTTAATCTGTTTGGCTCCCGTTGCAGCATCCGAATAACTCACGTCCACCGAAGGGTTGGTCACAAAGCTTTCTCCAAGATTGCAACAGGCAGCTCTACTCAATTCGGCACTGCTTATCATCTCTTCATTCATCACACTGCTCCGCAACTTCATCGTTCCCATTCTGCGGCTGACCACATTCACTTCATTCAGCTCTACACCATCCCGAAGGATGATATCCAGCTCCTGATTCTTCTTGCTGACATGAATCGTATCATTCTGAAAACCGATAAAACTGACCACCAGCATGTGACTTTTCGAAGGTTTGGAGATAGAAAAACTACCATCTTCTTTCGTTGTTACTCCCTGACCCGTATTCATCCAGAATACATTAGCACCCGGAATGGGTTCTCCGGTATTATCTTTGACCGTCCCCCGTACTTGCGCATAGGTTGTAACCGCAAGTAATGAGAACAGGCCCATTATCATATATTTCATTCTTTCTTAAACTTATTGTTGAGATACAAAATTAATTCATTTCTCTTGCAACTAAATTGCATTCATTCCCTTTGCTTTCATAACCTGCAATGGCTGAAAACAAAGTTCCATCGGACACAAAAAAATGAAATAACGCTAAATCAGAAGAACAGAATGTAACGCCAACTTCTGCCTCGGACAGGAAGGTGGCGGAAAGGGAAGACTGGAATAGTCTGCCGTTTGATCTATGGAAGCAAAAGCAAATAACTGACAAGATTGTTCACAGAAAAGCGTTACCACCGGAACAGAAACTGTCAGTTCGGAAACATGCTTCATCAAATCGAGCTTATAGATAGTGGCTGTACAGCCCTTTTCTCTACAGTCTTTCTTTGAATCGCACGTATGAGACTTCTTACACTTGGGACAGCCATTGGCACAACAGCCTTGCACTGCCTCACAACGGGAACAGCAGTAATGGACAATAGACACTCCTGCCCCTGAATAGATAATCAGGAGAGAAAGAATCACTGCTGTTATGTAGGCTAGTCTTTTCATTTCGGGAGGCAAAGATAAAAATAAAAATGTACTATTCCAGCAATATGATCAAATTAAATAATTCTCCTTTTTCATCCATACTACTGATATTATCCGTATATTTGACCACATATTAGTCCTTATTAAACACATTATGTTATGGAATATCATCGTATATCTTTCATCCACAACGATACAGAGTATTCGTTCATCAAAGCTATAAACGGGAACTTAACGGGATACGCTTTAATGTCGGCCTGCCGGGTAGAAGTGGTCAATTATATGAAAGAAAACAACTTGAAAGGCAGCTACATACTAACCGGTATGTCAAAGGCTTAATCACATGAAAGCAAAAAGGGAGCAGATATTAATCAGAACTTCTTGGATAAGTACTATCGGGAACGCCATACTTTCCGCATCAAAAATCATCATAGGCTTATTTGCCGGTAGTCTTGCCGTGCTGGGCGACGGTATCGATTCGGCAACGGACGTAATCATCTCCATTGTCATGATTTTCACAGCACGCATTATCAATCAGCCGCCTTCCAAGAAGTATGTATTCGGTTATGAAAAGGCCGAAGGGATTGCAACTAAGATTCTGTCACTTGTGATTTTTTACGCGGGTGTGCAAATGTTGATATCATCCATTGGAAGCATCTTCACTGACGAGAGTAAAGAAATTCCGTCGGCCATTGCTATATACGTCACTATATTTTCTATCATCGGCAAACTCCTGCTGGCTTCATATCAATACAAACAGGGAAAGAAAATAGACAGTTCCATGCTGACAGCCAATGCGATCAATATGCGTAATGACGTGATCATCTCCTCCGGTGTGTTGCTGGGACTTATATTCACGTTCATATTCAAACTGCCTATACTCGACTCTATCACAGGACTAATCATCAGTCTCTTTATTATAAAATCTTCGATCAGTATTTTCATCGATTCGAATGTAGAATTGATGGATGGAGTCAAAGATGTCAATGTATATAATAAGATATTCGAAGCGGTGGAGCAAGTACCCGGTGCGAGTAATCCACACCGGGTAAGGTCAAGAATGATCGGGAATCTTTATATGATTACTCTCGACATAGAGGTAAACCCGCAAATAACAATCACACAGGCACATCAGATAGCCGATTCTGTGGAAAAAAGTATAAAAAGCTCTATAGACAATGTCTATGATATTTTGGTACATGTAGAACCTGCCGGTGAATGCCAGACGGATGAGAAATTCGGAATTGATAAAGGTATGGTGAATTAACTATTAACTGCAAGTACTAATGAACATGTATATGTTCACCGGACCCTGTTATAATGATTCCACCCAGATCACTTACCACTGTTTCATGTTTTCCATCCGGAGTGACTATGATGGAACCGGTCTGTATTATATGCTTTCCATCCGTCGTTACACGTATTCTGGAACTTGTATCTTCTTTTTTATCTTTCTTTGAGGATTTATCGTCTTCTTTCTTATCCTCTACGATCCGAATTTTATTACAATCATAGTCATAATAATTCTTCATCTTAGTTACTTTGTCATCAACAAACCAAATCTTTGCGATATTTAATCCATAGCAAAACTCTAAGACCTCTTCCTTTTCATCAAAACTTCGATAAGTTGGCTTACCCAAAATAGCTATCACCCCTCCAGAAGACATCCCGAGTTGGATACGACTCAATTTTTCATAATTAATTCTGCTGGTAAAGCAACTGCTGAGCAGTATCACCAGCAACAAAGACATAAGGTACTGATTCTTTTTCATATTAAGTATAGTTTAGTAGTTTTATACTACAAATGTAGCATGAGAAAACTCTCTTTGCAAAGACTTCTTCCTATTTGCAAATAGGGATTTCCCTACCTATGAAAATTTCCCTAGCTAAGAAAAACAACAGGGGCAACCTACAACTAACAAACCCTTTTCATCCCCCCTCACACCCTGAAGAAAAAAACGAGGGTATGTCGAAACTAAAATGACTACTCCGAAAAATTACAGATTGTAACTATAACATCTAAAAGGGGCATATCAAACTTCGTTTTGAGTAATGATATGCCCCTTTCTTTAGTCTTTTAGGATGTTCTAATTTCAAATTAAAAGTTCATCTTCTTAAAAATTGAGTTTTGACACACCCTCGTCATTTCTTTGTCTAATTATTCCTATTGACTACTATACCGCTTGGCTATCCACAGCACCCGCCAAGAATCAATGGCTGCAAACCTTACTGATATCCACCGTAAACTCTTCACCGGCTGGCATGAATTTCCCTTTTCTTTTGAGAAACTCTATCAGTTCGTCTACTTCCATATTATCTGCCGAACAAGCATAAAAACGCTGATGTTCGCCAAACTTCTCCACGATTGCAGCTCTCAGAGTTGCTTCAGTATAACTATTTCCCTCCATCATGTGAAGGACTTCATGTGCATGTAACTGTTCCATAATCTATTTTTTCTGCAAAGATAAGTGCAGTGCATCGATTAAAACTGTAACATATGTGACAAAAGCAAGAAAAAAAGAATCATTAACAATGGCATCCCCTATATGCATTACCCAAAAAACTAGCTGAATATTTTTCCTTTTTTATTCGCAGTATTCGGTTATTTCATTTATATTTGTCGATAGTGATAGATATGATCAATGTTGAATTTATAGAAAAAACGGGTATGAAAAAACAATATGTCAGCCTGCTTGCGGTTATACTTTCGGTAAGCGGCTTTTTGTTTTCTTGTCATGACAAGATGAACAAAAATACAGGAGCATTACAATTCGATAGTATACAGGTAAACGAGACGGCACACCTCTTTAATGATACAGCCAAACCGGCATGCAATATTATCGTCAACTTCGCCTATCCTGTCAAGTCATCGGATGATATGCTGAAAGATAGTCTGAATGCATACTTCATCTCCGTATGCTTCGGAGACAAATATATCGGTGAAAAACCGGAAGCAGTAGTGAAGCAATACGCTCAGAGCTATATTGACGAGTACCGCCACGACCAGGAGCCTATGTATGCCGAAGACGAAAAGAATAAAGAGAGCGATGCAGTGGTAGGCGCATGGTATTCCTACTACAAGAGTATCGAAAGTCATGTGCAACTATATGAGAAAGACCTGCTTGTATACCGCGTTGACTATAACGAATATACCGGAGGCGCACATGGCATGTACATGTCAACTTTCCTAAATATGGACCTTACCCTGATGCGTCCGCTTCGCCTCGACGATATTTTTGTAGGCGACTATCAGGAAGCCCTGACAGACCTGATATGGAACCAGCTGATGGCCGACAACAAAGTGACAACACACGAGGCACTGGAAGACATGGGATATGCCTCGACCGGAGACATCACACCGACAGAAAACTTTTATCTGAGCAAGGAAGGTATCACCTTCTACTATAATATATACGATATCACACCGTATTCGATGGGTCCTGTCAAAGTCACGATTCCATACGCCATAATGGAACACCTGCTGGGCAGCAACCCTATTCTCGGAGATTTGAAAAATTAAACAGTTATTAAAAGATTGAACACCAATGAATATCCTATTGTTATTGCCCCGTGTGATGCAAGAGGATATTCATTTCACTTATAATTCTAAATTCACCATTCAAAATACTTAAAGTGGAAATCATACTGAAATATTTTCCGGATCTGACGGAAGAGCAGCGCCAACAGTTTGCTGCTCTATACGACCTCTACATCGACTGGAATGCGAAAATCAACGTCATCTCCCGCAAAGACATCGAGAATTTATACGAGCATCATGTGCTCCATTCATTAGGCATCGCCAAAGTGATTCAATTCCGTCCCGGAACCAGCATCATGGATCTGGGTACAGGAGGAGGCTTTCCCGGCATTCCGCTCGCAATTCTTTTCCCCGACACCAAGTTTCATCTGGTAGACAGCATCGGTAAGAAAGTACGCGTGGCAACAGAAGTGGCAAATGCCATCGGACTGAAAAACGTCACCTTCCGCCATGCCCGTGCAGAAGAGGAAAAACAACTGTTCGACTTTGTGGTAAGTCGTGCCGTAATGCCTTTGGCGGATCTGATCAAGATTATCAAAAAGAACATTTCTCCCAAGCAGCAGAATGCTCTGCCTAACGGACTGATCTGTCTCAAAGGAGGCGAACTGGAGCACGAAACAATGCCGTTCAAGCATAAAACAGTCATTCACAGCCTGAGCGAAGACTTTGAGGAAGAGTTCTTTGAAACCAAAAAGGTAGTATATTCACAAATATAGGAATCAGGAGTTATCAAAACCATGAAAATAAAGAGATTTGAATTTAATATGTTTCCCGTAAATTGCTACGTTTTATGGGATGACACAAAAGAAGCGGTGGTCATTGATCCGGGCTGCTTCTATGAAGAGGAAAAACAAGCACTAAAGAAGTTCATCCTCACCAATGAATTGAATGTAAAGCATCTGCTGAATACTCATTTACATCTGGATCACATCTTCGGCAATCCATTTATGCTGAAAGAATTCGGTCTGTCGGCAGAAGCCAACAAAGCGGATGAGTTCTGGATTGATGAAGCTCCGAAACAAAGCCGCATGTTCGGCTTCCAATTACAGGAAAAGCCGGTTCCATTGGGAAAATATCTGCACGACGGAGATATTATCACCTTCGGACACACCAAGCTGGAAGCAATCCATGTTCCCGGACACTCACCCGGCAGCCTCGTGTATTATTGTAAAGAAGACAACTGCATGTTCTCCGGTGACGTATTGTTTCAAGGCAGTATCGGTCGCGCCGACCTGTCAGGAGGCAACTTCGACGAACTGATCGATCACATTTGCAGCCGTCTATTCGTACTTCCTAACGAGACAGTCGTCTACCCCGGACACGGTGCACCTACGACCATCGGAATGGAAAAAGCAGAGAACCCATTTTTCAGATAGTAATTCAGGTATTAAGTATTAGGTATTAGGTATTAACCGTAGCTGATGATAACCGTAGCTTTATGATATTCATATCCGCATGGGTAATACCTAATACTTAATACCTGATACTTATAAATCAAAAATTATGAAAACAGATTTGTTAGCTAGCCGTCACATCGGCATCAATGAACAAGACACAGCCGTGATGCTTCGTAAAATAGGCGTAGACTCACTGGATGAACTGATCAACAAAACCATTCCTGCCAACATCCGCCTGAAGGAACCACTGGCACTGGCTAGTCCGTTGACGGAATACGAATTTGGGAAACACATTGCCGGACTGGCAAGTAAAAACAAACTGTATACTACGTACATCGGATTGGGGTGGTATAATACAATTACTCCTGCCGTTATCCAACGGAATGTATTCGAAAATCCCGTGTGGTATACTTCCTACACGCCTTATCAGACGGAAGTATCACAGGGAAGACTGGAAGCATTGATGAATTTCCAGACCGCCGTCTGTGATCTCACCGCTATGCCGCTTGCCAACTGTTCGCTGCTGGATGAAGCGACTGCCGCTGCCGAAGCCGTAACCATGATGTACGCACTTCGTTCACGCACTCAGCAGAAAGCAGGTGCCAATGTAGTCTTTGTAGACGAAAACATTTTCCCGCAGACTTTAGCAGTAATGACTACACGTGCCATTCCACAAGGAATTGAATTGCGCGTAGGCAGATACAAAGAATTTGAACCCTCACCGGAAATCTTCGCCTGCATTCTTCAATATCCTAATTCCAGCGGAAATGTAGAAAACTATGCCGACTTTACGAAGAAAGCACATGACGCGGACTGTAAAGTTGCCGTTGCCGCCGATATTCTGAGCCTTGCCCTGCTGACTCCTCCGGGAGAATGGGGAGCGGATATTGTATTCGGTACCACACAACGCCTGGGTACACCGATGTTTTACGGTGGTCCTTCGGCTGGTTACTTCGCCACACGTGACGAGTACAAGCGGAATATGCCGGGACGAATCATCGGATGGTCCAAAGATAAATATGGCAAACTCTGCTACCGAATGGCCCTGCAGACACGCGAACAGCACATCAAACGGGAAAAAGCGACTTCCAATATTTGTACGGCTCAGGCATTACTCGCAACAATGGCCGGCTTCTACGCCGTATATCACGGACAGGAAGGAATCAAAACGATTGCTTCGCGCATCCACAGCATCACCGTTTTCCTTGACAAGCAATTAAAGAAATTCGGATATACCCAAGTCAATACACAGTATTTCGACACACTACGTTTCGAACTGCCGGAACACGTTTCAGCCCAACAGATTCGCACGATTGCATTGAGCAAGGAAGTAAACCTGCGCTATTATGAGAATGGAGATGTAGGCTTCAGCATTGACGAGACAACAGATGTAGCAGCTACGAATGTGCTGCTTTCCATCTTCGCCATCGCTGCCGGCAAGGATTACCAGAAGGTAGAAGATGTACCGGAAAAGAGCAACATCGACAAAACGCTGAAACGTACCACCTCTTTTCTCACGCATGAAGTATTCTCCAAATACCATACGGAAACGGAAATGATGCGTTACATCAAACGTCTGGACCGGAAGGATATTTCATTGGCACAGTCTATGATTTCTCTCGGATCGTGCACTATGAAGCTCAATGCAGCCGCTGAAATGCTGCCTTTGAGTCGTCCGGAATTTATGAGCATGCACCCGTTAGTACCGGAAGATCAGGCAGAAGGATATCGTGAACTGATCGGCAATCTGAGTGAGGATCTGAAGGTTATCACCGGATTTGCAGGTGTCAGCCTGCAGCCAAATTCGGGTGCTGCGGGAGAATATGCCGGCCTGCGCGTTATTCGTGCATATCTTGAAAGTATCGGTCAGGGACACCGCAATAAGATATTGATTCCGGCTTCGGCACACGGCACAAATCCGGCATCTGCCATACAAGCCGGATTTGAGACCGTCACCTGCGCATGCGATGAGCAAGGAAATGTGGATATGAACGACCTGCGTGCCAAAGCCTTGGAAAACAAAGAAGAACTGGCAGCATTGATGATTACCTATCCGTCAACACACGGTATCTTCGAAACGGAAATAAAAGAAATCTGTGAGATTATCCATGCCTGCGGCGCACAAGTATATATGGACGGGGCCAACATGAATGCACAAGTAGGATTGACCAATCCGGGATTCATCGGTGCAGATGTTTGTCACTTGAACTTACATAAGACGTTTGCTTCACCGCATGGTGGTGGCGGTCCGGGTGTAGGTCCTATCTGTGTAGCAGAGCATCTGGTGCCGTTCTTACCGGGACACTCGATCTTCGGCAATACACAAAACCAAGTTTCCGCAGCTCCGTTCGGTAGTGCGGGTATCTTGCCTATCACGTACGGTTATATCCGGATGATGGGAGCAGAAGGGCTGACTCAGGCAACTAAAATCGCCATTCTCAATGCCAACTATCTGGCTGCCTGTCTGAAAGATACTTACGGTATTGTTTATCGGGGAGCTACCGGTTTCGTTGGACACGAAATGATTCTGGAATGCCGCAAAGTACATGAAGAAACGGGAATCTCTGAGAATGATATTGCCAAACGCCTGATGGATTATGGCTATCATGCACCGACTCTCTCCTTCCCTGTTCACGGTACGCTGATGATTGAGCCGACCGAAAGCGAAAGTTTAGCAGAGCTGGATAATTTCGTGGATGTCATGCTGAATATCTGGAAAGAAATCCAAGAAGTGAAAGATGGAGAAGCAGACAAGAATGACAATGTATTAATCAATGCCCCGCATCCCGAATATGAGATTGTGAATGATAATTGGGAACATTCTTATACACGCGAAAAAGCTGCGTATCCGATAGAAAGCGTACGTGATAATAAATTCTGGGTGAACGTGGCCCGCGTAGACAATACGTTGGGAGACCGGAAGTTATTGCCGACCCGCTACGGAAGGTTCGAATAAGAATAAACTTCCAGAGGAAATCTGTACACAGGAAAAAATAAGCCCGGGGCTCGCATTTGCTGAGCTCCGGGCTTACCTTTGCAGGCACCGAAGTATTCCGATAAGCACCGAGCTAAATGAACATAAGAAACGATGCCGGAATCTTCCGGTTATCATACTGCCTTCATTCCATGTTTGCCGGAAACATAGCTGGGTCCTATCTGACAACAGTCACTGTTCCAGCCTTGACCGCCTTCTCCCTCATTGAGATTTTAGGATCGGCATATCCCAAAGCTACACAGCCATATACTTTATGGTCTTTCGGTACACCCAGCGAAGTTATCAATTCACGGACTTCGGGATCATCGCAAGTTGTTCCTAACTGATTGATCCAGCAAGAACCGATCCCCAGAGAATGGGCAGCCAAAAACATATTCTCAATAGCACAGGCACAGTCCATACCGGCCCACCATTGCGTCGGTTCATTGGATACGATCACTAAAGTCGGGGCATGATAATAACAGCAATACGTTTTGCTGTGACCGCGTTCCTGTAATTTCGGCTCGTCACTTTTAGCGAAAGCTCCTTTAATCCGTTCATTCAATTCAGACAGTTTATCTGCATTCTGAATGGCAGTAAAATGCCACGTCTCCAAGTGCATCCCACTGGGGGCAAAAGTGGCAGCTTCCAGAATAGCCTGCAAGTCTTCTTCCGAAACCTGCCGGTCAGTATAAGCCCGTACACTACGACGCGCTTTGATGTTCTCTAAAACTTCATTCGTTTTCATATACTATATTTACTATACTTACAACTCGTTCACCACTTGCAATTATCGTTTTACGAGCCCGATCTTGGCATTCAGTTTGAAGTAATACGTTCCGTTTTCTCTTTCCAGAAAACCGTATTTGTCCTTATCCAGAGAACCTTTCTCCAAACGGGTATTCAGAAACAGAAAATCCTCCATCACCGGTCTTTCTGACTTATGATAGCAAAGTACTTCTCCGCTCCCATCCATCAACAAGATACCTTCAACAGCCGAATCCTGTCCTGTATATATCTTCGCCGGACGCATGCCCAATGCTAACGCCATCAAGAACTGCTTTATTTTAAACTCATAAAAACCATGTTTGTTTACCAGCTCATCTTTTATCTTCAACGGGTTCATCTGTTTGATTACTTCCGTCAATTCGCTGATACGGGTAATATCATCCAAATGCATGATGCGTACCATTTCAGTCAGCACACGGGGGAAATGTAAATCAATCATCAAAAGATTGCTACGGAATACCCGATCTGCCACGTCCGAATATTTGAGTACCCCGCCCAAGCGTTCAATCAGCAACATTCGCTCTGCCACTTCATTAGGAGCTTCCGGCAACGCATTAATCTTATTTACGGTAGGAGTCGCAAATTTGACTCCGCTCTGTTCCAGTTTCAAGTTGGCTGTGCGGCCTCCGTCCAACAACGGGTTCATAGCCCCCAGCCGCGAACGAACGCTGAACCCGCTCAACGGTGCCTCCGGATGCCAGAAAGCAATATAAAAATCGGTACGATCTTCCGTCTTTGCTTCCAAATCGAAAATAGCGACCTCATCCAGAAACTCTTCCACGCCATCGGGAGAAGTGACCTCCTCTTCCGAAGAAGATTTGACGGCCTGTAAGATTAACTCTGCCACAATCCCGAAATCTTCCCGGGGAACGGACTTCTCACTATTTTCGCCTTTGATGCGGACACTCTCTTTTTCTATATAATAACAGCGTGTTCCGTCATGTTCTTCCCGTTGAATCATTGCGACAGGCCAGCTGATCTCTCCCTTCTTCGCCTTAGCCGTGCCCAACGCTACTTTTCCTTCCGCCAATAGACGAAAGAAAGTATAGAGTTCACACCATTCTCTTTTTGTTGCTTCAAATGCCATATATTCTTACTTTTCTTTATTACATTCATTCTGCCTGACAAGCTGCAATGGATTACTCTTCTTCAAGAATCCGTGCAGTCTCTACTTTCTCCAATCGTGCACGCAGTTTGGGCATCATGGAACGACGGATACGCAACGTCATGCTACAATCCATATCGTACGACTGACTGAGAATTTCCGGTTCTTCCTCCTTTACAATACGCATAATGTCGTTCATAAAAGGGTATTCAAACATCACAGTCACTTCCTCATCCACCGTTTTTTCTATAATGGTAGCGGCGGAAATTGCTTCGGCAGCGGCTGCTTTATAGGCAACAATCAGTCCGCTCGTACCCAACTTGATCCCTCCAAAATAACGGACTACAATAATCAGAATGTCAGTCAGCTCATTAGAGTTTATTTGCCCGAGGATGGGCTTTCCCGCCGTTCCCGAAGGTTCACCATTATCATTGGCGCGGAAATCCTTTCGCGCCGCACCCAACATATAAGCATAGCATACGTGCCGGGCATCATAATACTTCTTCTGATACGTTTCAAGATGTGCTTTTATCTCATCAAGGGTACGCACAGGCAAGGCGATGGCAATAAACTTGCTTCGCTTTTCTGTATAAATACCTTCGGAAGGTTCGACGATAGTTTTATAAGTATCTTCAGCAGTCATGCCGCAAAGATACGGCTTTCTTGATGAAATTCCATCTGCTGCCCGAAAATATTAGAGTATCTCACCGAAACGACTGCCTCATTTGATTCAATCGGGCAGGTTTTCAGGCAGATTCGAACGGCCATTCAGAGGCAATCGAGCGGTTATTTCAACACAAACAAGCGGTCAACTTCTCACAAACATCTTGTTGATTGTGAGAGATTGACCGCTCGATTTTTATAAAGTATATACTTTAATCCAATTTATGAATTACTAGTCCCGAACGAAGTTTCGGTTCGAACCAAGTCGTTTTGGGCGGCATAATATTACCGGTGTCAGCAATGTCCATCAGTTGCTTCATGGATACAGGATAAAGTGCCAAAGCTACTTTCATCTCTCCACTGTCGACACGTTTCTTCAATTCTCCCAGACCACGGATACCACCAACAAAGTCGATACGCTTATCGGAACGGAGGTCTTTTATTCCCAAAATCTCGTCTAAAATCAGATTTGAAGAAATAGTAACATCAAGTACACCGATAGGATCATTGTCATTGTACGTGCCTGCCTTTGCAGTCAGACTATACCACTTGTCACCCAGATAGAGCGAGAAATTGTGTAAACCGGACGGTTTGTAAATTTCAGTTCCCTTTTCCTCTACAACAAAGTTCTTGTCCAATGCTGCAAGAAACTGTTCGGGAGTCAGTCCGTTGAGGTCTTTTACTACACGGTTATAATCGATGATAGTCAGCTGATTGGCAGGAAAACATACAGCCATGAAGTAGTTATACTCCTCATCACCGCGATGATTCGCATTCTGCTTTGCTTTCTCAGCCCCCACCAAAGCGGCGGCAGCGGAACGGTGATGTCCGTCGGCAATATAAAGAGCCGGCATTTTAGCAAATTCAGCAGTTATCGAAGCAATATCTTCGTCCTGGTCAACAATCCAGAAAGTGTGCCCGAAGCCGTCACCCGGAGCGATGAAGTCATAAACAGGCTTCTCGGCGGTATATTTCCGAATGATTGTATCCAGTTTCGCATTATCGGGATAAGCAAAGAATACCGGTTCGATATTCGCATTGTTCACACGGACATGCTTCATACGGTCTTCTTCCTTATCACGACGGGTAAGTTCGTGCTTCTTGATGATGCCGTTCATGTAATCAGGAACATAAGCGCCTACTACCAGCCCGTACTGAGTTTTCCCGTTCATGGTCTGGGCGTAGATGTAATAGTTTTCCTTAGCATCCTGCACTAACCAGCCTTTATCCTGAAACAATTGGAAGTTCTCGGCAGCTTTCTTATAAACACACTCATCGTGCTCATCCGTGCCAACAGGAAAATCTATTTCGGGCTTAATGATATGATAAAGAGACTTTTCGTTTCCTTCTGCTTCTGCACGTGCTTCTTCTGAATTTAACACATCGTAAGGACGTGAAGCAACCTGTTCAACCAGGTCTTGCGGCGGACGAACGCCCTTGAAAGGTTTAATTATTGCCATGATATTAGTATTTTATATATATAAATTAAAAGCCACAGACTTCATGAAAATCTGTGGCTCAAATATACTACTTATTTCTAAAAAAGACATTCTGTAACAGAGTGTTTTTATTCAGAATATAACTTACTTGTTTACTCTGAACTTCTCGCAACCGTCTTTCAGGAAACCGACAATCTGTTGAGCAGCAGCAATACCGGCATTGATATTTGCTTCGGCAGTCTGTGCACCCATCTTCTTCGGAGTAGAGAAATAACGTCCGGCAAACTTCTCTGCAAATTCAGCGTTAGCAGCAGGCATGATATCTGTCATATACTTGAAGTCAGCACGTTCTTCCATCAATTTGATCAGCTCGGCTTCGTTGATCACTTCCTTACGGGCAGTGTTCACTAGCATAGCACCTTTCGGCATGTCCTTCAGCAAAGCGTAATTGATAGAGTTCTTCGTCTCAGCAGTTGCCGGAATATGAAGAGACACTACCTGACAAGTCTTGTACAGTTCTTCTGCCGAATCAAGAGCTTTCACACCATCTTTCTCGATCACTTCTTTCGGGCAGAAAGCATCGTAAGCATATACTTCCATTCCGAAGCCTTTAGCTATACGGGCAACGTTACGACCCACATTTCCGTACGCATGGATACCCAGTTTCTTACCCATCAATTCTGTACCGGAAGTACCGTTATAGAAGTTACGAACGGCGTATACCATCATCCCTAAAGCCAGTTCGGCAACTGCATTCGAGTTCTGTCCCGGAGTATTCATTACACAAACATTGTGAGCAGTGGCAGCAGCCAGGTCTACATTATCGTATCCTGCACCTGCACGAACTACAATCTTCAATTCTTTGGCAGCATCCAGCACTTCTGCATCAATAATATCACTACGGATAATGATAGCGTTAGCATCTTTCACTGCGTCCAGCAACTGTGCCTTATCGGTATATTTCTCCAGCAAAGCAAGCTCATATCCGGCTGCTTCGATTTCTTTACGGATACCGTCTACAGCAACTTTGGCAAACGGTTTTTCAGTAGCTACAAGTACTTTCATAATTAATCTGTATCTTTTGAAAAAAGATTCACCACAGATTTCACCGGTCTACACACTATATTCAATAAGATTTCAGTGTAAATCCGTGCAATCTGTGGTGACTCTGTTTATATTATTAATGAAGTTTTTCAAATTCCTGCATGCAGTCGATCAAAGCCTGTACGCTTTCTTTCGGCAGAGCATTGTAGCAAGAAGCACGGAAACCACCCACTGAACGGTGTCCTTTGATACCTACCATACCTTTTTCTGTAGCGAACTTCATGAAGTCAGCTTCCAGGTCTTTGTATTCGGGAGCCATTACGAAGCAGATGTTCATGCGTGAACGGTCTTCCTTGGCAGCAGTACCTACAAACATTTTGTTACGGTCGATTTCAGCGTACAGCATATCAGCCTTTTCGATAGCACGACGTTCCATTTCTTTCACACCACCCTGTGCTTTGATCCAGCGCAAGTTCAGCAATGCAGCATAGATAGGCACTACCGGAGGAGTGTTGAACATAGAACCGTTGTCAATATGAGTCTGATAGTTCAGCATTGACGGGATGTAACGGGACACTTTACCTACTGCATCATTCTTCACGATAACGAATGTAACACCGGCAGGAGCCAGATTTTTCTGCGCACCACCATAAATACAGATATATTTAGAAACGTCGATCGGACGTGAGAAAATATCAGAAGACATATCGGCAACCATTGGAACCGGAGAGTCAAGGTCTTTTTTCAATTCTGTACCGTAAATCGTGTTATTTGTGGTTATGTGAAAATAATCTGCGTCAGCAGGAATTGTGTAATCTTTCGGGATGTAAGTATATGTAGCTTCAGCGGAAGAAGCAACTTCTACAACTTCACCAAACCCCTTAGCTTCTTTCATTGCTTTCTTTGCCCACACACCTGTATTCAGATAAGCAGCCTTTTTTTCAAGGAAGTTGAAAGGTACCATGCAGAACTCCATACTAGCACCACCGCCCAGGAACAGTACCGAATAACCTTCGGGGATATTGAGTAATTCCTTGAATAATGCCTCTGCTTCGTCAACCACAGGTTGGAAGTCTTTGGCGCGGTGACTGATTTCCATCAGAGAGAGACCAGAGCCGTTGAAATCTAAAATAGCCTTCGCTGTATCCTCTATCACCTCACGCGGAAGAATGGAAGGTCCTGCATTGAAATTATGCTTTTTCATTTGAAGTTTGTTTTTGGTTTAACATTTCGTTAGTTTATGTCTTTTGACCTTGCGAATTTACGAATTTATTTCCGGTGCACAAATCTTTCCTTATAAAAATACTGTTTTAAAGCAGATTTCTCTTTCTTTTTATTGGTTTATACAACATATATACACCATATTGTTATCTATACATGTCAAGTAAGGGATAAAAGGTGAAAATATAACCTGACGGGAATAATCACTTATAGAGTGAAAGAAAAATGCTTGCTAAATGAATATTTATAAAGAAACACAGTGAAAAATAAAAGAAAAATCTCCTACTTGGCTTCTTCGATAATAGTCTTCATCCCCTTGATTTTCTCACCTTGAATGAGGTTCAGAAGCTGTTTTACTTTAGCCCGGCGAACGGCTACAAAAGCATAATGCTCTTTCACATCAATCGCCCCTACATCTTCGCGGGTCAGATTACCTTTCTTATAGAGGAACCCGGCAATATCCATCCGGCTCAACTTCTCCTTTTTCCCCTTACCTATATATATAGTAGTCCAAACGGATTTGGGAGGACGGGCAGGATTTTCGGGCAACTCCATTGTTTCCATGTCTTGAGGAATATATTCCGGAAGTTTCTCTTCAGCATGAAGAATAAGGTAAGATGTACCCGTTGCGTCCCAGCGTGCCGTACGTCCGTTACGATGTGTAAATGCTTCCTCGTTCACCGGCAGATGATAGTGGATGATATGCTCTATTTCCGGGATATCAAGTCCGCGGGCAGCCAAGTCGGTAGAGATCAGTACATGGCAGCTACCGTTACGGAATTTATATAACGCCCGTTCACGGTCCGGCTGTTCCATACCGCCATGAAAACGTTCGGCAGACAGTTTCTTATCTTCCAGCAACTTATGTACCCGGTCCACTGCATCCCGATGGTTACAGAACACAATACTGGAACTGCTTCCTAATGTACAAAGCAGATTATAAAGCGTATCAATCTTATCTTTGGAAGGAGAAAGCACCTTCATCAGTTTCAACCGGGTCTCTTGCTCGTGAGAAGTTTCCGGAAGGAAATCCAGTTTGACCGTCCGGTTCAGCCCTGTGAACCGGGGGATTTCTTCGGCATCAGTAGCCGAAAGCAATACACGCTTTTTCAAACCGGGAAGCTGGGCAATAATCTCCGCCATTTCATCATGGAAGCCGAACTCCAGTGACTTGTCAAATTCATCGATAATCAAGGTTCCGATGGTTTCGGGATCAAAGTTTCCTTTGGCCAGATGATCGGTAATACGTCCCGGAGTACCTATTATAATAGCAGGGTGATTTCCGGCGATGCTTTTCTTTTCTTCGGCAATGGGATGACCACCGTAGCAGCAACAAGTCTTCCACGAAGTTCCCATACTCCGGAATACGGTATCTATCTGTAAAGCCAGCTCACGGGAAGGGACCAGGATCAGTACCTGCACACTATCGTTATTCGGTTTGAGTGTAAGCAGCAGAGGCAAAAGATATGCCAATGTCTTACCCGAACCTGTCGGTGACAACAGGATAACATCTTTCTTACCCGTTCCCTGTTCGAGTGCAGCTTCCTGCATCGGGTTCAAAGATTCAATCTTCAGATTCTGAAGAGCGGACTGTATGATTTCATTTTTCTCTAACATGGGGACAAAGATACAAAAAAAGGTTCTTCAATAGAAGATGTAGCCAAATTATTGGATTACTGAGCACCGAACTGACGACTGCCGGGCACCGAGCCGAACAATGCTGAGCCCCGTGACTACTGCCATTAAGCACCGAGGTGACTGCTACTAAGCACCGAGGCAACTGCTACTAAGCACCGAGGTGACTGCTACTAAGCACCGAGGCAACTGATAAGAAGTACTGAAGCAATAAAATCGGTCAGACGACATCTATAAAAGAAGGCGGGAAATCTGAAAAGGACCATCGTCTTTTTCAAATTTCCCGCCATATATTCCAAAAGTTTCATTTCAGTCTTTTCATAGACTGATGTCATGTTATTCTGGAAACAGGTCTTGGAGTAATCTCTCTCTGTTATCCGCCGAAGTTATCGAACATCAGGTTCTGAGCCGGAACGCCCAGATCGTCGAGCATCTTCTCTACAGCTTTCGACATCGGACCAGGACCACACATGTAGTATTCAATATCTTCAGGAGCTTCGTGGTTCTTCAAGTAAGTTTCATAAATTACGTTGTGTACGAAGCCCGGAGTATATTTCACACCGGCAGCATCAGCAGCAGGATCCGGACGGTCGAGTGCCAGATGGAATGTGAAGTTCGGGAAATCCTTTTCAATTTGCAGGAAGTCTTCCAGATAGAATACTTCGTTCAGCGCACGGGCACCATAGAAGTATGACATCTTGCGGTCGGTCGTATGCAATGTTTTCGTCAAGTGCATGATCTGTGCACGCAACGGAGCCATACCGGCACCACCACCGATCCACATCATTTCCTTGTTAGAGTCGAAAATCGGATGGAAGTCTCCATAAGGACCACTCATTATTACCTTGTCACCCGGTTTCAGCGTAAAGATATAAGAAGAAGCGATACCCGGCATTACATCCATAAATCCGGGACCTTGTTCTTTCGGCTTGAACGGAGGGGTAGCGATACGTACAGTCAGCATGATACGGTCACCTTCAGCAGGGTAGTTGGCCATAGAGTAAGCGCGGATTGTTTCCTCTTCGTTCTTACATTTCAAGCCCATCAAGCCGAATTTCTCCCATGCAGGCAGATATTCGTCACCGATCAGGCTCTTGTCAATGTCCTTATCGTAATCCATTGAGAATTTAGGTATCTTGATCTGTGCGTAAGAACCTGGGATAAAGTCCATGTGTTCACCCTTAGGCAATGCCACGATAAACTCTTTGATAAATGTAGCCACATTCTTGTTGGAGATAACTTCGCACTCCCACTCTTTCACGCCAAGTACCGACTCGTCGATCTTGATAGCCATGTCACTTTTCACTTTCACCTGACAGCCCAGACGCCAGTGGTCTTGCTGCTGCTTACGGCTGAAGTGAGGAACTTCAGAAGGCAGGATTTCGCCGCCACCTTCGAGTACCTGACATTTGCACTGTCCGCAAGAGCCCTTACCACCACAAGCGGATGACAGGAATACTCCGTTTACAGCCAGCGTATTAAGCAATGTAGAACCGGACTCTACTTCCAGTCCTGTTTCGCCATTGATCGTTAGTTTCACGTTTCCTGAAGGCACCAGAAATTTCTTGGCAACCAGCAAGATAACAACAAGCAACAGAATAACCACAAGGAATACCCCAATGCTTGATAATATTAAATTCATATCCATTGTCTTATTCCTTTCTTTTTAGATGTTCAAACCAGAGAAACACATAAATGCGATTGCCATCAGACCTACAGTGATAAATGTAATACCCAGTCCTTTCAGCGGAGCAGGCACATCAGAGTAAGCCATCTTCTCGCGGATAGCAGCCAGACCAACGATAGCCAGCAGCCAACCGATACCCGAACCGAGTGCATAAGAAAGAGCATCCCATACATCACCGATGTATTTCGGATCGCTTGCACCCAGGTTGATGCGTTGTTGCATAAACAAAGAAGCACCCATGATAGCACAGTTTACGGCAATCAACGGCAGGAAGATACCCAGTGAAGCGTACAGCGACGGGCTGAAACGTTCTACCACCATCTCTACCAATTGCACGATACCGGCAATAACGGCAATGAAAAGAATAAAACTCAGGAAGCTGAGGTCAACGCCTTCGATAATAGCGTTGGCAGCCAGCACTCTCGTTTGCAATAAATAGTTCACCGGAAGTGTAACCAGTAACACAAAAGTTACCGCGATACCCAGTCCTACAGCAGTCTTCACATTCTTTGATACAGCCAAGTATGAGCACATACCCAAGAAGAATGCGAATATCATATTGTCCACAAAGATGGAGCGGACGAATAAACTTAATAAATGTTCCATATATTTTAATTAAGAATTAAGAATGAAGAACTTAAGAGTGTTACACATACTAATAAATCAGGAATGATGTAAACGAATGCCCCGACAGCAGATACTGCACAGACAATTCTTCATTCATCATTCTCCATTCTTCATTTATATTAATTACTTTCTTCTTGCAGCTCTTTGTGACGTGCACGCTGATACCATATAATGCAAGCTACGATGATCAATGCCATCGGCGGCATCAACATCAGACCGTTGTTCACATAACCGATGTTCTGGATAGGCTCGTAGTTCAAGATATTGAAGCCAAGCAGAGTTCCCGAACCAAGCAGTTCGCGGAAGAATGCTACGATCACCAGAATTTTGGCATAACCCAAACCATTACCAACACCGTCAAGGAATGATTCCCAAGGACCGTTCTGCATGGCAAATGCTTCCAGACGTCCCATCAGGATACAGTTGGTAATAATCAAACCTACATATACCGAGAGCTGTACGCTTACATCATATGCAAACGCTTTCAGAATTTCACTTACGATGGTAACCAAAGCCGCTACCACTACCAACTGAACGATGATACGGATACGGTTTGGAATCGTCTTACGCAACAGTGAAATAACCACGTTAGAGAAAGCCGTAATAACCGTTACGGAAAGCCCCATCACGATAGCAGGCTCCAGTTTGGCAGTAACAGCAAGTGCAGAACAGATACCAAGCACCTGTACGGTTACCGGATTATCGATTCCCAACGGAGCAGAGAATACTTCTTTATTCTTCTTTGAAAACAGTTGTCCCATATTCTTTATCCTCCTCCTTTATTATTTAGTTAAAAAACTTATGTAACTATTCAGGCAAGCTTTCAGCATGGCGTCCACACCCACCGAAGTGATTGTACCACCAGAGATACCGTCTACCTGGTAATCAGGTTTCTCTACCTTGCCGTTCTTTACAACACCCAGGGCAACAGCAGCATTCTCGAGTGTCTTTTTGCCCACAAATTCATTTTGGAAATGTTCAGTAGCGATTTCCGCACCCAACCCCGGAGTTTCACTTGCGTGTGAGAAGTAAACACCGTAAACAGTGTCTTTGTCCTCATTCAGGGCAACATATCCCCAGATACCGCCCCAAAGACCGGCACCGTAAACTGGAAACACATATTTAGTCTGGCCGTCCACATCACATACGAATACGTGCAGACGTTGGTGTTCTTTGGCTTCTTTCTCGTAGTTAGTAGCAAACTCGTCTGTATTTTCAGCCAGTGTGCCGTCTACGTTCATCAGCATATCACCTTTTACATATTTCTGATACTCAGCATCAGCATCTTCCACATTCTTAACGTTCAATGCGGCAAGAATCTGCTTTTTAGTGTCCAACTGCACATTCTTGTCTTGTGTAGCTTTCAGTGAAGAACTAACGAATGCCAGCAGGAATGCAACGATAACAACCATTACCGAAGCATAAATGATAGTATAACTATTACTATTTGTATTCATTTTCATTCGGTATTATTGGTTAGACTTAACAGCGCGTTTTTCGCGGCGGCTGATGTTGCTCTGTACTACACAGTAGTCAATCAGCGGAGCGAAGATGTTCATCAACAGGATGGCGAGCATCATACCTTCAGGATAACCCGGGTTCAGCACGCGGATAACGATAGCCATCACACCGATGAGGAATCCGAAGATGTATTTACCTCTTTCCGTACGTGCGGACGTCACGGGGTCGGTAGCCATGAACACAGCACCGAAGCAGAAACCACCCAGTACAAGGTGTTCGTACCAAGGCATCTGAGCCATTGTATTGTTTTCCATGCCGATAGCATTGAATACCCAAGCCATGAATGCACCACCAACGAATACGGAAATCATTGTTTTCCAGCTTGCAACGCCTGTCCACAACAGGATAACGGCACCGATCAAGATAGCGATCACACTGGTTTCACCGATAGAACCGGGAATCAGACCTGTGATCATATCCATGCTGAACGGAGGAACCGAACCCGAAGTAGCTGCCTGTCCCAACGGAGTAGCAACAGTCAGACCGTCTACTGCCTGTCCCATACCGAAAATCGTGTCGCCGGATACCCAAACAGCATCACCGGACATCTTAGTAGGATAAGCGAAGAACAGGAATGCACGGGTGATCAACGCTACGTTGAACACATTCATACCTGTACCACCGAATACTTCTTTTGCAAAAATCACAGAGAATGCAGTAGCTACGGCAAGAATCCACAGCGGACAGTCTACCGGAACGATCATCGGGATCAGAATACCGGAAACGAGGAATCCTTCCTGGATTTCTTCCTTCTTCCATTGAGCTACAACGAACTCAATTCCCAGACCTACTACATAAGATACGATTATTTTAGGCAATACAGCCAGGAATCCGTAGATAAACATTTCGATGAAGCTGCCAGTAGCACCTGTATGGGTGAAATGCTGGTAACCTACGTTGTACATACCGAACAGCAACGCCGGTACTAACGAAATAACCACAATCGACATAATACGCTTGCTGTCGATCGCGTCGTGTATGTGCGTTCCCGTTTTCGCAGTCTTGCTGGGCACGAACAGGAATGTTTCGAAGCCGTCGAACACCGACTGGAATGCGTGGAATTTACCGCCCTCTTCAAAGTTCGGCTTTATCTTATCGAGATAATTTCTTAACGCTTTCATTAATATATTTACTATTTTACGATTTACAATTTACAATTTGCCATGCGGATTATGCCATTTCAGCACGCAGCATATCGAGTCCGGCACGGACGATGCGTTGCAGTTCCATCTTCGAAGAGCAGACGAATTCGCAGAGTGCGAAGTCTTCGGGAGCCACTTCGTAGATACCCAGCGCTTCCATGCGGTCGATGTCACCGGCGATGATTGCTTTAATCAGGTATTCGGGCAGGATATCCATCGGGAACACTTTGTCATATTCGCCAGACATGATCATGTGACGTTCGCCACCTTTGATACGTGCATCCAGCGTGTATTCCTTCTTGCCCATCAACCAGCTGAAATATGAATGATTGGCACTGAACTGGTTGAAGCGTGGCATGATCCATCCGAGCATTTCGTGGATGTCGTCACCTTCGGGGATTACAGTCAGCTGGCTATGGAAAGCGCCCAGGAATCCGTTCGGAGAAACTTGTTTGCCGCTCAGCACGTTACCGCTGATGTAGCGCAAATCTCTATCTTTTGTTACGTTTCCGGCAAATACGTTGGTCAGCAATGCACCTACCTGAAGTTTGCAGTAAGCAGGTTTCAACACTTCGGAACCTGTCACGGCTACTGTACGAGTGAAGTTCACACGACCTGTATTGAAGAGGCGACCGATGAAGATAACGGCTTGCGGATCGATTGTCCACACTGTTTCGCCCTTTGAAACGGGGTCGAGGTGGTTGATCTGAACACCTACGTTGCCGGCAGGGTTCGGTCCGTCAAAAGCGGTGATGGTAACGTTCTTAGCCTGTGTCAGTGCAGCAGCTTTCTGTTTCACGCTGATACTCAAGTAAGTTTTTGCCAGTTTGGCGAGGGCATCAAGTCCTGTCTGGAAGTTCGCTTCTTCGCCTTTCAATGCGAATTCGAAGTCGGGAGCCAGCGGATTGGTATCGAATGCGGAAACGAAGATGCCTTTCGGTGTCACTGTCGGGTCTGCAATGATGTCATACGGACGTTGCTTGATAAACGCAAACAGACCTGCCTCCAACAAAGCGGACTTCACTGCCTCCGCATCCATGGAGGATACGTTCTTCTTACCAAATTCCTCGTAGTCCTGCTCAGCTGCAGCTTCCACCACGATGTTCAATACCTTGCGGCGAGCACCACGTTCAACGCTCGTCACTACGCCACTTACGGGCGAAACAAATTTCACTTCAGGATGATACTTGTCAATAAACAAGGGTCCACCAGCCATCACATACTCCTGCTCTTTCACTACCACTTTCGGTGTCACTCCAGGAAAATCATCGGGTACGAGTGCGTAAAATCCCGGCTCTTTCACTGTTGTGTACGTCTCAGCAGCTTTACCTTTCAGGTTTATGTCAAGGCCTTTACGTAACTTTATTACATTTGCCATGCTATATAAAATAATGGTTTCATAAAATTTGCCGCAAAAGTAATAAATAATAATGTGATTCGGGAGGAAAAAAGAAAGGAATTACGGAAAAATATCCGTAATTCCTTTTGTGTTCGCACACGTTCTTCAATAAAGCAGGCTGGAAGACCTTGCGGCGTATAAGTCGATGCAGCATGATTGTCGGTTGATTATTCTTCGCCGGCAAACATTGGATCCCATGCCGGCAGGCGGATCGGTTTTTGTTTCAAGACTTCGAGTGCTTTCGGAGTCACGTATTTTGTTTCCACAACGAGACGGAAGGTATATTCGTTGAACCATTCGTCGGTCATGATGAGATGTCCCTGATAGCCGGCTCCGGCACCCCAACTATTTTCAACCATCCATTTGGCCGGTTTTCCGTTTTTGTCCAGATCGACTGCCATGAGGGTCATGGCGTGGCTGGAGCTGCTGGCGAAGCTTTGGATACGCTGCTTCTTGTCCATGCCGAAGGTAGTGCCCATCAGTGAGTCGTAATCATAGTTTTTGACGTCGAGCAGACCACGGTCAGAGTTCAGGAACTTGCCTACGTCGCAGGAGTAGTACATCATGGTGCTGTCTTTCAGAGAGGCGATCGCCATTTCTTTGATGTCCTCTATCGGGAGGTTGACGTATGTCCAGTTCTTGCCGTCGTAGCGGTGGCGGTCGTAGTCTATTTCATAACATTTGTAGTACTCGCGGCTGGGGTCGTTCATCAGCATTACGTAGTTGTCGATCAGCTTTTCGTCACCGTATTTCTTCAGGAAAGAAAGCGGGGTGTAAGTAGCGGTTTCTACGGGCTCGCCTTTGGCGTTGTATTGCGTCCATGTGAATTCTGTGGGAGGTACACCCAAGTTCAGGACAAGCATGCGGTAGATGGTACTCAACATTTCTGTTTTTGCTTTCTCCATGGCGGCAGGCTTGGCGTTTTTCGATGCCATGTCACGGAGCTGCAAACCCTGTTCGCGAAGTTTCAGAGCGATCAGACTCGCCATGCGGACGGTGTTTTCGCTGCTGTTCGTTTCGGGCATCACGTCTTTGGGGACGAGACCGTATTTGCTTACGATGTCCGCCACTCCGGTGAATGTACCGCCGTCGCTCAACGGATTGCGGAACAGCCATTCCACCATTTTATCGTTCATCGGCTTGTCGCTGGTATCGATGATGCCTTGCAGGAACAGATTAGCCTTTTCCAGCTGATCGAAAAAGAAAGGATAGGTTTGCGAGAATTCGAAAGAACCCAGATTGTATTTGTCGATGGCTTTGGCACGCATTACGTTCAGACCGGTGAAGAGCCAGCAACGTCCGGACGATTTCTGGTCGGTGATACCCTTGGAGTTCACTTTGACAGAAAAATGCGTATCCATCCCCTTCATGTTGTCCTGATTCAGGGCAAGCTTACGGATATCGTTGTTGCTGATGGCGTTCCGGATAGCCTTGTCGGTAGAAGTGCCTTGATAACTCTGTTTGATTTGCTGCATCATGTCAGCGCTGATGCCTCCTTTCGCGTCCTGTGCCTGTGCAGAATAGTAAAGGGCACAGCAAACAAAAACTGATAAAATTCGTTTATTCATTATAGATCGTTTATTAATTAACTTTGCCTGTATGCTAATAGTAATCCGTATGCAATTCCGTTTTACATACTATTAATTGGCAAAAATACGATTCTTTTTTAGATTTATTATCTATGAGAATGAAAACTAATCGAAATAAAATAGTTTCCTTTGCAGCGGATTTCAAGAAAGAATATGAAGAGATATACAATAGGTATATTGATGATGTTTCTATTCATCAATATTTCGTTGGCCCAAACAGCTGACACAGCAGTAAAAAGCGATGAACTGCAAATGACTGCAACTTCTGTCAACGAAGTCGTTTCTACAAATAGTGAAGTAAGTCTGACAAACAACGAAGTTGTTACGGCTCATGAAGAATCTTATTCAACAGATGGGGAGATTGCCCCGACAGACTCCAC
This sequence comes from Bacteroides faecis MAJ27, assembly GCF_900106755.1. Classification (GTDB taxonomy): domain Bacteria; phylum Bacteroidota; class Bacteroidia; order Bacteroidales; family Bacteroidaceae; genus Bacteroides; species Bacteroides faecis. The sequence continues at coordinate 172,791 of NZ_FNNN01000003.1, forward strand.
TCCCACCCTTTCCAAAAAAGAATTGCGACGTCAGCGGGTAGCGAAACGTAATTTACACTACAATATATTAGGTGGTCCCAGCTATACTCCTGATTTCGGATTTCTGATCGGCGGTAGCGCCTTGATGACTTTCCGTATGAACCCGAGTGACACTACCCAGCAGCGTTCGGTTGTTCCGATGGCTATCGCCCTGATGTTCGAAGGAGGTCTGAACCTGTTCACCAAGCCACAGCTTTTCTTTAAAGGCGACCGTTTCCGTATTTTCGGCGTCTTTGCTTATAAGAACACACTGGAAAACTTCTACGGCATCGGATACAGCACCAACAAGGACTATCCGCGCGGTGAAGACACCAGCGAATACCGTTATAGCGGTGTCCAGGTGAATCCTTGGTTCCTGTTCCGTTTGGGGAAAAGTAACTTCTTTGCCGGTCCGCAGATCGACTTCAATTATGACAAGATCACTAAACCTGCCACAGGGATGATAGAGCAACCATCGTACATTGCTGCCGGTGGCACGGAGCACGGCTACTCCAATCTCAGTTCCGGAGTCGGTTTCCTGCTGACGTATGACACCCGTGACATTCCCGCCAATGCTTATCGGGGGACCTACCTGGATTTTCGTGGAATGATGTACAACAAAGCCTTCGGAAGCGACGATAACTTCTACCGTCTGGAGATAGACTACCGCCAATACAAGACCCTCGGACGACGCAGAGTCTTGGCATGGACGGTGCAGACAAAGAATGTATTCGGCGATGTTCCGTTGACCAAATATGCGCTTAGCGGTACCCCCTTCGATCTTCGCGGTTACTATATGGGACAGTTTCGCGACAAGTCCTCACATGTGGTGATGGCAGAATACCGCCAGATGATCAATACAGATAAAAGTAATTGGGTGAAGAAGATGTTGAGCCATGTAGGATATGTAGCGTGGGGAGGATGCGGATTCATGGGTCCTACTCCGGGCAAGATTGAAGGCGTACTTCCTAATCTGGGACTTGGCTTACGTATTGAAGTTCAGCCTCGTATGAACGTCCGTCTTGACTTCGGAAGAGATATGGTGAACAAGCAGAATTTGTTCTATTTCAACATGACGGAAGCATTCTAAAAACAGCATTTGCACACTATTTACGGGAAAAATTGCAAAATTGACCGCATAGTGTATCAATAAATGAAATTAATCCTTATATTTGCACTTGCTATAACACAGCAAAAGCAGATAATAGGGTTAATTTATGAAACAGAAAAAATGCCTCTTCGGAGGATTACTATGTTTGTTTGCCTCCATCGGAAGCGTAGCTGCGCAGGAGGTAAGCGACTATTCGAAACTTCAACCAAGTGATTATTCCAGCATTACACTCCCACCGCTGGATCTTCTTTTCGAGAACGCAAAAAGCGCTCCGACCTATGAATTAGCTACAGTAAAAGAACAAATTGAACGGAAGCTTCTGGCAAAAGAGAAGCGTGCCTTCTTAGGCTTTTTCAGTTTACGGGGCAGCTACCAGTATGGTATGTTCGGTAACGAGTCTACTTATACAGATGTAGCAATTGCACCTTACCTGACCTATGCAACACAGGCACAGAACGGATATACAGTAGGTGCAGGAGTCAACATTCCTTTGGACGGTCTCTTTGACTTGACAGCGCGGGTAAAACGCCAAAAACTGAATGTACGTACCGCCCAACTTGAAAGAGAAGTTAAGTTTGAGGAAATGAAAAAGGAAATTATCCTTCTATACGCAACTGCGACCTCCCAATTAAACATTCTTAAACTTAATGCCGAAGCCCTCATGCTTGCTAATGTACAATATAGTATAGCTGAAAAGGATTTCTCGAATGGAGCTATTGATTCGGGAACTTTATCATCTGAAAAATCTCGCCAATCAGACGCACAAGAGAAATTCGAAAACAGCAAATTCGAGCTAAGCAAGAGTTTAATGATACTTGAATTAGTCACCCACACTCCCATTTTAAGAAACAAATAAACATACATCTATGGAATACATCCTTTATATCAGCAGATTCCTATATCGTATCCGTTGGTGGTTACTTATTGGAACAGCCATTATAACATTTGCTGTTTACTATTTTGGGAAACGCATGATAGGCAAAACATATAACGTAGAGGCAACCCTCTACACTGGTGCTGCTTCCGGCTACAATCTAGAAGGTGGAAATAACAAAGTGGATTGGGCGACAACTCAGAACGCTATGGATAACCTAATGAACATTATCAAGGCTGAAAGTACACTCAAACGGGTATCTATGCGATTATATGCCCGAAGTCTGATCAAAGGTAATCCAAAAGAAGACAATGAATTCATCAAAGCCAGCAATTACAACAGAATATACGAACACCTAAAGAACAGTCCGAACGGGAAAGAAATACTGTCATTAATAGATAAAAACAGCGAAGATAAAACGGTAGCCAACTTTTTCAACTACTTGAGACCGACCCAGGCGAACTATCTCTATGGAGTATTCTATTATAATTTGCCCTATTACTCTTATAATGATCTCAAAGCAATCAGAGTAGCGCGTAAAGGTGCCAGCGATCTGATTGAAATAAGTTATACGGCAAGTGATCCGGGTATCGCCTATAATACCATCGACATCCTGACCAAAGAATTTGTAAACGAATACAGTGCAATCCGCTATGGTGAAACAGATAAAGTTATCGAATATTTTAAAAGCGAACTTCAACGCATCGGAAAGGAACTTCGGCTTAAAGAAGACTCACTAACGCAATATAACGTAGAAAAACGTGTTATTAATTATTACGATGAGACCAAAGAAATCGCTGCCATCAACAAAGAGTTTGAGTTACGTGAACAAAACGTATTGATTGCATACAACAGCGCCAAAGCAATGTTAAACGAACTGGAAAAGCAAATGGGCAGCAATGCCAAACATGTAATCAACAATCTTCAGTTCTTGGATAAACTGAATGAAGCCGCTTCGCTTACAGGAAAAATCTCAGAAATGGAAACGATTTCAAGTGATCATCAGAATCAAGAAGCCTCATTACAGGAATATAAGAATCGCTTAAATCAAACGCGCAAGGAGCTTTCCGAGCTTTCAAATAAATATGTAGAGAACAAATATACCAAAGAAGGAATAGCTAAAGAGAACATCATAGAACAGTGGCTTGAAGTAACCATGCAATACGAAAAAGCCAAATCAGACTTACAAATTATACAGCAAAGCCGTATAGACCTCAACGAGAAATACAGACAATTTGCACCAGTAGGTTCCACTATCAAACGTCAAGAGCGTAACATAACTTTTATAGAGCAAAATTACTTGTCTGTATTGAAAAGCTACAATGATGCCCTCATGCGTAGAAAAAATCTGGAAATGACCTCCGCTGCATTAAAAGTATTAAATGCTCCGGCATATCCGATCAGTGCCATGCCCACTCCTTTGAAAAAAATGGTGATGGCAGCGTGTGCCGGTACCTTCCTATTTATTTTGGGGTTCTTCTTAATTCTTGAATTATTAGACCGTACTCTACGCGATTCTATTCGTACACGTCGTTTGATTGGACTTCCGATGTTAGGCGCCTTTCCAAAAGACTCTATTTTAGAGTATCACAATTATGTTGAAGAATCAAAAAGTATAGCTACAAAACAGTTAAGCAATAGTATCCTTCGTTTCTGTCAGCAAAAGAAAGAAGGATTGCCCTACATTATCAATTTTATTAGCACAGAAGGCGGGGAAGGCAAAAGTTATGTGATCGAAGCCCTAAAAAAATACTGGAACAGTATCGGACTTAAAACAAAAGTAATAACATGGAAGTCAGACTTCAGAATTGATTCACGAGAATACAACCTGGCCAAAAGCATTACCGATCTATACACATCAGAGGAAGAAGATATTCTCATCGTTGAATATCCCAATCTGCGGGAAGCTAGCATATCGCCGGAATTACTACAAGAAGCTAATCTAAATATACTCGTAGCCCGTGCTGACCGTGGTTGGAAAGAGACCGATAAGCTCTTGTCAGAAAAGCTAAGTCAACAAGTAGGTAAAACTCCACTTTATGTTTACTTGACACACGCATCCCGCAATGTGGTTGAAGACTACACCGGTATGCTTCCACCCTATACACTTTGGAGGAAAATAGTATACCGACTGTCACAATTGGCATTGACAGAAAGTATATTCACGTTCACAAAAAGAGAGAAGCAGCCGGCAACATCAGGAGATGAAGATGACGAATGATAAAGGAAAATACAGTCAATACTTAACAGTAGCCGGTAACTATTTTGCCAATAAAGGATGGGTACATTTGCTATTGGCAGGAGGATTGTATATATTATACAAAATGTTCTTTCGTACTTCCCTTCCTTTCTTTCTGACGATTAGTTCATTGCCTTTAATGACAGTTATTCTCTTATTGATTATCAAATATTCAAAGCAAAGTTTCTATACACTTTTCATTCTCCAATTCCTGCTGGCAGCAGCTTATGCAGTGACAGACATACCATTGGGAGTAGCAACATTAATGTGTACATTGTTTGCCGTTGTTTTGCTCTTTGCGTACGGAATGCATGAAAAAATTGACTGGTCGGAAAGTCGTAATGGTATGCTTATGCTTTTTCTGATATGGGGAGTTTATTGCATATTAGAGATAGCTAATCCGAACAATGTTCAGGCAGCATGGAATATCTCCATCACCCATTATCTCATATATCCTATTGTATGTGCTGTCATCGTACCGTTAGCAATCCGTAACATCAAGGGGATTCAGTGGCTTCTAATTATATGGTCTCTTTTCATCCTCTTGGCAGCAGCCAAAGGATATTGGCAGAAAAACTGTGGTTTTAATGAACGTGAGCAGTATTTTTTATACGTTTTGGGAGGAGCAAGAACTCATATTATTTGGTCCGGTATTCGTTATTTCTCATTCTTCAGTGATGCAGCGAACTTCGGCGTACACATGGCTATGGGTATTTCACTTTTTGGAATTTCACTTTTTTATATAAAAGGCGTATGGCTGAAAATCTATTTTATACTTGTCATTATTGCCGCCATTTACGGAATGGGAATTTCTGGAACACGGGCTGCGATAGCTCTGCCTATCGGTGCTTTAGGGAGTTTCATTATTCTTTCACGCAATCGCAAAGCATGTATTACAGGTATTTCAGTTCTTGCCTTGTTATTCTTGTTTTTCGTATGTACCAATATAGGAGATGACAATCAATATATCCGCAAGATGCGTTCTGCATTTCATCCTAGCCAAGACGCTTCCTATCAATTACGTGTAGACAATCGAAAGAAAATGAGAGAATTGATGATTCACAAGCCTTTCGGATATGGGATAGGGTTGTCCAAAGGCGACCGTTTCTATCCCAAAGAACGTATGCCCTATCCACCGGATTCCTGGTTAGTCTCAGTATGGGTAGAAACCGGAATCATCGGTCTAGTTCTCTACCTGGCTGTTCACGGAGTCCTTTTTGCATGGTGCGGATGGATACTGATGTTCAAGATCATGAACAAACGCCTGCGAGGCTTACTTACTGCCTGGCTCTGTACCGCTGCCGGATTCTATCTGGCAGCCTATGCCAACGACGTGATGCAATATCCCAACTCCATCCCCATATACACAGCCTTTGCCCTCTGCTTCGCAGGACCGTACATTGACAAGCGGATGCAGCAAAATAAAGAAACAGAACTGAAAAACGAACAATAGATTATGATGAACGACCCTCAAGTCTCCTTTATCACAGTTTGCTACAACGGCTTTAAAGACACTTGCGAATTAATAGAATCGCTGCAAACACATGTACATTCCGTGAGCTATGAAATCATCGTCGTAGACAATGCTTCGCGCGAAGACGAAGCGACCAGAATCAAGGAGCTATATTCCGATATAGTCACCCTGCGGAGCGAGTCGAACCTAGGCTTCTCCGGCGGAAACAATCTGGGAATCAGAGTAGCCAAAGGAGCCTATATCTTTCTGATAAACAATGACACTTATGTTGAATCAGACGGATTCCACTACCTGACAGAGCGACTGGAAAGTCAGAAAAACATCGGAGCCGTCTCTCCGAAGATACGCTTTGCCTTTCCTCCGCAAAACATACAGTTTGCCGGATTCACCCCCCTGTCGGCAATCACTATACGCAACGAAATGACAGGTTTCGGCTGTCCGGACGACGGCACGTTCGACACCCCGCACACGACCCCCTACCTGCATGGGGCGGCACTCATGGTAAAACGTGAAGTCATTGAGAAAGTAGGAGAAATGCCGGAAATATTCTTCCTGTATTATGAAGAAATGGACTGGTGTACACAGATGACAAATGCCGGTTACGAACTATGGTATGAGCCTCGTTGCACCATCTTCCACAAAGAAAGCCAGAGCACCGGACAGTTCAGCAAGCTACGTACTTTCTACATGACGCGCAACCGTTTGCTCTACACCCGCCGCAACCGGAAAGGTGCTCAGCGGCTGCTCTCCATTCTTTATCAATCTACCATAGCTGCCGGAAAAAACAGCCTTCAGTTTGCCCTGAAAGGTCGTTTCGATTTATTTGCCACAGTATGGAAAGGTGTTGTCAGAAGCTTTTCTGTCACCTCTCCTATCTGATAACCCCTAAAAATGAAAGACCATGTATACCTTTATTGACTGGATTCTCTTTATTCTCCTGGCACTTTGTGTCGGTTATCTGCTGTTCTACGCCATTGCTTCCAAATTCTATCGTCCGCGAAAACTTTCCGAAGCACGTATCCAGCGTCGTTTTCTTGTACTCTTCCCTGCATACAAGGAAGACAGGGTGATCGTCTCCACTATCCGTAGTTTCCTCAAGCAGGAATACCCCAAAGAAATGTACGACGTTCTTGTCATCTCCGATCAGATGCAGCCGGACACGAATGCTGCCCTACAAGCACTCCCCATCTGTTTGCAAGTAGCCGGCTATACCAACAGTTCCAAAGCCAAAGCCCTTACGCTGGCAATGAACGTCACTGCCAACGAATCTTATGACGTAGTAGTGATCATGGATGCCGACAATGTAACGACACCCAATTTCCTCGCAGAAATCAACCGTGCTTTTGACTCCGGCCTGCATGCTGTACAAGCCCACCGCACAGGAAAAAACATGAATACAGACATCGCTGTTCTGGATGCGATCAGCGAAGAAATAAACAACGGATTCTTCCGCAGCGGGCACAACGCGATAGGATTGTCAGCCGGATTAGCCGGTTCCGGAATGGCATTCGACGCTCATTGGTTCCGCCGAAATGTAGGACATCTGCAAACATCGGGCGAAGACAAGGAGCTGGAAGCCCTGCTGCTAAAACAACGCATTCATATCGAGTATCTGGAACAACTGCCCGTATACGATGAAAAGACACAGAAAAAAGAAGGTATCAAAAATCAGCGTAAACGATGGATTGCAGCACAATACGGTGCATTGCGGGCTTCCTTGCCCGATTTCCCGAAAGCACTGATTCAGGGAAATATCGACTACTGCGACAAGATTCTTCAATGGATGCTGCCTCCCCGTCTGATACAACTGGTGGGAGTTTTCGGTTTCACTTTACTCTTTACCGCAATCGGCTTACTAATGAGTCTGCAAAGCGGAGAAAACGAGTGGTATACGGCCATCAAATGGTGGATACTGTCAGCCGCCCAAGTTGCCGCCATGATCATACCTGTGCCGGGAAAGTTGCTGGACCGGAAATTAGGAAAAGCAATCCTGCAAATTCCGGCACTGGCACTGGCAATGATAGCCAATATGTTCCGACTGAAAGGAGCAAACAAAAAGTTTATTCATACTGAGCACGGAGAAGAATAAGGCCTTCGTCAAGCCCACTCCTTCTCCGCATCAAAGCACGGACAAGCCTTCACCCATTCCTCCGGTTCGATCTCCCCGTTCCCGTTCAGATCAGGACTCAGATCACGATGCCCGCACACCCGGCAACCGGGATAGTCACGCAGCAACGTAAGCACAAGCACATGCATCGAGTGTACCTGCCATTCGGTACGGGTGTCGGCAGGCCGCCCGTGACAGTCAAGTCCGCCCTCATAGCAAATGCCGATACTTGTCCGGTTGAATCCTTTCGCATGAGCTCCTATCCGTTCAATGGGGCGGGTAGTCTTGATGTCGCCATTTTTCCGGATATAAAAGTGGTAGCCGATCCCGTTAAATCCCCGCCGGCGGTGACACACTTCAAGGTCTGTTTCCGTGAAATCCCTGTCCGCCCTAGAGGCGGAACAGTGGATCACAATCAGGTCAATCTTCCTCATCGACCTGCCCTTTCGTTCGTTTTCCTTTTCTCTTCCTGCGGAAGAAAAGCAGGATTTCCAATGCAATCTCCAAAATCTTGTCAATCATAACTTTTTATTTTTACAGGTTATTCATTTACAGGTATCACGCATTAATGATGCTGATATACTTACCGGACTAAACGGTAGGATCGGGAGCTTCCTCTTCCCCTCCATCGCCACCGGAGCCGCTGCCGCCGCCACTACCGGAGCCTCCGCCATCCCCGTTGCCTCCCGAAGCCGGCGCATTCTTGGAGATGAGTTCGAAGACCATGTTATTGTCCCCGCCACGTGTGGTAGCCGTGCTGTCGTTGGCAAGCCGCAGAGAATTATCGACCTTGAAACGGAGGTTGACACGAGTAATATTCCTCACCGTACAGTCCTTTTCCTGTTCCACGCCGGGACAAGTAAGCGTGGTATAGAAAATCCCCAAGCCGTCAACCTTCACCTTATTCCCCGCTACGAGCACCTTCTTCATCGAGCGGACAAAGGATTGCATCACGTGCTCCACATCCTCCACCGAAAGCGAACCGATCGACTCGATCTCACGCGCCAGCGACCCGATAGAATAAAGTTTCGATTCCCCCGGCTTGGGTTTGAGCACATACACCATCGGCGATTTGTCATCACCAATCTTTTTTCTGCGCTGATAGCGCACCACAGACACTGTTGCCATACTGAATTTGTATTAAAGAAAAGAAGGACATTCTCCCTTTCTGTTGGTGAAACAAAGATACGGCAGTGCACCGGCGACTTCCCGGATTACGACGGACTGCACCGGACTATGACGGGATAAAACGGATTAAGACGGATAAAAGCAGAATAAAGTGAATCAGAAACTGATTGAAAGCATACTAAAAGCGAATACAAAGTAACCATAAAGCAGATAAAAGCTGAAAAGCTCCCAACCAACCCCGAATACCGGATCAGTTCGAAAACCCGGTTGTTTTCAGATTATTTTTTGTACGGAAATGAACTAAATTATAAATTGAGGATTAGGCACGGATTACACGGATTTCACGGTTTTAGTGCTATGATTACGTAAAACAACCGTGTTAATCCGTGTAATCCGTGCCTAAATATATTCTTTTCGGTATAGTATGGAGCTCAAACAGGGTTTTCGGACTGACCCCGAATACCCCCCCCAAAAAAAGATAAGCAGACAACGTGAATAACAGCTAAACAATACAAACATAAAAGCGACACTTTCATGAGCAACAAATTTGCTAAATCCAGTAAAAAACAGTAACTTTATACCCATTGCAACACCCTACAATTAAATCAAAAATGAAAGCAAATACAGATACCCTGCAAAAACAGGAAGAAGAAAAATCCTTCCAATACCGCAGCTACGGAAAAGGAGAACTCGCCATGCTATATATCCCCAACGTCCAGCAACAAAGCGCAGTAGACCGCTTCAACGAATGGATCGAAGCCGCACCCGGACTAAAAGAACGCCTGCTATCCACCGGCATGAATCCCCGAAGCAGACACTACACACCCGCACAAGTACGACTGATCGTAGAGGTGCTGCAGGAACCTTGAAGATAAGTATGGGGCCGACTTTTTAGTCAGCCCCTTCAAACAGCTCCTTCTCCGGCAACCAGCACGAGCTGTCACTGACAGTATTTCTGACCCGTTGTTCCGGTGGGACGGACGGGTCTTGGGACTCTTCGCAGGGGAGGTAACGTCCGCTGACGGGATCGTAGACAAAAGTAGCCACACCACCCGCTCCGAGGTGTTTGAACTTCACTTTTTCGACATAGACGCGTGTCACTCCGACCTCCTTGTCACGCTCCACTACCAAGCCATAATCCGCCTTGTTGAAGAAATCGGCAGACCCGTTTACGTCGTACATTTCCGGACGCGGAGTATGGTTCGTCACCGGATTGCGGTTCATCTTTCGGGGGTGCGCCACAAGAATCACCAGACAGTTATATTGCGTGGCAAACTCCGTAAACAGATTCAGAAAATTGGAAAGATACTGCGTTTCCGATTGCCCCGGCGCGGGGGTATGCTCGAAACGGTTGACCGGGTCGAAGACGAAGATGCGGCATCCCCGACGCAGGACAAGCTCACGGGCTTTGGCAAGCACCCGTTCCGGAGTGGCGCTGCCTTTGAGGGCGATATGACAGACGTTTTCGGCAAGAAACTCTTCCGAACGGAGCAAAAGTCCTTCCGTCATGCCGCAACCGTTTTGAAAACGGCGTCCGGTCAGTTTCTCGACCAGCTTGCGGAGATGGTAGACGATAGGATTATTCTCCGGACTGAAAAACGCGATCTTCCACTGATGGCGCATACAGAGGCGCAACACCAGTTCGTCCAGCCATTCCGATTTTCCGGCCCCCGGTATGCCCGTAACGATGACCAGCCGCCTACGTTCGTACGTACAAATCTTATCCATCTCCTCCCAACCCGTCTCCGCACCGGGACCGAAGCCGTTGTCGAACAATGCCCGCAGGTCTTCGTGCAGATCGGCGGCGGTGAAGATGCCTTCAAGAGGGATTTCTTCCGCCTGCTCGATGGCGATACGAAGGCTGTCGATCCCATATTTGACAAGATGTTCATTGGCATCCTTGCACCCCGGTCCGTAGACGGCCACACGGCAGCGTTCGGCACCCAGACGGTTGACCAGCTCGTCACGCAGTTTGAGCCCGGCAGAGTCGGTGTCAACGGCTATGATGATGTCTTTCAGATTCTCGAAGTGCGACTCCATGAAGCGGTCGAGCCACGAAAGGTTCGCGTTTGCTCCGGCAGGTACGGAGATCACGCTTTTGAATCCGGCGGCAAGGGAGGACGCGGCATCCAGTTCGCCTTCGTGGATGATACAGGTGTCCTGTCCCAGCACGGAATCGATATTGTAGGGAATCAGTTCGGCTCCCTGCACCATCTTGAAATTTTTGGCACCGCTACGGAATTTGGTGTTGACGAGTTTCCCGTCCTCAAAATAGTTGAAACAGACGCACCGCTCTTTCGCTCCGGATTGCGACATGAACTCTTCCTGCTCCGTGATGCGCAGACCAGCGATGACGGACTGCGGAATACAACGCGTCTCTACCAGCCAACGCTCCGTAGCTTCGGAAAGCGTCGTCTTCGAAGCGTCGAACACCGGACGGCGGAAGTGCTGGGGAACGGCAGATGCCGCACGACGTTTACGGGCAGCCTGTCGCTCGGCTTTCTCACGCTCTTCGGCATCGTCGGGGACGTAGAAGTCGGCTCCGCAATGGTAGCAATGGCAATGCCCTGTGTCGATATTGACCCGCAGCGAACGGTCACGCTTGTTGTGCCTCGTCGGGAGGCATTGCTCGCAGATGGTTTTAACGACACCGCTGGTATGTCTGCGGACATCGACATGATAATTAGCAAAATTTCTCATATTTCTTGTTTTTATTCTCCCCTTCCGAAAAGGAGATTTTAAGTTTGTATTAATAATTTTTCTATCAGTTCCCAATGCAGGCGGAAAGCTGAGCATCAATGGGCAGCGAGCTGAACACCAATGAGCAGCGAGCCGAGCATGAACGAGCACCGAGCCGAGCATGAACGAGCACCGAGCCGAGCATGAATGAGCACCGAGCCGAGCATGAATGAGCACCGAGCCGAACATGAACGAGCAGCGAGCCGAAAGGCAACGCTCACGTAGCCGGATGTCGGAGAAATCCGGAGCTAATTTCCCCACTTCCAATGCACTTCATCCCACACGGCAGACCTGTCCGGTCTTGGAGGCGCATCCTTCGGAATCGGATGCCCAAGATACGTCCGTTGCCCGCCAATGAGTTGTTCAAAGCGATACAGTTCTTCCTCAGCTGCTTGCCGGCAACTGCCGAGCAGCCTTTTCTTCAGCTCCTGAGCCGGACGCCCGCCCGGAGAGAGGTAATTGCCGAAATACAGTTTCACATCCCTCAAAAACAGCAAGCCATCTTCCCTGCCAAAGCGTCGGATATGCTCTTTAAAGGCAGCGATCACCTCCTCCTGCCGTTCCACGAAAAGTTTGCCCATACAGGAGTGCATAGCCATCGACTCCATGTAACTTTCCGATTCGGCCATCTGATCCACCAGCATCTCCCACGGAAGAACCGGCTGCAGGGGCAACTGTCCCCTATCCTCCGGTGGAGTAACAATCTGAAGTCCGTCAGAAGCGGCGGCGGCAGAGTGCTCTTTCTCTGTCTTTTCTTCGTTACTACTGTTGTTGTCTTTGACAACAGTAGTAACTCTTCTCTCCTCTTCTCTACTCTTCTGGTTTTGATTCGGTTTTCCGCCTTTATCCATCGGTGTTTCCGGTGTGCTTTCCATGCGTTTCGGACGACCTCCTTTTTTGCCGTTTGCCACATTAATCATCCGTCTTTCTTCGAGCTTTGCCATCACCCTGTCCAGATAAGGCGAACGGAACATCTGCCGTTCTTCATCAAGCACAAAAAGGTCGAACTCACGGAGAACCCTTTGCAACACATCGGCATCCAAGTCATACATCCGCGCAAAAGCCCCCATACAAAGCGGACAACAGGATGCTTCATAATTGTCCGCTTTACGCAAATGCGTAAGAAGCATCATATAGATTCCGAGCGATTGCGCAGCGTCAAGTTCCATCATCATCCTGACAATATTGTCATTACTCAAAAAATTTACCTCTAAATTAAAATACTGATCTTTCTTCATATCTTATAATTAATTGACTGTGATTCAGGATGTCCCGAATTCGTTCTGCAAAGGTCTGAATACTTTTTTGAAAAACTACTTGCAGAACTGCAAACGATGTTTGACATTTTTCTATGAACTTTGCGGCATAATTAGTAAAAAGAAAGAAATTATGAAAGGATACGAAAGAGCGACCAAGGAAGAAATTAACGACCGGCTGCGTATTGAAGAGAACTGTCATGCACAAATAGAACGAATCATCCATTTGCGCCATCTATGTAATCTGAACCTTGAAGAGGCGGCAGATGTAACCAATCTCAGTATTTCCACCCTGAGCCGGTACGAAAACGAAGTGACCAAATGCAGCGTACAAAGTTTCATAACGATATGCTACCACTATCAGAAGTACCTCTATAAGCAGCATATCCCCTTCGACAGGAGTCTGTTTCTCATAGATATGAATACGTTTGATAACTAATAGAGAAACAGAGAGATAAAACGGACACACAAAGAATGAAGGCACAACACCGAAAAAAAGCAAAAAAGATGAAAAGTATCATATCTTTTATTACCTTTGTATATGGCAAAAGCCCACCAAAAACAAAGAATCAAGCATGAACGACAATGAAATAGGCAATCCACCGGTAAAAGCATTAATCGTTTTCAGAGAGAATGGAGATACGGACAATCTTTTTGTCCCCATTTTATGCGATGCTATCAGGACGACGGGGATTGACGTACGATGTTCCACAAATGAGTTCTGGAACTCGGATACACCTTACGACATCATCCACTTCCAATGGCCCGAAGAGGTGACGGAAGGGAGTTGTGACGATCCGGACAGGATTTGCCGCCTGGAAGAGCGTATCGCTTTTTTCCGGTCCCGTGGGGCCCGGTTCGTGTATACGCGCCACAATGTCCGTCCGCATGATGCGGACGAGGTGACCGGCCGTGCTTATGACATCATCGAAGAACAAAGCGATGTGGTGGTGCACATGGGACGTTACAGTCGCGACGAATTTGCAGCCAAACATGCGGACAGCCGGAATGTCATCATTCCTCATCCTATTTATCAATACACGTACAAGGAGGACATCAGTATGGAACGTGCGCGCCAGTATCTTAATCTGCCGCAGGAGGCGTTTATCGTCACGTCGTTCGGAAAGTTCCGGAATCGTGAAGAGAGGCGGATGGTGACCGGAGCGTTCCGAAAATGGGATGAAGCAAAGAAGTTCCTGCTTGCTCCGCGACTGTACCCGTTTTCGAGATTCAACAGGTATGGCAGCAACTTCTTCAAACGCTGGACATCCCGGACAGGATATTACCTGCTTATACCCTTGCTCAACCGCCTGCGCAGAATGCACACCGGAACCAGAATGCACGCCGGAGCCAGCGACGAACCTATAGACAACTGCGACCTGCCTTACTACATGGCCGCTTCGGATGTAATATTCATTCAACGAAAAGATATTCTGAACTCTGCCAGTATACCTCTCGCCTTCCTTTTTCACAAAGTGGTCATAGGTCCCAATATCGGGAATATAGGAGAAATCCTCCAGGATACGGGCAACCCCGTCTTCCACCCCGACAACAAATTTGATATCATACGAGCACTGGAAGCGGCCCGCCAACTGTCCGCCCGAAGGAAGGGGGAAGACAACTATGCATATGCCATTGAAAACATGAACAGCGGAAAAATAGGAAAAGAATATGCGGAGCTTTACAGAAACCTGCCCAATCTCTCTCTTTAAACGATCTCAAAAACAAACAACAATAGAGTAGCCATACACAGTATTTATGGAAAATAAAGAAATAAAAGTCAGTGTCGTCATACCTGTCTATAACACCGAAAAATATGTTCGGGAGGCAGTAGAAAGCATTATGAATCAGACACTGCGGGAATTGGAGATCATCATCATCAATGACGGCTCCACGGATAACAGTCTGCAAGTTGCAGAAGAACTGGCTGCGGCAGACAGTCGGATACAGGTGTATTCGCAAACCAACCGGGGATTGTCAATGGCACGCAATGCCGGCATCACGCATGCCCACGGAAGATACATCTATTTCATGGATAGTGATGATCTGTTGGAAAAAGATGCAATGGAGTTGTGCTACAGCAAATGCGAAGAAAAAGAACTGGATTTCGTTTTCTTTGATGCCCAGAGCTTTTTTGAAGAGGATATTCGCAATGCTCCCGCACTAAATTACCAACGTACCGATAAGTTAGAAGACAAGGTTTATACAGGTCCCGAAGCTATCAACATACAATTGCAGCACAAAACGTACACCCCATCCGCCTGTCTGAACGTTATCCGCACAGCTTTTCTGGAAGAACGGCAGCTCCTCTTTTATCCGGACATTGTACACGAAGATCAGCTATTCACGACCTTACTTTATCTGCAAGCCCGAAGAACAAGCTGTATCCAACGATCGTTCTTTCACCGGCGCATACGTAAAAATTCAATTATGACATGCGATTTTTCACTCCAAAATTTAAAAGGATATCTCACTGTTGCTCAAGAGATAGTCAGATTCAAGCAACAAACCTCTGAATACGAAATCAGGAATACTATTGATTTATATCTGTCGCAAATGCTGAATGCTGTCATTTGGCAAGCCCATGTGCTCCCTTACCCGTACCGGCTTCGGCTGGCGTGGCGGTGTCTGTTTAGATACAAAAAACTCATATCTATAAGAAGCATCGGAGTCTTGTTATTCAAATCCATCATTCACAAGTAGACCAGAAAAGGATCATTCAGGCAATGGCAAACAATATTAAACATCAGTTATTTTCCGGAGTATTCTACACGGCACTAGCCAAATACAGTGGAATCATTATATCACTCGTCGTGGCAGGGATTCTTGCGCGGTTACTCTCTCCGGATGACTTCGGAGTAGTGGCAATCGCTACGGTCATTATTGCATTTTTCAATCTCTTTACGGATATGGGAATATCGCCTGCTATCGTACAACATAAATCATTGACTAAAGAAGAACTCTCGGACATCTTCTCATTCACCGTATGGACAGGCATCGGAATCAGCATACTCTTTTTTGCCGCTTCCTGGCTGATCGCCGGTTACTACGGAAGCGGGATCTTACGGACGTTGTGCCAGCTCCTGTCCGTCAACCTGTTCTTCGCCTCTGCCAACATCGTGCCGGGAGCCTTGTTCTACCGCAACAAAGAGTTCAAGTTCATTGCTGTCCGAAGCTTTATCATCCAGATAGCCGGAGGCGCCGGAGCAATAACTGCCGCGCTTTGCGGAGCCGGTTTATATGCGCTGATCATCAATCCTATACTTTCCAGCATACTGATATTCGTTATTTCCTATCAACGCTATCCGCAACGGCTGCGTTTCACGTTAGGACTGAAAGTACTCCGAAAGATATTCTCCTATTCGGCCTATCAATTCTTGTTTAACGTGATTAACTACTTCAGCCGCAATCTGGATAAACTGCTGATCGGTAAATATATGAGCCTGTCAGCGCTAGGATACTATGAAAAGTCCTACCGCTTGATGATGCTCCCTCTGCAGAATATTACGCAAGTCATCACACCGGTAATGCACCCCATCTTCAGCGATTTCCAGAATGACAAGGAAAAGCTGGCAACATCCTACGAACGCATTGTCCGTTTTCTGTCATTCATCGGTCTGCCGCTCAGCGTACTGCTTTTCTTTACGGCGGAAGAAGTGACACTGATTATTTTCGGTGATCAATGGCTGCCTTCGGTTCCCGTATTCCGGATACTGGCACTTTCGGTCGGCATTCAGATCATACTCTCTTCTTCAGGTTCCATTTTCCAGGCAGCAGGTGATACACGAAGCTTATTCATCTGCGGACTCTTTTCGTCCGTACTCAATGTGACCGGAATGCTGGCAGGGATATTCTATTTCGGCACACTGACAGCTGTAGCAACATGTATCGTGATAACTTTTACTATCAATTTCGTACAATGCTATTGGATGATGTACCGAGTAACTTTTCAAAGAAACGCATGGATATTTATCAGACAACTTCTTTCTCCACTCCTTGTCAGCCTACTAATAACGGCATTCCTCACGCCTATATATTATATGATGGAAAATATGAATATTTTCGCAACACTTATTGCAAAAAGTTTCGTAAGTTTTATTATCTTTGGGACATATATGCAAGTAACACACACCTATGATATCACAGGCAAAGTGAAGACTCTTGTAAGAAATAGAAAGTTGGTACAAAAGAACAAACAATGAAAGGATTATTCCTCATATTCCATGGTTTCGAAGCATTCAACGGAATCAGTAAAAAGATACGTTATCAAGTAAAAGCCCTCAAAGAATGCGGACTAGAAATGCATACGTGTTGGCTAGACGATACGGACAACCATAAACGCCGTATGGTAGATGAATCGATAATCGCCGACTATGGTTTCGGGATCAAAGGAAAAATCCTAAAAAGAATCGAATTTGACAGTATCGTACATTATGTACAGAAAGAAAACATAGACTTTATCTATGTACGCTATGTCCATAATGCCAGCCCTTTCAGCATACGGCTGATGAAACTACTAAAAAAGACCGGAGCACGTATAGTGATGGAAATCCCGACATATCCATACGACCAAGAATATAAGGGACTCCCATTCGTATACCAACGAATCCTATTTATAGACAAATGTTTCCGACAGCATCTGGCACGCTATGTTGACAAGATCGTCACTTTTTCGGACTATGACATTATTTGGAATCGCCCCACCATCCGCATCTCAAATGGAATTGATTTCAGCGAAATCCCTTTAAGAGGTCCAAAGAATGATACCGCACATTCTCTACAACTGATTGCCGTAGCGACAATGCACCCATGGCATGGTTTCGACAGAGTTATAGCCGGCATGGCAAATTACTATCGTACACATACGGACACTCATGATTATAAAGTATATCTCAATATCGTAGGCTTCGGGGTTCCCGAACTGGTGGACAGCTATAAAAAAGATGTAGCCAAACATCAGTTAGAGAAATATATCATCTTTCATAGTGCCTTATACGGCAAAGAACTGGATGCCGTGTTCGAGCAGTCGGACATGGGAATAGGCAGTCTGGCTCGCCATCGTAGCGGTATTGACAAAATCAAGACCTTAAAGAACCGTGAATATGCAGCAAGAGGCATTCCTTTTGTTTATTCAGAAACGGATGATGACTTTGAGCATCAGCCATACATACTTAAGGCAGCACCGGACGATTCGCCCCTTGACATCGAAA
Source organism: Bacteroides faecis MAJ27 (assembly GCF_900106755.1). Lineage (GTDB taxonomy): Bacteria > Bacteroidota > Bacteroidia > Bacteroidales > Bacteroidaceae > Bacteroides > Bacteroides faecis. The sequence continues at coordinate 190,947 of NZ_FNNN01000003.1, forward strand.
AAGTAATCCGCTTTTATCAATCATTGAAAACAACGCCGCTCCAAATACGGATGTCTATAGAGCAATCACTTTCATGGAAAGCCCAGATGCAAATTGTTATTAATGAAACCTTTGAATGAAACTATATCACTATGAATATACAGCCACTGATCAATGCTGTCCGCTATAAATTGCGTTATGGCATTACTGTAGAATGGTACAATTTCTGGTACATGGCTCTCAGATGCCATCAGAAAACAACTCCGCAGGTAGCTTCCATTGATGAGACCATCCGGATAATCGTAGAAGACCAATGTTCCGTGAGCCGTTTCGGCGATGGTGAGATGCTGCTTACCAACCCGGACAAGGAAATAGGATTCCAAAAAGGAAATGTACTCTTGGCTCAGCGTCTCAAGGAAGTATTGACAAGCCATGAAGAAGGACATTTGGTTTGTATCTCCGATACTTTCGAAAACATCTATCGCTATAACCGCAAAGCACGCCGATTCTGGAGAACTCACTTCTTTCTGTATGGCAGCTGGTGGGACCGCTTGCTGTTGCCCGACAGGCTATACTACAATACATTCATCACCCGTCCCTACATGGACTTCGCTTCCAAAGAAGACTGCCCACGGTGGTTTCACCAGATGAAAGCTATCTGGAAAGACAGGGATGTCGTATTCATTGAAGGCGAAAAAAGCCGTTTGGGGGTAGGCAACGACCTCTTTGACAATGTAAAAAGCATCAGACGTATTCTTTGTCCGCCCCGTGACGCATTTGACCGCTACGAAGAAATACTGAATGAAGCGCAAAAACTCGAGAAAACCGCTCTCTTCCTGATTGCTTTAGGACCTACGGCTACTGTACTGGCTTACGATTTATTCAAGTCCGGTTATCAGGCAATTGACGCAGGGCACGTGGACGTAGAATATGAATGGTGGCGAATGGGAGCCAAACGGAAAGTAAAGCTGGAACGAAAATATGTAAACGAAGCCGCCAACGGAAAACAAGTGTCCGACGCCGGAGAATTTTATCGGAAACAAATCATTGCTAAAATCTATTAAATCATGAAGATAGCCTATTACCTGCCCTCACTACAGGCACCTGGCGGAATAGAACGGATAGTTACATTCAAAGCCAATTATTTTGCAGAACATTTTGAAGGATACGACATCACCATCATTACATCCGAACAAATGGGTAAAGCACCACACTTTCCATTATCCCCCAAAGTAAAGCATATCGACTTAGGAGTATCTTTCGACCTGCCCTACTCTCAATCCACAGTAAGTAAAATGCTGAAGTATCCGTTCCGCTACTATCGGTTTAAACAACGACTATCGAATCTATTGAACGAACTGAAACCGGACATTACTATCTCAACCATGCGCCGGGAACTGAACTTTATCACTAAATTGAAAGACGGTAGCCTGAAAATCGGAGAGTTTCACGTCAGCCGCTACGCCTATGGCGCAGAAGCACTGAAACGTAAAAGCGCGATTGTCAACATGATAAAGAAAAGATGGGCAAACAGATTTGTCAAAAACCTGTCTAAACTGTCCAGAGTGATTATACTTACAAGTGAAGGGGCTAAAGACTGGCCGGAACTGACTAATATCAGCATCATCCCTAATCCTATTTCTACTCCTGTAGAAGGAAAACAAACAGATATTCTGTCACATAATGCTATTGCTGTAGGGCGATATGCGCCCCAAAAAGGATTTGATATGCTAATCCCCGCCTGGAGCATTGTCGCCCAAAGACATCCGGACTGGAAACTACATATTTATGGAGAAGGCGACCTGAAAGAGAAGTTCACCAAACTAATAGATGAACTACAACTAAATAATAATTGTCTGCTTCATCACACTGTATCGAATATAGCCGAAAAATACTGTATGAGTTCGATATTTGTCTTATCAAGCCGATACGAAGGGCTACCTCTGGTATTGGGCGAAGCAATGGCTTATGGAATTGCTCCGGTTGCCTTTGCCTGTCCATGCGGTCCGCGGGACATGATAACGAATGGAAAAAACGGGCTCTTGGTAGAAAACGGAAACATTGAACAATTGGCCAAGCAAATTTGCTATCTGATTGAGAACGAGAATATCCGCATAGAAATGGGTAGGCAGGCAAAAATCAGGGCCAAAGATTTTACTATGGAAGTAATCTCGCGACAATGGAAAAGTTTATTTGAAGAATTGATGGAATATGCACCTCAATAAAAGAAGAAAAGAATGACTATCATCTATTTATATCGCTCACTAGCGGCTTTTGGTGGCGTAGAAAGAATCTTCATCGACAAGGCGAATTATCTGGCAGAACATTACGGATACCACGTATACATTATTACTTGGGAGCAAGGGGGACATTCCATCGTTTACCCTTTATCACCCAAAGTGACCCATATAGATTGGGGCATACTATTCTATCGCCAGTATCAATATGGGCTTTTCAAACGCATGTTCATGCAGTGGAAAATGGAAAAAGAGTTTTTTAAAAAACTCAGTAATTTCGTACATACAACTCAAGCCGACATAGTCATCGGAGCTAGTTGCGAATTCACAACTATGGCTGGTATGGATTTACTTCAAAGAAAAACGCATACCATACTGGAAACGCATAGCATGAGGACAAGTATTGAAAAAAATAATCCACCTGCCGGAAATCTATTGATGAGATGGGCATTCAAAAGAAGAGACAAGCAACTTCACCAGTATATCAAACATATGTCCGCTTTTGTAACACTGACTCACAACGATGCGAAAGACTGGTCCGACATAACACCGCAGGCAAGAATCATCCCCAATATGCTGCACCGGTATCCTGCAGAAATCAGTCCAGACAAGAAAACTCAAAAACGGATTATTACCGCAGGAAGACTGGTAGAGCAGAAAGGATATGACTTATTACTGGATACCTGGAGTAAAGTACATCAGAAACACCCTGAGTGGATTCTTGATATATATGGAGAGGGTGAAGACAAAAACATGTTATTGGAGAAACGGAAAAATCTGGCACTGGAAAATTCCGTGTTATTTCATCCTCCCACTCCCGATATCTATCAAAAATACATGGATAGCGACTTTTATGTCATGAGTTCCCGATACGAAGGTTTTGGACTCGTTCTGGCAGAAGCAATGTCATGTGGTATACCCTGTGTCTCATTTGACTGTCCGCATGGTCCTTCGGATATCATAAAAGACCATGAAGACGGTCTACTAGTGGAGAAAGAAAATATCAAGGAACTTGCAGACAAAATCTGCTATCTGATTGAGAATGAAAATGTACGCATCAAGATGGGACACAAAGCCAGGGAAAACGTAAAACGCTTTCTGCCGGAAAATGTGATGCCACAATGGAAAAACTTATTCGAATCATTAACTTATTCTTCTAAATAACAGAACAATATATGGTAAAGTGGTATAAAACTTATCTGGAAGTATACGGGAAATCTTTTGATGAGATTTCTGACGATAGTATCCGCAAAGTCAAAAGACAACTCAAAGAACGTCAAAACGATTCTCCACTGGTATCGGTTGTACTCATTGCACACAATGAGGAACGTCATCTGATAAGTTGTATCTGGTCACTCTCCGAGAATCATTGCCATTTCCCCATTGAAATAATAGCCGTTAACAACAATTCAACGGATAAAACGGAAGAAGTATTAAAATCATTGGGAGTTACCTATTATAACGAAACGAAGAAAGGTCCGGGATACGCCCGCCAATGCGGATTGGACCATGCAAAAGGAAAATATCATATTTGTATTGATGCAGATACTTTATATCCGCCGCATTACATTGAAACGCATGTAAAATATCTAATGAATCCGAAGGTTGCATGTACATTCAGTTTATGGAGTTTTATGGTTGACGAAAGACATTCCCGATTCGGACTATGGTGCTACGAAGGCCTGCGCGATATATACCTCCGCTTACAAGCCATCCAGCGTCCTGAACTCTGTGTGCGGGGTATGGCTTTCAGTTTTAATACGGAAACAGGACGTCGGTTCGGATTTCGTACAGATATTATCCGCGGAGAAGACGGTTCGTTAGCATTAGCTATGAAACCGTATGGAAAAATCGTATTTATTACAAGTCGCAAAGCACGAGTGCTTACAAGTAATGGAACCCTAAATTCTGAAGGATCACTGATTGATAATATATGGATACGGGTAATCAAAGCACTGAAAGAAATCACCGGACTCTTTATCAAAAAAACGGCATACAAAGATAAAGACTCTAATCTCATCAAATAAGGTCTCATCAAAATCATTATGGATATGGCAAAATATATAGTAAATATCATCTTAGTAACAGCTTGTCTTTTCACCTATACTTCCTGTATAAGAAAAATGAATCTATACGATGAGAATAGAAATACAGGACAAGACAATAACGAAAAAGATACAGATTCTACTCCCGTCTATATGTATCCTTTCGACAAAGAAACAGCAAACGTTACAGCAGAAATCATTATCCACACAAAAAAAGAAATACAGACCAAAGATATTAATGTCGAAATCCCTCATTTAAAATACAATAAGACATGGATGTTGATGCTAACACAAGACGACTGCATGCAGGCTGCTTTTTGCCGTACGTGGGCTGCAATAAACGGTAAACCGATCTCAAGTTCAATACCTTATCCTACTCCAACTCCCACTGATCAGAATATGAAACACCAATTATATTTTGACATCAAACATTTGCAAAAAGGGGATCTTCCCCCTACTATTATTTCCGCCAACCAATCTTTGGGATGTACAGACGGAGCAGGAAATGAAGTTCGGTTTGCTATTACTACCACTCTTGCCCCTGAAGAAAAATGGATGGATGCTGAAACAAACGTACTGCCGGGGTTTACTGCAAACTATTATCGTTTTTATATGAAATCCGGACTTATATGGGATAACATACGAGAGATGTTGAACTATGGAACAGGCATTGCCCTCCATGATGTAATGACAAAGGATGCTAATGATCCAATACAAATATTGGAACATTTTGATATTGCCCAAAACATTATTGTAGAGAAACTCACAGGAAGGGGATGCAAATTTCTTGCTGAACCCAATGGAAATAAGACATACGTAACTGCTGCTCTTCAATGTCCGGAAATTCAAACGATGACCGCACAAGCAGGAGCAATTACCCTATATCCGTATCAGGTGTCTGAAACTTTACAAAAATCTCTGATAGAACGGGAGTTTAACGATTCACCAGCATATTTTAAACAACAGATTACTGACCTGCTAAAATTACCCAAAGAAGAACGTAAAGCAATCTGCATAGGTGTTCATGGTACGGACAACAATTGGATCGACTTTTTATTATGGTTAAATAGTAATTATGGTAAAGATGGGGATGATTCGTTATGGTTTCCAAGCCAGGAAGAATATTATGAATATAACTATTATCGTTTAAACAGCCATATTAGTATAGCACAAATAGACGCAAGTTCTTTCAAATTAACAATAAATTTACCGGGAGAAAAGTTCTTCTACTATCCTTCTACCACTATCAATTTGTCGGGAATTAGCATGTATGACATTGTTTCCATCGAAGGAAATGATGCATTGACCGGACTATCTTATGCTGACTACAAAGACGGTATCATGCTCAATATCGACTGTCGGAAATACCTGTTTGAACACGCCGAGAACTTCGTAAAACGATACGAGGCCAATCCTTCCGATGCTTCCAACAAAGCAGACGCCCTCTACTTTGTAAACATGCTGAAAGAATCGGCTAAAAAAGAGGCACTGAAAAAACGACTTCAATAAGTAAATCAACAAACATCTATTAAACGAGAATACAGCTATGAACGAAACTCTCACCCTCGAAATCCTCTTCTGGTTCGCCCTGTTCATGGTGTTCTACACCTATCTGGGCTACGGCATCGTCCTCTACGCGCTCGTCAGGCTGAAAGAGCTTTTCGTGAAACCCGTGAAACGGGTGCTGCCACCGGACAGTGACCTGCCGGAAGTAACCCTCTTCATCACCGCCTTCAACGAAGAAGACGTGGTGGACGAAAAGATGGAGAACAGCCTCGCCCTGGACTACCCTGCGGACAAACTCCGCATCGTCTGGGTGACGGACGGAAGCGATGACGGCACAAACGACCGTCTCCAAACCCGCTGGAACGGAAAAGTAACCGTCTACTTCCAGCCGAAACGGCAGGGAAAGACAGCCGCCATGACACGAGGAATGACACTCGTCCGGACCCCGCTTGTCGTCTTTACGGACGCCAACACGATGGTCAACAGCGAGGCAATCCGTGAAATCGTACTGGCTTTTCAAAACCCGAAAGTGGGCTGCGTGGCAGGAGAAAAACGTATAGCCGTACAGACGAAGGACGGAGCAGCCGCCGGAGGCGAAGGCATCTACTGGAAATACGAATCGACACTGAAAGCGCTCGACTCCCGTCTCTACTCAGCTGTAGGCGCTGCCGGAGAACTGTTTGCCGTCCGCCGCGAACTCTTCGAACCGATGGAACCGGATACGCTGCTCGACGACTTCATCCTCTCTCTCCGCATCGCCATGAAAGGATACACCATCGCCTACTGCACCAACGCCTACGCCATCGAAAGCGGATCGGCAAATATGGGTGAAGAGGAAAAACGGAAAGTGCGCATCGCTGCCGGAGGATTACAGTCGATCTGGCGTCTGCGCCCGTTGCTGAACCCTTTCCGTTACGGAATCCTTAGTTTTCAGTACACGTCGCACCGGGTATTGCGCTGGTCTGTCACTCCATTCCTGCTGTTTGTGCTGTTGCCGCTGAATATAGTCGTTTTACTGCTGGGCGGATCTCCCCTGTTTTATGGCACCCTGCTGGGGTTACAGATTCTTTTCTACGGAATGGGATACTGGGGATATTACCTCTCTACCAGACAAATAAAGAATAAAGTACTGTTTATTCCCTATTATTTCTTATTCATGAACGTGAATGTGCTCAAAGGAATCGGCTACCTGAAAAGAAAAAAAGGAAGCGGAGCGTGGGAAAAAGCAAAACGCGCGGAAAAATAAGAACAGAGAAACAAATCTTTTATTATCTTTGCATGAAACAGAATCTTATAAATCTAATCGGACAAGCATGAACAGAACATTACATGAGGCGGATAATGCGCAGAGGATACTGAAACTGACTGCCGACACCATGCTATTAGTCGATAGAAATGGCATTTGCATTGATATTGATATTCATAGCAATTTATGGTTTTTGCAAGAAGAGAGGCTCTTAGGAAAAAATATATTCGAATTAATGCCCGAACATACCCGGGAGAAGGTCTACAGCACCTTCGAAACCGTACTCCGGGAACAGCGCAGCATCAGCAAAAACTACAAGCTGGAACTGAAAGATGATACCTATTACTTCAAGTGTATCATGTATCCTTACGATGACAACGTGCTCTGCCAATATCGGGACATCACCCAGCGAAGCAACGTGAAACGCCAGCTGGAGCAGGTCAACAGGAACTTACGGGAGATACAGAAAGTGGCCCAGATCGGACAGTGGATGTACAACACATACGACAATGTATTCTATTATATGGGCTACACCGGAGTGTTGTGCGAAGAGTCCTCCCGAAGTATCTCTCTTGACAACTACCAGCAGCTTATTGTCGAAGAAGACCGCCTGAACTTCACCAACTGGTGCCGCAAAAACGAGGAAGGTCCCAACGAGGAGAGCATCAGCTACCGCGTCCGCGTTGCCGGAGAGATCTACTACATGCGTCTGCAGGCCTATCTGCGCGAAGAGCTGCCGAACGGTAGCTGCAACATCGAAGGGTACATCCAGAACATCACCTACATACAGCGTCACAGAAACGATATCAACACGCTGACACATGCCATCAACAACGCAAAGGAGAGTATCTTCGCCGCCAAAGAGGATGGCACGCTGATCTTCGCCAACCGCCAGTTCCTCCAGAATCATGGCATTCCAGAAAGTGAGGAGATCGGCAAACTGAAAATCTACGAAATAGCCGGGGACATGAAAACGGAGAATGACTGGCAGGAACGCTGCAAAGATATTCTTCACGGAGGAAGCAGAAGTTTCATCGCCCATCACCCCTCGAGGATAAGCAAAAACATACTGGCTTACGAAGGGATCATGTACAATGTCACCAACGACTCCGGAGAGGAAAGTTACTGGTCGTTCTCACACGACATCTCCGAACGGCTGCACTATGAAGCGCAAATCAAACGGCTCAACCTGATCATGGATACCACCATCGACAATCTTCCCGCCGGAATTGTCGTCAAGGAGGTCAACAATGATTTCAGATATATCTACCGCAACCGGGAATCGTACAACCGGGACCTGTGCGTCGGTGAAGCTATCGGCAAGAATGACTTCGACTACTATCCGCCCGAAGTGGCAGAAAAGAAAAGGGAGGAAGATGTACTGGTTGCCACTACCGGACAAGGACTCCACTGGACGATGGAGGGAAAAGACAAAAACGGAAACCAGCTCATTCTGGACAAGCGGAAGATACGGGTGGACGGGGACGAACTATCCTCTCCTATCATTGTCAGCATCGAATGGGACATCACGGAACTGGAAAAGATCAAACGGGAACTTCAGACATCCAAGGAGAAAGCCGAAATGTCCGACAAACTGAAATCTGCTTTCCTCGCCAATATGAGTCATGAGATACGTACTCCGCTGAATGCCATCGTCGGCTTCTCGCATCTGATCGCCGAAAGTGAAAATACGGAAGAACGGCATACATTCTACGAGATTGTCGAGGCCAACAACGAACGTTTGCTGCAACTGATCAACGAGATTCTCGATCTTTCGAAAATCGAATCGGGCATTATTGAGTTCACCAGCGCACCGGTAAATATCCACAGCCTGTGTAAGGAAGTGTACGATGCCCACGTCTTCCGTACTCCACAAGGGGTGAAGCTAATCTACGAGCCATCCGAAAATGGTCTGGTGATAGAGACTGACAAGAACCGGGTGTTCCAGGTGTTCTCGAACCTGATAGGCAACGCGTTCAAATTCACAAAGGCGGGCAGCATCAGCTACGGATACAAGCTGGTGAACAAGCAGGTTGTTTTCCACGTGACTGACACCGGTACGGGCATCGAACCGGAGAAAATAGAACGTGTGTTCGAACGTTTTGCCAAACTGAACAACTACGCGCAGGGCACAGGACTGGGACTGTCTATCTGTAAAACAATCGTTGAACGGTTGGGTGGCGAAATCTCTGTTTCTTCGGTGGTAGGCAAAGGGACGACTTTCACTTTCACGCTGCCTTACGAATCGGATCAAGCATCCGGAGATAGGGAAGAACAGGAAGGGAATGCGACGAATGCAAACGGAAATCCGAGTGATACGGCAGCCATGGGAACGTTCGCTGAAACGTCTGTCCAGGATGCTTCCGGCAGCGTGTCCGGAAATACAGAGGAAGGCTGTTCCGAAGGTAGTTCCGCTGATGCCTCTCCCAGCCAGCAAACGATTCTGATAGCAGAAGATGAGGACAGCAACTTTGATTTGCTGAAGGCCATTCTTGGAAGGAAGTACAGGCTGATACGTGCCCGGGATGGTATGGAAGCCGTCATGTCATACGACGAAGCGAAGCCGGACCTTATCCTGATGGACATCAAAATGCCCAATCTCGATGGTCTGGAGGCCACAAAGATTATTCGTGAGCTCTCTACCACTGTGCCCATCATCGCACAAAGTGCTTATGCCTACCAGCAGGATCAGATAGCTGCTATGGACGTCGGCTGCAATGACTTCATTGCCAAACCGATCTCGCAAGCGAAGCTCAAGGATATGATTAATAAATGGTTACCGTAAAATGAAAGCCTTCTATAGATTACTCTACTATCTGTCTATCTTGCTGACAAGTATTTTGGCTGGTTTCACATTAGCCGGAGCCTTTGCCGGAGATGCTTCACCGGACAGCTTTACGCTAATGCCTTTTATCGGATTGATTTTGCCGGTACTTTTGCTGGCTAATGTCGTCTCTGCGATCTATTGGACGGTCCGCTGGCGATGCTGGGTTTTCATTCCTTTCATCGCCATATTGGGAAACTGGGGATACCCGACTCGTGTTCTCCAGTCTCCGCTTTTTGACTCAGCTTCCCAACCGAATACTGAATCTTTGTCTCTGAAGAAAAACGAAAGAGGCACCGAATCAGCACTGACTATTGCCACCTATAACGTTAACAGCTTTAATCACGAACACACAGGTTTCTCATGCAAGGGAATCGCTGCTTACATGAAGGAGCTCGGTGTAGATATCTTCTGTTTTCAAGAGTTTGGGATCAATCATGAATTTGGTATTGACAGTCTTCGCACCGTTCTTTCCGAATGGCCGTATTACTATGTACCTTCTTCTCCTGCCGGGGAGAGTCTTTTGCAACTGGCTGTGTTCAGCCGTTATCCTATCAAGGAGAAACAGCTCGTCACCTACCCAAATTCCAACAATTGCAGCCTGTGGTGTGATATCGACATCAACGGCCAAACAATCCGTCTGTTCAACAATCATCTGCAGACTACAGAAGTCAGCCGCAACAAGCGCAAACTGGAAAAAGAACTTCGTGCGGACGATACCGACCGTGCGGAACGTGCCGCTCTCACCCTTGCCGGTGGTCTGCACGAGAACTTCAAAAAACGTGCTGTACAAGCTAAACAAATCAATCAACTGATTTCCGATTCTCCCTATCCCACCCTGGTATGTGGTGACTTCAACTCTCTCCCTTCTTCATATGTATATCAAACGGTAAAAGGAGAAAAGATGAATGATGGTTTTCAGACCTGCGGACATGGGTATATGTACACCTTCCGATATTTCAAGCATCTGCTGAGAATCGACTATATCCTCCATTCGTCTGAGTTTCAAGGGGTGGATTACTTCTCTCCGGATTTGGAGTATAGTGATCATAATCCGGTGGTGATGAGGATGAGGTTATAAGCTTTACGCTGCATATCACTATATAGTAAGGCAACAAAAAAGCCGGTTAACTCATTATGAATTAACCGGCTCCCATTAAAATAAAATCCTTCTTTTTAACTTTAAAACTTGTATTAGAAAGTAACTTTTACTCCTAATTGCATAGACCATGCACTACCAATGGTATTGGTATATTGCCATGATGATCTTTCTTTAAAAGCTTCACGTGAATTAGCATTTATCTGGTAAGTCAAGGGTTCACCAACTTTGCTGGCAGTTTTTAATAACTGTACATTGTCATAACTCTTGAGACCACAAGATTGATATGCTCCCCATTTTGAATTAATCATATTTCCTACATTCAGCATATCAAGGCTAACCTGTATTCCATATTTACGCCCACCTAAAGTTGCATAAAAATCCTGAGCAATTTTAAAATCAAAGCGATTAATCCAAGGTGTTAAAGATCCATTACGTTCCACATATTTTCCCTTACGATCTTTAAGATAAGAATCATTGTTCACAAAATCCCAAAAATCTTTAGCTTGATCTACAGCAGAATAAGTAATAGCACCACTTTTATCTGTAATATCAACAAAGGTCATTTCATCCTGAGAGTTAGGCACGTATATTAAATCCGAATAATTGCCATCACCATTCATATCATTATAATATGTATAGGAATAACGTCCAGTATGATATCCTGAATAAAATAACGAGAACGTTGTCTTTAAGCATTTAGCATAATTGATTTCATAAGAAGCATTAGCAATAATACGATGGGGCGTAGAAAATAAAGAATAAGATACTCCAGGATCATTCAATGAATTTACTGCCACATTATTTTGCCATGCTGAATTAGGTGCTGACCCAGGATTTGCAGTCAGATCTTTAGCCATTGTATAAGTATAGCCGATAGACCCTGTAAAACCAAAATCGTATTTCTTTGTCAAAATAGCATTAAAAGAATATTGATATCCTTTATCTTCTCCATTAGAAAGTTTTACTACTACATTCTTACCATTAGTATAATCATTATACTCGTATTTTTTTGAAGCCCAATAAATACGATCCGGTTGTTCATTATACACACCCGTAGGCTCAGCCTCATTCATATTGATCTGCGCAACATTATAAATATCTCTTGTATACATTGCTCCAACAGATAACATAAAATCATACGGCAGTTGAATATCCACATTCAAATTACTACGCCAAACTTGCGGCATCTTAAACTTAGGATCTACATATGCTATAACATCAGGTGCTTGCTCTGAAGGTGTAGAAGGAAATAAACTGGGATATTTCTGCAGAGTTTCTCTATAATTAGGATTAAAACCAAAGTCAGCAGGTAAAGAGCCCGGATTTTTTTGTGTATTATACTCTACCATATTTTGGTATAAGCCCGAATTACTTGGTTGATTAGTGAACCATACAAAAGGTAACAATCCAGTAAAGATTCCTGTACCTCCTGATACAATTACGGAGCGATCACCTTTTACATCCCAATTAAAACCGACTCTTGGCGAAAACAAGACTTGTGTCTTCGGCCACTTAGAAATATCGACATGAGTATTATTTACAAAAGCTAATTCCTCTATTGACTTGTTAGAATCCAATGAATTCATATATATTGGCATATCCAGACGTAAGCCATATGTCAAACGAAAATTAGGAGTAAGAGACCATACGTCTTGGGCATACACACCAGCCATTCCGAATGTCAACTCAGAACCTGGAGCATCATTACCATTATACCCATATGTAATACCATAAATGGTAGGTACTTTTCCCTGCATAAAATCATCCATTGAATCATAACGATAATATCCGTAAGGGCCTCTCAAATAAGAATTTTTAAAATATTGGCGTTCAAAAGAAACGCCAGCAAGCAATTCATGTTTTCCTAATGATATACTCACATTATCAACAAGACTAAATACATTATTGATAACCTGATTATTAGGAGTAAACACTTCTGTACCTAAAGTTATATATTGCTTTCCGTCCTTATATATATCGACAAAAGGAAAATCAGAGCCTTTCTGCTCGCGTGTATCACTAATATGAGTATATGTGGCTAACAGTTTATTCTGAACATTATTCGAGAAACGACTATTTAACTCGCCTGTTATCGATGTTACTACGTTTTTCATCTTATAGTTTGAATTACCAAAAGAAAAGGCATCCAAACCATAACGATTAGAATTAGTACTAGTTATAATAGTGGACTTAGCGCTTACTTCTCTGTCATCTTCTGAGGAAACAGAATTAAAACGCACTGTCAACTTATGGTTCTGATGTATATTCCAATCAATACGGGCCATTAACTTCCAATTATCACTTTGGAAATTATTGAAGTTCTCATACTGTCCGGGGTCATAATCATATTTAGTTTTAACAAAGTCACTGATAGTACGCATATCACCCACCCAAGTACGTGAGATACGTTTTCCGCTATCCCCTGTTCCATTTTGATCTTGATTAGGAAGCCAAGTTACCCCCGGAGTTTCCTTATTTTCAATTTCAGCATTCAAGAAGAAGAAAAGCTTATTCTTAATGATTGGACCTCCAAAAGTTACACCATATGAATGAGAGTTGTATTCTTTTGCTTTAAGAATATCCTCACCGTCAATAGAACTCCCTGCAAATCCTCTTGGTTTATGATAAGTATATGCAGTACCCGAAAATGAGTTTGTTCCACTTTTTGTTACAGCATTAATAGAAGCACCTGTGAAGTTGGAATATTTAACATCGTAAGGAGAGACATTTACAGTAATCTCATCGATTGCATCTAAAGATATGGGTTGAGAATCTCCTCCAGGCAAATTATTAGAACTTAGTCCAAAACTATTATTAAACGAAGCACCATCAATCGTTATATTGTTATAACGTCCATCACGCCCCGCAAAAGAACTGCTTCCACCTGCATAAGGAGAGAGCTTTGTGAAATCTGTTATACTTCTGTTAATAGTAGGTAAAGTGTTCATCTGACGTTCACTTACATTAGTAACGGTACCTATTTTTTCAATAGTTTTTGGTGCTGTTACTACTACTTCATCCAACAACTCTGAACTTTCTTTCAAAGAAACATTCAATACGTAGTTTTCTCCTAATGACAACTGGATGCCCTTGTAAATGGCTGACTGATAGCCAACATAGGTGATTTCGACTTTGTAAGGGCCACCCGTACGCATACCTTGCAGATTGAATTGCCCACTGACATTGGTCACTGTACCATAGCGGGTACCGGAGGGCTCGTGAATAGCAACGATCGTTGCTCCAATAATAGGTTCATCTTGTGCTGTTACTTTACCACTCATACTTGCTGTGGTAACCTGCGCACTCATCGTAGCAGTAATCAGTAACATTACGACCACTAAAAAAGACCGCATTCTCTTCAACATAATGTAATTTATTAGTTAATACTAATTGTTTGTTTCATTGAAACTGTGCACAAAGATAATTAATATTATTTAGACTTAGATGACAATTATGCTACATTCTTTTAAGAGAGATAAACATTTTATTGCTTTCGAAAACAATAAAGGCCCTGCAATGCTTGCAGAGCCTTTCATTTTCGTATATTAAGCGAGATTTAACTTGTAATCTGTCAGCAAATACTAGTCAGTCATTAAGTTTCTGTAACGAACACGCTTCGGCTCTTCATTGCCCAGACGTTTCAGTTTATTCTCTTCATACTCTGAATAAGAACCCTCAAAGTAGAATACATTTGAATCTCCTTCGAAAGCTAAAATATGCGTACAGATACGGTCGAGGAACCAACGGTCGTGAGAGATGACTACCGCACAACCGGCAAAGTCTTCCAAACCTTCCTCCAAAGCACGAAGGGTGTTCACGTCAATATCATTGGTCGGCTCATCGAGCAATAACACGTTACCTTCTTCTTTCAGAGCGATTGCCAAGTGCAGGCGGTTTCTTTCACCACCGGAAAGAACACCACAAAGTTTTTCCTGATCGGCACCGGCAAAGTTGAAACGGGACAGGTACGCACGTGCATTGATATCACGTCCGCCCATACGGATCAAATCGTTACCACCGGAGATTACCTGATAGACGCTCTTGTTCGGGTCAATGTCTTTATGTTGCTGGTCTACATAGGATACCTTTACGGTCTCTCCTACTTCAAACTCGCCTTTATCCACCGTTTCCAATCCCATAATCAGACGGAAAAGGGTTGTTTTTCCCGCACCGTTAGGACCGATAACGCCAACAATACCATTAGGAGGAAGCATAAAGTTCAGATCGTCAAACAGCAGTTTGTCACCGTATGCCTTCGCTACGTGTTTGGCCTCGATCACCTTATTACCCAGACGGGGACCGTTCGGAATAAAGATTTCCAGTTTCTCTTCTTTTTCCTTCAAGTCTTCGTTCAGCAACTTGTCGTATGAATTAAGACGGGCTTTTCCTTTAGCCTGACGAGCTTTCGGAGCCATGCGCACCCATTCCAACTCACGTTCCAGTGTTTTGCGGCGCTTGCTGGCAGTCTTTTCTTCCATCTCCATCCGCTTGGTCTTCTGTTCCAGCCACGACGAATAGTTTCCTTTCCATGGAATACCTTCACCACGGTCAAGTTCGAGAATCCATCCGGCAACGTGATCCAGGAAGTAACGGTCGTGGGTTACAGCGATTACTGTACCTTCGTATTGCTGGAGATGCTGTTCCAGCCAGTCGATAGATTCAGCATCCAAATGGTTGGTAGGCTCATCAAGCAACAGTATGTCCGGTTTCTGCAATAGCAAACGGCAAAGGGCAACACGACGGCGTTCACCTCCGGAAAGATTTTCCACCGGCTGATCTTCGGGCGGACAACGGAGTGCATCCATAGCACGTTCCAGTTTGCTGTCCAGATTCCACGCATCGGTTGCATCGATAATATCCTGCAGCTCTCCCTGACGGGCGAAAAGAATATCCATCTTGTCCTGATCTTCATAATATTCAGGCAAACCGAATTTCTGATTGATTTCTTCGTATTCTGCCAGTGCGTCAACAATTGGTTGCACACCTTCCATTACTACTTCTTTTACGGTCTTTGTGTTGTCCAGATAAGGTTCCTGTGCCAGATAGCCCACAGAATATCCCGGAGAGAAGACTACTTCCCCCTGATAGGATTTCTCCAAACCTGCGATAATCTTCAATAAGGTAGATTTACCGGAACCATTCAGACCAATAATACCAATCTTCGCTCCATAGAAGAACGACAGGTAAATGTCTTTCAGTACATTTTTATTTGGTTGGAAAGCTTTGCTCACTCCCACCATTGAGAAGATGATTTTTTTATCGTCAGCCATATATTAATGATTGTATATTGTTGATAATGGCACAAAGATAAGAAAAATGTTTGAAATGCTTTGGAGTTCTAAAAAAATGTTCTACCTTTGCACCCGCAATTCGAAAGAAAGCACAAAGGATTGATTCGCTAGCTCAGCAGGTAGAGCACAACACTTTTAATGTTGGGGTCCTGGGTTCGAGCCCCAGGCGGATCACTAAAAAAGAAGAAAAGTCTCTGATAATCAATGGTTATTGGAGACTTTTCTTCTTTTATTCGTATATACGGATAAGAGATATTAATGCTGATCGCTACTCCTCCGATGATGAAAATATTCTCCACCCCCAGCCTATCGGCAATAAAACCGGTTAGCAGCAGACCGATGACAGAAGGGAACTGACTGATACTTCCATACAAAGGAAAGATACAACTTTAGGAAATAGCAGAAATGAACATTTGTTAATAAAAAGATGCCTATTCCGGACAACTGCTTACCGGAAAAATAGCTTATTTTTGCAAGCAAAGCAAGAATAGACAAATGGTTGAATCCGAAATAAATAAAAGATATTGCCAAAGTTGCGGAATGCCGCTTCGCTTTGATGTGGAAGAATATCTAGGTACTAACTCTGACGGTTCGAGAAGTGATGAGTTTTGCTATTATTGCCTGAAGGAGGGAAAATACATTGTCGACATATCCATGTGGGAAATGATCGATATCTGGATAAAATATACAGATAAATATAATGAATATGCAGATACGGACTATTCTCCGGAAGAACTGAGGAATATACTGAATAAACGGCTTCCTACACTGAACAGATGGCGGCAAAAGGTGGAAACAAGCTATCTGCATCACAAGATGATTCAGAACATAATAGTGTACATCAACTGTCATCTGACGGAGATATTGGATACTGATACACTGAGTTCAATGAGCGGGCTGTCCAAATACCATTTCAGAAGAGTGTTCCTTGCCGCTACCGGAGAAAATATCGGCAGCTATATACAGCGTTTGCGCATTGAACATGTTGCACATTTGCTGATCTCAACAGACTATACACTGAAACAAATAATAGAGCAGACAAGTTATCAGACTAAATCCAGCATTGCTAAAGCTTTTAAGAAACATTTTGGTATATCAACTTCCCAATACAGAGAAAAGCATAAACCGAACAGTAAAAATCCGGCAACGGATATCGAGCCGGAAATAAAAGTGATCAGCCCGATGAAGATATTCTGCATTGAAGTAGGAGAAGCGTATAAAAACAAAATAAAATACCAATTGCTATGGAATAAACTACGGCATTACGCCAGACAGTATGAAGCCGATCAGCGGTATGACAAGTTTATCAGCCTTAGTATGGACGATCCGTCAATCACACCTACAGATAAGTGCAGATTCTATCTGGGTATTACCATTCGCGATGATTCAAAAGTGAAAACGATGCCGGGGATCATGCAGATACCCGGTGGACGGTATGCCATATTCAGGCATAAGGGAAGCTATTCTTCTTTATACAAAGCGTACAGGATGATTTATGAGGAATGGTTCCCGAAAAGTAAATACCATCCTCAAAGTACATCCAGCTTTGAGGTATATATGAATCGTCCGTCTACTACAGAAACATCGGAGTTGCTAACAGACATATATATACCGGTCATACGGAAGTAATCATCATTAAAAACAGAATCTATGGCAAAGATATCAGAAATCATGCTTTTACAGCAACCGGAGCAGCCTGCTCTGGCTATCGAAGTGCAAACCGACATGAAAGGAATGCCACAAGCTATCGGAGAGAACTTTGTAAGAATCGACACTTTATTCAAGGAGCAAGGGGAAGTGACCACCAATATTCCCTTTGTCGGGTACCCCGACTTTGAAAGCCTGACCGAAGAACATGTAAGAATGATTATCGGATTGAAATCGTCGAGAACTCTACAAGGGACCGGAAACATAAAGTCTGTCATCATCCCCGCCAGAAGAATAGTCTCATGCTTGCACAGAGGAAACTACAATGAATTGGCACAACTGTATAACGAGATGGCCGAATGGATAAAGACAAATGGATATAAGGCTTCCGGAACATCAATAGAATATTATTACAGTAATCCGGATGTGCCCGAAGAAGAACATGTCACAAGAGTTGAAATGCCTTTGCTATAAAAAACAGGAGACATGCCTACAATTGCTGAAACGACATAATTACGCTGTGACAAAAGCCAGCCGTGTTAAAAGCCAATGGATATGCGGCCTGACGTTTCCATCTTCCATTCCTTTGAATTCTTGTCATACTGATATTCAGCACCGACACTTACTTCCGTATTCTTTTTCACATCGACCGATATGGAGGCTCCCATCCCCGTATGTGGAAATATCGGATTATAAGCCGGAGGAGGCGTATTGCCCCAGATAAAGTACTGTCCCCAGACATTTAGACGGACATTTCTGGCCAAAGTATATTGCATCCTCGTATACATTCCTGCTATATCTTGCCTCGCTATAGGCAAAACCAAGTAGTATTGCCGGCTATAGGCACCTCCTGCCTCAACGAAAAATCTTTGGGAAGGTACCCAGCGCACTCCGGCATTGACTGCCATATATTGTCCTAATCCCAAATAAGTTTTCTGTTCCGCACTCCCAATAAAAGAAAGTCGCCCATTCATCGGATACCACCGGAAGTTATAAAAATCCGTCAATGTCGGATTACTTTCCAGCAATGCAGGAAAATCATAAAAATAAGGAGATAAGCCCGATGCAGGGTTTGAGGGTGTCAAGCCGTATGACTGCGTGGACTTATCATCTGCTGCTTTCTTTTTGACCTCCATATCCGGCAACTTCGGTTCTATGTCTTTTGTTTCAAGCAATAAACGTCCGCTTACTTCCGTAGAACTATTTTTCTTTTGCACGTCTACTTTATTCTCCTTTTCTACAGTTTGGGAAAAGGCAGCAGTAACACATACAGAAGTTACAAAAACGAAAACAACAATTGTTCTGACCATTATATTCTCCTTTCCTATATCAAGGCTATATTATTAATACAATTATCCGGTCAAAAGCTCAATAGTCAATAACATCTTTTTTATTTTAAAGAGATGATAGATCGACGGACAGTTTCTGCCATTACTTTGGCTCCCTTTTCATTCGGATGAATGCGGTCCGGAAAAAGTTCGGGCATTCCGTCCATAGCAGTATGGAGGTCTATGACAGACAGGTTGTTTTTCCTGGCAAGTTTCCTTATCATCGGGATGATCTCTTTGGAGATAATATCATCGTTGATACCGTCACCTGTCAGATAGGCTTTGGAAGGATAGCAGAGATAAATCTTCGGTTGTGCCGGAAGGGCTTTGAAGGCATCAATCATTGTCTGCGCATCTTTCATAAAGTCGGCTTTGTATTTCCAGTTGAATGATTTACTGTCGTTTGTCCCGAGTTTGATAACAACGATATTAGGATTGAAAGCTAATGCATTCTTGTAGGCAAGTTCATTCATATACGGATGATCTCCTTTGTTCAACATAGTGCGGGCACTTACTCCGAAGTTTTTCACCCAGTAACCATCGCCCAGCATACGAGACAATACGGAAGGATAACTATCGCGGCTGCGATTCTTTATTCCTGCTCCGAACGTAATGCTGTTGCCGATGCAAGCTACACGTACGGCATCTTTGCGGGGAGCTTTGAAGCTACGCAACCAAGAGGTCAGTTCGTTCTGCATTTCACTCTTGTAGAGGAAGTCTTCACGGATTCCCCAACCATGTCCGCCTGTGGGATAAATGTGGAGAACGGAGGGAACGCCTTTCTTATTCAGAGCCAGATAATAGTTGACTCCATTGGCAGGAGGAACGACTTTATCATCATCACTATAAACAATGAACGCACGGGGAGTTTCCTTTGTCACCTGCTTCTCGTTAGAGAATTCTTTTTCCAGTTCTTCAGAAGCATCTTTGCCCAACAGATTGTCATGAGAGCCCATGTGGGTAAAAGATTTATCCATCGTAATCACCGGATAGAAGAGAATCTGGAAATTAGGACGAAGCTCTTTAGGCGCATGTGTAGCGATTGTCGAAGCCAGATGACCTCCGGCGGAAGATCCCATGATACCAATATCATTCGGATTCAGATTCCATACGTCAGCACTGTCGCGTACCATTTTCATGGCGACTTCGGCATCAGAGATCGGGAGAGTGCGGTCCCCTTTCGGCATCCGGTATTTAAGAACGATCAATGCAATTCCTTGTTTGTTGAAATATGGTGCCCAGTCATACCCTTCATGATTGACCGCCAAGCCGGAGTATCCCCCACCCGGGCAAGCTACCACCGCACGCCCAGTTGCCAATTCCGGTGCCGGAAGAAAAACACGAAGAGAAGGTTGTTCAATATCAAATGGTTTTGGCGCACTTTGTGCCGAGGCTTGCAGACCTGCTAACAACAGGACGAGCAATACCCAAAAAGAAGAGATTTTTTGTTTCATAGTATCTGTATACTTTGATTAATGAATATTTTGATGTGCGAAGATAGTAATTTTATGTATCTTTGCGCCTCCTTTTAAATAGAAAAAGTAATATGCAAGGGATAAAGAATCTGACACATGGTCCTATCAACCGCCAACTGTTCAATCTGGCGATGCCCATCATGGCAACATCGTTTATACAGATGGCATACAGCCTTACGGATATGGCATGGGTGGGACGGTTGGGAAGTGAAGCCGTAGCAGCCATCGGTTCTGTAGGAATCCTGACGTGGATGTCCGGTTCTATCTCCTTATTAAATAAGGTAGGGTCCGAAGTCAGCGTAGGACAATCCATCGGTGCACAAAACCAAGAAGATGCCCGTCAGTTCGCTTCACACAATATCACGATTGCACTGATCATTTCGCTCTGCTGGGGCGGATTGCTTTTCACATTCGCAAGTCCCATTATCCGGATTTACGAGCTCAAAGAGCACATCACGGTCAATGCTATCGAATACCTGCGGATTATCTCCACCGCATTACCGTTCATATTCCTGTCTGCCGCCTTTACCGGTATCTATAATGCAGCAGGACGAAGCAAAATCCCGTTTTATATCAGCGGTACAGGACTGATTATGAACATCATTCTCGATCCCCTGTTTATCTTCGGATTCGGCCTGGGTACAAACGGTGCCGCCTATGCCACATGGCTTTCGCAAGCTACTGTTTTCGCTATCTTCATCTACCAACTACGTTTCCGCAAGGACGCCCTGCTCGGCGGTTTCCCATTCTTCTCCCGCCTGAAGAAGAAGTACACACGGCATATTCTGAAATTAGGTCTGCCCGTAGCTACCCTGAACACGTTATTTGCGTTTGTCAACATGTTCCTCTGCCGCACCGCCTCCGAACAGGGCGGACACATCGGACTGATGACCTTCACCACCGGAGGACAAATAGAAGCTATCACCTGGAATACCTCCCAAGGCTTCTCCACCGCACTTAGCGCCTTTATTGCACAGAATTTCGCTGCCGGACGAATAGAGCGCGTGCTGAAAGCATGGCATACTACCTTGTGGATGACAGGAATCTTCGGTACTTTCTGCACACTGCTGTTCATTTTTTACGGAAACGAAGTCTTTTCAATTTTTGTCCCCGAACAGGCGGCTTATGAAGCCGGCGGTGTATTTCTGCGTATCGACGGATATTCGCAGCTATTCATGATGCTCGAAATCACGATGCAGGGAGTGTTCTATGGCATCGGACGTACCGTACCTCCTGCCATTGTCAGCATCGTATGCAATTATATGCGTATTCCGCTTGCCATCCTGTTTGTACGGATGGGCATGGGAGTAGAAGGCATCTGGTGGGCAGTATGCGTCACAACGATTGCTAAAGGAATGATTCTCTTGGGATGGTTTACCATGATCAGGAAAAAATGCTTAAATCTGCCTTCCGTGTCAACAAGGTAGCCATGTCGTTTGTTATTTAACATATACAAAGATCATCCGGAGTTATTTTAACCTAAAAAGTATGACCTTGGCAAATAATATGTATCTTTGCGTTGTTAATTTATTAAAGTATTATTTTATAAACCTATTAAAAAAACATTGCATTATGAACAAAATGAAATGGATGGTTCTCTTCATGAGTATAACCATTATATTCAGTGGCTGCGCAAGCATGAACAATACGGGCAAAGGTGCCGCAATCGGCGGTGGTTCGGGTGCTGCATTAGGTGCTATCCTCGGCGGTGTTATCGGTAAAGGCAAGGGTGCTGCCATCGGTGCGGCTATTGGTACTGCCGTAGGTGCAGGAACAGGTGCCCTTATCGGAAAGAAGATGGATAAAGCGGCAGCAGAAGCAAAACAGATTGAAGGCGCACAAGTAGAGCAGATAACTGACAACAACGGATTGCAGGCAGTAAAGGTAACATTCGATTCGGGTATTCTTTTCACTACCGGTAATGCGACTCTAAGTGCTGCTGCCAAGTCTGCATTGAGCAAGTTCGCCAACAACGTACTCAACCAGAACAGAGACATGGACGTATCCATCTATGGATATACCGACAATCAGGGCTGGAGAAACAGTACTGCCGAACAAAGTCGTCAGAAGAATCTGAACTTGTCACAGGAACGTGCACAGAGTGTAGCCAGTTATTTGTTGAGCTGCGGCGTTTCATCCAGCCAGATTAAAGGTGTGGACGGAATGGGCGAAAGTGATCCTGTTGCCAGCAACGACACAGCTGCCGGAAGAGAGCAGAATCGTCGTGTAGAAGTTTACATGTACGCAAGTGAGCAGATGATTAAAGATGCACAAGCCGCTTCCCATTAAAAGAATATTGCGTTATGCACGCAACCTGCTGATTTTCTTCTTTGCATCTACCATTCTGGCTGTGATTGTCTATCGGTTTATGCCGGTGTATGTCACCCCGTTGATGGTCATCCGAAGTGTACAGCAGCTTGCGTCAGGAGATAAACCCACGTGGAAACACACGTGGGTTTCTTTTGATAAGATATCTCCCCAACTGCCGATGGCGGTCATCGCCTCCGAAGACAACCGTTTTGCCGAACATAATGGATTTGATTTTATCGAGATCGAGAAAGCGATCAAAGAAAACGAGAAACGGAAACGGAAGCGCGGAGCAAGTACCATCAGTCAGCAGACAGCCAAGAATGTGTTCCTATGGCCGCAATCATCTTGGGTGCGCAAAGGATTCGAGGTTTATTTCACCTTTCTTATAGAGTTGTTCTGGTCGAAAGAACGAATAATGGAAGTATATCTCAACTCTATTGAAATGGGAAAAGGTATTTACGGTGCACAGGCTGCCGCCAAATACAAATTCAATACGACAGCCGCCAAGTTGAGCAAAGGACAGTGCGCACTGATTGCCGCTACGCTCCCCAACCCGATACGGTTTAACTCAGCAAAGCCTTCGGCATATATTTTGAGACGACAAAAACAGATATTGAGACTAATGGACCTGGTTCCTAAATTTCCTCCTGTGGAGAAAAAAGCCATAGAGAAGAAGAATACCAGGAAGAAAAAGAAATAAAGCAATCCCTTTATCCCAGTCTGTATTCCATCAGGAAACAGAACCAGAATAAAGGGATTGTTTCTATCCGTTATTTTATATATGCACTATGCCGGCTCCTCACATCTTTCAATATACGCCAACGGCTCACCTTTATTGACCAGTGCCCCCTGCTTGGCACATACCTCGATCACGCGACCGCTAAAGTTTGCCAACACCTTATCATACGTATTCCAAGGAGTAGCGATATAACAAAATACATCATCCGGCTCATATTTATGTCCCACTTCGGGTGGCATGGAAGGCGATTCCACGTCAATCTCCCAAATGATCCGGCCTTTTTCCATAGCAGTCACCGGTTCGGCTTTCGCACGCTTCATCCGTTTCACTTCTTCTTCCGAGAATCCCTGTTTGGCCAAAGCAGCATCTTTGGCACGCTGCAAGTCGTCCTCGAAACGCTTCTTGGCAACACCCGATTTGTAATCCCTGTATTGACGGTCGTGCATTGCCAGCTCAAAGAGTTCTTCATCATCCTTTCCAAAGTCCCAACCGTTTTCTGTCATTTCTTTGCGATACTCATCCAGCTGGTCCGGATAATTCTTCTGCGGGTCTTCGTCCGTAAATTCATATCCTTTTTCATTTGCCAATGCGATAATTTCGGGAGCAAGTGTACCGGGCAAACGCCCGCTTTTACCCAGAATCATATCCCAGGTATGATTGTCGATCATCGTCCAACGCTCCTCTCCTTTGATAAGAGACATCACATTCATCAATGCCACATTCTTCACATATTGGCTGAACGGAGTTACCAGTGGAGGATAACCAAGTTTTGGCCACACATACTCTACTTCGTCAAACAGCATCACGAGCAAATCGTCAATGCTCAGTTCCGGTTCGTTCTTACCCCTCAATATCATATTAATGCCGGAATGTACTCCTTTCAGATCGGCCATCATAGAGCCCATCATACCTCCGGGAAGTCCGCATTTCAAGAGCAAAGAAGACATATGCTTGTTGGTAGGGTCCATAAAATAGCCCAGAAAATCGTCGATAAACTCCTGCGTCATGGCACGGGCTTTCATATAAGCCTTCATATTAATCTCCGGTACCTGAAATCCTGCATCTTTCAGCATAGCTTGCACGGAGATAACATCCGGATGAACCTTTCCCCACGAAATAGGTTCCATCGCCACATCGATAATATCCGCACCATTCTCACAAACTTCCAGAATAGAAGCCATGGAGAGCCCCGGTCCGCTATGTCCGTGATACTGGATGATGATTTCGGGATGCCGTTCTTTGATTGCTTTCGTCAGACGTCCCAGCATTTCGGGACGACCGACACCCGCCATGTCTTTCAGGCAGATTTCCGGTGCTCCGGCTTCTATCAGACGCTCGGCGATAGCGGTATAATATTCTACGGTATGCACGGGTGAGAACGTAATGCACAACGTTGCCTGCGGAATCATCCCTGCTTCGAGGGCATAACGGATGGAAGGAATAATATTCCTGACTTCATTCAGCCCACAAAAGATACGGGTGATGTCCACTCCTTGCGCATGCTTCACTTTATACATCAGCCGGCGTACATCTGCCGGTACGGGATACATTCGGAGACCATTCAGACCACGGTCGAGCATGTGAGTTTGTATGCCCGCTTCGTGGAAAGGTTTTGTGAAAGCCCGGACGGCTTTGTTCGGGTTCTCTCCATACAGCAGATTGACTTGTTCGAACGCACCTCCGTTGGTTTCTACACGAGAGAAACAACCCATTTCGATAATTAACGGAGCAATTCTTACTAACTGATCGGCACGTGGTTGATACTTGCCGGACGACTGCCACATATCCCGATAAACGAGACTAAATTTGATTTCCTTTTTCATTGCCGTAAATAGATGAGATTTATATTACTTAGGTTAACTAGTTGATACAAATATAGAAAGTTCTCTGACATAATAACAAACATTCAGCGAATAAGTTGGGCTATAAAGATATGTTTAATATCATATTGTCACAAAAACGAAGGAGCAAACGAGTTTCTCACTCGTTGCTCCTTACCGGCATTAATTGTCTGGTTGATGTGTTATCCCAATTTATACAAAATCTTTCAATTCTTGTTGCAAACGTTGGCGTGTGAAGAATATGCGGCTCTTCACCGTTCCGAGGGGCAGGTCCAGTTTCTCTGCGATTTCACGGTATTTAAAACCGGATACGTGCATCGAGAATGGTACTTTATATTCCTTCGGCAGCGCGTTGACGATGCGGTGCATCTCTTTCAAGTCATAAGCGCCTTCCGTACTTTCAAATCCTGAGTCTTGAGGGAGATTCAAGTGATACAGATTGTCGGTCTGATCTACGAATGTCTGGTCACGTACTATTTTACGGTAGTTATTAATAAAGATGTTACGCATGATCGTATACATCCATCCTTTGAAATTTGTATCGGGAACATATTTTTCCTCGTTATCCAAGGCCTTTAATGATGTTTCTTGCAATAAATCATTTGCTTCTTCACGATTGGCAGTTAATTTATAAGCAAAACGAAGCAACTCTTCCTGAACTCCAATTAAATCTTTTCTGAAACTTAAACTTTTCATACTTTAAGGGTTTTACGGTTAATATTTCGTTTCTTTCTTGACATTTGCAAGTTTAAAGGTATTTTATGACTCAAACAGGGGGAAATTCGTCATTTCTTAGGGGGTGAAACTGTCAAATGATAGTTTTCAGGTGCTTTTTGATAGTTTTTAGGTGGTTTAGAACTATTTTTATTCTCTTCTACTTGCTTGGCAATGCAAAATAACTTACTTTTGGCTAGTATTATTAACTAAAAGATAAAGACATGGCTATACTTATTATCGTAGGAATTATCGTATTATTAGGAATCATATTTGCTTCCATGTACAACTCATTGGTGAGACTGAGAAACAACCGTGAAAATGCGTTTGCAGACATCGACGTGCAACTGAAACAACGTCACGATCTTATCCCGCAGTTAGTGGAGACTGTGAAAGGATATGCCTCACACGAAAAAGAAACGCTCGACCGGGTGATTCAGGCACGTAACGGTGCAGTCAGCGCTAAAACGATCGACGAAAAAATAGCAGCCGAGAATCAGTTATCTTCCGCTTTATCGGGATTGAAAATCACTCTGGAGGCTTATCCCGACCTGAAAGCTAACCAGAATTTCCTGCAATTGCAGGAAGAAGTATCCGATGTGGAGAATAAATTAGCCGCTGTACGCCGTTACTTTAACTCGGCAACGAAGGAATATAATAACGCCGTTCAGACATTCCCGTCCAATATCGTAGCAGGTATGGCAGGATTCCGCAGAGAAATTATGTTCGATCTGGGTACCAACGAACGTGCCAACCTGGAACAAGCGCCGAAGATCAGTTTCTAAAAAACGAAGCACACATGCAGTACGTCGGAATTCAAACACAGCAGAGCCGGAACAACCGCCGCTCTGTCTTTCTGTTATTTCTATTTCCTTGCCTGGTAGCAGCACTGCTTTATTTGGCATGCTACTTGCTGGTTGCCCTAGGACATGACGAGAGCATGGAGACAGGGATGCTGGAAATGATCAATCCTTTATTTATCAATGCCCTCCCCTACACAATGGGCATCGTACTGATCTGGTTCCTGATTGCTTTCTGGATGAATACAAGCATTATCAAAGCTGCCACAGGTGCAAAGCCGCTCGACCGCAGGGAGAACAAACGTGTCTACAATCTGGTAGAGAACCTCTGCATGGCGAACGGAATGAAGACTCCTAAAATCAACATCATTGACGACAATTCGCTGAACGCTTTTGCCAGTGGCATCAACGACCGTACTTATACCGTCACCCTCTCAAGGGGGATTATTCAGAAGTTGAACGATGAAGAACTCGAAGCGGTCATCGCCCATGAACTGACTCATATCCGCAACCGGGACGTACGCCTGCTAATTGTCTCCATTGTATTTGTCGGAATCTTCTCGATGCTGGCACAAATCACCTTCTATACTATCACGCACACGCGCATACGCAGCAATGGGAAAAATGGCGGAGGTGTCATCCTCATTATGCTGATTGCTTTAGTAATCGCTGCTGTCGGCTTCTTCTTTGCCAGCCTGATGCGTTTCGCCATTTCACGGAAACGTGAATATATGGCAGATGCCGGGTCGGCTGAAATGACAAAGAACCCGTTGGCACTGGCCAGTGCCCTGCGTAAGATTTCAGATGATCCGAATATAGAAGCTGTAAAACGCGGAGATGTGGCACAGTTATTCATTCAGAATCCCGGCAAGCAGTCAGAAAGTGCTCTCAGCGGCTTTAGCGGTCTCTTTGCCACACATCCCCCTATCGAGAAACGAATCTCCATTCTGGAACAGTTCTAGGGATTTCTGTTTAATTTTCATTAAAGAAAGCAGGGAGACTCCTTATTTTTAGTATATTTGAGTGTTATACATATATACACTAAACTATAACTGATATGAAAACAAAAAAACAAATCCTTATGCTACTGCTGGCTATGCTGGCAGGAATCCCAACTCTTTCCGCACAAACCAAGAAAGAGAAGAAGGAACAAAAGAAAGAAGCTGTCAGACAGCTGATCGTATCAGAAAACTACAAGATAGACGTCAACACAGCTATGCCCATGCGTGGACGTAATATCACTTTGAGTTCTCCATACTCGCTGGAAATCAGAAATGATTCGGTATTCTCTTACCTGCCCTACTACGGACGTGCTTATAGCGTTCCTTATGGCGGAGGAAGCGGGCTGATCTTCAATGCCCCCCTCAAAGAATATACAATGGATTTGGATAAGAAGGGAAATGCAGTTATCAAGTTCTCCGCCCGAAGTCCGGAAGATTTCTTTGAGTTCAGTGCCAAAGTATTCTCGAACGGTACTGCCAGCATTGACGTCATCATGCAGAATCGCCAGTCCATCAGTTATCGGGGAGAACTGGATACAGAGAACAAGAAGTAAAATCCTTAAGAATCACTGTCAGTCTCTTCGCTACCTTTTAATATAGGAAGGCAAATGTGGTATTTCACAGCAAGAATACGCGTGATGAACACCGCTGATCCGCCAACGAGCTGACAGACATAAGATTCCATACCTGCGGCATCGCACAGCCAGTAAGCGATGCCGCCTACTACACATGCCATCGCATAGATCTCTTTTCGAAAAATCAGAGGTATCTCATTAATGAAGACATCACGGATCACACCTCCCGCCGCACCGGTGATACTACCCATAATGATAGCCACCCAGAAGGGATAGCCCAAAGCGATACTTTTGCCCACACCGACTACCGTAAACAGTGCGAGTCCGATGGTATCGAATATAAAAAAGGTATTATTCAAACGAATCAGCCAGCGGCCAAAGCAGATTACCCAGATTAAGGCAAGTCCTGTACAGATTAAATAGATAGGGTTCGTCATCCATCCGGGAGTCACATCCAGCAGTACATCACGAATAGTACCGCCACCGATAGCGGTAGCAAGACCTACAACATAAGCTCCGAACCAGTCGAAACGCTTTGCCGAAGCTAGCCGGATACCACTAATAGCAAAGGCAAATGTGCCTATAAAATCAAGAATCTGAACGAATGTGGGCATATATTTGTTATTTTGTATGCAAAGTAACGAATAAATTCCGTAAGAAAATGTACTTTTGCTACACGAATTAGATAGAAACAATATGAAAATAACAATTGTTGCCGGGGCACGCCCCAATTTCATGAAAATAGCCCCTATCACGCGCGCTATCGAAGCCGCAAGAGGGCTGGGTAAAAGCATTTCCTACCGTTTGGTATATACAGGCAGACGGGACGATACAAGTCTGGATGCTTCCCTGTTTTCGGATCTCGACATGAAAGCTCCCGACGTTTACCTCGGAGTGGAGAGCAGTAACCCCACCAGTCTGGCAGCCGGAATCATGATCGCTTTCGAGCAGGAACTGACGGAGAATCCGGCACATGTCGTTCTGGTAGTGGACGACCTGACAGCAACCATGAGTTGTGCCATCGTAGCCAAGAAACAAGGAATCAAAGTAGCTCATCTGGTAGCCGGTACACGTTCGTTTGACATGAAGATGCCGAAGGAAGTGAACCGTATGATTACCGACGGAATATCCGACTATCTGTTTACCGCCGGCATGGTAGCCAACCGAAACCTGAATCAGACGGGTACGGAAAGCGAAAACGTTTATTACGTCGGCAACATTTTGGTAGACACTGTCCGCTTCAACCGGAACCGACTGCTTAAGCCGGTATGGTTCTCTGTTCTGGGACTTCAGGAAGGCAATTACCTCCTGCTCACCCTCAACCGACGCGTACTACTCAACAACAAAGAGAATCTGCGACAATTGATGGAAACTATGATCGAAAAAGCGGACGGTATGCCTATCGTGGCTCCCATGCACACCTATGTGCGCAATGCGGTCAAAGACCTCGGCATAGAAGCCCCGAATCTCCACATCATGCCTCCGCAGAATTATCTTTTCTTCGGATACCTGATCAACAAAGCCAAAGGAATCATTACGGACTCCGGCAATGTAGCCGAAGAAGCTACGTTCCTCGGCATCCCTTGCATTACGCTCAATACGTATGCCGAACATCCGGAAACGTGGCGCGTAGGAACGAATGAACTGGTCGGTGAAGATCCGTCCGCACTCGCTCGGGCTATGGATACGCTGATGAAAGGCGAATGGAAAAAAGGCGAACTTCCCGAACGCTGGGATGGTCGAACAGCCGAACGAATCGTACAGATTTTAACAAATAAATAACGAAGGCAATGAGTCCGGTTCATTTGTTATTGAACCGGACTCAACTGCTGATTCGCATTCATACTTAATACCTAATACTACCGGAAAGCGAATGAAAAACGGGAGGAAATTCGGTAAAAAACAATGGGGGAAATATTACTTGATTTGAAAAACTAAAAGCTCTGCCCCCCCATGGATAGGGCGCAAAAACCCAATCAAAACCAGTAGAGAAGAGAAGAGTAGAGAAGAGTATATAATTCTATTCTAAAGAAATAGAATTATTAAGAAAGAAAAGAAAGAATTTCGCCGCCGCCAATTTACTTTTTAAACAGACTAATCTGAAAAAACCGGTTGCTTTCAGATTATTTCTTTCCGTACAGAAATGAACTAAATTATAAATTGAGGATTAGGCACGGATTACACGGATTAACACGGTTGTTTTACGTAATCATAGCACTAAAACCGTGAAATCCGTGTAATCCGTGCCTAAATATATTCTTTTCTGATTCGTATGGAGCTCAAACAGTTTTTGGAGACTGCCCCTTTTAAACAGGTATGAACGAATCTCCCATGCAAGGATGAATCAAACTTCTATTAAAGTATTCTACATACAAGTTATGATGGCTCCACATACGGACCGAATTCTGTAAGCTCGGAGATGAAGGCTACTCACCACCGAGATGAAAGTAGCTCACCACCGAGGTGAAAGTAGCTCACCACCGAGGTGAAAATTACTCACCACCGAGATGAGGATGACGCAGAAATGAACAAAAATCAACGGCTGATTCGCTTAAATAACAAAAAACGATGGGTAAAAAAAGTTATATACTCTATTTTACTCAGAGTTATTTGTTAACTTTGCAGCCCTACTACGAACGTTATGATACAACGATATAATAAAATAATAATACTGCTCTTAGTCGTATTTGCAGTTTCAAATGCTTTTGCGCAGCAAATAAAGGGGGTTGTAACTGATTCAGTCACTCATGAACCACTAATGTATATCTCTGTCTACTATCAAGACAAGAGAGATATGGGTACTGTCACCAATATTGACGGAGAATATAAGCTCGACGCACGAAGAAACGGTGGAACGCTTATTTTCTCTTCCATCGGATATGTCAGCAAAACTGTCAAAGTAGGCTCCGGAAATCAGACCGTCAATGTCAAACTCTCTCCGGACGATGTAATGCTCACTGAAGTAGTCGTAAAACCCCAGAAAGAAAAATATTCCCGAAAGAATAATCCGGCAGTTGAATTCATGAAGAAGGTAATCGAACACAAAAAAGCACAGGTGCTCGAAGTGAACGATTACTACCAGTACGACAAGTACGAGAAAATGAAGATGTCCATCAACGACCTGACACCGGAGAAACTGGAAAGAGGTATCTACAAGAAATACTCATTCCTCAAAGATCAGGTAGAAGTATCGGAGACTACCAACAAACTGATTCTCCCGATCTCCGTGCAGGAGACGGCATCACAGACCATCTTCCGGAAAGACCCTGAAAGCAAAAAGACCATCATCAAAGGAAAGAACTCCAACGGTATCGAAGAGTTTTTCTCTACGGGAGACATGCTGGGGACTGTGCTGAAGGACGTTTTTGCAGATATCAACATCTACGACGATGACATCCGGCTGCTCCAACAGCGTTTCGTAAGTCCTATCGGCAACAATGCCATTTCCTTTTATAAGTACTATCTGATGGATACGCTGATGGTAGACAAGCGCGAATGCGTACATCTGACTTTCGTACCGCAGAACTCACAGGATTTCGGATTTACAGGACATCTTTATGTGCTGAAAGATTCGACCTATGCTGTTCAGAAGTGTACGATGAACCTGCCTAAAAAGAGTGGCGTCAACTTCGTCAACCGCATGGACATCGTGCAACAGTACGAGCAACTTCCTAACGGAAACTGGGTATTGGCAGATGACGACATGACAGTAGACCTTTCATGGAGCTCCAACAAAACAGCGGGAGGACTACAGGTAGAACGAACGACTAAATACAGCAATTATAAGTTTGACCCGATAGAGCAGCGGCTGTTCCGCCTGAAAGGCCCTGTGATCAAAGAAGCCGATATGCTTTCGAAGAGTGACGAATATTGGGCGAGTGTGCGCCAAGTACCGTTGACCAAGAAGGAAAGCAATATGGATGTATTCGTCAATCGTCTGGAACAAATCCCGGGATTCAAATATATCATCTTTGGTGCGAAAGCACTGATCGAGAACTTCGTGGAAACCGGTAGTAAAGACCATAAGAGTAAAGTGGATATCGGTCCTATCAACACGATGATTTCGAGCAACTACATCGACGGAACCCGCTTCCGCCTGAGTGGTATGACTACTGCCCACTTTGACAAACACTGGTTCCTGAGCGGATACGGAGCCTACGGTCTGAAAGATGAGAAGTGGAAATATAGCGGAACGCTGACTTACTCTTTCAACAAACGGGATTATGTGGTGTGGGAATTCCCCAAACATTTCATATCTGCTACATACAGTTATGACGTAATGTCTCCGATGGACAAGTTCCTGTTTACGGACAAAGACAACATCTTCCTTTCGATAAAAACAACGACAGTAGACCAGATGTCATATATGCGCGATGCCACCATCAACTACGAACTCGAAACGCTTACGGGATTCGGAGTAAAAGCTATGCTCCGTCATCGAAACGACGAGCCTGCCGGCAAACTGGAATACCTGCGGAATGACGCTGCACAAACCCGTGTGCATGATGTGACGACTTCCGAAGCAAGTGTGACGCTGCGTTATGCTCCGGGAGAGTCTTTTGTCAACTCCAAGCAGCGCCGTGTTCCGGTATCGCTGGACGCTCCTATCTTTACACTGACTCATGCCATGGGCTTCAAAGGCGTACTGGGTGGAGAATACAACTTCAACCGCACGGAAGCAAGCATCTGGAAACGCTTCTGGCTTCCCGCTTCGTGGGGAAAGATAGACTGCAGCGTAAAAGCAGGTGCAGAATGGAATGTCGTCCCTTTCCCGTTATTGATTCTGCCGGAAGCCAACTTGTCATATATCACTCAACGTGAAACATTCTCCCTGATCAACAATATGGAGTTCCTGAACGACCGTTATGCATCCATGTCCCTTTCTTATGACATGAACGGAAAATTGTTCAACCGCATTCCGCTGATCAAGAATCTGAAATGGAGAGAGATGTTCCGTGTCCGCGCCTTGTGGGGAACATTGACCGACAAGAACAATCCATTCAAGAGCAGCAATCCCGATCTCTTCCGCTTCCCGACACGCGACGGCAAGTTCACCAGCTTCGTGATGGACCCCAAAGTGCCGTATATCGAGGGAAGCATAGGTATCTACAACATTTTCAAGCTGCTGCACGTTGAATATGTACATCGTTTCACCTACCGTGACAACCCGGGTATCAATAAGAACGGTATTCGTTTCATGGTATTAATGGTATTCTAAAACTATGCAACCTCTAGCAGAACGGTTACGACCAAAGACATTGGATGATTATATCGGTCAGAAACATTTAGTTGGACCGGGGGCTATCCTGCGCAAGATGATTGATGCGGGACGCATTTCTTCGTTTATCCTCTGGGGACCTCCGGGGGTAGGAAAAACCACGTTGGCTCAGATTATCGCCAATAAGCTGGAAACTCCGTTTTATACGCTGAGTGCCGTGACTTCAGGAGTCAAGGACGTACGTGAAGTGATAGAACGTGCCAAGAGCAACCGCTTCTTCTCGCAATCCAGCCCGATTTTGTTTATTGATGAAATCCATCGGTTCAGCAAGTCTCAACAGGATTCTTTGCTGGGAGCAGTGGAAAATGGCACTGTGACGCTGATCGGCGCAACGACCGAGAACCCGTCATTCGAAGTAATCCGCCCTCTCCTCTCCCGTTGCCAGCTTTATGTGCTCAAGTCTTTGGAAAAGGAAGACTTACTGGAGCTTCTGCAACGCGCCATCGCTACCGATACGGTACTGAAAGAGCGGAAGATCGAACTCAAAGAAACGACAGCAATGCTGCGCTTCTCCGGTGGAGACGCCCGCAAATTGCTCAATATACTCGAACTTGTAGTAGAATCGGACACGGAAGAAACGGTAGTCATCACTGACGACATGGTAACCGAACGTCTGCAACAGAATCCGCTGGCTTATGATAAGGATGGAGAAATGCACTACGACATCATTTCTGCTTTTATCAAGTCCATTCGCGGCAGTGATCCCGATGGCGCTATTTACTGGCTCGCCCGTATGGTAGAAGGTGGTGAAGATCCTGCTTTCATTGCACGAAGACTCGTAATCTCTGCTGCCGAAGATATAGGACTGGCCAATCCGAATGCCCTGCTACTGGCTAATGCCTGTTTTGAGACTCTAATGAAAATCGGTTGGCCCGAAGGACGTATCCCTTTGGCAGAAACAACCATTTATCTGGCAACAAGTCCTAAAAGCAACTCGGCATACAGTGCCATCAACGATGCATTAGAGCTAGTGCGTTCTACCGGAAACTTACCCGTTCCCCTGCATTTGCGTAATGCTCCCACCAAACTGATGAAGCAACTGGGATACGGACAAGAATATAAGTACGCCCACAGCTATGAAGGTAATTTTGTGAAACAGCAATTCTTACCGGACGAACTGAAAGAAAAACGAATCTGGCAACCACAGAATAATGCTGCGGAACAAAAGCATGCAGAACGGATGCAGCAGCTATGGGGAGAAAGATTCAAAAAATAAGCCATAAATTAGCTGTTACACCACATGAATGAACTATTAATTTATGAGAGGATATGCTAATAGCTAATGCAAATAAGACAATAAGCAACTTATAATAACTAGTTAAATTGAAATGAAAATAGTAGTTTTAGACGGCTTTGCCGCCAATCCCGGTGATTTATCATGGGAAGGTTTGAAAGCTCTCGGAGAATGTACCATTTATGATCGTACTGCTCCCGAAGAAGTATTGGAACGCGCAGCCGGAGCTGAAGTGATTCTGACGAATAAAGTAATCATCAACGCCGATCACATGGCTGCTCTGCCCGAGCTGAAATATATCGGTGTACTCGCTACGGGATATAACGTAGTGGATACGGCAGCAGCAAAAGAGCGTGGCATCATTGTCACCAACATCCCCGCATACAGCACAGCTTCTGTTGCACAAATGGTATTTGCGCATATTCTCAATATCTGCCAGCAAGTACAGCACCACTCGGAAGAAGTGCATAAAGGCCGCTGGGCAAACAACAAGGATTTCTGCTTCTGGGATACTCCGCTGATAGAGCTGAGAGACAAAAAAATCGGTCTCGTCGGATTGGGAAATACAGGATATACGACTGCTCGCGTTGCCATCGGCTTCGGCATGCAGGTATATGCTTTGACTTCAAAGTCTCACTTCCAGTTGCCGCCGGAAATCAAGAAAATGGATTTGGATCAGTTGTTCAGCGAGTGTGATATCATTAGCCTGCACTGCCCGCTCACTCCGGAAACTCATGAATTGGTGAATGCACGCCGCCTTGCTCTAATGAAGCCGAATGCTATCTTGATCAATACAGGTCGTGGCCCATTGGTTAACGAACAAGACCTTGCAGATGCACTGAACAGTGGCAAGATTTATGCTGCCGGAGTAGATGTACTTTCTTCGGAACCTCCTCGTGCCGACAATCCGTTGCTGACTGCAAAGAACTGCTACATTACTCCGCATATCGCGTGGGCAAGCACAGAAGCTCGTGAACGTCTGATGAATATTGCCATTAGCAATCTACAGGCTTATATCTCCGGAACACCGGAAAATGTAGTGAATAAGTAAAAGACTATATATTTGAATAATACGGAAAAGGCTGTTTCTTTTTTATTTTGAAACAGCCTTTATACTCTAACCCATCTTACCATTCCTTAAAAGGAAATTAAATCTTATACTAATAAACCTCACGAATATGTTCGAATTAAAGTTTAACCTGAAAGGCACAATTAATAGAAAAGAGTTTCTGCTATCCATGATTCTGTCAATTATAAATTTCATTGTATGTCTGGCAATATCCATGATCGATCTATTTATACACTTTGGAGGCGATTACAAACCGGGAACCACACCTTCATTAAGTTTTTGGGGAGGAATCATTCTGTTTATAACTACAGTTATGATTCTCATAACATTATGGTATTTTCTTGCACAATGTATGAAAAGATTGCGTGATATTTCGTTATCCGGTCTGTGGCTATTGGTATTAGTCGTTCCAATAGCGAATATCTTCCTGTTAGTATATTTATTATTTGCCAAGAGTACTGACAATCCCCCAAAAGACATCTCTGCTTGAAACACGATAGATGAGTTACATAAAAGAAAAGCTATTACAGAGGATGTTATAATTAAAAGAACTCCCCTCATGTAAGTCAACTCCATATCATAGAAATTGCCTTATATAAGGGGAATTTCCGGTAAATCCCAATAAAATATTCAATCGGTTATTCCATTTAGGAAAAGTTATATTCAATAAGAATGTCCTCCTTCATCCATCTCCTTCTCCGTAATCTTATGACGGTCGATACTACGCCATGCATAGAATATGTAAGCTATCACGAACGGAACAAGAATAGAGACATAAGCCATGGTCTTCAGCGTAAATTCACTCGAACAGCTGTTAGCCAATGTCA
The DNA here is from genome assembly GCF_900106755.1 of Bacteroides faecis MAJ27. GTDB lineage: Bacteria > Bacteroidota > Bacteroidia > Bacteroidales > Bacteroidaceae > Bacteroides > Bacteroides faecis. Next base: position 228,015 of record NZ_FNNN01000003.1, read on the forward strand.
GCGAACTTTGCAAGTCCGTATATGAAGGATAATAAGCAGTGTTATTATATCCGGCTACGAGTAACAAAGCCAAGACTGTCAGCACCGTACCTATCCCTGCAAACCAAATTCCTTTGTCGAAAGTCTTTTTCAGAACCGTCTTACCGATTCCAAAAAGTACCAATACTACACCTGTCAGGAAGATGATCAGAACTACCGGCATTTCTATAAAGTTGATAAAGTATTTATAAGGCTGCATATAAACCTCCAATGTATCCGGATTGACAGCAAAACCGTCAGAAACCAATGTACGGATTACAAATGCCAAAAAGAATACAAGGAAGAAAATAGTATTATTCAATACTGCACGACGGCATTTATCGGTCAGTTCCTTATCCGCTATACTATTAATGAAATAGAGCGAACCCAACACACGTGCCAAAAAGAATACAGCCAGTCCGAGAATAACATTCCAGATATTAGTCAACGCGTCCAGTCCGTGCCATCCATTTCCCCAATGACTGATAACCGGCATAATCGTATCCGTCATATTCGCCTTATTGATATAGAAATCAGAACCGGTGAAGAAAGTAGCGACTGCTCCACCCAGCAACAGAGGTCCCACTACCCCATTAATTACCAAGAAAGTCTGATAGGTCTTTTTACCCAGCAAATTCCCTGCCTTGCTCTGGAACTCGTAACTCACAGCCTGCAACACAAAACTGAAAAGAATAATCATCCAAAGCCAGTAAGCCCCACCGAAACTGGTACTGTAAAACAACGGGAACGAAGCAAAGAAAGCACCTCCAAACGTTACCAGCGTAGTAAACGTAAATTCCCACTTACGCCCGGTAGAGTTCACCATCATCTTACGATGTTCCTCCGTCTTACCCAAACAGAACAACAAAGAATTTCCTCCCTGCACAAATAATAAAAACACAAGTATGGCCCCCAGCAAGGAAACGACCAGCCACCAATATTGTTGTAGAAATATATACATAATATGTAAGTATTAAGTTTTAAGTATTAAGTATTAGCTCAAGTAATAAGCAATATATAGTATCAAGTAATAAGTAATAGATAATAAGTAACAACGTCAACCACGATGACAAATCAGCCAGCAGCTACGATTAATACTTAATACTTATTACTTAATACCTGTTACCTATTACTTACCTCTTCTTCCGGTCCTTTCTTAATTGCCTTCACCATAATCCCGATTTCCGCAATCAACATCACGGTAAACAAGATCAGGAAGATAAAGAAAGTAGCCTGAACGGAGCCTACATCCAATTTAGAGATAGCCGCCGTCGTAGGAAGCATATCACGGATAGCCCAAGGCTGGCGACCGCATTCGGCAACCACCCAACCTGCCTGTCCGGCGATGTAAGCCAAAGGAATAGTCAGCAAAGCAATCCAATGCATCCAGCGCATCTTACTCAAGTCTTTCTTATATACAAAGAAAAGCACAACGATAAAGAATAAGATAAAATATCCGCCCAAGATCACCATTACACGGAAAGCGTAAAAGTTCAGAGGAACATTCGGAACCAACTGATTAACATCTTTAATATATCCGTATCCGAAGTATGGCATATTTTCCTGCAACACTTTATAGGCAACCGCAGCATCTTCTTCGTGTCCTGCACTCTTTGCCGCACGATAAGCTGCCAATGCACCGATAGCGGTCTTACCCCGCTCTATTTTTTCGGCTGCCGACAGGGCAGTCGTGCCGTCTTTCAGCTGATAGCCACCTTCGATAATATTCGTAATTCCCGGAACGTAACCATCCACATCCCGTTCGGCAAGGAACGAAAGCATGCTGGGTATCTCAATCCGGAACAGGAAAGGGTCTTTACCATCATTGTAAGTCTCTTTTTCGGGATTCAGCATTCCGATTCCCACCAGACCTACCTTGGTGCCTCCTTCATAAAGTCCTTCTACAGCCGCCAGTTTCATCGGTTGTGTCTGTGCAATCTGATAGCCGGAACCATCGCCCGTCCATACTGCCAGCAACGAAGCGACCAGTCCGAAAATAGCACCGATCTTTATACTGGCAAGTGCAAACTCACGGTTACGTTTCTTCAACAGGAACCAACAGCTGATACCTACAACAAACACACCGCCAAGCACCCATCCGGACAACACCGTATGGAAAAACTTATTGACCGCTACAGGTGAAGTTGCCACCGCCCAGAAATCTACCATTTCATTACGCACCGTATCAGGATTGAACTCCATGCCTACCGGATGTTGCATCCATGCATTCGCAACGAGAATCCACCAAGCGGAAATGGTAGCTCCCAAGCCTGTCAGCCAAGTAGAAGCAAGGTGAAAGCGTTTGCTTACCTTATCCCATCCGAAGAACATGACCGCAATAAACGTAGCTTCCATAAAGAACGCCAGAATACCTTCGATAGCAAGCGGCGCACCGAAAATATCCCCCACAAACCAAGAATAATTACTCCAGTTCGTACCAAACTCAAACTCCAGAATCAGCCCCGTTGCCACACCGATGGCGAAGTTAATACCGAAAAGTTTCATCCAAAACTTGGCAGTCCGCTTCCAGAATTCATTGCCTGTTTTATAATACAGCGTCTCCATTATTCCCATCACCACAGCCAGTCCGAGGGTGAGCGGAACGAAAATCCAGTGGTACATGGCTGTCATCGCAAATTGGGCTCTCGACCAATCGATCAGCGAGGTGTCAATACTTTCAATCATAATCTTATGTAGTTTAAGAGTTAAAAATCAGTAGTTTTCTCCGGAAGGGCACGCTGTATCAGCTCATTTCCCACATACGTTCCCTTGTCGGCATCCGTGGGATGGTCACCGAGAAAGTCGGGAAAGAAGAAAATTTTGAGGATGAAGAACATAATGAATAATTTCACTAAGATAATAAGCCACAAGGTACGACCTAATGTCATACTACGGAAACCTTCCAGATAAAAGTTCCAGATCGTAAGTAGTGTATTCTTCATAAGCGGACTCTATAATTTGTAATGAGTACAAATATACATTTTTTATAATTAAAACAAACAAGTAAGGCAAAATGTTGCGCGATTTGTATGTTTTTTCTCAGAAAACCTGCCTATCGACAGAAAAAAAACATTTAACGGCGAAAAAGCGCCATCTGTCTATCACTTTTGCAGCTAATATAAGATGTACGTACCTTCGTTCCAGTAAATCAATAGAAATATATGAATATGATAAATGTAAGAAGATTGACAGTGATAGCATTTCTTGGAGCGGGTTTGCTGCCCGGTATATCCGCCCAAGAATCTTCTGTGCAGGACAATGTCCGGAGTGAGGTGAATCTCCCCGCTCAATGGGATTTACAGTCGTGCATCGACTATGCGTTGCAACAGAACATTACGATTCGTAAAAACCGGGTCAATGCGGAAAGTACACAGATTGACGTGAAGACGGCAAAAGCTGCCTTGTTCCCCAGTCTGTCATTCTCCACAAGCCAGAATATGGTGAACCGTCCGTATCAGGAATCGAGCAAAACAGTCAGCGGCAGTGAAGTGATTGAGACAACCAGCAAGACCAGTTACAATGGCAATTACGGTCTGAATGCTTCGTGGACCATTTACAATGGCAGCAAGCGACTGAACACCATCAAGCAGGAAAGGCTGAACAATCAGGTCGCAAATCTGGATGTAGAAACATCAGAGAATAGTATTCAGGAATCTATTGCCCAGATTTATATACAGATTCTTTATGCAGCGGAATCTGTCAAGGTCAACGAAAACACGCTGCAAGTTTCCATTGCGCAGCGTGATCGCGGACAGGAACTTCTGAATGCCGGAAGCATTGCTAAAAGTGATTTTGCACAGTTGGAAGCTCAGGTCAGCACCGACCGTTATCAATTAGTAACAGCGCAAGCCACTCTTCAGGACTACAAATTACAACTAAAACAATTGCTCGAACTCGATGGGGAGAATGAAATGAACATCTATCTCCCCGTCCTGTCCGACGAGAATGTACTGTTGCCGTTGCCTGCTAAAAAAGATGTATATATGAGTGCGCTCACTCTTCGTCCCGAGATTGAAGCGAGCAAGATTAATGTGGAAGCATCGGAACTGGGTATCGACATCGCCAAAGCGGGCTACCTTCCCACCATCAGCCTTAGCGCCGGAATCGGGACCAACCATACCAGCGGCAGCGACTTCACCTTCGGAGAACAGGTAAAGAACGGATGGAACAACTCCATCGGTGTCTCCGTCAGCGTTCCTATATTTAACAACCGGCAGACTAAGAGCGCCGTACAGAAAGCTAAATTACAGCGTGAGACGAGCCTGCTGTCGCTACTTGACGAACAGAAAACGCTGTATAAAACGATCGAAGGACTTTGGCTGGATGCAAACAGCGCACAACAGCGTTATGCGGCAGCGAATGAGAAACTGAAAAGTACGCAGATCAGCTACGACCTGATCAGCGAACAGTTCGACTTGGGTATGAAGAACACAGTAGAGCTGTTAACGGAAAAGAACAACCTGCTGCAAGCACAGCAGGAGCAGCTCCAGGCTAAATATATGGCGATACTGAATACCCAGTTGCTCAAATTCTATCAGGGGGACAAACTGGCACTATAAGCCTTCTTCCTTATAAAAAGCAGAATATAAATAAGTAAAAACAAAATATAGAATGAAAACGAAAAAGATTATCCTGATCGCTGTGGCAGTTGCCGTAGTAGCAGGCGGAGGAATCTGGTTCTTTACAGGTTCTCCGGCAAAGCACAAGGTGACTTATGCCAGCGCTACTGTCAGTAAAGGCGATATCTCCAATTCGGTGACTGCAACCGGAACAATCGAACCGGTGACAGAAGTAGAAGTCGGTACGCAGGTATCCGGTATCATTGACCAGATTTATGTAGATTATAATTCGGTAGTAACCAAAGGACAGCTGATTGCTGAAATGGACCGTATCACTCTACAGAGTGAACTGGCTTCTCAACAGGCAACTTACGATGGTGCCAAAGCCGAATACGAGTATCAGAAAAAGAACTACGAACGCAGCAAAGGATTGCACGATAAATCGTTGATCAGTGATACTGACTACGAACAGGCTCTCTATAATTATCAGAAAGCCATGAGTGCTTTCGACAGCAGCAAAGCGTCTTTGGCTAAAGCAGAACGGAACCTGTCTTATGCTACTATTACTTCACCGATTGACGGGGTAGTCATCAGCCGTGATGTAGAAGCCGGACAGACGGTAGCTTCCGGATTCGAAACTCCTACCCTCTTTACCATTGCAGCCGACCTGACTCAAATGCAAGTAGTGGCAGACGTGGATGAAGCGGATATAGGCGGTATCGAAGAAGGCCAACGCGCCAGCTTTACTGTCGATGCTTATCCGAACGATGTGTTCAGCGGAGTCGTGACACAGATTCGTCTGGGAGACGCAAGCAGTAGCAGCAGTACAAGTTCAAGCACCAGCACGGTAGTCACTTACGAAGTGGTGATCTCTGCTCCGAATCCGGACTTGAAACTGAAACCGCGTCTGACAGCTAACGTCACAATCTATATTCTCGATAAAAAAGATGTATTGTCTGTTCCCAGCAGAGCATTACGTTTCACTCCCGAAGAACCGTTGATCGGCAAAAACGACATTGTGAAAGACTGCGAAGGTGAGCATAAGGTATGGACACGCGAAGGAACCACCTTCACGGCTCATCCGGTAGAAATCGGAATCAGCAACGGTGTTTCTACAGAAATCATCAGCGGCGTTGCCGAAGGAACCAAAGTTGTAACGGAAGCTACCATAGGTGCCATGCCGGGCGAAAATGCAGAGGCTGAGCCAAATCAGGGAAGCGGAGAAAGAAGTCCGTTCATGCCGGGCCCTCCGGGAAACAATAAAAAGAAAAGCAACAAGTAGCCAAGTATGAAAAAAGTAATTGAACTTCAAAATATCAAACGAGACTTTCAGGTGGGAGAAGAAACCGTCCATGCGTTACGGGGCGTTTCATTCACCATCAACGAAGGCGAGTATGTGACCATTATGGGTACTTCCGGCTCGGGAAAGTCCACGCTGCTCAACACATTGGGCTGCCTGGACACTCCTACCAGCGGAGAATATCTGCTCGATGGCATCTCTGTACGTACGATGAGCAAGCCTCAACGTGCCGTACTGAGAAACCGGAAAATCGGCTTCGTCTTCCAGAGCTACAACCTGCTCCCAAAAACGACGGCTGTAGAAAACGTTGAGTTGCCGCTGATGTATAATTCATCAGTGAGCGCTGCCGAACGTCGCCGGCGTGCCATCGAAGCGTTGCAGGCTGTGGGGCTGGGCGACCGGCTGGAACATAAATCCAACCAGATGTCCGGCGGACAGATGCAGCGTGTAGCCATCGCCCGTGCACTGGTCAACAATCCTGCGGTAATCCTTGCCGACGAAGCAACCGGAAACCTTGACACACGTACATCTTTCGAGATACTTGTCCTGTTCCAGAAACTTCATGCAGAAGGACGTACCATTATATTCGTAACGCACAATCCTGAAATCGCGCAATATAGCAGCCGGAATATCCGCCTGCGCGACGGACATGTCATTGAAGATACTGTCAATTCACATATTCTGTCCGCAGCCGAAGCACTGGCCGCATTGCCCAAGAGCGACGAGGATTGAAAATAAAAGTATTAAGTAATAAGCAACAATAGTTTATGAATGGAACCAACTTATTTAAGATAGCTCTCCGGGCATTGGCAAACAACAAGCTACGCGCTTTCCTCACCATGCTTGGTATCATTATCGGTGTCGCTTCCGTCATCACGATGCTCGCTATCGGTCAGGGATCGAAACGAAGCATCCAGCAACAGATATCGGAGATGGGATCGAACATGATCATGATCCATCCGGGAGCCGACAGACGGGGTGGTGTCCGGCAAGACCCTTCGGCCATGCAGACGTTGAAGCTGACCGATTATGAAGCCTTGCGTGATGAGACCAATTTCCTGTCTGCCATCAGCCCCAACGTTTCTTCATCGGGACAGCTCATTGCGGGTAACAACAACTACCCATCATCTGTCAGCGGTGTCGGACTGGAGTATCTGGAAATCCGCCAGCTGAGCGTAGAAACCGGAGACATGTTTACAGAAGCCGACATACAGAGTTCGGCTAAGGTCTGCGTGATCGGTAAGACGATTGTGGACAACCTCTTTCCGGATGGAGGCGACCCGATAGGGAAAATTATCCGTTTCAATAAAATACCGTTTCGGGTAGTAGGCGTACTCAAAGCAAAAGGGTACAACTCTATGGGACAGGATCAGGACAATATCGTACTGGCTCCTTATACCACCGTTATGAAACGCTTACTTGCCGTCACCTATCTTCAGGGTGTCTTTGCTTCTGCCCTCACCGAAGACATGACGGAGTATGCTACGGATGAAATCACGGAAATCCTGCGGCGCAACCATAAACTGAAAGCCTCGGACGAAGACGATTTCACCATCCGTACGCAACAGGAGTTGAGCACGATGCTAAACTCTACCACTGATCTGATGACAACCCTGCTCGCCTGCATTGCCGGAATTTCTCTGGTGGTAGGTGGTATCGGTATCATGAATATCATGTACGTATCCGTCACCGAACGTACCCGCGAAATCGGTCTGCGTATGTCCGTCGGCGCACGTGGCGTTGATATTCTGAGTCAGTTCCTCATCGAGGCGATCCTGATCAGCATCACGGGAGGCCTTATCGGAGTCGTCATCGGCTGCGGTGCCAGCTGGATAGTCAAGAGTGTGGCACACTGGCCTATCTTCATCCAGCCTTGGAGTGTCTTCCTTTCTTTTGCCGTCTGTACTGTCACCGGAGTCTTCTTCGGATGGTATCCTGCAAAGAAAGCTGCAGATTTAGACCCGATAGAGGCTATCAGATACGAATAAAAAACTATCTTTGTCTTTATGAAACAAACCCTTACATCCGCACGTCGTCCCCTGGAAGCACTGATACATGTGATCGGCTGGGGGATTATGTTCGGTTTTCCGTTCTTCTTCGTAGAGCGCGAAAACGGAAACATCAACTGGATGGCATACGTACGTCATTCTGCCGTACCGCTGTCCTTTATGATCGTGTTCTACGTCAATTATTTCCTGCTGGTTCCCCGGTATCTTTTCCAGAGCCAGAACAAGAGGTATATTACCTACAATATTCTCCTGTTGTGTGCCATCGGTCTGATGCTGCATCTTTGGCGGAGTCTGACATTCGACCCTTCCTTTGTTCCCAAGCACCGGTCGGGAGTTCCTCCGGGATGGCTGTTCTTTGTCAGAGATATGCTGAGCCTCGTTTTCACCATCGGACTGAGTGCCGCAATACGTATGAGTGCCCGATGGACGCAAGCGGAAGCAGCCCGCAAGGAGGCAGAACGGAGTCGTTCGGAAGCAGAGCTGAAGAATCTGCGGAACCAACTGAATCCGCATTTTCTGCTCAACACATTGAACAATATCTATGCATTGATTGCTTTCGATACGGACAAAGCACAACAGGCTGTGCAGGAACTAAGTAAGCTGCTCCGTTATGTACTGTATGATAATCAGCAGACTTATGTCCCTCTGGGCAAGGAGACTGACTTTATCCGCAACTATATCGAGCTGATGCGCATCCGTCTGTCCGCCAATGTACAGATGACAACGCAGATCGACATCCAGCCGGACAGTCAGACGCTTATCGCACCGCTGATCTTTATCTCCTTGATCGAAAATGCTTTCAAACACGGTATATCGCCTACAGAACGGAGTTTCATCCATATCCATCTTGCAGAAAATGACACGGAAGTGATCTGCGAAATAAGTAACAGCAATCACCCCAAAAACATAACGGACAAGAGCGGTTCGGGTATAGGACTGGAACAGGTGAGCCGACGACTGGAGATTCTTTATCCCGGCCAATATACTTGGCAGAAAGGAATTTCGGAAGACGGCAAGGAGTACAAATCGAGATTGAGTATCCGTGTGAGAGACAGGTATTAAATATTAAGTATTGGATGCTGAATAAGAAACATCAGATTTAAGCAATAAAATAGAGAGAATTATGATATTACGTTGTGCCATTGTAGATGATGAGCCCTTGGCTCTTGGCCTATTAGAAAGTTATGTAAACAAGACACCGTTTCTGCAGCTTACAGGAAAGTATTCCAGTGCGGTGCAGGCAATGAAGGAGTTACCGGGCGAAGAGGTCGATCTTCTTTTCCTTGACATTCAGATGCCGGAACTTAACGGACTGGAGTTCTCGAAGATGGTAGATCCCCGCACGCGTATCGTATTTACGACCGCATTCGGTCAGTATGCAATCGACGGGTATCGCGTCAATGCACTCGATTATCTGCTGAAACCTATCTCGTATGTCGATTTCCTGCAAGCGGCAAATAAAGCCCTGCAATGGTTTGAACTGGTGCAGAAACCGGAAGAGATAGACAGTATCTTTGTAAAAAGTGACTACAAGCTGGTGCAAGTAGAACTGAAAAAGATCATGTATATCGAAGGATTGAAAGACTACATCAAAATCTATACAGAAGAGGATGCCAAACCTATCTTGTCACTTATGAGCATGAAGGCTATGGAAGAGCTTTTGCCTTCAAGCCGATTCATCCGTGTACATCGCTCATTCATTGTTCAGAAGGACAAAATACGGGTGATCGACCGTGGCCGTATTGTCTTTGACAAAACGTATATCCCCATTAGTGATAGCTACAAACAGGTTTTCCAGGCTTTTTTGGACGAAAGAAGTTGATGAATGCCAAATTTATCGGCAAAAAAGTGAATTTTGTCGATTATAGTTTGTCAGAAATCGGTTTTATATGTAACTTTGCAACGAACAGAAAGGGATTGTGAAATTCCAAGAATAGAATAGTTTAGTTAAGTCTAGTTTAGTTTTTGTGTTGAGTGCTTCCTCGTCGGCGGACGAACAAGGAAGCACTTTTTTATTTCTATATTTATAGAACATAGTGGACTATAGCACTAAATCAAAGAAAAATTATATAAAAATTGATTACATATAAAGTACTTTTATATTCTATTATCTCTTAATATACTCCTTTCTGCGATCAAAGACCTGCCTCTGTTTGTTTATAGATAATATACATCAGTAATAAATAAACAAACAATCAAATTAAAAAGGATCAATCCGAACCCCCGGTTGTTTTCAGTTTGCTTCTTTCTGTACGGAAATGAACTAAATTATAAATTGAGGATTAGGCACGGATTACACGGATTAACACGGTTGTTTTACGTAATCATAGCACTAAAACCGTGTTAATCCGTGTAATCCGTGCCTAAATATATTCTTTTCCGTACAGTATGCAGTTCAAACAGGGTTTTCAGACTGATCCATTACAAACATTAATTGCAAATAATATGTGTTTCCACAACTCAATGTCAGCCAAAGCCATCAAAGTTGCCGCCCGTTACGGACGCAAATCGGATGTAGTCGGGATTTACCAGAGTATTCTTGACGAACAGTATCATGTGAATGCGTTCACCTTCCCCAAATATCCCATCATTACTTCTTCGGATGAAGTACAGGTTTTCAACTGGGGACTAATCCCCTTTTGGGTAAGAACCGAAGAGGATGCGACAGAAATAAGAAAGATGACACTTAATGCCCGTGCAGACACCATCTTCGAGAAACCGTCTTTCCGAGAGCCGATCATGAAAAAACGGTGCATAGTGCCCAGTACCGGCTACTTTGAATGGAGGCATGAAGGAGCCAATAAGATACCTTATTATATATATCTGAAAGATGAACCCATCTTCTCTATGGCTGGTATCTACGACCGCTGGCTGGACAAGGATACGGGAGAAGAACACGAAACTTTCTCCATTATCACCACTGATACCAATTCGCTCACCGGTTATATCGATAACACCAAGCACCGGATGCCTGCCATCCTCGCCAAAGAGGATGAAGAGAAATGGCTTGATGCTCCATTGAGTAAAGCGGAAATAGCTTCTTTCCTAAAGCCTTTCGATACAGAAAAGATGGATGCGTACGTTATCAGAAATGATTTCTTAAAGAAGTCCTCCAATGACCCGACAATCATACAAAGAATGTAAAAAAGATAAATTGGTCTTGTAAAAGTGAGAGGAGTGAGAGAGGATTCGTAACTTTTATATTTTTTTTCATTCCTACTCTTTACTCTATATCTCTCAAAAAAAAAATACGAATGTTGTAATTCCTCTCTCACTCCTCTCACTTTTTACCCCTTATTTCATTAAGATCGGGATAAAACAGGAAGAAAAACAATATTCTGTCTTTAAAAAACGTAGTGGGAAATTCGGAAAGTATCATTATCTTTTCCGAATTCCCCACTATGTTTTTATCTGTTTCGCCCGCACCGCCTTTTAAGTCGGTTCGCAGGCCCTTTTTACTCTCCCAATTCACCCAGCAAATCATACGATGGCGCAAAGAAAAGCGTCCCCGTTATCGCTGTACTGAAATCGAGCAAACGGTCGGTATTGCCTGCCGGACTACCGATAAACATATTCTCCAGCATCCGGCGAGTAGTGCTGAACGTACTTGCATACCCTATAAAATAGGTACTATACTCCCCTTTCGAGGTATTGGCAAACGGCATATTGGCACGTACAATCTTCAAATCATCACCAATATTAGTCACAGCATTATGTGCATTCACCGGCTTCTCTTCATCCGACAGCTCCACATCGTTGAACTTATGGCGACCGATCACCTTTTCCTGTTGTTCTACCGGAAGCGCATTCCACGCCACCATATCATGAATATACTTCTGCACAAACACATAACTGCCTCCTGCAAAGTCCGCATCCTCCTCGCCAATCACCGCAAAATGATACGGGTTCTCATCGACAGCCGGATTCTCCGTTCCATCCACAAAGCCGATAATCGCCTTACCATCCATATAGCGGAATCCGTGAGTCTCATCAATAGGCACCACGGCTCCTTTGAGCTTTTCGTCAAGAATGGAAGCAAACTCAAAACACAGCCCCATCTGTTTCGCCCGGATATGGAACAACAGATCGCCGGGAGTAGAAACAGCGGTATACTTCTCCCCCTTTATTTCGGAGAAAGTACTCAGCTCTTTCGGTTTGCCCTTGTCGGGGAAAAGCCGTGTCCACGCATCAGCTCCGAATCCCATCGTGCAACTGAATTGCAAGTCGGGAAAACGATTGCGCATACTACGGATCATCGCCGGGAAATTGGCACATACATCTTTTACCTTATCAGCAGCATCGGGGGAATCAGTCAAGCCATACACTATAAATATAACATTCTCTCCCTGTTTTCCGGCTACATCCTGTGGGATATGGCCGCCGAACGAATTTTGAAATGGATTCATACTCTTACTCTTCTATAATTTGATGAAAGAAAAAGAGACCGCATAGGTTACATAGACAAGAAGCCCCCGGTTTCGACTCCGTGAGCTTCTCTCTTCGCTAATGTTACTCTCTCTCCTTATATATTATTACTTTGTCTTTATATTGTCTCTCTTCTGTTGTTTTTTCTCTTTTCAGCCGTTCCGGACATACATCGCGGCTCCGGCATCCATAAACAATTCCACATTCTCCGCATGGTGGGCTATATAAGCTGCCGGCCCCGTATCTCCCGAGTGACAGATTTCTTCCACCACTTCCGCCTTGGCTTTTCCGGTAATCAGAAAAATAACCAGACGGGCAGTAAGAATCGGAAATCCGGTCATTGCAATACGTTTCTGTCCGTTGCGGGGATGAATGCTGGTCACATAAATCTGGTCAGAAGAAAGCAAAGCCTCTTGTCCGGGGAAGATAGAGGAAGTATGCCCGTCTTCTCCGGCTCCCAACAACACAATGTCAAATTCGGGCCAGCCATTCTTTTTAGGTACCTGCCGGTCGACAAGTTCGGAATAGCGGGCAGCCTCTTTTACCGGCTTCTCTTCTCCGCGAATGCGGAATACATTTTCGTAAGGAATGGGCACTATCCCCAAAAGCAGGGAACGCATCATTCCATAATTACTATCGGAATCTTCGGGAGGAACACAGCGTTCATCCACCCAATATAGTTTCATACGCCCCCAAGGAGTGATATCAGCGTATTCATTTGCCCATAAATCAAACATCAGCGCGGGAGTACTGCCGCCACTCACCGCTATGTTGAACGTTTTATCCGGTTCAGCATTCATGATATCCACCAGGTGAAATATCAATGAACGGGCCGTTTCCATAGACGACGGGAAAACAGATAGTTTCATAGTTCGCAATATTGATCTGTATTTGTTAAATTCTTACACGGGTTGGTCCAGTCTGCCCCATGCTCGTGCATCATAGCTTCACTTTCGAGAGGCCCCCACGTACCTGCCGGATAACCGTACAAAGGCGCGTCCGGATTCTCTTTCCAATAACGTAAGACCGGATCAAAGAAATTCCAGGAAGCCTCTACAGCGTCACTTCGAGTAAACAAGGTCGGATCGCCCTGAATGCAGTCGTCAATCAGACGGGCATAAGCGTCGCCGCTCGGCACACCGCCCAACTGTGCGTAACTGAAATCCATCGTCACCTGACGGACTTCGAAACCTGCACCCGGAACCTTCATTCCGATCTTCAGCACAATACCTTCGTTGGGTTGCAAACGAAGGATCAACTTATTGGCCCTCGGACAGTTGCCACCGGAACAGCGGAACATCTGATGGGGCGTCTCGCGGAAGTGAACGACAATCTCCGTCACCTTCGTCGGCATCTGCTTACCGGTGCGGATGTAGAACGGTACTCCACTCCAACGCCAGTTGCTGATACCTAGCTTCATCGCAATATAAGTCTCCGTGCGCGAATCGGGAGCTACGCCCTTTTCTTCACGATAACCTTTCTTATTGCCCGAAGCCGTATATTGTCCGCGAACGATATGTTCATTCAAGTCCGTCTCCGTAAGCGGAGTCAATGACTCATAAACCTTCACTACCTCATTCCGGAAATTATCTGCGTTGAACACTGCCGGCGGTTCCATAGCTGTAAGAGCCACCAGCTGAATAAGATGATTCTGCACCATATCCCGCAAGGCTCCCGCCGTCTCGTAAAAACCTCCGCGCTGCTCAATGCCCAGATTCTCTACAGCAGTAATCTCCACATAATCTATATAATTGCGATTCCATAAAGGCTCAAATATACCATTGGCAAAACGGAAAGCAAGCACATTCTGTGCCGTCTCCTTCCCCAGAAAATGATCGATACGATAAATCTGATGCTCGGCAAACACAGAAGAATAAATCTTATTCAACTCACGCGCCGACTCAAGATCGTATCCAAACGGCTTCTCCACAATAATACGGGAATGCGGAGTATTCAACCCGGCAGCCTTCAAATGCAAAGGTACCACCCCATACAATGAAGGCGGAGTAGCCAGATAGAACAACAAATTATCGGGATCAACCTCCTTCGTAAGTTCCACCAACCGCTCCCGCAATTGAGAATACCCCTCCACCTTCGCCGGGTCCATCGGCAAATAATGCAGATGAGAAACAAAAGAAGACATCATCTCCAAATCCTGCTCTTCAGCCTTTACAAACTGCTGCAGCTCTCCCGATATATATGAACGGTAATCTTCATCAGAATAGACAGTCCGCCCAATTCCCAGAACAGTAAAGCTCCCTGTCAGCCGTTTATCCCGATACAGAGAGTACAATGCGGGCATTAGCTTGCGTTTCGTCAAGTCGCCCGAAGCACCAAAAATAATCATTGCAAATTTATCCATCGTCGTATTTTTAACTTTTTACCTTTATCTATCCATCACCTCAACCGACCAGCCTAACACACAATCACCCACTACTAACATCCGAACGGTCTCCCGGCCTCACCGAAGGAGCGTCAAGCGGAGGAGTAGCTCCGCAGGTGCAGCCTTGATTTTTTCTTTTGGTACCTTTCTTTTGCATCAAGGCAAAAGAAAAGTACACTATACATTATAAGTCCCCGACTTCGTATCCCCTCCATGTCCCGTCCAATTCTCATGAAAGAACTGTCCGCGCAACTCATCCTTCCGTTCAAACGTATGCGCACCGAAGTAATCGCGCTGCGCCTGCACCAGATTGGCAGGAAGATCTTCAGAAGTCAGCGAATAGAAATAATTCAGAGCAGAAGAGAATGCCGGAACAGGCAATTCCTCCTTCATAGCCTCCGCTACCAGATTCTTCCATCCGGGAAGCAGAGTCTTGATCTCCTCACGGAAGTATGGAGTCAGCAACAAATGCTTCGGCTTATCCGCCGCTTCAAAAGCAGCAGCGATATCGTTCAGGAAAATACTGCGGATGATACATCCTCCACGCCACATACGGGCAATGGAAGCCAAATCCAGATTCCACCCGAAAGCATCAGAAGCACGCTGCAACACAGCAAAGCCCTGCGCGTATGAAACAAGTTTGGAAGCATAAAGTGCAGAAAAGATCTCCTCCACCAAATCCGCCTTATTATATATAGGCAATGTATGTTTACACATGAACTGATTGGAAGCAAGATGACGCAAATCTTTCTGTGCCGAGAGACTGCGTTCGAACACCGCCGTAGCAATCAGCCCCAGCGGCATACCCAGTTCCATCGCGTTGATAACAGACCACTTGCCTGTCCCTTTCTGTCCGGCAGCATCGAGAATCTTATCGATAAGATATCCGCCGGATTTATCCTTATGACGCAAAATATTAGAAGTAATCTCAATCAGATAACTGCGGAGCTTTCCTTCATTCCAGCGGGCAAACACGTCCGCCATCTCCTCATTCGTCAAATCGATCAGATTCTTCATCACCCAGTAAGCCTCAGCGATCAGCTGCATATCACCGTATTCGATACCGTTGTGAATCATCTTCACAAAATGTCCCGATCCGGCTGGTCCTACCCATTGGCAACAAGGAGTTCCGTCCGGCGCTTTCGCTGCGATGCTCTGCAAAACAGGCTTCACTTCCGACCATGCTTTCTCCGATCCTCCGGGCATGATGGAAGCACCGTTCAGAGCACCTTCCTCTCCGCCCGACACCCCGCTTCCTACAAACAGGAAGCCTTTCGATTCTGCTAATTTTACACGGCGATTGGTATCTTCGTAATTTGAATTACCACCGTCGATCAAAATATCTCCGGGAGAAAGCAAAGGGAAAAGCTGATCCATCAGTTCGTCTACCGGACTGCCGGCACGTACCATCATCATAATTTTGCGAGGGGTGGCTATTGATTCCACAAAAGCCTTTATATCTGTAAAACCTTCAATGTTTTTACCTTTAGCCCGACCATTCATAAAGCGGTCTACTACTCCTTCTTCCACTCCGGGGACGGTACGATTGTAAACAGAGACGTGCCACCCCTTGCTTTCCATATTCAAGGCAAGGTTCTCGCCCATCACTGCCAGACCGATCAACCCGATATCTGTTTTATTCTGATTTGCCATATCTTATATATTTTAAAATATTGTTTATGTAAGAAACACTTGAAAAGCACATTTGTTCGCTAATTTTAGATTAAAATACTATTTTTGTAGTCAAACAAATAAATATCAGAATGAAGAAGATTAAGATCGGCCTGCTGCCACGCATTATTATTGCTATCATCTTGGGTATTGCCATCGGTACAATTTTTCCGGCCCCATTGGTGCGAATATTCGTTACGTTCAACGGAATTTTCAGCGAATTTCTTAACTTCTCCATCCCGCTTATCATCCTCGGACTGGTCACCATAGCCATTGCCGACATCGGGAAAGGTGCGGGAAAGATGTTGCTAGTCACCGCCCTTATCGCCTACGGCGCAACGCTCTTCTCGGGCTTCCTGTCCTACTTCACAGGCATGGCCGTCTTCCCCTCGCTCATCGAAGTGGGCGCACCGCTCGAAGAGGTCAGCGAAGCGCATGGTATCCTCCCCTACTTCTCCGTATCCATCCCTCCGCTGATGAATGTCATGACCGCATTGATTCTGGCTTTCACACTGGGATTGGGGCTGGCTGCACTGAACAGCGATTCGCTGAAAAATGTAGCGCGGGATTTTCAGGAAATCATCGTGCGTATGATCAGCGCCGTCATCCTGCCCTTGCTGCCGCTTTACATCTTCGGCATTTTTCTGAACATGACTCATTCCGGACAAGTATATGCCATCCTGATGGTATTCATCAAGATTATCGGAGTCATCTTTCTGTTACATATTTTCCTGCTCGTCTTTCAGTATTCCATTGCAGCGATCTTTGTCCATAAAAATCCGTTCCGGCTATTGGGTAAGATGATGCCGGCATACTTCACCGCATTAGGCACACAATCATCTGCCGCCACCATTCCGGTGACGCTGGAACAGACGAAGAAGAATGGAGTATCCGCCGATATTGCGGGGTTCGTGATTCCGCTCTGCGCCACTATCCATCTGTCGGGCAGCACACTGAAAATCGTAGCCTGCGCACTGGCACTGATGATGATGCAGGGAATGCCGTTCGACTTCCCGCTGTTTGCCGGATTCATCTTTATGCTGGGCATCACGATGGTAGCCGCACCGGGCGTTCCGGGAGGAGCCATCATGGCAGCACTCGGTATCCTGCAATCGATGCTGGGCTTCGACGAATCGGCACAGGCACTGATGATTGCGCTATACATCGCAATGGACAGCTTCGGAACCGCCTGCAACGTGACGGGCGACGGAGCCATCGCGCTCATCATAGACAAAGTGATGGGAAAAGGAGCGGGAAAATAAAACGGACTTGGTTTGCATATACAGCATAAAATAACGAAATTTGTCCCCATATTTTCAAATAAAAGAATTAATAGCATATGAAAACAGCCCTTATATCAGGCATCACCGGACAGGATGGTTCTTATCTTGCCGAATTTCTCTTGCAAAAAGGTTACGAAGTACACGGTATTCTCCGTCGTTCTTCTTCATTCAATACGGGACGTATCGAACATTTGTACTTTGACGAATGGGTGCGCGACATGAAACAAAAACGTACCATCAACCTTCACTACGGCGACATGACGGACTCCAGTTCACTGATCCGCATCATACAGCAGGTACAACCGGATGAGATCTACAATCTGGCCGCACAGAGTCACGTAAAGGTTTCATTCGACGTGCCCGAATATACAGCCGAAGCGGACGCCATCGGTACGCTGCGCATGCTCGAAGCCGTACGCATCTTGGGACTGGAAAAGAAAACGCGCATCTATCAGGCTTCCACCTCCGAACTTTTCGGCAAGGTGCAGGAAGTTCCGCAGAAGGAAACCACTCCGTTCTATCCCCGTTCTCCTTACGGAGTAGCCAAGCAATATGGTTTCTGGATCACGAAAAACTATCGCGAAAGCTACGGTATGTTTGCCGTTAACGGTATCTTGTTCAATCACGAAAGTGAACGCCGTGGCGAAACGTTCGTTACCCGCAAGATATCCCTCGCTGCCGCACGCATCGCGCAAGGAGAGCAGGACAAGTTATATCTGGGTAATCTGGATGCCCGTCGCGACTGGGGGTATGCGAAAGATTATGTGGAATGTATGTGGCTGATTCTCCAGCATGACGTGCCGGAAGATTTCGTAATAGCCACCGGAGAAATGCACACCGTACGCGAATTTGCCACACTGGCATTCAAGGAAGCGGGCATCGAACTGCGCTGGGAAGGCGAAGGTGTGGATGAAAAGGGTATCGACGTGGCTACCGGGAAAGTATTGGTAGAGGTTGATCCCAAGTATTTCCGTCCGGCAGAAGTGGAACAACTGTTAGGAGACCCGACCAAAGCCAGAACACTGCTGGGATGGAATCCGTGCAAAACCTCGTTCGAAGAACTGGTAAGCATCATGGTTCGCCATGACATGGAAAAAGTAAGAAGAATGATTGCTACCAAGCACTAATACAACCCGAATCAGACACGGATTACTCCGATTATGCGCATCTTACATCTAAAATGAAGATCGTTTTAATCAGCGTAATCCGTGTTCATATATATCATTACTCAATCATGGAAAAGAATGCTAAAATATATGTAGCAGGACATCACGGACTGGTGGGGTCTGCTATCTGGAAGAATTTGCAGGACAAAGGATATACCAACCTGATCGGACGCACGCATAAAGAGCTGGATTTGCTGGATGGTGTGGCTGTCCGCCGTTTTTTCGACGAAGAACAACCGGAGTATGTATTTCTGGCCGCTGCTTTTGTGGGCGGTATCATGGCCAACAGCATTTACCGTGCCGACTTTATTTATAAGAACCTGCAAATACAGCAGAACGTTATCGGTGAAAGTTTCCGCCATAACGTCAAGAAGTTACTGTTTCTCGGCAGCACCTGCATCTATCCGCGCGATGCCGGACAACCGATGAAAGAGGAAGTCCTGCTGACTTCACCACTGGAATATACGAATGAGCCATACGCCATCGCCAAAATTGCCGGTCTGAAAATGTGCGAAAGTTTCAACCTGCAATACGGCACGAATTATATCGCTGTCATGCCGACCAATCTGTACGGTCCGAATGATAACTTCGACTTGGAACGCAGCCATGTTCTGCCTGCCATGATCCGCAAGATTCACCTTGCGCATTGTCTGAAGGAAGGAGATTGGGAAGCTGTCCGCAAGGATATGAACCGACGTCCCGTAGAAGGCATCAACGGCGACAGCCCGAAAGAGGACATACTGAATATCCTTCGCAAGTACGGCATCAGTGACACGGAAGTAACATTGTGGGGCACCGGCACTCCCCTGCGCGAATTTTTGTGGAGCGAAGAAATGGCCGACGCCAGTGTATTCGTAATGGAACATGTGGACTTCAAGGATACCTATAAGGAAGGTGACAAGGATATCCGCAACTGCCATATCAACATCGGAACCGGAAAGGAAATCACCATCCGCCAACTTGCCGAACGAATCGTAGAAACGGTAGGTTATCAAGGCAAGCTAACCTTCGACAGCAGCAAACCGGACGGCACCCTGCGCAAACTGACCGATCCTTCCAAACTCCACTCCCTGGGATGGCACCACCAAATTGAAATTGAGGAAGGGGTACGGAAAATGTACGAATGGTACTTGAAATAGATCTACTATCAGACTCACATCATGCATTGGTAATGTCCGTAACATGCATTGTGAATCATCATATCATGCATTGTGAACGACACTAACAAGCATTGATAACTCCCCTGCCTTCCAGTGAGTACAACTGTGCCATACGCCGGAAACAATCGTGCCACACGCCGGAAACGCTTGTGCCACCGGCTTGGCACGGTTATGCCATCGGTGCGGCACACTTGTGCCAAAGGCGTGGCAC
The DNA here is from genome assembly GCF_900106755.1 of Bacteroides faecis MAJ27. Classification (GTDB taxonomy): domain Bacteria; phylum Bacteroidota; class Bacteroidia; order Bacteroidales; family Bacteroidaceae; genus Bacteroides; species Bacteroides faecis. Next base: position 248,200 of record NZ_FNNN01000003.1, read on the forward strand.
ACCCCTTTTGCGCTTATCCCCGTTCCTCTTCTCCTTAACTTCCTCATCTTTGTTCCTTATTACTCCAAGACTCCCCATTTCCAAAAATTCTTCATTCTTAATTCTTCATTCTTAATTTAATTACTATATTTGCACAATTTAATACCAAATGTGCAAAAAACAATGGAACAGAGTTTTATAGCTTACATTGAGAATAGTATCAAGAACAATTGGGACCTGGACGCCCTGACAGATTACAAGGGGGCCACCCTTCAGTATAAAGACGTTGCTCGAAAAATCGAAAAACTCCATATCATCTTCGAAGAAAGCGGAATCCGCAAGGGAGACAAAATCGCCGTGTGCGGACGAAACAGTTCCCATTGGGGAGTCACCTTCCTCGCCACACTAACGTATGGAGCAGTCATCGTCCCCATCCTTCACGAGTTCAAAGCGGACAATGTGCACAACATCGTCAACCATTCCGAGGCCAAATTACTATTTGTCGGAGACATGGTCTGGGAAAACCTGAACGAATCGGCAATGCCTCTGCTGGAAGGTATCCTGATGATGAACGACTTCACCTTATTGGTATCGCGCAGCGAACGGCTGACACATGCCCGCGAACATCTGAACGAAATGTTCGGCAAGAAATATCCGAAGAACTTCCGCAAGGAACACATCGAATACCATAAAGACGAGCCCGAAGAGCTGGCAGTAATCAACTACACCTCCGGCACAACGAGCTACTCGAAAGGAGTCATGCTCCCCTACCGCAGCCTCTGGTCGAACACCAAGTTCGCTTACGAAGTACTCGAACTGAAAGCCGGAGACAAGATCGTCTCTATGCTGCCTATGGCACACATGTACGGACTGGCTTTCGAATTCCTCTACGAATTCTCCGTCGGTGGCCACATTTATTTCCTTACCCGCATGCCGAGTCCGAAGATTATCTTCCAGGCATTCGAAGAAGTGAAGCCGAATCTCATCGTGGCCGTTCCGCTCATCATTGAAAAAATCATCAAGAAGAGTGTGCTCCCGAAACTGGAGACACCGACCATGAAAATCTTACTGAAAGTCCCCATCATCAACGACAAGATAAAGGCAACCATACGCGAAGAAATGATCAAAGCGTTTGGCGGTAACTTTGCGGAGATTATCGTTGGTGGAGCAGCTTTCAACCAAGAGGTAGAGCAATTCCTGAAAATGATAGACTTCCCCTACACCGTGGGCTACGGTATGACAGAATGTGGGCCGATCATCTGCTACGAAGACTGGAAAAGATTCAAACCGGGTTCGTGCGGAAAGGCTGCGCCACGCATGGATGTACGGGTACTGTCTTCCGATCCCGAGAATATCGTCGGCGAAATCGTCTGCAAAGGCCCTAACGTAATGCTCGGATACTACAAGAACGAAGAAGCGACAGAAGCCGTGATCGACAAAGACGGCTGGCTGCACACAGGCGACCTTGCTTTGATGGACGCCGAAGGCAATATCACCATCAAGGGACGCAGCAAAAACCTGCTGCTGAGTGCCAGCGGACAGAATATCTATCCGGAAGAAATCGAAGACAAGCTGAACAACTTGCCTTATGTATCGGAAAGCATCATCGTACAGCAGAACGAGAAACTCGTCGGACTGGTTTATCCGGACTTTGACGAAGCGTTTGCACACGGTCTGAAGAATGAGGATATCGAACGGGTAATGGAAGAAAACCGTGTGACACTGAATGCCATGTTACCGGCATACAGCCAGATCCTCAAAATGAAGATTTATCCCGAAGAGTTTGAAAAGACTCCGAAGAAGAGTATCAAACGCTATCTGTATCAGGAAGCGAAAGGATAAAAAAAGTGCGGAAATAAGGGAATGTACTCTGTGAACCTAAACTGAAAAAAAGAGTTATAATAAAGATGAAGATAATAAAGACAATATTCACGGCAGCTGTTCTGATGGCTGCCGTTTGTTTGCCGGCACAGAACAAGAGTGCGGGCATCAACCTCTCTTTCTGGAAAGATATCTGTACACAGCCGTATGACAGCACTCAGACGACTTATGTAAACATCGGTCTGCTATCTACACTGAACCGTCTCAACGGTGTCGGCATCAATGCTTTGGGAAGTGTCATTCATGGAGATATGAATGGAGTGCAGATCACGGGATTGGCCAATCTTGCCGGTGGTACGATGCGCGGTGTTCAGATAGCGGGTGTCAGCAATATCAGCGGAGATAATGCGGTCGGACTCTCTGCCGCCGGACTGGTGAATATCACGGGGGACGGTTCAAAGGGGGTCATTATTTCGGGACTTACCGGCATCGGTGGCGACAATAATTCGGGAGTAATGATAAGCGGTCTGATGAATGTAACGGGAAATATGGCTTCGGGATTCCAGTTCTCCGGAGTGTCGAATATCACAGGGCAGAGCTTCAACGGTATGATGACTTCCGGGCTCCTGAATGTGGTAGGCGAAAACATGAACGGCTTGCAGATTGCCGGCATCGCCAATATCACCGCTAAAAGTCTGAATGGTGTGCAGGTCGGTTTATGCAATTATGCAACGAAGGCTCATGGCCTTCAGATCGGTCTGGTCAATTATTACAGGGAAGACATGAAGGGATTCCAGCTCGGTCTTGTGAATGCAAACCCTGATACAAGGGTACAGATGATGGTATATGGCGGAAATAATACAGCTGCCAATATAGGAGTACGGTTCAAGAACCAACTGTTTTATACGATTCTGGGAGTAGGATCGTTTGATCAGAATCTGAATGATAAGTTTTCCATCAGTACGTCTTATCGTGCCGGACTGGCGGTACCCGTTTACAAAGGGTTGTCTATCAGTGGTGACCTCGGATATCAGCATATAGAGACGTGTTCCAATAAAGATGAAGTGATTCCCAGACGGCTTTATGCATTACAGGCACGAGCTAATCTGGAATATCAGTTCAGCAAGAAGTTCAGTATCTTTGCGACTGGCGGTTATGGACTGACACGGTATTACAATAAATCCGGTAATTTTGATAAAGGAGCAATCATAGAAGCAGGTATTGTCCTCTTCTAAGGCTGATTAATAAGTAATAAGTATTAACCGTAGCTGTTATTTAGAGACATATTTATCTGTCATTCAGACGACTGTAAGGAGGAAGAGTCTCTTCTTTATGACTACAGAAGAGGAAATCCTTCGACAAGTTCAAAACGACAGATACTTATGCTCGTCATTATCGAATTGTTTCACTTTGCTAAAGTGATGAGGATTCTGAATGACAGACAGATACGTCTCTAAATGGCAGCTACGGTTAATACCTAATACTTATTACTTAATACTTATTTACACTTTCTCTTTAATCAAGCCGATGCGATAGGCAACAAGCAACTTCTTCAAATCCTGAATCTGCGTCACAAGTTCCTTTCCCTTGTCCGTATCCTTCACCATCATCCGTTGCGAATTGAATTCCAGCACAAAGTTAGTAGATTTGATATCCAATCCTTCCTCAATAGCTTTCTGCCTTGACTGGAACGGCTCGTGCTGCACCAACTGCATACCGTGGGAATGATAAACAAGAGTATATCCCGCAATCCCTGTTTCGGGCTGATAGGCTTTAGAGAAACCTCCGTCAATAACGAACAGTTTGCCATTTGCTTTCATCGGCTGTTCCCCCTGAATAGTCTTTACAGGCACATGACCGTTGATGATATGCGAATGAGGTCCCAATGCTCCAAATTCATCCAATATCTTATCACAGATATCTTCACGATTGCGAAGAGAGTAATAATATCCTTTTTTCTCCTTCTGCATCTCTTTGTCTTCCAGAAAATAGCGTTCAAAAGTCGCCATCTTGTCCTTATCAAACAACGGAGCTTCCGGACCGCACCACATATACCAGATGTAGTCCATAGCAAATTCTTTATCATCCTCTCCTTCTTCATCAAAGTATGCGGTACGAATCAGTTGATCGGCTTTATCGAGCAACTTACGTCCCCAATATTCCTTGCCCCGTATCTTGACATGCTTGAAACTGCCATCTTCATTCAAAGGCACGGAAGCGTGATAGAGAAGATTGGAATTGGAAACCAGATACATTCCACCATACGTAAACAGACAGCGCATGTGCTTCTTCAGCTTCTCACTATTCATAAACGAATAGTGAATCTTGTCCACAAGTTCCCGTTCTTCTTCAGTCAGACGATAAGGATCGGCAGGATCTACAGTCGGGAAATTTGTGTCACGCAACGCATATTCTTTGCCTTCGTACACAAAAACTCCGCGTTCAAAGTCTATCTTTTCCAACAACTTCCGGTTGCTCATTCCAAACTCCGGACGGCGGTCTATAATTTCGGCTTCCAGCTTGAACTGGATGATAGTGATCGCCTTATGCATCTGTGTTATCAGGCGCAAAGTCTTCTCATTGTAATTGCCGTCGGCGAAATTCATCTTCGGCATAAAAATAGTACACGGATCATCTGCATAAGTATCCATGGCGAAAGTTGCCAAAGGCAGCAGATTGATTCCATAACCGTCTTCAAGAGTACCCAGATTGCCATAACGCATGGACATACGTATCACATTGGCTATGCAACTATCATTGCCGGAAGCGGCTCCCATCCACAGAATATCATGGTTGCCCCATTGAATGTCGAAGTTATGATAATTGCACAAAGTATCCATGATGATGTGTGCTCCGGGACCACGGTCGTATATATCGCCTACGATATGAAGAGAATCAATCGTCAGCCGCTGAATCAGATTACACATGGCTATGATAAAGTCATCCGCCCGCCTGGTAGAGATAATGGTGCTGATAATGACATTGATATAAGCATGCTTGTTGGGCTCGACAGTCGACTCATGCAGCAACTCCTGAATGATATAGGAAAACTCTGAGGGCAGGGATTTGCGGACTTTGGAGCGGGTATATTTGGAAGATACGTTCTGACAAACCTTTACCAACTGATTCAGAGTAATCAGATACCAGTCATCCAAGTCCTTCTCACGGGCCTTTACCAACTGAATTTTCTCTTCCGGATAATAGATCAGCGTACAGAGTTCTTTCTTCTCCGCCTCACGCAGGGTATTGCCGAAAATCTCGTTCACTTTGCGTTTTACCGCACCCGAAGCATTCTTCAACACATGCTGAAAGGCTTCGTATTCACCGTGTATGTCTGTCAAGAAATGCTCCGTTCCTTTAGGCAGATTCAGGATAGCCTCCAGATTAATAATTTCCGTACTTGCATCGGCAATAGTAGGAAAACTCCGGGAAAGCAACTGCAAGTAGCGGAGATCGCCAACTATGCTTTCGGGAGTTATATTACTTTGAGCAGTCATTATATGTACAATTTAACTATTTACAATATGCTTTTATCGACTTATCGTTTTTCGCTATAAATATAACGATTTATCATCTACTTATTACAATTTCCAGCCCTTAATGTTCACCGTCAACCTAATAAAAACATCAGCAGCACCTGCGCTATGATCACCCGCAGAAACATACACAACGGATACACCGTAGCATAAGCGACGGAGGGATTATCACCCGGTATCGTATCGTTCGCATAATTCAGGGCCATCGGATTTGCCATACTGCCACACAACATTCCGGATACACTTCCAAAATCTATCTTCATTATCTTAAAGGCGATGAAGCCGACCAGAACTGTCGGAATAATTGTCAGGCCAGCTCCCAGAGCAATCCAGAGCAGTCCTTCCGGACGGAAGACAGTATCGAAGAAATGGGCACCGGCATCCAACCCCAGGCAGGCCAGATACATGGAAAGCCCCAAGGCACGCAACATCAGATTCGCGCTGCGGGTAGTATAAGTAATCATGTGTATTCGTGGGCCGAAAGTTCCCAAAAGAATACCTACGATGATCGGTCCACCTGCCAGGCCTAGCTTCACAGGGGTACTGATTCCCGGAATAGAGAACGGAATCGCTCCCAACGCCAATCCCAGTACGATACCTATGAATATGACAACGAGATTAGGTTCTTTCAGACTTTTCACCGCATTTCCCAATACTTTTTCTACATTCTGAATAGCTGCCGCCTCACCTACTACTGTCAGGCGGTCACCCAGCTGGAGAACCAGTTCCGGAGTAGCAAGCAGTTGTACTCCCGAACGGTAAACACGGCTGATATTGATTCCATAATGGTTTCTCAGCCTCAATGAGCCAAGCTTCTTTCCATTCAGTTCGGGGCGGGTTACGACAATACGCTGGGAGATCAATTCGCTGTCGATCGCGTTCCAGTCTATATCTTCCTTATTCCAGTCCGTGTTTTCCTGTTCGCCGAAAAGTACCGTCAGAGCCATCACGTTCTTCTCTGCTGTAATCACCAGCAGACGGTCGCCTTCCTTCAACACCTTATCGGAAGTAGGAATACTGACATGACCGTCACGCCACAAACGGGAAATGACAAACTTCGGATAGCTCATGTGGGCTATATCCTTGATGCTTTTATCAAAAATGGCAGGGTTATGTACCTGAAAGGCTGCGATAAAAGTTTTATTGGCATCGTCCTTTTCTTTGATTTCCAAGTCTTCCTTATGAACCAGGAATTTACGGATCAGCAATACAGCAAGAATCACACCGACAACTCCCATCGGATAAGCAACCGCACATCCTAAAGCCGGAGTACTGCTTTCTATGCCCATTTGCTTCAATGTCTGCTGTGCAGCTCCCAACGCAGGAGTATTGGTCGTGGCTCCGCAAAGGATACCCACCATATCAGGAAGCGACACGCCTGTCGCATAACTGGCAACAACAGTCAGCAAAGTACCCAGCAAGACTACTGCCAACGCCAACATATTCAGCGTCACTCCTCCCTTTCGGAAAGAACTGAAGAAACCGGGCCCTACCTGTAGTCCGAGAGAATACACAAAAATAACCAGACCGAAACTTTCCGCATAATTCAGCATCTGTGGATCAACCGAAAGCCCGAAGTGTCCGGCAAGGATACCTGCAAAAAAAACAAAAGTGACCCCCAGGGATACTCCCCAGAAATGCACTCTTCCCAGCCCCAGTCCAATCGCAGAAATCAGCGAAAGTACCACAACAGCCTGTAAGGCAGAATGTTCGAGAAACAGATTATATAACCACTCCATGAATTAAGCATACTAATAGGGCGCAAAGATAAAAACTATTTAGTCCCATTCAAAACTTTTAAGCTTTCATTTCGCGCCCTATCCCTTCTCTAAATTATTAATATCCTGAAATCTTATATGTTATCCCTTAAATTATTTATCTGTTATCCATAATCTTCTTACCTGTCACCTCTACCTATCGCCTTTTACCTTTTCAACCTATTCCTTGAGTAATCTTTCTACCTGTTGTTATCCGGGATCTTTCTACCTGCTATCTTTTGTGTAATCATTTTCTTTCCATCTGCCGGCCTTTCCACCTACCGGCTGCATCTCTCACCGACCTGTATATTCCACGAAGTTATTCCGACCGTCCAGATAACCGCTCAACCTATTTCCGCCGATATATACATCATCCAGATAGGATACATCATTGCGACCGTAATCCATACGAATGGAAGTCTGTGCATAATTCTCCCAGTTCCAGCGGAAATTATATTCAAAGGTTTCCACACGTCCATTAGGATATTCAACCCGTATAAAATCAACACCTGTCCGGTCCAAATAAAAGTCGAGTTCCTGACGGCAACGGTTACCGTCCATATCCCGATAAAAGCTTACCCATGTACGGCTACATAAATCAGCAGAACGATTGTAGTAACCACCACCGATATTATCATCATCATAAAAACTATCGATTTCTACTTCACAAGAAGTCAGACTCAACGTTAATACAGCCATTAAAGCCAGTCCTAAGTATCTAAATGCGTTCGTTTTCATATTCCTTTATTTTTAATGGTTCCTTTATTAATCCTATCATTTATCTTTCGATATCACAAAAGTATAGAATGAATTTTCCTTATGAAATTGAAAATTCCTACTTATTTAGGGGAATTCACCTAATGGAAGAGGTAAATCCCCCAACACACAGGATATCTATGAATTCCATAGCCCTCCAAAGCAACCACCGTGCCCCCCAAAAAACAATTGAAATAAATAACCTGATTTATCAAAATACAGATTAAAAAGACACTCTACCGCCCTCTGAAACCTTAATAAAGATTGAATCAAAGATTTAATTATTTAATCAATGTTATAAATCGCCCCGTTTTACCTGATTTATTTGCAGATATCGTAAAACTCCGTATATTTGCAATGTGTTTTTCATAGTATTAGATTTAAGGTTAACAAAAAGATTGGCTGTCTGGGATAGATAGCCTTTTTTTATGCTCTTTTTTTTATAAATCCTCCAAGATACGAAATCATCCACAAAATATCTGATTGGCCAATGCCTTTTGTCATTCACTTATTTCCTGTTATCATCCCCCATAAATCATACTTCATTCCCCAAAATAACGAATGTTAATGTAAATGTTCTGATGGTACAACGCCCCCTATCTAATAATTAAAAAGGTAACCACTCTCCCCTATAAATAGCGAGAAAAAATATTTTCAAAAAAAATAATCCGTTTAACATTTGAAACATAGCAAGTTATCTCTTTAATCATAAAACAGGTAAAAAAAATCTTGCTAAAAGATTTGCGTAGTCCAAAAGTTCCCCCTATATTTGCACCGCATTTGAGAGAGAATGCGGGTTCAAGGAAGTTTGGGTGAGTGGCTGAAACCACCAGTTTGCTAAACTGACGTACGGGTAACCGTACCGGGGGTTCGAATCCCCCAGCTTCCGCAAAATTCTCTAAATAAAAAGAGCTAAGTTTTATAGACTTGGCTCTTTTTAAATTCATCAACAAACGGTGGGTTCGTCTAACGGTTAGGACACATGCCTCTCACGCATGTAATACGAGTTCGATTCTCGTACCCACTACTCAATTTTAGTTAGCCTCTTACATCGAAGTAAGAGGCTTTTTTATTGTGTTCATATCTCAAAAAATGGAATATAACGTAGAAGAATTGAAAAAGGTATTGATTGAGCAATGTAAAGAAGAAGGTATATATTACGCATTGATAGCAATCGACAAACAGACGAAAGAGATCGTTCTGCCCCAAAGCCTTGATAATGCTTTAAGTAATCCGGATTACTGCGTTTTCAAATGCAAGAAAGCAGAGGATGGATATGAAGTAGAAGAGGTAAAATAAGCGTAATTTAAAAAAGAAAGTGATGCTTATTAGTGTAGTATTAGGACATTATAAAATTTAATAATTATTTGAACATTCAAAGTTTTTTCTGTAAAAGAATGTTATATCCAGTCAAAACTGCCATCTTTCACGTAGAAACCTGTCTATAATTGAAGAAACGCCTATCTAGTTACAGTTCTTCACTCTGCTCATACAGTTCGAAGTAAGATTCCTTATCAATCCGCAGTTTGACCCTGTTTTCCCGCTTCTGACCGGCTAAATTGATAAATAAATTGAAGTATAACTGACTAAAAGAGAGGTCGGAACGATCATAAACGATATCAAAAGTACAGGTTCTGCGGAAGGAGTCGAAAGTTCCCAGTTTCATCCCTCCCTTGCACATAAAGACTTCAGGAAAGCTTGTCGGAGGATAAGGCTGGAACAGGCTAGCCAGTTGGGCATATACATAATCTATCATCCATTCATCACCGGATACAGTCAGTTCTCCTTTCAGACGAAGTTTGATTGCATATTTAGCGGTGATATCCTGCGAAGTGTATATAGGAACCTGGCTTTCCGCAGGATAATTGCCATCCTTATATCCAAGGCTCATGGTCAGTTTTGATTTACCAGCTCCGTTAAAACTGGCAACATTCTGATCCTTCTGTTGGTTTTTCAGATCAATCATAAACGTCAGTTTACCCAAAGTCGGGTCATTCGGGTATTGAGCTATCGTATCCAATACATAATCTTCTTCATTATAGCTTCGCACCACCAAGACATCCCCCTCTCCGACTTCCAGTGCCGGACCTCCTCTTTCAATATCCACATCGCCTACGGGGTAATATATAGCATCATTATCTCTGACACAACCTGACATACAAAGCAGTAGAACTGCCAATCCTATTATCTTATTCATCATCATACACATCCTTATTTTGGAGACAAAGATACATCTTTTTTGAATCAACCCGATTTATATCAACCGTTTTTAGTACTTTTGCACATAACAAGACTATTAATGACATGGATACACTACTAAGAGAAACAGTAAATGCCGTCGTAAATTCCCGCTTCCCTGAGATGAGTATAGAGGGACGCCGGCAGATAGAAAGCATCCTGATACGTGAAGAATTTCCCAAAGGAGTGATTGCACTCAATGAAGGAGAAGTAGCCCATGAATTAGTTTTTGTCGGGAAAGGGATGCTCCGGCAATATTACTATAAAAACGGGAAAGATGTCACCGAACACTTTTCATACGAGGGATGTATCGTGATGTGTATCGAAAGCTTACTAAAACAGGTTCCTACACGGTTGATTATAGAGACGCTGGAACCTGCTATCATTTACCTGTGTCCTTATGACAAGATGCTGCAGTTGGCAAAACAAAACTGGGAAATCAACATGTTCTACCGGAAAATACTGGAATATTCCCTGATTGTATCGCAAACCAAGGCTGACTCCTGGCGTTTCGAATCCGCCCGCGAACGTTATAACCTGTTGCTCGAGACCCATCCGGAAATCATCAAGCGGGCTCCCCTGGCAGATATCGCTTCCTACTTGCTGATGACACCGGAAACATTGAGCCGCGTACGCTCAGGTGTCCTGTAGAATGCCGGTCCCAGCGATGAAAATCTCCCGTTATCGCTGCCGTAGTCATTCACCATTTCTCAGCTATCTGCTTTTCCGGTATTCTTTGGGAGACATGCCGGTGTAATGCTTGAAGTACTTACCGAAGAATGACTGGTTGGCAAAGTTTAGCCGGTCAGCTATCTCTTGTATGTTCATGCTCGAAGAATTCAGGAGTGCCTTTGCTTCCAGAATCACTAATTCATCAATCCACTCCCCTACTGTCTTTCCGCTGATTTCCTTCACAACACCGGACAGATGTTTCGGCGTCAGGCATAATTGATCGGCATAAAACTTCACGCTACGCTCCGACTGATAAGACTGAATCAAAGATTCATAGAAGCGTTCAAATATGTATTCCTTACGGCTTTTACTTTTGACAACGGCAGAAGAATCCGGTGCATAACTGTTGAATATGTTGCAAAGTTCAAAGAAGAACCCCTGCATCAATCCCATTACTACCTCCCTGCGATACATATCTTCCTTATTCCTCAATCTCTTCCTGATGAAAGCATGATACTCTTTAATCATTTCCTGTTCGTGCAGGTTGAGATCAAAGCAAGGATAATCTTTCAGAAAGAAAAAGAATGAGAGCACATTTCCGACTTTGGGCAATGATTCCAGCAGATTCTTTGATACAGCAAAGAAAATCCCCCTAAAGTTAGCACTAAACTGACGATGCTCGATGATCTGGTTGGGCAACGCAATAACCATTCTTCCCGGAATCAGCTCAAACTCACGCAAACTGATATTGAAACGGGTGGAGCCTTCCAGACAAAGTCCGATGCTTACCACTTCCAGTTTACTGGGACCATTATAAAGGGAAGTAACGCTTTCCGTATCGAAAAGCGCTATATCATTATCGACAACATCAATACTGTTAGGATCTATATGCTTAGAATGAACTACCGAAGAAATACCTATCTTAGGAACACCTTGAATATCCATACTTTCTCTTTTTATTTGCGACAAAGATACCAGTAATAATCAGACATTCAACCTAAGGTCAGATATTATCAGTCAAATAGAACACTTTTCCCCACTTATTGACTATCTCCGAACAAAAACTCATAATCGCGTTTGGCAGCCGGAACAGTCCACTTCTCCGGAATGAATTTCCACTGATTCAGCGCCTTCGGGTCCATCGCACCTTTCTTTTCTATATAATTCATCAGATAAAAACGAAGGTCCTTATCCGTAGAGAAGATAATACGTTCTTTCAGTTTCTCCTGTGGAATACCTGCACCTCTAGTCAGTAATTCACCGCCGCCATTGCCCCGATAAGAGTTCAAAGCCACTTTATAAATCTTATCCATAAGGAAAGGGCTGCCGTCCGCCATGCTGATAATGGTTATCTTCTCTCCTTGCGGCTTGGAGACGTCCACAGTATAGATAATACCCGATGCCGAATCAAAATTGAAACTGAAATTCTGGAAAGAAGCTCTGTCTTCCGCACCTTCGCGGCGTTTCTCTTTGAACCAAAGCAAATGATCGTCCGGAAACTTCATCCGGTTGGTCCACATGAAATAAGACATTTCCAGATAATCCTTGATTTCTTTCCCGGATAAGGTCATCATATACAACATATTCTCATACTTATACAGATTGAACATATCGCTGACATACACATCCCCTTTATTAATCTTCGCATCGAATGAAAGCGGTGCAGCAAAAGAAATCTCCGCGCCGGTGATATCAAGCTGCAAGGTATGAATCAGGTCGATAAAAGCAGACGGCCCGAAGAAAGACGGACGGGTCGAGATGCTCTCGGTGAATGTACCGATCTTTTTAGAAACAAAGTTGCGGACAGTGTCGTATTGGGGAGCAAAATGCTTCATAAAATCCTCACTGATTCCGTAATCTTTTGTCGCGGACAATACTCCCCGGATATCTTTGCTGCGCACCTTTCCGTCTTTCAACTTTAAGGTTACGTCGATATTGGACAAAACGATTCCGTTGCTTGCCGGGTCGATAACCAGTACTGAATCTCCTGCCACATTCATTACCTTCTTACATTCACGTGCATGATCGTGCCCCATCAGTACAATGTCAAAACCGGGAACATTCTTTGCAACATTCAGAGAAGCGTTTTCATTGTACTTACCGGACATTTTGAAAGCTTCCTGCCCCGCATGAAACAAACCGATCATCAAGTCCGGATTCTCTTTTTCACGGATGATCTTCATCCATTTGCGTGCTGTCTCCTCCATATCGTCAAAGCGCAGCCCCTTCCACAGATTCTCGGAGAGCCATGCAGGGATAGCAGGAGTGATCATTCCCAAAATGACGATTTTCACTCCGTCACGCTCCATCACCTTATAAGGAGGGAGATGAGGTTCTCCGGTCGATGTATCGATGATGTTAGCTCCTAACACCGGAAAGTCACAGGTATTTATCCAGCGGTCGAATACGGCACGCCCGGTTTCCACATCATGATTTCCCATATTTCCGGCATCATACTTCATATAGTTCATCATTTCCGCGCAGAGATGAGGAGAAACCGTATCTATATAATTATAGTAATAGGCGGTAGGTTGCCCTTGCAGTATATCGCCGTTGTCGAGCAAGATAAGATTTTCCTTATACTGTTCGCGCTCTTTCTGCACAAAAGCATATATTCGCGCCAGACTGCCCTGCCAATCCTTACGGGTAATAAAATTATAAGGATAATAATTACCATGTACATCACTTGTCTGTACAATTTTCAGCTTCACAATTTTCTCCTGTGCCGCAACAGAGAGCACGAGGCAAAGAAGCCATACGTAGATACATGCAAATCGTTTCATTCTTTTTCTATTTTAAGCGGATGTGAGAACATGAACCGTGCTCCTCCCGTATATTCGGAGTCGATCCATATATCACCTTTCCATTTGTGGACAATCAATTTACAGATAGACAATCCCAGACCTGTTCCCTGGGCATATTCGTTCAGTTTCTCGAAACGTTCGAATACCAGTTTCTGTTTCTCCTTCGGGATGCCACACCCCGTATCCGTCACCGAAAACACGGCCATACCTGTCGCCTTATTCACCGAGAATTCCAGTGTGATCTTTCCTTTTTTGGTGAACTTATCCGCATTAGACATCAGGTTGATAATCACCTGCTGCATACGCTGTATATCCGTCACCATATCGAATGACTCGTAATCGCTGGCAAACAGAAACTGATTGCCGGACTGCCGCGAAACACTGACCGATGCTACCACCTGCCTGCATACCTGCACCACATCACACTCTTCCCAAGTCAAAGTCACCCTATTCGCCTCCAGACGTGAGAGATCCAGAATATCATTAATCAGGCGAAGCAACAAATCCGAGTTCGTCTTGATGATCTGATAATAAGTCTGTTGCTCCTCCTCCGTGCTGCCGCCTACAGCGAGCACATCCGAGAAACCCACAATCGAGTTTAAAGGAGTACGTATCTCATGACTCATATTAGCGAGGAAAGCACTTTTGAGACGGTTCGATTCTTCCGCCCTGTCTTTTGCCACCCGCAGGTCTTTTTCGGATTTCAGCAGTTCATCCCTCAGACGCTTGGTACGGAAATAATAGAAGAGCGAGATACACAGGCCCAGCACCAGAATGACAAATAGCGCACATGCCGACCAAATCTGATAAGTATATTGCTGATAAAATGAAACCGACTGATTGATAATCTGCACATCAAAAGGAAGAACCTGCGGATTCAAGCTCCACTCCTTCACTTTCCGGCTGTCGAGTACGGCTTTGCAACCGATAACGGAAAGATGTTGCCGGTCATCCTCCGGATATTGATCTATCTGCACAGATGACAATGCCATGTCTTTTCCCAGTTTCCTGTAGTCGGGCAACACTCCGCCGATGGCCCAGTATCCCAGACTCACAGAGGACGGAGTAAAAGCGGGAATGGTCGGAGTAGCCTCCATCATGGCATAAGTCGCATTCCGCATGAAATAACCCTCGTTCATGTCTACCCGCCAAGTACCTACCATAATCACCGTATTCTCCGGCAAATGGCGCAACTCTTCTACAATCGTATAAATTGTATGCCGACGGCCATCCATCAAGATCAGGTCAAGTTCGGGAAACTTCTTCATTTCCTTCCGCACCAGTGCCTGCATCGTGACACCACCGTAAGTATTGTCCGAAATAAAGGCGATATGTTCCGTATTCGGATAAAACGCCTTGATCATACGGACATTATCTTCTATATTATATTGGTTGATAAATCCCGACTTCAATTCCGGTATATCCATTTGATCGGCAAACAGATCGACCGATTCCGGCATCCATGTGTCCAGTCCGGCAACCGTATCCTTAGGCAGTATGACGATGTTGCTACTGGCAAGGCTACACATCACCGGTACCTTCACCTGTATGGAATCCCGTTGAGACAGATACGCTGCCCAGGCTTCCTGTCCCAGCAGAATGATTTGTGCCGGATGCTTTTCTCCCTGGTATTTAGAAAGAATCTGCGTCATCATGCCGCTCCAAAGCGGGGCTTCGGAGAAACTTTTGCAGTTCATGTTTTCAATGACAATATCACGTTTTCCTCCCAGTTTACTATATTCTTCCATGTAGTCGGAAATCGTTACTGAAGTTTGATGCGCAGCGGGATTATAAGAACAGATAATTAAGATCGGCTTTTTATCATTAGAGACAGCAAATAACTCTGTGGCCTGAAAAAGCCATAGCAAACAGATAAACAGGTATCCTATATATCTCATCATACTTGTAAGTTTTGAAGTGTTACTATCTCATTTTAGGCTGCAAATATACTAAAACTTGTCGGCTATAACAGATTTATGTGTATTTTTGTCGCTCATTCATTCGCAAAAAAATTGTATATGGAACTATTTCACCAAATGATTTCCGGATTACTGGGAATACCGGAAAGACAAATCAGCAGTACTCTCCATTTATTGGGAGAAGGTGCCACCATCCCTTTCATCAGCCGTTACCGTAAAGAAGCCACAGGCGGACTGGACGAAGTACAGATAGAGAACATCAAGGAGCAACATGACAAGTTGTGCGACATAGCCAAACGGAAGGAAACGATTCTTAATACCATCAACGAGCAAGGCAAACTCACTCCCGAACTCGAAAAGCGTATCAACGACACCTGGAATCCTACGGAGCTGGAGGACATCTACCTGCCCTACAAGCCCAAACGGAAGACCCGTGCCGAAGCAGCCCGACAGAAAGGGCTGGAACCGCTTGCCATGATCCTGATGCTGCAAAGAGAGAACAATCTCAGCGCCAAAGCCTCCGCCTTCGTCAAAGGTGAAGTTAAGGACACAGAAGATGCACTGAAAGGCGCCCGTGACATCATCGCTGAGCAAGTGAATGAGGACGAACGCGCCCGTAATGCCATACGTAACCAATTCGCCCGTCAGGCAACGATCACTGCCAAAGTAGTGAAAGGCAAGGAAGAAGAAGCCGCCAAATACCGTGATTATTTCGATTTCTCCGAATCACTGAAACGCTGCACCTCCCATCGTCTCCTCGCCATTCGCCGCGCAGAATCCGAAGGATTGCTGAAAGTATCCATCAGTCCGGATGACGAAGCCTGTCTGGAACGCCTCGACCGCCAGTTCGTACATGGCAACAATGAATGCAGCCGTCAGGTAAGCGAAGCCACTGCCGATGCCTACAAGCGTCTGCTCAAACCTTCCATTGAAACAGAGTTTGCTGCACAGTCCAAAGAAAAGGCTGATGACGAAGCTATCCGTGTGTTTACGGAGAATCTCCGCCAATTGCTCCTCTCTCCTCCGCTCGGACAGAAACGGGTACTCGCTATCGATCCCGGCTTCCGCACAGGCTGTAAAGTAGTCTGTCTGGATGCGCAGGGCAATTTGTTGCACAATGAAAACATCTATCCCCACCCTCCGGTCAATAAAACCGGCGAAGCGGCTTCCAAGCTCCGCAAAATGATAGAAGCCTATGAGATTGAAGCCATCTCTATCGGCAACGGAACAGCCAGCCGCGAGACGGAAGACTTCATCAATCACCAGACTTTCGACCGGCAAATTCCGGTCTTCGTGGTCAGCGAACAGGGAGCTTCCATTTATTCGGCATCCAAGATCGCCCGTGATGAATTTCCCGATTATGACGTAACGGTGCGTGGAGCAGTCTCTATCGGTCGCCGGCTGATGGACCCGTTGGCAGAACTGGTAAAGATCGATCCCAAATCCATCGGCGTCGGACAATACCAGCATGACGTAGACCAGACGAAATTGAAAAAAGCCCTCGACCAGACTGTAGAAAACTGTGTGAATCTGGTAGGTGTGAATCTGAATACCGCAAGCAGCCATCTGCTGACATACATTTCCGGACTGGGTCCGCAGCTGGCGCAAAATATTGTCAACTACCGCGCCGAGAACGGAGCTTTCAATTCGCGTAAGGAATTGATGAAAGTCCCCCGCATGGGTGCCAAAGCCTTCGAACAGTGTGCCGGATTCCTCCGTATCCCCGGAGCAAAGAATCCGCTGGACAACACAGCAGTGCATCCGGAAAGCTACCACATCGTAGAGCAAATGTCGAAAGACCTGAAATGTACCGCCAACGAACTGATTGCGAATAAGGAACTACGCCAGAAAATCAAGATATCGGACTATATCACGCCGACTGTGGGCCTGCCGACTTTACAGGACATCATGCAGGAGCTCGACAAACCGGGACGCGACCCGCGTAAAACGATCAAGGTATTTGAATTCGACAAGAACGTGCGCACCATCGCAGACTTGCGCGAAGGCATGATCCTGCCGGGCATCGTAGGCAACATTACGAATTTCGGAGCTTTCGTCGATATAGGTATCAAGGAAAACGGGCTTGTACATCTTTCCCAGTTAGCCGAGCGATATATATCCGATCCTACGGAAATCGTATCCATCCACCAGCACGTCATGGTCAGAGTGATGAATGTAGATACCGACCGGAAGCGGATTCAGCTTAGCATGATCGGGGTACAGCAAGACTGATTGCCTCCCGCTTTTCGCCCCACCACACAATTAAAATCGTAAAGATTATCATAAGTACTGTACAAATGAGCGAGCCTTCAAAACCAAAGGCTCCGCCATTCAGTACGTTTTCTTCGGGCAGATGCAGCGTCAACAGCGATGTTCCCAGATCGTTTCCACTTACTTGATATCCCAATATCGGGCCTTGAATCCAGTTCCAAAAAAGATGGAGGGAAATGGGGAAACAAAGATTCCGTGTATATAAATAGGAAGCACCGATCAACATACCTGCAATCACCAGGTTCAGCATCGGCAGAAAAGCCACATTCGGGTTGAAGATATGCAGCAATGCAAACAGCAGTGCAGAAACGAAAAGAGCCAGGAATTTATTCATCCGGGTATGCAGCAGACGCCCGAGTATGTAGCCGCGCATCATGATCTCTTCAGTCAAGGCCACCAGCAGGCAGAACACAAAAGTGCCGAGCAGATTTAAAGGATCGAACTGAAAGCCTGTTACTTCTACTTCACCTATAGCCAGCGAAAGCCCGAAGCCGATCAGGTAGAGCAACATCGCCACCAGCAGTCCATACCACAGTCCCCGGACATGCCCTTTCAGTGTCAGCCCCAAGTCAGAAAAGGGGCGGCGTTCAAAATAAAGCAGAATCACAGCCGGAGTCAACACAGACAGCAGCATATTGGCTTCCGTCACAGTGTACACCAACAATCCGGGGTGTCGCGCCTCATCGCCAAGAATCAGAGACAATAATCCGAATCCTATTGTACCATACAGTCCCATACATACGAAAAGCCCCAGTGCAAACAACAGGATACACGCCCATACGGGAAGTCTTTTCGGTTCTTTCTTTTCTCTGATTTCTTCTGTCTCCATTTTTACTTTTTGTTAATCACGCTACAAAATTAGATATAAAACATAAAAAAACATCGTGTCTTACCTATTTTTCCTATATTTGTCAGAACAAATCTGCATAATTATGAAAATAAGACAACTACTGATAAGTTTTTTATTGGTTGCCAGTACTTTGGGAGCAACCGCACAAGTAAGCAAAACGTATTATGTCAGCAAGCCCGGCACATTGATCTCGATGATGACCGAAGAGGAAGCCAACAGCATCACCCACCTTACACTGACAGGAAAACTGAATGCGGAAGACTTCAGACATCTCCGCGATGAATTTCCCAGCCTGAAGGTGCTCGATATTTCCAATGCCGAAATCAAGATGTACAGCGGCAAGGCCGGAACGTATCCTAACGGAAAGTTCTACATCTATATGGCCAATTTTGTCCCCGCCTACGCCTTCTCGAATGTGGTAAACGGAATGACCAAAGGTAAGCAGACACTGGAAAAAGTGATTCTTTCCGAAAAGATAAAGAATATCGAAGATGCCGCCTTCAAAGGATGTGACAACCTGAAAATCTGTCAGATACGCAAGAAGACAGCTCCTAACCTGTTGCCGGAAGCTCTGGCCGACAGTGTGACGGCTATTTTCGTTCCATTGGGCAGCAGCGACGCCTACCGTTTTAAAAACAGATGGGAGAACTTTGCATTTATCGAAGGCGAACCGCTGGAAGCCACGATCCAAGTGGGTGCTATGGGCAAGCTGGAAGATGAGATTATGAAAGCCGGACTGCAACCCAGAGATATTAACTTCCTGACTATTGAAGGAAAACTGGATAATGCCGATTTCAAACTGCTTCGCGACTATATGCCGAACCTTGTGTCTCTCGACATTTCAAAGACCAATGCCACCTCTATCCCCGACTTTACTTTCTCTCAGAAGAAGTATCTCCTGAAGATCAAGCTGCCACATAACCTCAAGACCATCGGCCAACGGGTATTCAGCAACTGCGGACGACTTGCCGGAACACTTGAACTACCTGCCAGTGTGACGGCTATCGAGTTCGGAGCGTTCATGGGATGCGATAATCTGCGCTATGTGCTCGCTACAGGTGATAAGATTACAACGCTAGGCGATGAACTCTTCGGAAACGGGGTGCCAAGTAAGTTGATTTATAAGAAATAAAAATGAATTGAAATAGAATATGCCCTAAGATAAAATAACTATCATGGGTTAATTATCTTAGGGCATAATAAAGATTTCAGCATCAGATGGAGCTATTCATCCTGTTTTATTGATATCGGAGGATAAATATAATACTCTTCTTCTGAATCACTAACAATAATTTCAAAAGGATCTTTCTTTTTTATCTGAATAGTATCACGAGGATAGGTAATCTGATTGATCATTGATTTATCTTCAAATTTATCAAGCCTTCGTTGATAATCTGCCGGTATCGGAACATATAAAAACTGACAATCCTTTAAGTAATTATAAAGCTCTTTGCCTCGATCTTTCCCTACATAATTCCACCGATTAAAAAACGGTCTAAAAACAGGATGAGTTTCTAAATCATGAAAGCTCTCTATAGATCCCCAAATAACTTCATTATCATATAATGTATTGGCACCTAAACCTGACATTTTCGTATATAATGAAATAGTATCCGCACCATTTATCATTAAAAAACGACCAATTTCTCCATACTCTGAATTATTCCAATCCGGATGATAATAGAGATGACTATTAGAACCGAACATGAGAGCTTTATCGGTGTGATTATACACGATAAATTCAAAATTAATAATTTCTGGAAGAGTGTCTCCCTTTATCAATCCTTGAGGACTAGGTTGATACTCACTCTCCCATACACTTACTAACTCCAAGTCAATCGATATCTCATTTTCTTGGGCATATACATTTGTTAGTAACAATAGAATAACACATGTAAAACCGATTACTCTTTTAATGATTACGATTGATGTAATATTCATATTCTCTCCGTCTGATTTCATCTTGTTGGTCTTTAGGTAATTTTTTGAAGGTTGGATGATTCAATTGAGCATTATAGCATTTCCAGTGGGTACTTGTTTTTACTCCAGTTCATTATTCTATGCTCATAGTACTCATGAACACCTAAATATTACTCTTGATTAATAATAACACTCCCCAAATATATTAAAGAAATATTTTCATAATCACCAAAAGAGTAAAATAGAACACCCATCCAAAGAATATCCATTTACAGAGTTCTTTACCACGTATTTGATAGTCGAATAATATAAGCACTAATCCTATGATGAAAAACAACGGAAAGGGAAAAATAAATGCCATCACTTTCACCCATGTTGACAAAGGAAGATGCTGTTTTTCCACTTTCTTTTCTATTTCTACCTTAATAAGTTTTTCTACTTCTTCTGTAAAGTCCTGATACATAGATGGAGAAATTTCCCGTCTTTCCAATTCTTCTTCTGCGGCAATCACAGCATCAGCTTGATAATCCGCACGTTCTACAGTTATAATTCGCATTAATTCCACATCATCTTTCTCGGACATTATGGCAAAGTACTTATTTGTTTCTATATTTTTCATATATTATTATCAATGAATTACTATTAAAATCATACTAACTCCGATATGATTCACGAATTAGATTCCCGTTCATATCGAAGTTAGAGAAAAAGAGAACCTAATTGCCCCTACATTCACCTAAGAATATGGGCCCCAAAAAGAAGATTACAAAAATTATTCCCACATTCCTTTTTGCAGAATCATCTATTTTCGCAATCTCTTTTAGAAGATTGGTTTTACCCCCTTTTATCAGCCAACCAATTAGTACTACCAGCCACATAATCAGAGTACCAAGATAATCAATACCTCTCATCGTTTTTTCTCTTTTTATTAATATACAAAAAGCCATCTATACCATCATTCATCTTTTTAAACGCATTGGGATTACGATTTATTTCATCAAACCTTCTCATCTCCATATCATAAACAGAATGCTTAATCTTTGTAGGAATGTGAGGATTGGCATATTTAAATTTTAGCCATGAAACCGGCTGTAATTGTTTCAATAAACGGGAAGCAGGAAAACTCTGAGTAGCTACATTAATAAATCCATTTACTCTCTCATCAGGAGTTGCATATGTTCCCGCCCATGACTTACCCGTCAACCACACTTTCGGAGAATTCATTAAAGAATAAACTGACGATGCCGCATACTTAGCAGCTCCATCAATCAATCCTGTAGGAGGTTCATTAAGAGTAAGTTCTAAGTTACTTATTAAACTTGATACAGAACCTACATTGTCATACTTTCCTGTGATCTGCCATTGCCAGAACTCCGATTCAGAGAGATTTACTTTCTGATCTCCGTAATCAATATACTCTTTTCGTCCGATAAAGGTATTGTGAAACCAATTATTATGAGTCGTTTCTTTATAAGTTCTATCTGGATTATAAATAACTTTCATTTGTCCATCCGGATCAATCCAATTAATCGAATTATTTCCACAATATCCATATGGACTCTCCCAATAATACTTCTCCGCCATCGGGTCAACCACATGCCATCTTCCCAAAGCCGGATCGTACATCCTTGCTCCATAATCATACCTGTTCAAGCCATTATTCATATCCAACTCCTTATTATTATATTTATAAGGTTGTTTATCTCCGTGAGTACTCTCTGTAAACGACATGCCGAAAGGATAATAATGATTTGTTTGAGTTACTGTCCCGTCCGATTTAGCCACCACACGATTATTACCCAAATGGTCCTGCAAATAGAAATAGTAAATGCCATTTTCAATGTAGCCACCATCCACCAATATACGTTTTAAAGAACCATTTTCGTAAATCATGTTACCTATATAATCGGTACGATTCTCGGCAGAAGATTTATGAATGACGGATAACTTCTTTCCATCGGCAGAATAAACATACTCATGAGTAGATTTGTTTGTGTCATTGAAAGTAATCCGTCTTGGCAAATTTAATAAATTATATTGAATATCAGCTATACCTTTATTTAAATCTTTAATCAGATTACCATTTTCATCATAAAAGTATTCCACATCCTGCTTCGCACCATTCCTAAAATCCATAGATGATACCGAAAGATTTGAATCTGATGCAGTATCCTCAACCTTTATTAGCTGATTACCACGGTAATTTAGAGTCAAATTATCAATTATTCCATAGGTAGTATTCTGATTTCCGGAACGCATCAGAGAGACTATATTCCCCTGCTTATCATAGTTATAAGAAGTGTTAAAGTTATGATTGCGAATATTATTTTCAAGATAGTCCGCATAGAGCAACCGAGAAAGATTATCATAAGAAAAATCATAACCACGCTTTTTATCGCCATTTACACTCCAGTCCATACCGGAGATATTACCGTTGTAATAACGGGTATTGGTTGGGTTGGAACGGGTGTCATTATAATATAATGTCTCACAGAACAGAGGACTACTGATTGATTCAGTCCACGAACGGAGATTATAAGCATAATTCGTATGCAAATTAGATTGCCCATTCCGCCTGTTATGTTTCAGGCGCCCCAGTTCATCGTATTCATTATTGACAAGAGTCATTACCGGTCCATTATTTAAGCAGTGAGTGGTGGTTTGCAACCGGTCCGCATAATCATAGCTATATGAGTAAACTTCGCTTTGGGTCGCTTTGCCTGCAGCAGAATGGATATGCTTATGCTTTGTAGGCTGGCCAATAAAATTATAAGCAATATAATCTTTTTCAACTCCGCCGTTCAAACGGTTATTCGATTTACGTTGTATCACTCTGTCGTGATCATCATAATACATCACAGTATAAAGATAGGACTGCCCTTTTTCATCAAGACAGGCTATCATATTACCTGTAAGCATATCCCGGGAACTTGCCGAATGACGTTTGCCAAAACCTTCCGACTCTGCATTGACATCATAACAAACACCGGCATCTGTAGAAACCGGAAATCCGTTTCTGCCCAAGAAAGAGTAATCATCATAATACTTGACTGAAAGTAAGCTGGAAGAAGTCAAAGTGATGCCCGACAAGCTATAACCTTTATACGATCCACTGCCACCGGCAGAAGAAGAACCGGAATACCAAGAGGCACCGACAACCGAAGAAAGTAACGGATCGGCAAAAGGATTCAACGCATTCCTGCAAATCCCCGAAAAACATTCACGTCCGAACATATCCGGAATGCTGAACGACCATTCACCACGACTATGCTGCTTACCGTCCTGAGAAAAAATCAACCGCTTTCCCTTATCATAGATATAAAAAGACCAGCTACAACCCGGAAGTTTCTTGGCTATCTGGAGTTTACGACTATTGTACTTGTATAAAAAGGCATATTGCAGAAGCGTCGCATCCGTATTACTCATCCAACTTGTGGAACTGCCACTTCCAAACATGGAAGAAGCTGCCGGAGGAAGTACAGCCACCCGATTGCCGAAATCGTCATATATATAGTAGGTATCATATAGTTCCTTATTTCTTCCGGTCTGTATGATCTGACGGGTTAAGACAAGCTGATTCAGTTTGTCTTTAAATTCGAAAGACGGATTACCATCTTCATCTTCCACACGGGTGACATAAAGTTGCCCTGTCGCATAGTTACCAATGCGACTGATTCGCATGACAGTATCACTTACGTTCGTTGCAGTGAAATGGATACAGTTCAATGTATCCGTACCTGTCATATTGGTCAGATAGGTATTTTTCACACTATGATGATTATCCTGCCAGCCTTGTCCGGGACCGTATTGTTCGAGAATACGATTCAGCGGAGAAGCTTCATATACCGGACGGGAGTAAGGAACGTTATCACCATACGTAGCTATCACTTTACTTTTTACCACATCAGGAAGAATGAACTTTCCTCCATTATCTTGAAATGCAGTGGGCAACCATTGCTTGGAACTTCGTCCCTGGGCATCATATTCCTGATAGGCTACTATATCATTCTTGCTCTGGGAGTATTTCAAGACAGATTGTTCCAAACGTCCCAAACCATCGTAATAGTCTGTCTTATCCTGCCATCTAATACCTGTTTCCTGCGTATAGGTACGTGTAGCAACATAATTCTTATCACGGGAACGTACATTATCAAAGTGCTCATATCCCTGAACCCGGAGAGCTATCTCACCATTATTCTTACTGCCTTCCGCTACAATATAATATGTACCTGCAGATAAGTTTGAAACATAAAGATTTTTATCATTATTTGTATCCAAAGTCCCTTTAAGAAAATCAGCCTCATTTAGCAAATAAACATTTACACCTCCTTCAACAGTAGAAGAAGGAACTGAAACAAGAATATCCATAGGAGAGTTAATTTTCAAACGGTAATACACATCTGATGTAGTATTTCCATGATAGAAATCAGTAAAAAATTCCGTATTGAATGTATCCTGAAAATCTAATGGTAATATCACAGAGTCTATATCAATCGGTTTTTCTTTTTTATCTCCTTTCAGGATGTCTGTACTACCTGATATATTTAGCTGTATATTTCTTTTCGCTTTAATAAACGAACGTATCACATAATCTCCTGCATCAAGCATTGCTTTTTTTATCAATTGACTCCCATCGCTTGTTGCCAGTATTGCACCCGATTTTTCCATTATTTCTATTGAATGGAAAGACTCAACCGTTTGTTCCGGAGAGAGATTAATTTCCATTGGATAGTTCAACCTTACAGAAAAGAACAATTCCTGCGAATCGTCAAAATCAAACAAACCAGAGAAATGATAGTTAAAATCATCCGAGAAGTCCCCTATTTCCATCGGTGCTTCCATAGAAGTTCCCAAAGGATTAATATAGATATTACTAGTAATTTCTCCATTATAATCATTCCCAAATGTTGATGCTCCTTCACACTGAAAGATATAATAACCAGGCTGCAGTATTTGTACAAAAAGTGATCCAATCACTCCATGACCAATATTCTCTTCCAAATGAAGATTCAGGTAAGGTAGTAATTTTATTTTCTCCTCCATCTTTTCTACATAATTACCCGATGTAACAGGGTCTCCCACATCAACAAGATTATCCATAGGTTCACTTAATGGGAAATACAGCAAATGAGCTTCAACATCCTCTAAGCTCGATCCATTGAAATGGGAAACAATGAGGGTTGGGCGATATATAGAAAAAGAGAAATAAATATCATTATTCTCATTCCCATAATTGTTTGTCCCATTTCTGGTATCATAAGTCTCGCGAACAATCACTGGTTCAAGAATCTCTCCCAAATCAGTCCATAGATCACTTTTACGTAATTCACTGATAGAATTACCCGGTTGAGCGTTACTATCAATGGATAGCAATGTCATTATAAACATACAATATAAAAAATTCTTCATATCTGATTGTTTTTAATAAAGAGAATTAATAAGCAAAAGGATAGCCGCCTATAACGTATATATCTTCATGACCGGTATAATACTCAATGTTATAGTTGATATCGAAAGCATAAGGAGTGGATTTTATAGAAGGCTCCTCATATGCCCAATGATCATCTTGAGGTGCAACCCGAGTATCTCTATAGAATCTTCTGGGTACGTAAACCTTAATAGGCTCATAGTCTTTGAGTACATCTCCCGTATCAGCGATTTTGCGGCTGGGTGGTATTTCGTAATAATCGGTAACGATGCTTCCCTGAACTCCCCAATCAAACGTCAGATAATAATCCTGTTCCATGGGATTATAAACAGACACGATTATATTCGAATTACATTCTGCATGCTCATTAGCATATTGCTGACCATTATTCCGCAAATCGATATAGGCTTTCTGATTAGCGTCTTCCTGTGATAAAGTTGAACTATATTTCTTTGCAGGCACTACATAATCGATAGATTCCCCCATTTCTCCTAAAGATGCGTCACAAGTATTCCGGGTAAAAGTTTCTCTGATTTGCTCATTATAATAAGTCAATTCAGGTTCTACGGATTGATTCTGATAAAAATAATCATATTCCTTAACGACATTCATATCGTTATCCATCACAGATACCAGCCTGCTAAAGTCATCATATCTATAAGACTCCGTTACTCCCCTTTCATTAGTCGCACTCCTCAATCCTATGAGAGGATAATAGCCATATGTAGTTATCGAAGCATCCTTAGGATATACACGTACATCGTCTATAGGGTATACTCCTTCATTTATTGAATCCCGACCATTGACAAAATCATGCTTCATATACTCCCACTTCCCATTCTTAAAGACCTGATAATCTATTACATATTTCCTTTCCGGATTCGTCACTAAAGACACCGTATAAGGACCGATACAACTATTATTACTATGATATCCGAAAGAAGCAGGACGTAAATGAGTGGTTTCAAAGTTCTCATAGAATACATCATCTGTACCACTTGTCTCGGGAGCAATACTTTTTCTTGTCCAATAAGAGAAATGAATATCTCCGTCATATACATTTGCTGACGATTCCTTACACGCATCAGTACTAAGAATACTAAATGTATGATAACCGGCAGAGACATAGAATGTTGCACTGTACGTATAGGCATTTTGATAGTCAGTCCAAGGCTTGCCCATGTTATCAGAGCTTCTCATCTGAACCAGATTGAAAGCCTTATTGTCAAGATGTCCTGATACATACCAGTTAAATCCTAACGCTCCGGCAAGGACTATTTCAACATCACCCGCTTTTGATGTATAAAAGTTATACGATTTCACATTAGCCGACAATGAACTGTATTTCAGGTTTACGTACTTAGTCGTTCTCTCATCCCTATATTGAGGAACGGACTTGAAAGTATTTCGGGCATTTACCACTTTAGCCACAGGATACAAGCCTTTATATCCCCATATATAAGCCGTCTTGACACCAGCCTTATCTGCTATATTGGCCGGATTACCGTATGAATCATAATCAAGATATTCCATCTCGAGCGCACATCGATTGTCCATAGAATATTGAGCCGAGTTCAGCAGTTTGAAAGAGGAGTAGTCGCTTAACGGCACATCATTTTCCAACTTATACTGTTTATCCTGAACGGCAAACTGATCAGACAGCTTATATGTCATCACTTCGGCAGAAGTAACTTTTCCATTCCGCTTAACAACAGTTTCTACAGGATAAGACAACAATCCTTGTGCTCTCATAGTATCATAGACTTTCAATGGAGAGCCGGAGGAAATGGAACCGGAAGTTACACTATCATATTCTTCCATCAAGTCGGAAATATATTTAGTTCTCGCTTCCAACATACTGTTATCATTCGGATTATTAATATACTTTCTCGTACATGTCAGCAAACGATACTTATTGTACTCATATTCTTCCGTCTCATGTATAGAATCATGATCTGTATAAAGAATTGTTTCTTTCTTTTGTAAGAAAGGGAAATAGGTGTATATCTTGTTGGCACTGACCCGTATAGGAAGAGTATTCATAAGTGCGTACCGCTCAATTGTTTTAAGGTAATCTGACAAATCCGAATGATAGGTATATGCTTCCTTCTTTATCAGTTTCTGTGACGCATTGTAATAATCTGCAGATCTCAAAAGGCCACGATCAAGTTTTCTCGATGTATATTTATTATACATATCGTTATTCATACCTAAAGTAAAGTCAGCTGTAGAAGGCTCGTCTTGTACCCGATCATAGTTTGCAAAAGAATAGACAGTCTTTGAACCATCAAATAGTTTTTCTATCACTCTAGAGTATCCAATATGAAAACCGTCAGTCCAATTTATGTTGGTAGTAGACTTATTGCTATAAGAATACGGGCCCTTCAAATGAGTATATTTAAAGTCATAATCAACAGTACCAGTACCATTTGTGACATATCGGGGAACAACTGACAAAATACCACTGGAAGAATTATCTTCATTTTGATACAAATATTCTTTCGTTATCTTTTCGGATGAGCCCTTATTATCCGAAAAAATAACTCTTTTTATCCGCACTCCACCCGCCATTCCATTTTCCTGTTTTATCCCGAATGGATATTGTGTAGATATTCTTGAGTAACGATGCAATTCATATTCCAGACCAACTCTCCCTCCTGTAGGATAGGTTATTCCCTCCAGGATTTCAGCTTTCACATAAGTCGAATCCGGTTGTCTGTAATTATAAAGAGCATCAAAACGTTGAGAGTTTATCTGAGAAAGATACTTCTTACCATTATAATATCCCCAGTTGTCAGTTAACATCTGATTAAAAGCCGGTAATTTCAATGTGTTATATTGAAATTTATACTTCTCAGTATTGTTGACCAATAAAGAATCAAGTTTCAGCCGTTCGCTCTGCTGGTCTGTATAGTAGAATTTAATATTTTTTGTTGTCGCTTTAATTTCATCCAGTTTATAGGAATAGGCCTTCTCTTTTATTTTATCAATAACAGCTCCATAGTTATCTTTTAAAAATAATTTCTGTTGGTCATAGAAACCGTCAGTCGCTAAATCGTTCCTTTTTGAGGAAACAAACTTCAATTCATC
Source organism: Bacteroides faecis MAJ27 (assembly GCF_900106755.1). GTDB lineage: Bacteria > Bacteroidota > Bacteroidia > Bacteroidales > Bacteroidaceae > Bacteroides > Bacteroides faecis. The sequence goes on from NZ_FNNN01000003.1 coordinate 277,241, forward strand.
CCCATTACTAGCCTTGATACCCGTTAACAGAGATGGATAAACTATATCATATTTCTTATCTACTAATAGCAAAAACTGGGGATCAACAGTGGAAGGAAGATTATAAAGAGCGGGAATCGTATTGGATTTAAGATTCTCACCGGAAAATTTAATCGTAGAAATATTATGATGATCAAATCTTTCTACGATGTTTACATTTCCTTTATCATAATTAAAAGTGAGATTTTCCTGATTGGGTAATATTATTTTCTTGATATGCCAAGTGGATGCTGTAGCTAGTAAACTGGAGTGAAAACTATCCCAAATCATACTATGACTCCCTATCTGATCACCATATACACTATAGTGACTATCATAATCAGGATCTTTAGAATACGCACAAGACAGGTCAATACTATTAATATCTCCACCAAAGATATAGGTAAGTCCTTCCGAATCAACGATTGTTATTTCTGTAATCAACACAGGTCTGGATTCGATATACAACTTGGGATGATATGTTTTGTTTAGATGAGCATTAGTCCATTCCGTATCTGCAAGTAACACATCAGGTATTTTCCCAACTTTCACATCCTTTACCTTAAAGTACGAACTATTTTGCGATGAGATTCTTGTTTGTATTTCTCCTTCCTTATCTTTATACATAAAGAAGGAAGCATTTATTTTTCCTATATTTATTATAAATTCATCCAAGTCGGGCTCATGAAGATAATCTTCATTATAAATGAAAGGATTATAATATTTATTTAAATTAGATTCCTGATCCCAGTTCGTATTAGCAGTTCTGTCCATATACTCATTAAATGTATAGACTTCATCAATCATCCCATTAGCAACTCTGTATATTTGTCCACCGGTAATGGACCAACCTAAGCCTACATTACCAACAGGAAGATCAACTTTGTTGCCTTCCGAATTATATAGCAATTGTATATCGTAAGAATAATTTTTCAGTGCTATGGAATACAGAGGGATAGCAATATTTGCTCTTCCGGAATGCAAGTCAACCGGCAGTGACTGTACTCGTAGCAATGAACCAACTCCCGGACTCGGAGTATCATATTTTAGCATTGACTGCGAAAATATAGGCTGAAAGAGGAAAGTAAAAAGAAACATGAATAAATATCGTATCTTTCGTTCTGTTGGTCCCGATGTATATGTTAACACAGTACAATACTGATTCAAATTATGATATTTAAAACTATTTTTCATATGCTGTTTTTATATTAATTGCAATAAGCTTATTTTTAAATAAAAATCACAGGTTATACAAAATGCTATCGCTTCGTTCTATTATGAATAAAACTAGCCTCCTGTTTTGTACACCTGTGATTTACGAACTTACAGATTCATCGCATTACCGCCCAGCGCTCCCAGCACTGCCGAAGCCACCGCGATGACTACTTTCAAAATGGTATCCCAGAGGGATCTTTTGACTGCCATAACTTTACACACCTCCTTTCCGACTCTTTACATGATTGATTACTAGGCAATCATCACTAAATGATTGATTACTCCTGAAAACTTTCCTCCTTTACCTCAAAGCACGGACATGCCTTGATCCACTCCTCCGGCTCGATCTCTCCATTCCCGTTGCGGTCCGGTGACAGGTCACGATGGCCGCACACCCGGCAACCGGGGAATTTCACTTGCAACTGATGCACCAGCAGCCGGAGTGCTGCCCGTTGCTCCGGCGTCCGGGTGTCCGCCGGGCGTCCCCGGCAGTCCAGACCGCCTTCGTAGCAAATTCCGATACTCTCCGCATTAAATCCACGTGCGTGCGCACCGATCCGCTCGACAGGACGGGTAAGAAGCGTTGTACCGTCCCTGCGGATATAGTAGTGATAACCGGTACCGTTGAATCCACGCCGACGGTGCATCGTGTCCAGATCAAAAGCTGTCAGTTCCTTGTCTTCACGGGTGGCGGAACAGTGAATCACGATCAGACTGATCTTTCTCATACCTGTTGTACGGTTCATGATCGGTTGCTTCTAGACAGTCGGGTCCGGAGCTTCCTCGTCACCGCCGTCGCCTCCGCTCCCACCGCCCGGGTTAGGATCGGGAACCTCACTTCCGCCTTCACCACCATTCAGCGCCTTCAGTTGCTGTTCCAAGTCTACAAAATCCAGACGGTCTTCCGCACGGGTAGCGGCAAGATTGGGACGTACACTGGCGGATGCCCGGAAATTGATACGGACCCAGTGGATGTTCTCCGGCAGACAAGCCTTCTTGGTATCAGTCCCCACCGTAGTGGCGGACAGGCTGAATACTCCAAAATTCTCAATGTTCACGGCATGGCCGTTGTACAACTCACTGCGCATCACCTCCACGAAGTTTGTTAGTACACTCTTGATATCGCCCAGCGTGAGCGAACTCTTCTCCTTCATCTGTTTGGCAATGGTATCCAGAGTGGCGGGCTTTCCCCACGTGATCAGCTGCGGATAGAATTTGCCCGTACCTTCTTTGTCGAAAGGAGACTTACGTAAAATCTTTTTAAATGTCACAGACATAATTTTCTTCTTCTCTTTTTAATGAATGAATTTCCAGTTATTTTCTCTCTGTTGCCCGGGTGAAGGTAGCGGTGACGTCTTCCGGCTTCTCCTCTCAGGAACACGACAAAGATAGGGAATAGCCCCTCTACGGGGTTACATACAAGTGCGTAGCGACACGTAGCGATGTGCAGCGGCACGTACTTTGACTCACTGACTCTCACTGTTCTTTACTGACAGGCAACGGTATCTTTTTCTTTCCCGTTCAAAGTGATTATTCCGCTCATCCGCTTTGTTTTGTCTGAATAAATACATACCTTTACAGTATAATAATCAGGCGAATAGCCGATATAAAGAACACCGATTATGGAAACTACACAAGAAGAATTTCAAGTCCGGGTCTACCTGAAAACGGAACTGGCACAACTGTATGCACCCCATCTGAATCCCGAAGCCGCATTGAGGAAGATGCGAAAATGGATCCACCGGAACCCCGAGCTCTACCACGAACTGTATGCCGGCACGGAAGGAAAGAATGAACTGGCATACAGCAAAAGGCAGGTGGCTGTTTTAGTGAGGTACCTGGATACTCCATAAGCACCTCTTCCTCCCCATGCGGAGATTTACACATTACTATATACGCGCAGGCGCGAAAGAGTATTTTATTTTTATAGAAAAAAAGCGTGTAACGGAGGGGTAGGACTTACCCCTCCGTTACACGCTTTTTTCTGTATTAAATAGTATATAAAAAGAATAAACAACAGAGATGATGAAGACACAAAAAGAAGTTGTATCTTTGCGACATTTTTAAACGAAACATCTTTTAACAATAAGCACTAATTATTAAAAACATGAGTAAAAAGACATTTTCTCCGAAGGCTTCATTTACCAAAACAAGCAGGCTGTAACACTCGAAAAGGGAGAATTTCCTGCTATCTCACCGTTCATCACCCAACTGCTGGATAATGTCAACAGCATGTACCTCAACCGAATAGAGGTAAAACCATCTGACAGAAAGAAATTTCTCACACCGATCGTCCACCTCTGCTACGACCCCTCCTCTCCATTTAACATTAAAGGTCCCAAATTCTTCGCACAGTTGCTGTTTCTGACAGTAAATTTCCGGAAGAACGATCACCCGGATGAGTCTCTGAGCATAGAAGAAATTGATTATGAGATACAAAAGCTGAAAAGGCTTCTGCTTAACGATTAACATTTCGAAGATTACGTTAAAAAACTGTTTTTAGCTTCCTAAAAACAGTTTCTTTAATCCGACAAAAAGCTATTCCTTTGCAGCCTGTTAATAACGACAGCAATTAAAACTTATCAAAAAAAATGGAAATTATTACCATAACCGCCTACCGGGGGTTATCAGTTGTGTCAGGGAGTATAGATATCCGGAAGTTGTTCGAATTTATTCGGGGAAGTGTTTATCGGGACAAAATCCGGAGACTCCGGGAGACAATGGAAACGGGAGACACAGCGAAAGCAGACCGGATGAAGAAGCAACTGCCCTACTACACCGTCACGGCTACCTACGCTATGGAAAGACTGGCTTACAGCCTCGTCACGTATCAGGATATCATCATACTCGACTGTGATGACATGCCGGCAGAAAAGATTCCGGGATACCGCCAACTGGTGAACGACTGCCCCGACACGTTGGGAGATTTCATCAGCCCCCGCATGCACGGGCTGAAAATCTTCGTCTATCTCACCGGTGAAGAACCGGAAGCATTGCGCGCCGAACTGAATGCGCTCGGAACCATCGACCTCCCCACACTGGAACGTTACCACCACCGCATGTACGCCCTGGCAAGCCAGAAGTACGAAGAACTGCTCCACACGAAGGTCGACACCAGCGGAAGCGACCTTAGCCGCGGATTCTTCGCCTCACACGATCCGGAGGCTTTCCTTTCTCCCGAACGACTGGAGAATGTAAAGCCGCTGACCGTACGAGTGACGTTGCCGACCGAAGAAGAATGTAAAAACAAGAAACGCAGGAAATCCTCCCCACAGCCTCCGCTCCTCCCCACACAGGGAAACGCGGCTCCGATCGACCTGCAGGTGCAGCTAGACTTCCGCAAAGCCATGGAATACACCCGACGGAAAGAACGCCTTGAAACCGGAAACCGGGACAATTTCTTTTACTGCCTCGGCAACCAGTGCTACCGTCGCCACATCACGGAAGAGGAAGCCGTCAGCCTGACACGCAGCAGCTTCGGCGATATCCCCGACTTCGATCTCGAACAGCCCCTGCGCAATGCCTACCAATATACTTCGAAGACGGACCGGGAAGAAAAGGAAAGCCATGAACCGAAAATCTGCAAGATGATCAGATTCATGGATGAGTATTACGAAATCCGCAGAAACATCGTGAAAGAGCTGATCGAGTTCCGTCGTAAACCGACGACAACCGATGAAAAGGCGTCTTCCGACTTCGCCATCCTGCGTGCCAAAGACGTCAATACGTTCTACATCAACGCACAAATGAAAGGAATCTCTTGCTCGCAAAACAGCCTCAAGGCACTAGTAGACTCTGATTACGCCAAACCGTTCAATCCCTTCACCCACTATTTCTTTTCTCTCCCGACCTGGAACGGCAAAACCGATTATATCGCCCAACTGGCACAGAGGGTCAAAACCACCGACCCGGCTTTCTTCATAGACAGCCTCCGCCACTGGCTGGTGGGAATGGTGGCCTGCGCCATCGACGATAAAGTGCAGAACCAGCAGTTGCTGCTGCTCCACGGCGGACAGGGAAGCGGAAAAAGTACCTTTATCCGGAAACTTCTCCCACCGGAACTGGACACCTACTACCGTTGCGGCATGATTATACCCGAAAACAAAGACCATCTGCTACAACTCTCTTCCAGTCTCATCATCGACCTGGACGAGTTCGACACCCTTCCTTCCTGGCAAATGCAAAGCCTGAAGCGGCTGATCGTACAAGGCGTGGTGACGGAACGCAAAGTGTTCGACCTACAGATGAATAACTTCATCCGCCGCGCCTCGTTTATAGCCAGCACCAACGACCAGCACTTCCTGGTGGATATCCTCGAAAACAGACGTTACCTGATCAATACCATTTTGAGCATTGACAACAGCGGTCCGGTCAATCACAAAGGCATCTATGCGCAGGCACTGGCCCTCTACCGGCAAGGCTACCGATACTGGTACGAAAAGGAGGAGGTAACCTTCTTGAACAAGCGCAACGAAAGTTTTCGCCAGAAAGACCCGGTAGAAGAAAACCTGTTTTTCTATTTCCGTGCGGCTAAAGGCGGAGAGATACAAGCGAAATGGTATCCTGCCTCTTATCTGCTCTCTATCCTGAGTCTGAACGGGCGTACTCAGTCCAATCCCCAGACACAGAAAACATTGGTGACGGTGCTCGAAAAGAACCATTTTATAAATCGGAACGGCAATTACGGAGTAACGGAATATAAGGTGGTGGAATACACACCGGAAGAACGAGAAGCCAATTCGACGTTGCCGCAGATTCCTAAACAGGGGAATTTTGACTTGTAGATGAAGAGCTTTTCGAATCATGACCTCTGAGCGGTGAGTGATGAGCCAGCCGTGAATGCCGGACAGGATACTACGACAGCTGACAAGCAATGAAAAGGAAAGGGAAAAGCAATGTGACGACAGTCAACAAGCATTTCCCTTTATTTAACAGTAAGGTAATATCAGTATTACCTTCTATGCATATTCAGCGTATCTGACGGATGAAGCACATTACTTGTCACCGTACATCTTGGCTCTCAACTCCTTGATATGGTCGGAAGTGATGTATTCGTCATATTCCATCATCTTGTCGATGATACCGTTCGGTGTCAGCTCGATAATGCGGTTGGCAACCGTCTGAATGAACTCGTGGTCATGAGACGAGAAGAGGATATTTCCTTTATACGTCTTCAGGTTATTGTTGAAAGCCTGGATAGATTCCAAATCGAGGTGGTTGGTCGGAGTATCCAGAATCAGGCAGTTCGCATTGCGGAGCTGCATACGGGCAATCATACAACGCATCTTTTCACCTCCGGAAAGTACACTTACTTTCTTCAGCACTTCTTCGCCGGAGAAGAGCATACGTCCGAGGAAACCCTTCATGTACACTTCGTTGCCTTCACCAAACTGACTCAGCCAGTCCACCAGGTTGAGGTCTGTGTTGAAGAAGTCCGTATTGTCAAGAGGCAGGTAGGCCGTTGTGATGGTCACCCCCCAGTTGAACTGTCCGGCATCCGGCTTCATGTTTCCGTTGATGATTTCGAAGAAGGCAGTCATCGCACGCGGATTGCGTGAAAGGAATACCACTTTGTCGCCTTTTTCGACGTTGAAGTTCACGTCGTTGAAAAGCACTACGCCTTCTTCCGTCTTCTTGCTCAGTCCGGAAACTTCGAGAATCTGGTTGCCCGGTTCACGTTCGGGAGTGAAGATGATGCCCGGATACTTGCGGGAAGAAGGTTTGATTTCTTCTACGTTCAGTTTTTCCAGCATCTTCTTGCGGCTTGTAGTCTGCTTGCTCTTCGCTACATTGGCACTGAAACGGCGGATAAATTCCTCCAGTTCTTTCTTCTTCTCCTCAGCCTTCGCCTTCTGGTTCTGCTGCTGACGGAGTGCCAGCTGGCTCGATTCATACCAGAAACTGTAGTTACCGGCAAACATATTGATCTTTCCGTAGTCGATGTCCACGGTGTGCGTACATACGGAGTCGAGGAAGTGACGGTCGTGGCTTACCACCAGCACGGTGTGCTCGAAATTGGAAAGATATTCTTCCAGCCAGGTCACTGTCTCCATGTCCAGGTCATTGGTAGGCTCGTCCAGCAGAAGGTTGTCGGGGTTGCCGTACAATGCTTGCGCAAGCATCACGCGCACCTTTTCCTTACCGCTCAGTTCACCCATCAATGTATAATGCTTGTCTTCCTTGATGCCCAGACCGCTCAACAGCATGGCTGCGTCACTCTCTGCATTCCATCCGTCCAGCTCGGCAAATTTCTCTTCCAGTTCGGACACTTTCAGTCCGTCTTCGTCCGTGAAGTCTTCTTTGGCATACAATACTTCGCGTTGCTTCATGATGTCCCACAACACGGTGTGTCCCATCATTACAGTATCCATTACCGTGTAAGCATCCCATTTGAAGTGGTCCTGGCTCAATACCGACAAGCGTTCGCCCGGTCCCAGGGCAATCGTACCGGTAGTAGGGTCGAGATCTCCGTAGATCGTACGGAGGAATGTAGATTTTCCCGCACCGTTCGCACCGATAATGCCATAACAGTTACCACTTGTAAATTTCAGGTTTACGTCATTAAACAATACTCTTTTACCAAACTGCACCGAAACGTTTGAAACTGTAATCATCTTGATATTTACTATTTTACTATTTACTATTTGCTATCTACTATTTTTTTGAGTGTGCAAAGGTAGGCATTTAAAATGAATTATGAGCTATCCGGAATGTGTCAATCTGGCATAAATATATTACCTTTGCAGCGTTTTTGGCAAAATGACCATATTGGCAAAGTTTTTGCAGATGAAAATTTTAAATCATAGATCGTAAATAATAAAATCATAAATAATAAGATGGATCCAAAAGAAAAAGAAATGAAGGCTGAAGAGCTGAATGTGGAAGAAACTCAGAATACTGCGGAAGAGCAACCGCAAAACGATCAGGCAGAAGAGGCCGCTCCCCTGACTCATGAGGAGCAGTTGGAAAAGGAGCTGGAAGAGGCACAGACTGCCATCGAAGAGCAGAAGGACAAGTATCTGCGCCTGTCTGCCGAGTTTGACAATTACCGCAAACGTACCATCAAGGAGAAGGCGGAACTGATTCTGAATGGTGGCGAAAAAAGTATCAGCAGCATTCTGCCGGTGATCGACGACTTTGAGCGCGCCATCAAAACGATGGAAACTGCCAAAGACGTGAGCGCCGTGAAGGAAGGTGTAGAATTGATTTATAATAAGTTTATGGCTGTCCTGGCACAGAATGGCGTGAAGGTCATCGAAACGAAAGACCAGCCGCTGGATACGGATTATCACGAAGCCATCGCTGTGATCCCTGCCCCGTCGGAAGAACAGAAAGGTAAGATTCTGGACTGCGTACAGACGGGTTATACGCTGAACGACAAAGTGATTCGTCACGCTAAAGTGGTAGTTGGGGAGTAAATACAAAAGTTAGTTAGGAAGCATGGCAGAAAAAAGAGACTATTATGAAGTGCTGGAGGTGGCAAAAACCGCCACAGTAGAAGAGATTAAAAAGGCTTACCGCAAAAAGGCAATCCAATACCACCCCGACAAGAATCCGGGTGACAAGGAAGCGGAAGAAAAATTCAAGGAGGCTGCCGAAGCGTATGACGTGCTGAGCAATCCGGACAAGCGTTCGCGTTACGACCAGTTCGGGCACGCAGGAGTGAGCGGTGCAGCCGGCAACGGAGGCCCGTTCGGTGGTTTCGGTGGCGAAGGTATGTCTATGGATGATATCTTCTCCATGTTCGGTGACATCTTCGGAGGTCGCGGCGGCGGTTTCGGAGGTGGCTTTGGAGGTTTCAGCGGTTTTGGCGGTGGCGGTGGTTCACAGCAGCGTCGTTATCGTGGCAGCGATCTTCGCGTCAAGGTAAAGATGTCTTTGAAAGAAATCTCGACAGGAGTAGAAAAGAAGTTCAAACTGAAGAAATATGTGCCGTGTAGTCACTGTCATGGTACGGGTGCCGAAGGCGACGGCGGTTCGGAGACTTGTCCGACCTGTAAAGGAAGCGGCTCGGTGATCCGCAACCAGCAGACGATACTGGGTACAATGCAGACCCGTGCCACCTGTCCTACCTGTAATGGTGAAGGCAAAATCATCAAAAACAAGTGTAAGGAGTGTGCCGGAGACGGTATCGTATACGGCGAAGAGGTAGTGACGGTGAAGATTCCTGCCGGAGTGGCAGAAGGTATGCAGCTCTCAATGGGCGGCAAGGGTAATGCCGGAAAGCATAATGGCGTGCCGGGCGACTTGCTGATTCTCGTTGAGGAAGAACCGCATCCGGACTTAATCCGCGACGAAAATGATCTGATCTATAACTTGCTGCTGAGTTTCCCGACGGCTGCGCTGGGTGGTGCTGTGGAAATTCCGACTATCGACGGCAAGGTGAAAGTGAAGATCGACTCGGGTACACAGCCGGGCAAAGTGCTCCGCCTGCGCGGAAAAGGTTTGCCGAATGTCAATGGATACGGTACAGGTGATTTGCTGGTGAACATCAGTATTTATGTGCCGGAAACATTGAATAAGGAGGAAAAGAATACGCTGGAAAAAATGGAGGCTTCGGATAACTTCAAACCGAGCACGTCGGTGAAGGAGAAGATCTTCAAAAAGTTCAAGAGTTTCTTTGACTAGGCTTTCTTCTTTAAGAGATAATAGCCTGCCACACAGATACAATAAAAGCTCCGGCATTCGTAGGGAATGCCGGAGCTTTTTAATTTTCCATGCCTATTATTTTCACAATAGTGCGTACTTGATATTACAGTAAATGAATGGATGACAACTCTTTCGTCAGAGCTTGAATACCCTTCTGAATCTTTTCCAGTTGTTGTCTGCGCGGTTTATGCACACCGGCGGCATAATGCCATAACTGACGTTCGTTAATTCCGGTTATCCGGCTCAGGGCTGCTTTGGTGAAGATATTACTGTAATAGTTTATAAAGGTAGCAGCGTCAACCTTAAACTTCAATTCCAATTCTCCGGACAATAGTTCACAAGGATTGGGATTATCTTCCAGATATAATTCAATCGCTTCCTTCATATTTTCCTCAATCTCTCTCATGTCATTTCCAACAGTGATAACCGGAGCACCTTCGATATAAGCACTCAAGTTCTTCCCTGCGTATTCCACAATTACTTCTACTGTTTTCATTTTCATCTCCTATTATTTAATCAAGAGAACAAGGGGGCTATTTTTTCAGCCCCGCTTGTCTCAAAATGCTGTAATAAGTGCCTTTCTCAACGCCTTTGCTGTTATGATTCGGTACAATAACTATTTTGTCGTCTTTCTCAAACTTCATATGGCTACCTTTCTGACTCTTTAGTACAAAACCGTTTTCTTGCAACATAGTTACAACGTCTTTAATTGATTTGTAACTCATAACACTTCGGACTTAATTACCACACAAATATAGTAATAATATGAATACTGTTTATACATTTATTCATTATTTTACTATGAATTGAGCTAATATCCCGGATTCTGCTTCAGTTTTGTATTCATCACCCGTATTTTCTCCGGAATCGGGAATACGGTGGTATATCCACTTTCTTCATCCGGAAGTTGCGGGCGACTGCTGTATGCTCTCGTGAACTCCCCGAAGCGGATCAAGTCCTGGCGTCTCCACCCCTCCCAAGCCAGTTCGAGTTGCCGCTCGGCAAGGATGTTCTCCAGTGTAGCCGTACGGGAAGAGGCATTGACACGCCTACGTACTTCGTTCAGTTCTGTATCTCCGCTCTCGCCATTGCGTACTTTGGCCTCACTTTTCATCAGCAAAGCATCTGCATAACGGAAAAGAACGATATCATTTTCCATCAGCTTGCCATCTTTGGTGGCCGTTTCGTCTATCTCATATTTCTTCATACGGGCTCCTGCTGTCTGTACATACGGGGTGTTCGAAATATCCAGGGCGACTTTCCACGGCAGATATTCAAGAATGGTTCCGTTGTCCAAGCGGACTACATTCCCCTTTAGGTCATAGACGACTCCGGCAAAATAACAGATGTCAAAACGCGGGTCCTGTCCGGCTGTTTCATAGCCGAAGGTTTCCAATGCTTCGATCGTGGCGCTCGGCCCGTTTTCGCCGCTCAGCCCATAGGCTTTGGCGTGATTGTAATGACGGGAACGGAAAAGGTATTGCATCTGGTTGGTGTACAAGGTCTTATTCATCGGAATCGTGAAGATGTTCTCGACAGAGGGTTCGTTGAATACGGTAAAATTGGTTTTGTAATCCGGTTCCAGACGATAGCCCATTTCTTGCAGCTGGTCACAGTATGCGATCACCGTCTGCCAGGCATTGAGACGGTTGCCGTTTACCTCGAAAAAGAGATTCTTTCCGTCGGGACGTTGTCCGTCTGTCCAGTCATTGTCGGTGTAGACTTCAGCATTCAATGCCAGTTTCGCCAGCAGGAAGACAACTACGGGACGGGTGATGCGTCCGTAATACGGACCGGACTGATTGCTATGAACTTCACTAAGCAAAGGGGCTGATTCCTGCAACTCTTTGAACACAAAGTCGAATATTGTTTTCCGTTCGCTCTGTACGACGTCCTTCATGGATGGAGATGAGGTGAGTATCAGCGGGACACGTCCGAACAGATCCATCAGATAATAGTAATACATCGCGCGCATCGCCCGTACTTCGGCACGATAGGCGGGAAGTTCGGCATCAGTGTGAGTTTCGGAGAACTGGTCGATCCGTTCCAACGATTTGTTGGACAGCATGACTACTTTATAAAGATATTCCCAAGTGGCTTGGATGGCGTCGTTTTCAATTCCCCATTGGTGCAGGAACAATCCTTGCCAGAATCCGCCGTCGTACCAGTCGCCGCCACGGGTGGGGATGATGGCTTCGTCGGTGGTGAAGGTGTTCAGGTCATAAACTCCCCTACCCGTTCCCTGCAATCCCTGACTGTCGCTATAACCACCGATATAAGTATAAAGAGAGGCCACGGCATTCAGATATAAATCCGAGAGGTTATTGTAGACTTCATCTTCCGGCAGTTTGTCTTTGGGACTCTCTTCCAGAAACTTGTCGCACGAGAACAAAGCCGTTGCCGTCATCAGTGCGATAGCTGTATTTCTTATATATTTTTTCATGATTTACTCCTCCGTTAAAAGTTTGTACGTTGTTCTGACGTCGTTAGAAATTAATACTCAATCCCAGCATGTAGGTTCTCGCCAATGGATATCCCCGTTTATCATCCAGCCCCAAAGTGGAATTGACCGTTGAGCTGTTGATCATGGGCGAAAGACCCGAATAGCCGGAAATCGTCGCCAGGTTGTTGACCGTAAACGCCAGTCGCAGCGAGCGGACGTATTTCTTCAGTTTCTGCACTTTCTCTATCGGCACGTTCCAGCCGAGTGTCACGTAGTCGAAGTTTACATACGCCCCGTTCTCCAACCAATAGTCGGTAGCAGTCTGGTCTTTGATATTCCGTTGCGGAGCCTCCTCCATCACGTTGTAATCGGGGAATATATTCATGTTCATATAGGTCAGGGAGGTTCCGTTGTATATTTTATGTCCGAAAGCGCCATTAATCTGTACTGAAAGGTCGAAGCGCTTATAACGGAAACTGATGTTCGATCCGAGAATTGTCTTGGGCACGGCCTGTCCCGCTACATAGCGGTCTTCGCCATCTTCCAGACTGACACCACCGCCATTCAGATCGGCAATATCATAGGTGTAGCCGCCGTTTCCGTCGGAAACGAGTCCATTGGAATGAGGCAGGTAGAAGACACCTAGCGGCTGTCCCACCACTTGGTAGACGATATGATTGTAGCCGCCATGAAATCCGGCTCCGTCGAGGCTGGCGAGGCTCTTATACTGGGGAGCGGAAATCATTTCTCCGTTGTACATACCGCTCAGAGAAAGCAGTTTGTTTTGCTGGAAGGTGATGTTGGCATTAATGTTCAGTTCCATGTCCTGCGTTTTCAGCGGAGTGATACCGATGGCTATTTCCAGACCGCTGTTGCGCATGGAACCGATATTAGCCAGCAGCGTATTGTAGGTGAAAGGCGGGACACTGACGTTGTAGAGGTAAAGCATGTCCGTCGTCTTGGAGTTGTAATAATTGGCGGAGAGCAGCAGGCGGTTGCCGAACATAGCCAGGTCGATACCTGTATTGAAGGTATGTTTCACTTCCCATTTCAGATCGGGGTTTGTGTTGCGCAGGTCGCCTAAGGATACGGCTGCCGAATTTCCTACAGGAATCACACCGTTCGGTTTGACAAGACTCAGCGTAGTGTATGAGTCGATTCCGCTTTGATTTCCTGCCAGACCGTAACCTATACGGAATTTCAGATTATCAATGATGGGAAGACGCTTCATGAACTTTTCTTCACTGATCACCCAAGCGGCGGAAACTGACGGAAAGAAGCCCCATTTGTGGTTGGCGCCGAATTTGGAGGAGGCGTCGGTACGGGCGTTCACTGTCAGGCTGTAACGGTCGGCATAGGTGTAGTTGAAGCGTCCCATGAAGGAGGCCAGATGCGGCTGTTCGTAATATGAGTTGGTGCCTTCCCAAAGACGGAGAGCACCCGCTTGCAGGTTGTTGTAGCCGAATTTATCCGTGTTGAAGTTGGTGACTGTGGTATAGAATCCTGTATAAGTCTCCTTCTGAAGTTCCGCCAGTGCGAGGGCGTCGAAGAAGTGTTTCTTCCAGCCTTTCTTGTAGGTCAGCATCATGTTGCCCAGGAGAGACTCCATCTTTTTTGTGCCTTTATATGCTTGTCCATGCGCCCAGACGGAAGTGGGCAGGTACTGTGAATTTTCGACTATATTATAGGTATAGGCACCGAAGAGTACCAACTTGAGTTCGTCCATCAAGTTAAAGGTCAGACGGGCATGGGTGCTGATATGGGAAGTGGCGTCATGATCCTGCACTTCCATCCATGCCAGCGGATTGGTAATCTGGCTGGCGGTGGTGATTCCGTCCCACGAACCGGTCACAGGGTCTTTGTGGTTGGGATAGGTGGGATTGAAAGTAGCGGCAGAATAGAACGTTTTCTGAAGGTCTACCAGATTGTGGTTCTTCTGGATAGAGCCGAACATACCCAGTTCGCAGTTCAGAAAACCGTCAAACATCTTTTGGGTCATATTCATATTGGAAGTGAAGTTCTTCATGTCTTCATTCAGAATGACTCCCTGACGATCCATGAAACCGAGGGATACACGGTAGCTGGATTCATTGGAACCGCCATAGAAGGCGATGTGATGGTTCTGCTGCAATCCTGTTTGCTCAATTTCTTTCTGGAAGTTGGTACTGTTGCCTTTGTCGAGAATAGAGATGCCCCGTTCGGAAGCGACTCTCCGGAAGTCATTTGCCGACAGCATATTCAGGTTCTTGTAGACGGTGGATATTCCGAAGATACCGTTGTAGCTCACTTGCGTCTTACCGCTCATTCCTTTCTTCGTAGTGATTTCGATGACACCGGAGGCCCCCCGCGATCCGTACTGTGATGTTTCGGAAGCATCCTTGAGGATGGTAAAACTCTCGATATCCGTAGGGTAAATGGAAGCAAGCATACTCAAATCTCCGAATACTCCATCGACGATAATTAACGGGTCGTTCCCGCTGGTCAATGAAGTGGTACCACGCAGGCGGACTGCGTCGAGAGCTGCAGGGCCGTTGGTTCCACGCTGAATGGTCAATCCCGGAACCCGTCCGCGAATAGCCTCCAGCGGGTTCGTGATCTGGTCTTTATTCATCTGTGTCTCCGTGATTTTCTCCACCGATCCGGAGATCGTTTTCATACTTCCGGTGGCATAGCCTACCGTTATCAGGGAGTCTACGGGAGGAGGAAGAACTGGTTTTCTCTGAGCAAATACACTTCCGCATGAAGCTACCAGAAAAAAAAGGCTCCAAATAGTAAGTCTGCTGTGTTCCATAATTATCAGTTTTTTTAAGGGATAATGCAAATATAACAAAAAAAGCGAGTATCTGGTTGTGCAGACACTCGCTTTTCTTCTTTGTATAGGGCAGTACGATTTTATGGTACTCCTGCAGCTTGTCAATCAAATACGGCTTATCATGCTGATATGATTGACAAGTGTTCCTATGATTTATCAGTATTTCTATGATTTATTATTTTCCTGACCGTAGCCATAACCGTAGCCATAGCGCTTACCATATCCATAGTATTTGCCATACTTACCGTAGCCATAATAATAGCCATACTTTCTGCGTTTCAAGTCTACGCCGTTGATAACGGTACAGATATTAGGCAGTTTCTTTTCTTCGGCAAGTTCGTTGATCAGCGTGTACTCTACCTTGTGAGTATAGTCGGCACGGCAAACGTAGACAGACAAATCTGCTACACGTCCGATCAGTAAGGTATCGGTAACCATACCTACAGGTGCAGTATCCAAGATCACATAGTCAAAATTCTTCTTCAGTATTTCAATGGCTTTGTCCAGTCCGTCACGAGCCAGCAATTCCGTCGGATTAGGAGGAACCGTTCCACCCGGAAGGATGGACAGATTCTTATTGACATCTGAAGGCTGTACCAGACTCATCAGGTCTGTATCCGGATTTGCCAGGTATAAAGTAATACCTTTCTCCTTCGTCGAAAGGCGGAAGACCTTATTCAGTCCCGGTTTACGAATATCAAGTCCCACAATGACTACTTTCTTCCCTAAGAGAGAAAGACTGATCGCCAGATTCGCTGAAATAAACGATTTTCCTTCTCCACTGACCGTAGAAGTGACCAGTATTACTTTCTTGTCATTCTGCAGCATAAACTGAAGATTGGTACGGATATTTCGGAAGGTCTCGCTCATCAGATTGTTCTGATTCTCAAATACGGCAATAGAACCATCCTTCTCGTTCTTTTCGTCTGTCAACGGAATATCGCCGACGATAGGAACGGTGGTCAGCTTTTCAACATCTGCCCGTCCTTCGAGCCTGAACTTGGTCAGACCAATCAGGTAGATAATGCCTACGGGGATGCCAACGCCCAGTACTAAAGCAATCAGATAAATTATTTTCCGTTTCGGAGATACAGGGATGTCGTCAGCAATAGCTTCATCAATGATCTTCGCATTGTTTGCGGTAGCTGCAAGGGTTATAGCATTCTCTTCGCGTTTCTGCAAAAGCATCAGATATAGTCCGGCCTTGATTTCTTGTTGACGGGCAATACTCACAAACTGCCTTTCTTGTCCCGGAGCATCACTAATACGACGAGAAAAACGATTTGCTTCACGATCAAGATCGGCTTTTGTAATCAACATCCCCTGCAATGTACCATCAAGAGTAGCCTGAACATTCGATTTCATAGCACGGATACTCGTATCCAAATTTACAATAGCCGGATTATTTTCTGTCGAAGTACGCAATAAACGTTTCCGCTCAACCAACATTTCATTATATCGTTCAATCGTTGCTACTAATGCAGCATCCTGTAAACCGACGTTACTTGGTAATACTTCGTATTCATTCCCTCTTATATATTTCCGCAAATCCTCCAGCAGACTGATTTGTGTCCGGTTTTCCACCCTCTTCTTTTCATATTCCGCATTACCGGTCAAGGCTATTTGAGCCTCACTGGTCAGGTCGGTTATACCGGCATTACGCTTGAAGTTCTCCAGATTCGCTTCCGTATTTCCAAGCTCCTTCGAGATAATATCAATACGTTCGTCAATGAATTCTGCTGTCTTCTGGGCAATCTCGTTTTTATCGTTATTCGTATTGCGGTTGTACATTTCCAGCAGTTGGTTGATGAAATCCTGTCCGCGTTGCAGGCTGGAGTTCTTCAGAGATATTACAGCCACTGAGGTAGTTTTAGAG
Organism: Bacteroides faecis MAJ27; assembly: GCF_900106755.1. GTDB lineage: Bacteria > Bacteroidota > Bacteroidia > Bacteroidales > Bacteroidaceae > Bacteroides > Bacteroides faecis. Next base: position 294,254 of record NZ_FNNN01000003.1, read on the forward strand.
GTCGGCTCAATAGTCAGATTCTCACAATATACCCGCGCCACCTTCATCGGCGAATTGATTTTTGCCGTGATACGACGGACATTCTGAGCTGAAGACTCTTCCGTTGTATCTTTATTCGCCATCAGTGAGTCCGGTGACTGGAAGAATGCCAGGGTACCTTCGTCCATCGGAAAGACAGCAGGAAGTTTCTCAAAATGTTTCTGGTATTCTTTATCACCAATCGTCACTCCTACGTCCAGACTGCCTTGCGGGTACAATGACATTTCAACAATCATCGGATCGCTCAACTTCTCTGCTTCTTGTGGAGTCAGGCTAACGATAACAGGAGAAGTCTTATACATATTCTTGGAAGGGAACTCGTCTTCGTCTGTATATGACACATACAGGTTCAGCTGATTGACAACTTCCTTCACCAATGTCTTCGAACGCAAGACTTCCAACTCATTGTCTATGTTTTGAGAAGAGCTGATCAAGCCGCTTAACCCCAGTTCTTCCAGTCCTGCCATGCCTCCTGTATTCCCTCCTTTTTTATCATCTTTGATCAGGACCGTAGCCGATATATTATAGACAGGAGTAGCCATGCGCAAGTATATCCATGCACCGATAAGGCAAACTAAAACTGCACCGACAAACCAAGGCCAATGGATGATATATTTGAAAAGCACTTCCTGAATATCTATCTTCTCGTCATCAGCTTCACGTTGTCTTTCGTTTGCAAATTCTTCTTTCATTATTTCAAAACGTTATTTTAAGATGTTAAATAATAAGCTGGCTAAAGACACCAGAATGGAGGTAGCGGAGAACCACAGGCTTGTGCTGTTACCGATATCCGAGTTACGGGCTTTTGCTTTGTTGGGAGTTACATATACGACATCATTCTGTTGCAGCCAATAATATGGAGAAAGAATGGTTTCCGACTTATTCAAGTCGAGAGTAATAATTTCCTGCTTACCGGTAGCATCTTCACGAATCAGCTTCACGTTATCGCGTAAGCCATATACCGTCATATCCCCTGCCATAGCAAGCGCCTCCAGCAAGTTTACTTTCTCATTAGAAATAGTAAAAGTACCCGGACGGGTTACCTCTCCTATCACCGAAATCTTATAGTTGACCATACGCACCGTTACGATAGGCGCCTCTTTCATATAAGGTTTCAACTTATCTACAATCATTTGTTCTGCCTGTTTCTTGGTCAATCCACCAAGTTCCAGTTCTCCCAGCACAGGGAAAGAGATTTTTCCTTTATTATCTACCAGATAGGTTTGCAACACGGGTTGTGTAGTAGCCAAGGTATTGGCCACTGACAAATTCGTCGGACTGGCAACCGTCAGATTAAAAGGTGCTGCCAGTTCCGGACTTGTACAGGATACTACGATGGTCAACAGATCTTTAGGCATGATCTTTGCATCGTACAGTTTTTCTTTCTGCTCTGTTTGATTTATTACTTCTGTATCCTGCAAATAAGGTACTTTCTTGTAGGACTGGCAGGCCGTGAACAGAAAAGGCAGTAACACTACAAAAATCAATTTACTCAATATTCTCATAACTGTGATGAATTAGATATCTATTCTTTTATTTTTTGTTGTTTAGATTATTTTGTCAACAAGCTTTCATGCATCATTAATCTGCAGATATTCATGTACTATCATCTGTCTGCAGATTTTCATGCATCTCTATTTCTTAATACGCTTCCTTTTCTCCGTGGACAGCATTATATACGGTTTTATAGATTATATACAGGTCAAGCATAAATGTCCAATGTTCAATATACCATATGTCACGACTCACACGACCTTCCATCTGCCAAAGTTCTTTTGTCTCGCCGCGATATCCGGTCACTTGTGCCCAACCGGTAATTCCGGGTTTCACAAAATGGCGGACCATGAACTTATTAATCACCTGTGCGTATTCTTCTGTATGCTTCAGCATATGAGGACGAGGGCCGACAACGGACATATCTCCTTTCAGGACATTGATAAACTGAGGCAGTTCATCAATGCTCGTCTTACGGATAAACTCGCCAATACGTGTTTTACGAGGATCATTTGCTGTAGCCTGAAGAATATCACACTGCGCATTCACCTTCATAGAACGGAATTTATAGCACCAGAACTCACGTCCGTCTTCGCCGCTGCGTTTTTGTTTAAAGAAGATGGGGCCCGGCGAGCTAAGTTTGATAGCTATCCCTACGATTATATAAACTAAAGGAAAAATAGTACACAGGAATACCGATGAGGATATGATATCAAAGATGCGTTTTAAAACACGATTCTCACGAAGTTCCAATGGTTCGCGGCGGATAGATAACACGGGAACATTGCCCAGCAATTCAAAATACATCCTCCGTTTCAAATAGTTACGAACGTTGGGCACACTAAAAAAACGCACCAAGTGGTTCTCGCAATAATTAATGAGCGGAACAATCTCCGCACTTCGCACGGAAGGGAGACTGCAATAGAGTTGTGCTATCTTGCCTGCATTTTGTTCCAGATATTCAACAGCTTCTTTCGGTTGCCCCAAATATGCAACTTCTTCCGGATAGCAGCCGGAAGGAGAATCTTCAAAATATCCCATCACACGATAACCGGAAGTAGGATCGTCCGTCATTGAATGATAAAGTTCCTGCATATTCTCGTGACTGCCGACGAGTACAACCATACGGACATTTCCCCCTTTTTCACGATAAAGCTCCAAGAAATAACGAAATGCAAGACGGTAGCAAATTAAGATGACCAGCAAAGCTACATAATACAATCCAAATAACCGTGAACGGAAAAATTCAAAATGAAAAAGTGACAAAAAGCAAATGGAAAACAAAACAAAAGGAACCATGTTGCGAAGCACACGGATCATGATCTGCTCCGGACGAACTACCGGATGATGCAAAATTACTCCTGACTGAATATTACATACCAAATAGCACAAACTCAACAGCACCATTCCCTGATAAAGGGAAGAAGAAACTCCTGAATAGAACCGGGTTCCAAAAATTAGTTCAAATCCCCACAACAGCAAGTTCAATAAAAGAACATCTCCTAAAAGGACAATGAATTTTAGGACTTTATTAAAACGTTGGACTTCCTGCATAAATTATTCATTTATATATTGACTAATGATATTTTAGATTTTACACCTGCATATTAGACAGTAAACGTTTAGGAATTCCGTTCATATCCATCCACTGAATTTATTTGAGCTAAATAGAAACTCTGCATTCTTAATGCTTCACTCTTAGAGTCAAAACCATTTATCTTCACTTCAGCTGCATAACTCCTGCGTTTAGGCATATAATCTTCAACCACTTTAACTATTTTATCAGCCCATATAACCGGAGATTCTTCTAATCCAATGTAATGTGCAAGTTCGGATGCCGTTGTCTCCTCAGTGATATTCTTAGAAAAAAAAATAGGAAGTCCTGCACATTGTGCCTCTATCCCTACAACAGGCATTCCTTCATATAAACTGGGCAATAAGAAAGTATCAAAAGCATTATAAAACTGGTTTATATCATCCCTGCGCCCTAAATTCATAACTCTGTCAGTAATCCCATAACTCTGAATCCGATCATGCATTTCATTCTCCAACTCTCCAAATCCGATCATTACCAGAGTTGCATTTTCCTGTTTTTTTGTAATTTCATTGAAAATATCTATTAGGAATAATGGATTTTTCTGTGGAACATATCTACCAATAAACCCATATATCACTTTATTTTCCCAGCCAAACTTCTTTCGGGTACTTTCTCTAAGTTTGTCATCAAAAGCATTAGTATCTGCATTAATCACTGTCTTAAATATACTTACCTCTCCTTTATCATAAGTCTTCTTACCAAATTGCCAAATGCCACAATCTATAGAATTAGCCATATAACAATTTGCAAACCAATGAGAAAAAGGACGTAAGGCATACTTTATGAGTGTTTTCTTTTCATTTTTATCACCTTTCGATATACTTTCGGATATCCTCACTTTAACTCCGGCTATTCTACCCAAAAACATAGGAAATATATTGAGCGTATTATCAAAAGCATGCATCACTTCATACTTATTCTCCTTCAGAATCTTATATGTATCCTTCAAATGTGTAATAAGATTCTTATATGGTGCCACCTTATATACTCTCCCACCCAAAGCTTTGATTTCTTCTTCGGGAATACCATTTGAATCTGAATCGCAGATAAAATCATATTGCACTTTTGTACGATCTATATGACGATAGTATTCCATTATTAGATTACGTTTACCGCCCGAGTGCAATACACCGGCTATTACAGCTATCCTTAACATAGTATTATATCTTTATTGATTCATGATAGAATGAAGAAATACCATCCAACATTGGCGTCAAAGTCACATCTACAAACTGTTTCATTTTTTCTATATCAAGAACCATATTGGAAACATCTACAGGACGCGCATTTTTATACTCAATTTTAAAATCTGCCTTTGAAATGATTTTCAAAAAGGCAAGTACATCATTCACAGAAAACCCTCTCCCACTTCCCAAATTGATTGTTTCATTACAAACATCCTTATTTATCAGTTGATAAAAGATATTAGCGAGATCTTCTATATAGATATAGTCACGAATGGCAGAACCATCTCCCCACACTTCTACAGGTTTATTTTCTATAATTTTACCTATAGCCACTGCTACTAATCCTTGTTTTCCATACAGATTTTGCCCATGACCATAAGGATTGGAAGGTCTCACAATGAGAAATTTTAGCTTCTGAGTTCTATTCTTAAACAAAATACTATTTTCCATCATTTGCTTTGACCATCCATAATAGGATATTGGTTCCATGCTATCTGTTTCTACAAATGGTTGAAATGTTGTTCTGTTACCATAAATTGTCCCTCCCGAGGAAAAATAGACAAACTTAATGTCTTCATTAGCACAGAATTCCATCAGTTCAATAGAAGGAAATATAACATTCTTAAATTCACCGATATAGTCATCATAGGTACTGCCGGGAATCAATGTTGACACTAAATGCACCACCACTTCTATCTTATTGGTCAAAAGAATATTCTTCACTTCATTTATATTGCTCAAAGAACTTCTAAAGACTGTCAAATTATAATCTTTAAGTCTTGATATATCAGCAAACTCTGGTTCCAAAATAAATACTGAATGCTTTTCATCAGAAATAAAACGCTTCACCAAACTAGATCCTATAAAACCTGCTCCCCCGATAAATAATATATTCATAAAATTGTATTTTTATTCTCCAAGTCTTTGCTGTAGCTATCTTTTAATTTCCCGATTCCCATTAATCGCTTTGAATATTTTTTTTATATATTTATACAATCCCAAGCGAGCAGTCCACAGGCGAGCTTGCTTTTCCAAACGATGTCGTAAGGTTACAGGAAAATATTTATGGAAACAAACTTCTGCATCCAGCAGATTTAAATCGACAAAAAAGGCTTCACGTTTAGGATTCATGCTAACGGAATGAAACATTTCTTTCACTCCTTCTACAGCCTTGTTTGAATTTATTTCCAGTACTTTCAACTGAGAACTGGATTCTTTCAATATAATATTGGCTAAATCTGAATGAGCTAAGATACGAGTTACCCCTTTGTCATTATCCAATTCCTTACTGAACTTGTCAACATCGAAACAATCCCATATTGTAAAATCTGTATTACGATAACGTTTTTTAAATGCACATTGATAACAACTAGGACGAACACTCATGTTAGCAAAAAAAGCACGCATCATAATATCTGTATCAATTCCCTCATGATACTCTATAGAATCATTACATCCAATAATAGACATAGTTGAATATTTATATCCATAATATTTATCTCTAAACAATATATTCGTAAATTCAGATCCTATTTTCTTTTTTTGTGCTTCCAAATATTTTCGATAAACTAATGGAGATGGACAAGCATGACAGACTACGTCTACCGTAACCAAATTCTCATATGGCTTTCTCAAAAAAGAAAACAATCCCTCCAACTGGCAAGGAGTACCACTGAATAAAACACACTTTCCTTCCATAAGAAACTGTTTCGCTTCCTTGTATGTGTTACCTATTCTGCTCTGTACATATTTGCTATTACGAAACATTCTCAAATCTTCATAACAATTAGCCCACTGATGCACCACCTCAAAATCAGTGCTGAAACCTGCACCACAAACAACACCTCCTCTATCAAGCACCCATCTAGCAATAGCCGTAAATGCGCCGCCAGAAGTACTTTCACGTAATACCTGCTCATTTTTATGCTGTACCAAGTATGCCCTTTGTTCCTTCTCAACATCTGGTTGTACATGAATCACAGGGCAAACGACCTCACATAATCCACACTCTATACATGTATTCTCATCTGCAGCCGGATAAAGAAAACCTTCATCGTCTTCACACATGGTTATGCAATGCTTCGGACATACAGACGCACAGGCTGAACAGCCACAACACGAGCACTTATCTTTAATAGTTATCATAATTTATACCCGATTGGAACAAAGCCTCTTTTATATATTGTTTGGTGAATTCTCTTAATGTTTCTAATTTTCTATGTATCTTTATATAATCAATCTGCATTAACATACACTTCTCCACGTCTTCATCCGCTTTTAAAAGTCTTTCCTCTAATCCTACCAACGAAAGCAATGAGTACAAACGACCATTTGTAGAAACAATGCCATCATTATTATACCGCCTGAAAGTAAAGAACCGTTTCCCATACAACAAAGAAAATACAGACGAATGAAACGAATCTGTAAACACATACTCCGCATCCCGAATCAACTGTACGAACTCTGCAGGACCGACATTATAGGGAGTATAATCTGGAAATCCTACATCGCTTTTTATATACTCATCGCAATGCTGTAGCTGCACAATCTTATAACCAGTTTTCTCCTTGAAACGTTTCACAAAATCCCGCTGCTCTGGATTGTTGCCGAGAAAATAACAAAACAGATAGGGCTCCTTAACAAAATGTTCCTTCTTTGTGATACCATCCCATTCTTCGGCGGCGAAAAGGATAGTCGGATCACAAACCACAGGGATTTCTCTTCCCGTAAGTTCTTTCACTATTTTCTGTCCGCTTAATTCACGTACGGAGCAAAAATCCAGCCGCTTCAGAAATTTCGCAGCTTTCTGCGCCTGTCGTTTAGGAAGTCTTGCTATACCAAAACTAGTAGCTAAAGCTATCTTAGGCACATTGTCAGGAACAAAATTCAACGTATAGTAATTAGCCTCAATATTTGAAGGTAACCACAACTGGTCACTGCCTACTATAAAAGCCGCATATTCGTGCGCAGCATTGGCAAGCTCTTGCTTCGAGTTGTAAACCTCAGAAATATGGAATTTAGTTTGGCTGAAGCTCTTGAACATTTCTTTACGTAAAGCCATGCTATCCCGATATTCCTTCCCCTTAGTATAGATAGCTGTCATTTTTTTCACCGTTGCCCACTTATCTTTTACTGTATTAATATCCCATATTCTGCTCAAGAAATAACGATATTTCGCTTTATTAATCTCACTTTGCAACCCATCTATGCAGATTGTTACATTTTCTACTTTCATCTTATCAAATAGTAACTGGGTAGCATATGCCTGCAACTGACTCCCATAATTGGGTTGAAAATAGCAAGTGACAAGAGCTAGTTTTTTATTAGTCATACTGATATATCAATAATTATATTTTCCTTTTTTTAGACAATATTGTTTTAACCAGCCAATAAATGGAAGCATAATATATATATGTAGTCTAATAAAAGTTAGTGTCAATTTACGTTGTTTATCCATTCCTGTAGTAGTGCATTTAGCAATAGATGTCGAGAATAAATCGTTCTCTTTAATAACCTTTGCAAACTTGTTTATCTTCTTAAACACAGAATCCTTATTATCAGGATGGAAGTAAGTACTCATTGCTATAGCTATAACCACATAAGCCACTCTTTGGTATAACGGTTCGATAAATACTTTTTTGTCTGGAAATGTTTCAATATTTTCCTGAATTACATGAAAGCAGTCTACCAAATATCCAGTATTTTTTTCATCAACCTTCTTAGATATTGAGTTAGGATTATATCTATAATGATTAAAATATTCATTAACAAAAAGAACTTTCTTTGCATGATAAAATGAACGTAAAGAGAACTCTAGTCCTTCGGCTCCTTGTTTCAGACGATCATTATGTCTTATCCCATTCCTTTTCGCATAATCTGCTCGTATCAGTTTACAGTAAGCTGTTGCAATACCACTTTTGTAGATAAGAGTATGTCTGGCTAAATCATGGCACTCATCATCTATGTAAATATGCTCTTGCTCCGAACATATCCATTCCCATTTTCCTTTAATGGAGATATCACCTAACTCCTGAATACATTTCCAAAATACTATATCCACATCCGTATGCCTAGAAAGATAGAACATCAATTTCTCACAAGTATTTATGTCTATCCAGTCATCACCATCTAAATACATATGCCAATCACCTATTGCTGCATCATATCCAGCATTGCGTGCTGACACAAGTCCGCCATTCTCTTTATGAATTACTTTAATTCGTTTATCTTTGTTTGCATATTCATCGCATATTTGCGGAGTAAAGTCTTTAGAACCATCGTTTACCAGTAGTAGTTCCCAATCCTGGTAAGTTTGATTTAGAATACATTCAATGGTTTCATTAAGGAATTCTTCAACATTATAACAGGGAACAATTATTGAAATAGAAGGTTTGTTCATTCTTATTGGAATAAAATTACAACTAACATAAAACTTCACATAAGACGTATATTCCGACTATTTTAAAGATATAGCCTCCTGAATATATTTATCAAGCAATTGACAGCAGGCCTTTTCACTATAGTTTTCATTCATATAGTACATCAGTTCTGGTTGAGCATAACCTCTATTCATTGCAGTCATTATAGCTTCACCTATTTCATCAACATTCATAGGATTCACCAATATTGCCCGCCCCCCATAATATTCTTTAGGGGCACCATAGTTAGTTAATACTATTTCACATCCATATGCTGCTGCTTCTAATGCTACCATTCCAACCCCCTCTTGAAGTGACGGCAAAGCAAAAACTTTAGCATGCTTATATAAATTCCATAACTCCTTCTCAGATACTTCACCAACATATTCTATATTTTCTGCATCACCTATTAAAGTTTCAAGCCAATTCTTTTCTAATACTCCGTGAAGATAACCTGCTAATTTCAAATTAAAACCATACTTCTTTGCAGCTTCAATAAGACGAGGAACATTTTTATTAGTTGAAGCCAATCGACTAGCATGAAAACAGAAATTTTCTTTAAGCGGCATCTCTTCTATAGGCGGAATACGAAAATGTAATGGAACTTTTTTAATTATCTTTTGTGAACGTTCTAAACAGTAATTAGTATAGTGACGTTCTTCTTCAGAACGAACTAACCAAAGTTTAAACCAGTCTTTAGACAACCATAAGTCATGAAAACGAGATGTCAATCCTAAATATTTCTGATTTCCCCACCACTTACAATAAAACTTATAACGCCAAGCTGGTATGCTAGGGTCAATAATAGGAGCCATAACCAAGTTGGCGTTATTTTTAAACAAGTCCTTAATCAAGATCCTTAATCCCAATGAAAAACTGACTACAATAATCGCATCAAAACTTTTCCATTCATTTTTATCCCAGAAGTTTATTAACAAGACCTCATGCCCCAATTTTCTTAATCCCTCTGCCCACATTTTACATTGTACCATTACACCACTATTATTTGTAAGAGCATATGTTGGTTGTATTATTCCATATTTCATTTTACAATGCATTTATCACAACTTATTTTTGTCTAATTATTAAACGAATTACACCAAACAATATTACATACAATAAAATATCCTGCATTCCATTTCTAAGTATGAGATTCAAACTTTTAAAGATGCCTGTAGAATTATTAAAATAGGTCATATATTTCAACAAAGCTATTATAATGGGAATAGGAATAATAAATTGTAACTTCGTAGAAACCAATGAAGAAAAAAAGTAGAAAACTAAAACGTATATAAAGAACGCGAAAATATAATAAGAATATCCCATCCAATAAAGCCCTATACCTGAATCGCCTGCGACACGAAACCCTTTATACATATTCTTGAGACCAAGCCCTTCTGTAGAGAGTAAATCACCAGGTGTGTAGTTGCTATCAAATTTATTAGTTGTATACCCGAAAATATCCAAAATAGGCGTAGGTATTTGAAACATGAGGAAATTTTCAGCATATCTGTGCATCTTTGAATTGTCATACCCTAATTTAGTGGCATAATCCAATGTCAAGTCTTGAGTACGAAGATTACATATTCTGTCCAATAAAATATTGTCTACATAATATTCACTCCAAGCATAGAAATTATCTCCTCCATTATCAGAATTAGACAAAGATGCCATGTTATAAGCATTATGCAATTTCTCTTTATCAGAATACAACTTCCAAATATTGGTAAATGTTTCCCCTGCTTTGCTTGAATAAGCTGATTGCCTATTCAATATCATAGCCGTAGCCAAGTCTGCAACAGGCCCTGTCACCAAATATAATCCAATAATTATCAGAATATTTGTTTTTGTCTTAAATAATTTTTTGTTTTCAAGTAAAACGACCAAGAAAGCCATAAGCCCCCATGAGACTATGCCGGTAAACATCAATGTTCTTTTAGTAGTAACAATTGCTAAAAAAATGATAAAAGAAAAGTAGACAATCAATGAAGTACGAGGAATCGCGGTATTCTTCCGACCATAATATTTGGGAAAAAGCATAGCGATTGGAAGTATTGCAAACTTAGTCATTTGATTCATAATTTGTCCCCAAGCACCTTTATTCTCTGCGTCCATCATATCAGTCCCTTGAATAGTTATATTGTATAGTAAGGCAAAAATGCCCGCACCGGCCATAGCCCATATTTGAGCTTCTGTAGGAACTTTAAAATATCCAAGTTTTTTCCATATACCTAAAAGCCACCCTTCTTTATATATCCGTCGACAAGTATGAAACGCCAATACAATAGTTGTCACATTCAGCATTAAATTGAAAAACGTAATATAGGGTACATTAAAACGGAAAGTTATAGGTTTACCTTCTATCAATGTTACGCCTAATGGTAAAGCAAAAAAGCAAATTCCATAAAAGAAAATCGCAACAAAAGGTATAAAATAATGATATAAAAAATCTACTTTCAATACTGTCCGACTTATAAATAGCCACCCATATAGTAGTACCACACAACCAAACAGATTTTCAAGAGCAGGAAAAGCTATGCATTCTATAACTATGCAAAATAGCATATATATAGTAATAGCTTTCTTTATGATTCTAAGAGTATTGTAACTTTTCATTCTTAATATTCAAAAGATTTTGAATATACTTATCTGCCAAACAGAGATTCAATAATATCCTGCATCATTTTTTCATATTTTGCATATCTTACCTTTGAAATTGTAATAACCTGTTCAATTGGATATTCTTTTAGTCTCTTAACTATTTCATTAACAGTAACATTACATACATTATTTTCTATTTGAGCCCAATTATTCTCCAACCCGTATTGTTTCAAAATATCAAAAACTTTGCTACTAGCATTATTTTCCTTTTTTCCCCAGAAATTTGTACTTCCCCAATTATCTAAACTATAACAAGGAACACCATTCGCCAAACTAGATACGATAGGGTGCATATTGCTTCCTATATATCCTGCTGAATATTTAATCAAAGCATACCAATCAAGTGGAGAAAGTGGTATAGATATTGAGTGTTTAAATGGATGACTGAATGCCATTGCTCCATCTATAGGGAAAGCAACACACTCTTTACCTTCTATCCGCATAGCGTCATTTAGAGCTTCAAGAAAAGGTATAGACAAGATCTGAGTTCGCATCCCTATCAATACATATTTATCGGGAAGAACAAAACGATTACGAATATCCTCTTCCAAAGGTATCTTTTCTCCTACATTTTGATTAAGAGCAAAAACAGGATCTGGAGTGATGTCAATTGAAAGTTCAGGTCCTGCAGCAAGCATCATGTCCTTGGTCCAAGCATCACGCACCGAAATATATTTCAGTCTTTTCAAACTTTTGCCCATGCGCTTAAGCATATACCTACTAAATTTCTGATATTTACTATTCTGTGATGACACAGACATCATAGCCGTAGGTATGATATCAGAAAAACCATACCCCCAAAAAGGATTGGGGTAACGACGTTCTGAAGGCAATGGCTCAATCCAATATGGACGCCGTTTACCTAACTTTAATGTTGAAAATAACGGCCAATTCTGTACAACTGCATCAGAACCTATTATCACAGCATCAATTCCATGTTTTTTTATAGCATTCCTTACTCGGTCAGCAGTTAGCAAATGTGGTATTTGCTCTTTCATATTATTATCAATAAACTTAAAATGTTCTGCCAACTGCAAATAGCTACGTTTTGGCTTTATAAAGTTCTTGTAATATGAGACTAATCTTAACCATACTGTTTGAAAAGATACATATTCAAGAAATACTACCTCGTGTCCATGTTTACATAGGTAACTATAAGTAGATAACGCCTGCAAATTAGCTCCAAAATTAGCTACACGATAAAATGTCAATATACCAATTTTCATTATTATCTACCTCTAATTATTTTTTTCACTTTTTCAAATCCCTCTTCCCCTGCTACATTGACAATTAATTTCTTTGCTATACTTTCCATAATCTTATCTGTAGACTTTTCTAAATTACGTATTGTATACAAAGCCTCATTCTCATCAACTTGTTCTGTAAAAACCTCAAAAATCATAGGTTTATCTGTAATCTCAGGAATAAGAAAACGTTCTACATTTTTACTAAAACTTACTTTACAGGAAGCTGTTAGATATTCATATCCTAAATCTTCAGCGTAATGACGTACCAACGATATTGACTTCTGTCCAAAATGCCCAGCACCATCCATATACTGGTCCACAAGTACATCGCTAAAACGTGAGGCTGGATGTGTATAGTTACGAAATTCCATACCTTTGCCATTATTTACAAGTAATATTCTGACATTTTTCCCTACATGTCTATTGCCTAATGTATTCATGTCATAGAAAAATGCCAAGTCACCTATTATACCGAAATACAATCTATCCTTATTATACAATGAAGCACCTATCAACGCAGAAATATTACCATCAATACCAAATCCCCCTACATTACTATATCCCCTCACAGTATTAGGCGTTTCAAAGAAACTCCATGCACGTAATGAGTTTAAAATAGCATAATGCATCACACTACCTTCCGGGATACGTGGAGACAACTCATATGCTAGCCAAATATTCGAAAATGGTATTTTCTTCGATATCAGTGAATAAAGATGATCGTAATCTTGCTTACATTCATTATAAAAGGATAAGTTCTTTTCATTCGTCTGCGCTTCAATATAATGATTAAAGAAGTCAACCTCCTGCATATAAAACATCTTCGATAAACTATGTGAAGGATCGCGAATAATACCATCTTCGCTTACACGCCAAACAGTCTTTGCCTTAGGCATAAGCAGCACTGATTCATAAGCACCACATATATCACCGATATAAATGAGTAGATCCATATGGCAAGCAACGCTCTTGTATTTATCTTGGCATCCCAACAAAGAAGACATAATCCTATACTTTCCACGATAATTGCTTGTTTGATCACAATAAACGACACCATTATTGTTTTCACAGAAAATATCTATTGCTACAGTAAGTTCTTGTGTAAAGGTTGTATGCGAACCGACAAAAATAGCAATACGTCCTTTCGGTAATATTGGAAAAGTATCACGTATCGTAATATACTGTATAGCATGAACATCTTTTATTTCTTGCACAGAAAAATCAAAGCTACTGTTTGTTTCCAAATCAATATGTACAGGCCCCCCCCCATCTTTCTTTAATGCAATCAACGCTCTGTTGACCTTCAATTGGCAATCCCATTCATCATTACTGTCTTTTACAAGAGGGGCAAACACACTAATTTTTACAATATCATTTGGAACTGCCGTACGATCAATAACTTGGGCTAAATGGTTACCAATATATGACAATGGACGTGTTGAAGTCAATGCTAAAATCGGAAGTCTGCGATAAAAAGCCTCTGTCAAACCTGAAAAATAGTTGCGAGATGCGGTAGCGCCTGTACATGTTAATACGACAGGCTCACCAGATTCTGCCGAAAGTCCACAGGCCATATATGCTGCCGAACGTTCATCAACACATGAATACATTTCAAAATAAGAGTCATTTTGAGCACTACATACAAAAGGTATATTAGTAGTACCTGGACTTGCAACTATTTTCTTTATATTATAGGCTTTAAGCAAAGCTATAACAATCTGTACATTACGCTCTGCTGAATAATACTCTTTCATATTTATCTGATATTTATATTGACAATTTACTTTTTGGGGGCACTACAGTTCTATGAAGCAAATAACTTATACAATCTTTTATTATAGAGATCTCACTAAATGGAGCCCACTCTCCAGTTATTCTGTCATATGTACCCTGTATACCCCATCCCATTTTTTTAAATTGAGGATGACAAAGAAAAGATTCAAGACAAGATATTAGTCCACTTTCGGTTCGTACAAATTGAGATGTATCTATATACTGCTGTATCTTACTATTATCAAACCGCCTGTTATAATATCTATCCAATATAACCTGCCATTTCGCACCTATCCATTCTAAATGTGGACTTTTATCAAGTAACAGCACTTTTGGACGCATCCCAGTTTTCTTTTCTATAGTATCAAGATAGATTTCCAATATTTCCTTCCATGTATAACTTTCATCCGATGTTATATGGAATGCCTCCCCTAATGCTGTTTCTTTACCGATTATTGATGCTATTCCCAATGCTACATCATACCCATATGTAAGCGTAGTACTTTTTTCTGCGATGTCCTTTGAAAAAACGATTGTTCGTCCATTCAAAGCACGATAAAGCCATAATTCTTTTTCTAACACACCTAATTGCAAACGAATTTCACTATATGTAATATACGGGCGAATAACTGTCCAATTATTTTTTCCGGATCTGTGAAGAATATCTTCTTGCCGCGCCTTACTAAGAGCATATTCATCTGTTTTGAGATATTCTTCATCTTTATATACATCTAAAAGACGCGGAGAATTTTCCGTTATAGGAGTTTCCGAATCGGCATAAACTCTGGAACTCGACAGAAAAATGTATTGTCCTACGGAAGATAACAGCAAATCCACTCTATCTGCAAACTCTGATGTATTATAAATCATAAAATCAATAAGTACATCAAAATGATACTTTCGTAAAATATCACTTAAGAAAGCGGTTTCATGTGCATTACCCTGTATATAAGTAATTCCTACACCTTTACGTTCTCTACGTGTAGTCACATACACATCCTCCCCTTGATTATTCAATATCTTCGAAAGATGTATTCCCATCGCCCCAGTTCCACCCAATAATAAAATTTTTAATCTTTGATTATTCATAAAATGCCACTTTTTACATTTAAATTCATATATTCCGCTTTAAGACTTTTGCAAAAATTACATTCTTATGAAAACCTCTGTACGATTTTCTTTAACTTGGACGTAACAGTAACTTTCTCATTCTGTGTGAGACCTATTGTATAAACAACAGTAGATGTTACAAGCAAACTGCACAAACAAACAACAGATAATCTAATCCAACCACCGTCTAAAACCAAAAGTAATGGTAATGGGATTATAAATGTTAATAACATAACGCCAGCTACACGTCCCAATACATCTCTAAAGAAATAACTCAATGGCATATATAATAGTACTTTCATAAAATACAAACGAACCAGCAATGCTATACAATAAATAATTATGTATACAATATAAGTAGATTCAGGACCACAACCAAATTCAAAACATAACCATGAAAAAGGAAAAACCATAACCCCGACAATTGCTATGACTATCTGATAGCCTTTTATCTTACCAGTTGCCATAATAGCAGTCCAAAATGAATTTCCTAATAGAGAATCTACAAATGAAGAAAACACTATCAGCCTTACAAACACAATCGTATATTCTGGAACAGTTTTAAGCCAAATTTTCAGTATTGTCGGTGTTTCAAGCACAATAGGCACCGCAATAAACAGAAATAGAAATGCACTAAACTTTGCTCCACGACAAACCAATTGATACATATAATCCAATTCTCCTGCAGAATAAGATTTCGTTATCTGAGGATTAATTGCTGTAGTAAAACTATTGGCGAAAGATTTTACTGCCGAATCAACTTGTACGGCAATACCACGAGCTGCGTTTGCTGCCACACCGAAATAAATATTCATCAGCATATTTACGCCTTGTGTGTTCAGCATAAAAGCTGATGAACCTAGAAAGTTCCAACCAGCAAATTTACCCATTTCGGAAAACAAGTCTTTATCAAGAAGTAAATGATAGGTACATTCTTCAAACTTACGCCTGCAATAAATACCATATATTATACGAATAATAAATGCAACAACCAAATATAATACCGAATATGTTTTCAACTTGTCTAATGGCGACAAGTACAGCATATATGCAATAATTAACTGTAGAACTGCATTAACAATACTAATCACAGCATAAGCCCCCATTTCTTCGTGAGCTATAATTTCAGCATTAAACGGAACACTTATCAAATTTAGAACAAATGCACCAATAGCACATTGTAATACCCAATGAGCAGCATTCAATCTGTCATCAGGAATACTCATGTGATAATTCAAAAACCACAGACCTATAATTTCTGCCGCAATAACAATTACCACAGACATTATCAACTGAATATTTACACCTGTACAAAAGACAGCATTTAACCTTTGAGAATCTTTCTTACCTAACTCAAAAGTTATAAAACGCGTAATTGCATTAGAAAAGCTACCACTTAGTACAGTAAACATTGCTATAAACCCACCAACAACATTGTAAATACCAAAATCGCTAATTCCAAGAGCATTTAACACTACACGACTTGTAAACAACGCCACTGCCATTGTAAACATCATACGGATATATAGCAATAATGTATTTTTAACTATTCGCTTATTATTACTAGAATATTCTGTCATTATTATTTAGTACTAATCTAGTGTATGGTATAAGTTTTGGCTATCTCCCCCCATTATGAAAAATCACATCAATAGCACGAGCATGATCAATGACGTACAACCAATCACATACATTTTCTCTTTTGCCATATACAGGTTAATCATTAAAACTGAAGTTTGCATCTATATAATTATACTTATCAGAGCAATTATAGATTATAAACAACTCATTTTTAATTCATCTACGACTTTAAGCAAATATTGTCCATATTGATTCTTCAACATAGGCTTGGCCAGTTCGCGCATTTTATCTTCAGTTATCCATCCATGACGCAAAGCGATACCCTCCAAGCAGGCTACTTTCAAACCTTGACGTTTTTCTATAACTTCAATAAAAGTACTGGCTTCTGAAAGAGAATCATGCGTTCCCGTATCTAGCCAGGCGAATCCACGCCCCAGTAGCTGCACTTTAAGTTCCTGATCATTCAGGAATTGCTGATTCACTGTCGTAATCTCTAATTCACCACGCGAAGACGGTTTGATATTTTTAGCTACCTCCACCACTTTATTAGGATAGAAATAAAGACCAACTACTGCATAATTAGATTTTGGCTGAACAGGTTTTTCTTCTATACTTAAGACATTTCCCTCTTTATCAAATTCAGCAACACCATATCGTTCTGGATCAGCAACCCAATATCCGAAAACAGTAGCTTTATTTTCTTCTTCTGCAGTACGAACAGCCTCTTTAAGCATACGGGTGAAACTTTGTCCATAGAAAATATTATCACCGAGCACTAAACAAGCAGAATCGTTACCGATAAATTCTTCTCCGATAATAAAAGCCTGGGCCAATCCATCCGGAGAAGGCTGCTCCGCATATTCGAAACGCACACCATAATCTGAACCATCTCCCAAAAGGCGTTTAAAGCCTGGAAGATCATAAGGAGTAGAAATTATTAAAATCTCACGGATACCAGCCAACATCAGCACTGAAATAGGGTAATAAATCATTGGCTTATCAAAGATAGGGAGCAGTTGTTTGCTCACTCCTTTTGTGATCGGATACAAACGGGTACCTGAACCACCGGCTAAAACGATTCCTTTCATTGATTTGTTATGAGTACTCAAAATTAGAATAGCAGGATATATCCTTCTACTCAAAAACTGAATATTTTATTAAATAAATAGATTATCTTCTGAATTTGAAAAATAGTTCTACAAGCCAGACATAAGTTGTCCGACGACAAGGTGTCGACCAGATGATCGTAATGTTATGATTAGTTGATTTTTTCGCAATACCACTTTGGAATGTGCAGCATGACGCCGATAGTAGCCAACGTAACAACTACGTAATAGCTCTTCTTGTATTGCGTAAGTTTGCCTTCGAGTCCGGCAAACGGGCCACGGATCACCCGAACTGCTTGTCCGGGACGGGCTTCTGCTGTAACTGTATCGACATAAAGAGTTCCTTTATAATTAGGATCGCATACGGCACGGAATTCCAACATCTCATGGTCTGGAATTTCATAACACCGCCGTGTACTCCGGTCACGAACAAGCAGAAAAGGTATAGTACAATCCTTTACCCTCTCTAATAGTTCCTTTTCCGTAAATTCTTTCTCGATAAACAGCAGATTGTGTACAGCTGGAGTCAGCTTCCGATGCTTTTTACCATCGAGTGTCTCATACTCTACAAAACGCATCGGAATAAAATAATTTACCCCTTTTTCCTCCAAATATTTCCCCAAATGCTCTTCTTTACAATAGAAGGTTTGTATGGCATACCATGCCTTCCTTCCCTCTGTTTGTCGTTCTTTGTCCAAATCATTCATTATCACCCATTACCCCTTGTTTTTATTTCATCACTTACTTAAAAGACAAAAGCGCCCTGACTTCCACAAATGAAATCCATTTATGAAGCAGTAGCGCATCTCTTAAGGATTTAGCCTTTTTATCTTATCTCCATATAAGAACCAAGGTTCATAGAGAAACGGATACAGTACTAAAACGATGCAAAAGTAATACAAATTAATAAAAGAACATACTTTTACAGCTTTTATTTTGCCCACCAAGATGTTAAACTCTTGCCTGAGCCAACAGAAATTCCTCTAAGTGTTTCATAGCGATACACTTAGAGGAATTACACATATTACAACGACATTTCTTACTTCTTAGCTTCCTAGCGGCTTTCAATGATCAAGACTCCCTTTTTTAAGCCCTTACCCGTAGCTTCAAGGGTTATTTTCCCCGATTGTTCTGTTGAAGACACAATAGCAGTCATCATGCCACTAAAGACTTTCATCCTCGGACGCTGGAAAGATTCCAAAGAAGCCGCATTCCCATTAGCTCCTGCACGATAAGTGCCTGCTCCTTTCACTTTGAAACTAATCTCATGGGAGGCATCTGGACACAGATTACCATCTTTGTCTACTACACGTACTGTCACAAAAGAGAGATCTTTCCCGTCTGCCTTAATAACATCACGATCAGCTACCAATTCAATATGGTCGGGAGTACCGGCTGTATGAAGTTCTTTTTCAGCTACAGCTTTACCATTTGCATCATAAGCCACAACTTTCACCGTACCCGGCTCATATTTTGTATCCATCCACATCAGACGATAACGACTCTGACGCTTCAAGTTCATTATTGAAACAGAGTCGGCACTATTATTGATGGTTACAGAAAGGTCTTTGGTACGTTTTCCCTGACTCTTTCCATTGATAAATAATTCAGCTGAAGGATAGTTAGTATAGACAAAGACAGGAGTTATCTCTCCTTCACGTCCCGCCCAGTTCCAATGAGGAAGAATATGCAGTGTTTCCTCTTCTTTATTCCAGTGACTGCGATAGAGATAGTAGCGATCTTTCGGCAAACCTGCTAAATCGATAATACCAAACAGGGAAGAATGACTAGGCCAATCTGTATAATAGGGAGTCGGTTCGCCCAGATAATCGAATCCTGTCCAAACAAACTCTCCTATACAATAAGGCAGATCTTCATGCTGGATAAAGTCATCTTCGGGAAGATTGGACCAGGAGCAAGACTCTACATCATAAGAAGAAGACTGATGATCGTCATACTTCTTCATCCATTGACGGGTAACGGGGAATTTGTATACTCCACGAGAGCTAACTGTAGAAGCAGTCTCACTCCCCAAAACAATCTGCTGGGGAAGCTTTTTATAATTTTCCTGATATTTATGCGGTCTATAGTTAAATCCGGCAACATCCATTACTGCAGCCATATTATTATTGACAACGGCATCCGGTGCATCCATCCCCTGTGTGACAGGACGGGTCGGGTCTTCACGATGACAGATTTCTTGCAGGAAATAAGACATTTTAGGTCCTTTATTCCCATCCCACTGTTCGGGAACCTCATTTCCGATACACCACATCACCACACTCGGATTATTACGATAATGGCGTATTAAGTTCGTCAAATCCTTCACTGCCCATTCGTCAAAAACATGGCGATAGCCGTTCCTTACCTTCATAGCTTTCCATTCATCAAACGATTCTGCCATCACCATAATTCCCATCTCATCACAAGCTCTGATCAATTCAGGAGCAGGCATATTATGAGAAGTACGGATCGCATTACAGCCCATATCTTTCAGGATACGAATCTGATGACGGATGGCGGCATCATTTACGGCACCTCCCAAAGGACCGAGATCATGATGATTGCATACACCTTTGAATGGAGTTCTCTTCCCATTCAGGAAAAATCCTTTGTTGGGAATGACTTCAATAGTACGGATACCGAATGATGTTACATATTCATCTTTCAATGTATTGCCTTCATAGACTTTAGAGACGGCTTGATACAGGACAGGAGTTTCCGGACTCCATAAAGCCGGATGAGTAACAACAAGTTCCTGACTAAAGACATTATCATCAAAACGAGTACCTTGTTTTTCATTGGTAGTTACTACCTTTCCATTTTTATCTTTTAGTTCAGTCACAATACGATAAGCATCAAATTGTTTTCCGGAAGGTACAACCAAAGTAGTCTTTATATTAACTTTCGCATAGTCGTCCTTTACTACCGGAGTAGTTAACTGTGTACCCCATGTCGGAATATGTGCATCTTCCGTCACTACCAAATGCACATTCCTGTAAAGTCCGGCTCCCGGATACCAGCGGGAGGATTCCGTTTCATTCTCCAGACGAACAGCCAAAGTATTCATCATCCCCTCTTTCAGATAAGGGGTTACATCCAGATAGAAAGTATTGTATCCATAGGGCCAATAGCCAGCCTCCTGACCGTTGACATATACACGTGCATGGCTCATAGCTCCATCAAAAATCAATGTTGCCTTTTTACCCTTAGCAAAAGAAGGAGCATCAAAATTCAGCCGATACCAGCCTACCCCCACAAAAGGAAGCCCCCCCGTACGTCCGGCATGCTCCATTGCCTCTTTCTGCCCGTCTTGGGCAATGGCGGTCAACTGCTTATCATTATCTATACCAAAAGGTCCATAAATAGCCCAGTCATGAGGTACTACTACCGATTGCCACTTGACGTCATTATAGTCAGGCTGAATAAAATCGGCATTATCTTCACGCGTAAACTTCCATCCTTTCTCAAAAGTGTATGAGGTACGTACTTGCGCACTGATCACAGAGAAAGAAAAAAGCACGGCTATTCCTAATAAATTCTTAATATTTAAAGTCATAAATATACATCTAATTATTTCACAACTATTTCATCCGTAAATATCCATCCGCCAAATTCTTCTCCGGCGCAAGCTTGATAGCGTATATACCGACCTTTAGCATTGCCTTCCCATGAAACACTAATAAATTTAATAGCTTCCTCTTTATTAACCTTAGAAGTGTATTGTTTCAACTCTGTGAAGCTGGTCCCATCATCGGAAACAGAAATAAGGACGGACTCAGGCAGAAAGACTTCTGCTCCTACTACTTGCATAAAATCGGCAGAAACCGAATGGATGGAAGTCCTTGCCCCCATATCAATTATAACGTCCAAACGTTTTTTATCGATAAATCCTTGCCAAGATCCATCTCCATAGGTCCAGTCGCCACGAATACCATCAGTCAGAGCTGTATTTCCCTGAGCCGGATAATGAGGACTATAGGGAGCATTATAAATAACCTTCTTCCCTACAGCCAGATGGTTGATCGGTTTTAAAGACTCCGGACGACTTCCAATCTCATTTTTAAGATCAAAGGTATGATATCCCTTTGCTTGCAAATCATCAACCGCTTTTAAAGCACGATTATGGAAATCGGGCCATGATTTACGTTCAGGAGCTGACCACGCCACTTCTGCCAAAGCCAAGATACGAGGATATATCATATACTCCATATGTTCCGGTGTAGGAATATACTCAGCCCAGAGATTACCCTGCGCACCATAAACAAGTTCTGCCTGTTCTACGGTTAAAGAATCTGAGACTGGATTGTACGAATAAACTTTCTCCAATGGCAGATACCCTCCGATAGCTTCCGGCTGAGAATATGGAGCGTCCTGGTAACTATCCAAATAGCAATATTTACCGGGTGTCATTATTGCCTGATGACCAGAACGTACAGCAGCAATGCCTCCTTCTTCGCCACGCCATGACATTACAGTAGCATTAGGAGCCAAACCACCTTGGAGGATTTCATCCCATCCCAACAACTTACGTCCGTGAGCATTCAGGAACAGTTCTACACGATGAATCAGATAACTCTGCAGTTCGTCTACATTAGAAAGATGTTCATCCTGCATCCTTTTCTGACATTTCGGACAAGTCTTCCATGCCCCCTTACCAGCTTCATCACCGCCTATATGTATATATTCCGATGGAAAAAGTTCCATTACCTCAGTTAATACATTTTCCAGGAAAGTAAATGTCTCTTCATTCCCCACGCAGAAATCAGCATTCTTGTATGGTTCGCCCGAACAGGATAATTGCGGATAGGCAGCCAATACTTCTTCCGAGTGAGAAGGCATCTCTATTTCAGGAATGATTGTGATATAATGTTGTCGTGCATATGCAATAATCTCCTTCATATCATCTTGAGTATAGTAACCACCGGAAGCACCGGGTTCATCATAACGAAGATATTTCCGTCCGCCGTTCCACCACTTCTTCCAGTTAGCATCTGTACGCCAAGCTGCAAATTCCGTCAACAAAGGATATTGCTTTATTTCAAGTCGCCATCCTGCTGCATCTGTCAGATGCAAATGCAATCGGTTTATTTTATAAAATGCCAGTGCATCTATCTGTTTTTTCACAAATTCTTTAGAGAGGAAGTGACGGGAAACATCCAGCATCATTCCACGATAGGCAAAACGAGGGGTATCCTGCACATCAACAGAAGTTATAGAATAATCTGTACCCGAAGGTTGAGACAGCTGCAACAATGTCTGAATTCCATAAAATAGTCCTGCCCCAGAAGAAGCTTTGATTAAAATATGCTCAGGAGTAACAGACAGTATATAACTTTCCGGTGACACCAGCAGAGGATTCTTTTCTGATATTAGTAAAGACAAGACATTCTGTTTATCTTTCTTCTTTCCTTCCTTAAATTGTAGTGATAAGGCAGTTCTCAAATAGTCGCCAAGAAGAGCAGCTTCTTCTCCTTGTAAGTTTGTATAAAGCTTAGTTTTTTCAGAAAGTAAAAAAGAGCCCGTACCCTGCTCCATCTTTAAGGGAACAGGTATTACGGACTGTGCTTTTATGGGATGTGCACAAAAGCACATCCCGATTACCCATAAGAAAAGACAAACTTTAGTGTATCTCTTTCTTATATCCATTAATTAACAGTAATTTCGTCTACAAATAAAAAACCTGGATAATTCTTCCCACCATGCCATTCCGGAATACTTTTCTCGGGCGAAGCTATCACTTTCACATATTGTGCTGTTACAGGTGTAAATGTTAGTTTATGGTCATAGATGCCATTTTTATCAGTTTCCTTCATTGCAGGATAGTTTTCGGATGCCACTTTCTTGAAGTTCGTGCCATCATCTGATACCTCCACAGAAAATTCTCTTGCATCAAATACCCAGTCTCCCTTCTCTACACATGTAGAAATGGCAACACTTGAAATCTCGGTAGGCTGTTTGAAATCAATGGTCACATCCATATCATTACCTCTAAATGCAATCCAACGTCCGGTTTTATAGTTACCATTTCCCTTCAGGCCATCGACCAAAGTAGTCACACCTTTAAACTCATATTGTTTATTCACAGGCTGATTAGCAACAATCGGCTTCATGCTTGATTTACTGAAATTGATTTTCTCTGAAACGACACGACTATTTCCTGTGGGACGAATGGCAATAGCTGAGAAATCTACATTCTCCTTGACTTTCAAGACACCGTCATAAACTGGAGAAGCGCTAGTCGGCTCAGTACCATCCAAAGTGTAATGGACAGGTGCATTGTCGATTGTAGAAAGTATAATGTCTAAAGTACCATCAGCCGGATTCGGATTAAATTCAGCTTTCACATCAAATACGTGCTTTGCATAATTGTATCCTTCTGCATCATACCATTTAATCAGTCGTGGAAGACGAGATAAGAAATCTTCATAGTTCTTCTTATCAGGTGTTGACCACTGTACTTCACACAAAGCTGCCCAACGAGGCAATACCATATATTGAGCATGAGAGAAAGTAGCAATATACTCTGTCCAAAGATTAGCTTGTACACCTTTTATATATTGCTGTTCTTCCGGAGTAAGAGAAGCCGGCATGGGCTCGTAGCTGTAAACTCTTTCGATTGGCAAATAACCTCCGATACCAAAAGGTTCGTTTTCAGTATCTTTAGCTTGATAATAATCAAAATACAGATAAGTGTTCGGTGTCATGATAACATCGTGTTTCTGCTTGGCAGCTTCAATACCACCACTTTCACCACGCCATGACATAACAGTTGCATTAGGAGCAAGTCCGCCTTCCAGAATCTCATCCCAACCGATAATCTGACGTCCGTGATCATTCAGGAATTTTTCGATATGATTGATAACGAAGCTCTGTAAACGTTCCTCCTTACTATGGTTCTTATCCGATTTCAATCCCAATGCTTTGATACGTGCCTGACATTTCGGACATTTTTCCCATCTAACTTTCGGACATTCGTCACCACCAACATGGATATATTCCGACGGGAAGATATCTATCAATTCAGTATATACATCCTCTATAAATTTCAAGACCTGATCATTTCCAGCACAAAGCACATCATCGGCTACTCCCCATTGTCTCCATACTTCATACGGGCCACCGGTACATCCTAATTCTGGATAAGCAGTAAGTGCAGCCAGCATATGTCCCGGAAGGTCAATTTCCGGAATAACGGTAATATAACGCTCAGCAGCATAGTCAACGATTTCCTTTGCCTGTTCCTGCGTATAGAATCCACCATAAGGCGTATTATCATATTCGCCTGAGTTACGTCCGATTACAGTTCCTGATCTTTGAGAACCGATCTCTGTCAACTTCGGATATTTTTTGATTTCCAGACGCCATCCTTGGTCATCAGTGATATGCCAGTGCAGACGATTCATATTGTGCAAGGTCAGCATGTCAATATAAGTCTTCACTTCATCTATTGTGAAGAAATGACGGCTGACATCGAAATGTGCACCACGATAACCGAAGCGGGGGGCATCTTTAATTTCTACAGCAGGCAGTGCTACGTCAGCTCCCTGTGCAATAGGCAATGACTTACGCAACGTTTGAATACCATAAAAAACTCCAGCTTCTGTAGGGGCAGTAATCGTAACACCTTGGTCGGTGACTTTCAACTGATAAGCTTCAGGGTTTTCTACTTCCGATCCCAATGCCAGCACTATTGCATTTTTTCCTTCTGTTCCGGCTTCAATCGAGAAATCTCTGCCGGTTGCAGTCTTCAGGTATTCAGCAAGGAATTTCGCATTACGTTGCATCTTCTCATTTCCTTCCGGATAGAGGATTTTCACACCGCTTTTCAGAATAAAGGGGTTTACTTGCGTTGTGACAATTTCTTGTGGTAACGGGATAATCTGATAATTGGCTTCTTCTTGTACTGAACCGCAAGAACTCATTAGCCCTGCCAGTGCCAGACATCCGGTTAGTTTTAGGAGTTGTTTCATAAAATAAAAAATTAGGTGTTAGTAGTTAATAAATTAGTTTTATTTATAGGTTTCACGAATGTGCTTGATATTTACAGAGAGCTCCTCCCCTTTTTTTATCTGAGGAGAAGTAATAATCACTTTTTTACGTTCTCCAGGCAGAAGGTCAAAGAAGTTGTCACTGTAACGGGCTCCTTGCAATGGAATCTCAATGAAAAGGTCTTTTGCCAATGTTGACGAGAAAAGAGTCAATTCACATTTACCATCTGTCTGTTTCATTTTATATGATACTGATGCCGGAGGAAGCTGCAAATCTTTCGTTTTTTTAAAGAAATGGACGGCCTCTGCAACCGGATGCCCTGATTTATCTTTAAGTATCAATTGTAAAAAGCAGCGTTGACACTCCTCGGGAGTCAGCCAACCATCAATATTGACGCGATAAACACATTGGGAAGTATTAGCCGGAACTTTCAACGAATGTATCTGCACCTTCTTGCCTAATGTTTTTCCATCAAAATCTACCACTTTCATTTCCAATGCCATTTGCTCCATCGCATCCAGCCAATCTGAAATCAGATAGACACATAAACTGTCATTCTGCTGTATAGGATTAATCAAGATGGGAGCAAAAGCACGTTTTGCCTGATAATGCAACGCCTTCCAGTTTCCATAATAATCAATACTTGACCAGGATACCACAGGCCAACTGTCGTTCAACTGCCAATACAATGTCCCCATACAATAAGGACGATTGCGTCTGTGAGCTTCCAGTCCATGTCGCATCCCCTGCCCTTGCAAGACTAATCCGACATAGACAAAATCTTCAAAACTTTCAGGAATGATATAATCGCGTTCCATATAAGTACGAATCAATGAATTTCCAATACTACTCTTCTGATGGGCATTCATCACTTTCGATTCAATCTGATAATCTTCGGGGGCAGCAAAAGTTGCAATAGTTTTCATTTCCGGGAATGACTGGAAACCAAATTCACTCATAAAACGCGGCAAATCGGTATCCAAAGACTCAAAAGGTTTCTTACCATACCAAACTCCCCAGTTATGACTATCTCCTGTCCCCCACGATTCCGGACGTCCCCAATTGGCAAGGTAAGGAGAACTATGCACATAGAAACGATCTGCATCAAATTCTTTGACCATTGAAGGCAGTAATTCATGAAAGAGTTTATCATAGCCATGCAATAATCCCTGATAAACTTCCGGAGTAAACTTCTTCTCAAAGCCCCAATATTTCAATGCTTCCAATATTTCATTATTGCCACACCACATAGCTAAAGAGGCGTGATTCCGAAGACGACGAATGTTATAAACAGCCTCTGCCTCTACCCGCTTCAAGAAAGCAGGGTCCGAAGGATAAGGAGTACACGCAAACATAAAGTCCTGCCAGACGAGTATACCATTCTCATCAGCAAGGTCATAGAAAAGATTATTCTCATATGTCCCGCCACCCCATACACGAACCATATTCATGTTGGCTTCCTTCATATCACGGAACAAGGTCTGATATCGTTCAGCAGTAACATTAGGCAGCAATGCATCCTGAGGAATATAATTGGCTCCTTTGGCAAACATCGGTATGCCATTGACCTCAAAATAAAAAGACTCTCCATTCTTATCTTTTTCATTCACAACACGAATCGTTCGCAAACCGATCCGGTGAGATTGCTCTGCAACAATCCGTTCTCCACAAGCTATCTGAACAGAGAAGTCATACAAAGTCGGAGTTCCCCAACCATTAGGCATCCATCGTACAGGATTCGTCACCTCGGAAGGAAGAGTTATATGATTTATTCCGGGCTGCAATTTCACCTGCTGTTTAACTTCTGCAACAGCAGTACCATCCAAAGAAACACGAACTCTTACTTCAGCCGGAACTTCCTGAGAAAGGATCTGGTTTACAATGAGTTCATTAGATAAGCGTGCCGTTTCATCCGTCAGCGATACTTGTCTGACATGATAATCGGATATGGTAGCCACATCGTAAAAACGAAGTGTGACCGGACGCCAGACTCCACTTGTCACCATTCGGATTCCCCAATCCCAACCGTAACTATACGGAGCTTTACGAGTAAACACACTAAGATGTTTCTCATGATGATCATTATCCGCAGGATAATTAAAACCATTAGAGGCGTATTGTGGCAATGTTTGCCGGATAGGTGAATGGAAATAAATATATAAGTGATTCTCGCCCTTTCGCAATACAGATTTCACAGGAACCGTATAACCGACAAACATGTTATCTGCCTTAAGCAATAATGAACCATTCAGATATACGTCTGCATAAGTATCAAGACCCTCAAATATAAGCTGGATTCCGTCACGATTCAATTGTTCTTCGGAAACTATAAAAGAGGTTCTGTATTCCCAGTCCTCATTCTCCACCCATTGAATTTTCTCTTCATTCATTCCATAAAAGGGATTCGGCAGTAATTCATGATTGATCAGATCCTGATGGACCGTACCGGGAACCGTAGCTGACATCCACTTTTCTGTTCCTGATTGAGAAAATTCCCAACCGGTATCCAGTAGCATGACTTCCGAAGTGTCATTTCCCTGAGCATAAACCATACTACAGCAACATAGCAATCCACATGCTATCGGAGCTATCTTTTCTGTCAAATTTAAGATCATAGTGGGGGCATTAGATATTAACGGAGTAAAGATATTACTTTTTTGTCAAATATTTCCTATTGAAGCCACAAAATATCTCATTTCACCGCAAATTCAGCACGAAACGTCGAAGCAGGAAGTCCCGCACGATTAACCAGATTAGCCCGCGTGAAAGGTTGCCAGCCATACCGTACATAACGAGGATTCCGTACTTCTTTACTGTATACCTTCACTTGTTCTCCTACCACCTCAGCCGTTGCCGGATAATAGATACCCTCAAATTCCGCAACCTCAAAGCATCGCAAAGACTTTCCATCAGAGCTTCGCATCCCTTGTCCATAATCAAAAGACAAATAAACCTTCTCACCCCGAACATCTGCACCACGGAATAAGGGACCTGAAGGAACAATGTCTTTCAGATATGTCTTATTCAAAGCCCATCGTGCCAGACGTTCTCCCACTGGTTGTTTACAAGTAGGATGTACATCCAAAGAATCACCATGATCACTGGACACAGCCATTCCGATGTCAGAGATTTCATTCAGCATTCTGCGCTGACTATCACGAAACCAAGGCCAGGACGGACGATCTAGACTGGATAATTGCACATAATAAAAAGGTAAGCAATCATCATTCCAGTTCTTTCGCCAAGCATTCACCAGTAGTTTAAATAACGCCTCATGGGCTTCCCAATTATGAGCATTCGATTCTCCCTGATACCAGATTATCCCTCGTATCGGATACTGTTCTAAAGGACGAATACCCGACTCATATAAATAACAGGGCTCATACGGATGTCTCTGCCGATTGTTCACTGACTTTTTTATATTCAATGCAGCCCGTCCACGTACCCATTCCTGAATAAAATCATTTTGGGTCCAATCCTTTAAAATGGCAGGGAAATGATATTCCAGACTAGTTCTATCTATCCAAGCTTCTGTGGGAGAACCACCAACAGCATTACAAATCAATCCAACCGGAACTTTCAGACTGTCTCTTAACATCTTACCAAAATAGTATGCAATTGCCGAAAAATCAGAAACGGTTTCCGGAGCGCATTCTTTCCACTCTGTATCCTTATAATATTGGAGATGATTCAATGAATCAAGTACAGTCGTTTCCCATTCGACAGCATTTGTGCGCCAACGCGCTTTCATATCATACAGACGAAGCTCCTGATCTGCGGCACGTGGAATATCAAGCCGGGCAGTCGCAGCCTGTTTCAGCATAAATTCCATATTGGACTGACCGGAGCAAAGCCAGACTTCACCCGCTAATACGTTATGATATTGAAGTACCTTCTGATTGGTTGAAATCTTCAGGGTATAAGGCTCCCCTGCCTTTAAAGGAGGCAGCGTTACCGACCATTTCCCATTCGGACCTACCTTTGTTTTCATTTGTCGGTCAGCTATACTTACAGTCACTTGATCTCCCGCATTGGCAGTTCCCTGAATCGTTAATGGAACCTCCCGTTGCAATACCATATTATCTGTATAAAGCAACGGCATTTTTAGTCCGCCATAATCTCCGGTGATGGCTGAATATACTGTCTGAGCCAAAACAAATGCTCCTTCGGGATCAGGATGTACAGCGTCCGTCAACATAAAAGGATAAGGGTACAACGGCTTATGAAAATCAATCAACTGCACCCCGGCATAGCAGGCCACATTTTCAATCGCCAGTTGTATTTCTCCATGCCAGTCACGTGTTCCTGACAGGAAACGAGGATGACGGTCGGCAATAGGTGTGAGTCTGGCAATCATAATCCGGGCTTCGGGATTGGCAACCCGAAAAGAGTCAATCAGTGCAATGTAATCTTTCACAAAGAAATCACGGTAATCGGGCCAGTCACGAGGATCAGTATCATTGATGCCCAGGTGAATGACCACAATATCTCCGGCAAAGTCAATAGCCCTGTGGTATTCATCTTGCTGCATATAAGGCCGGTGCCCCTTATTCAACAGCGTAGCACCGGACTTACCGAAGTTTTCAACTTGATAGGACTCTCCCAGCATTTTCTGTAATTGCACCGGATATGACTGTGTAGCCCGGTCGGGCAATCCATAACCATAGGTTATACTATTACCTATGCAAGCGACTTTTATACGATGTTGCTGCGCATAGAGTACTACACTCAAAGTCAGAAACAAATAAATAATAAAAGACTTCTTCATTTTTCTTGTTAACGTAAGCTTTTACAATTTCTTCTCCGGAGAATAGATCAGTCCTTCCACAGCCTTTTCTCCGTCAAGAGTAACAAATACCGTAGTAAACATCCATTTCACCAATCGTACTTCATTCATCGAGAATTTACCGACAGGCAGTTTCAGCAATACCTTATTCCAGCCCTTATTCAAATGAACCTGTAGCGGCGGACGAGCCACACAATTTTCATTTCCTAAAGCTGTCTCCGAATTTTTCACCCGATGAGTAGCAGACCATACCGGAGGTAATATCTCCTGATTATTAATCCAAATACGGCTTTCTTTATAATCCCATTTCCCCGGTAATGGAGGCAGATCATTCTCCGAACGTCCATAGTTCTGAAATTCTGCCCATAGACCTACCTCCTGTGCTTTAGGAGAATAAACATACGTATAGGCATAAGCTGTATGATTTTCCTGCGGATCTTTATAAAAAGCCGGTACTATTTTGCCCCAGACATGTCGAAGATAAATACCAGCTCCTATGGCAGGACGTACTCCGTAGTGTTTTCCTTCATAAATATATGAATCTTTCAACTCCTCTTCCGGTGGAAACACTTTAGTCAGATCTCCTTCATTTGGAAAAGCATCTGTAATATTCCATTTTACATTAGTCTGTTTGACGTAGGCAAATGGATATCCTTTAAACATGTGCTCTTTATACCATAACATACGACTTTCGAAGTCCTTAAAGTTGCTAAAGACTTCCGACTTCTCATCCGCAGGAAGAATTGTTCCCTGCTTATCAAAATATTCAGTTCCTCCTCCCCGCCACGCACGTTCTGCAATCGCCAACATATTCGGGTAAAAGTTATTCTCCAGAATCATATTCCATTCCTTATCTATCAAACGATCATTCCAGATGCCCATAATAACTCCCGCAAGATCATCACTTCCCATATCCGCATTATAAATACGACTATTATACAATGCAATAATATCACCGAACGTATCAAAATGATTCAGATAATGGAAACGGGAATCAATGGCCGGAGTACCTTGCCGGGCTTTTCCCCGATAACTCCAAAGCTGCATCATGTCAATTTCACCTGCCTTATACTTCCATCCGGGATTCCAGGAAATCACTTTCTTTCCTTTGTTACGGACATAAGCCACCATTTCAGGGACAAACTGTGGATTGGTAAACTGCACCTCATCTGTACCAATATGGATATAGGGAACATCAAATGTTTCACAGACCTCATCCAACAGAAGCTTCAATATTTTCATTCCTTCCGGGCTTTGCATATCATGACGGAAAGTACGAATAAATGCCGCACTATGCCCGGGCATATCAATCTCCGGAATCAATAGTACCTGATGGGCCTTACAGAAAGCTACCAAGTCTTTGGCTTCTTCCAACGTGTAATATTTGCCCGCCATACGAGTCATATTGATACTATCGTTCAGCATTGGAAAAATTTTACTTTCCAAACGCCATGCCTGATTCTCCGTTAAATGCCAGTGAAAAGTATTGATTTTAAACCGGGATAATATAGCTATCTCACGCTTCAGTTCCTCTACAGACAAGTAGCTGCGTCCTACATCCTGCATGAAACCTCTAATCCGGAAAGCCGGCCAGTCAGTGATCGTACAACATTGCAAACGATTTCTTCTTCCACCCGCTTCTTTCAATTGAAAAAGTGTCTGCATCGCCCAATATACGCCACGCTCTGCTACAGCCTCTACCGTAATAGTCTTTGGAGTAATAGTCAGACGATAAGCCTCTTCCTGATTGACAGGTATATTTTCAATCGTGTCAATCAGTTTTATATTTATGGAGGATGCCGACTGATCGGCCAAAGTACCTCCCATCTCTGTCACAAACTGCTTCCATTCCTGTGAAAGCACAGGAGTAGAAAGCCGCATTTTACCCATGACAAAATATCCTTTTGCCAAAATACATTGCTGAGGTTGGGGAAGCAGATGCAACTGACCTGCTCCCAATATATATAATGTATGGAATAAAAATGCAATTCCTAAAAAGATTCGAAGACTTCTCATCGAATCAGATCTTTCAGTTTCACCGCTTGGAATGTCATATGAGCTGCACTGCTTTCATATAAGATGCCAATAGTCTCCCGATCGATCATTGTCAGACAGCTATATCCCCAGCCTTCTCCTTCATCCAGCATTAACTGATGTTCGGGAAGCCAGGTCACTCCTCCGTCCAGACTTGCTTTAATAGTTATATGATTACGTCCTTTGGTAGTATTCGGATTCGAGAATAAAAGAATATCCTTATCAAGTACATTATCTTTAGCTCCAACATGAATCAAACTTGCCATACACACAGGCTCCTGCAGTGCCTTTCGAGAGGAAGGATGTTCTGTCCATGTCTTTCCTAAGTCTTTTGTAATTGCTACGGCACGGCTTCCTCCACGGTTATCCCGCATATTCAGCATCAGCACTCCGGGCTCTATTTCTACCACTTGCGCTTCGGTTGTATTGGTACGTGCCAGATTGTGCATCTTCCACGTTTTTCCTCTGTCTTTACTATACATGATTCCGGCATTAGGTATACGGGTAGAATCGATAAACTGAGTAGGAAATACTAAAGTTCCGTCACTCATCGTGATTCCCCGTCCCGGTCCCTGAAGCAAGAAATACCAGGAAGGATCTTTTACCTGATCGGTTATATTAATCGGCTTCGACCAAGTCTTACCGTCATCCGTACTTTTTGCCATAACCAATTGTGCCGTTTTATACATATCCATCCCGGGATGAGAACTCCACCAGGCACGCTGATTACCCATGCCGTGTGTCCATGCCGCAACAACCCATATTGTATTCGTTTGGGTATCTACCAGAATAGAAGGGTCCCCTACTCCATTCTGCGCAGCAGGCAAACCATCGTACTCACCAAACGAAAGAGGCAGTCTCATCTTCTCCCATGTTTTGCCGCCATCCGTGCTACGACTCAAACCGACATCTACATATTCTTGCAGATCGACACTGCTATTATAACGAACATCATATACGCCAAGCAGTGTTCCTTTATTGGAAGTGACCAATCCGGGAATGCGGAAAGAAGCTGAGCCATCATCACCGGCATGCCGAACACCGACAGCCATCCGGTGAATTATATCTTTCGGTGACCGTTCTTTACAAACAGCTTCTTTGCCATCTATCTTTACCGACTGGAGTTCGGAACTTATTTTCGTGAAAAGAGAAGCTTCGGGTTTCATCTGTAAACTGATCCAAAAGAAATTAACACCCGGAAATAACTTATAATGACTCTTCAATACGACTTTCGCAGAAGGTTTCTGTACTTCCGCACATTTAATTGAATAAGATGGTATCGCTGCCAATGTTCCTCCCGGACGATGACTGGATATATAATCGACCGGTGCAAACCTTTTCTTTCCTCTATCTTGTAAAGCTTCTGTACCTCCATAATAGAGTTTAACGGCCTGTACATCCGACAAATTCACACTCTTGCCAAAATCAAGAACGATCTCATCCATCATCCGGCTTTCTTTTGCATCTAAACGAAAGTAGAACAATACATTGTCCTGCCGCTCAATTAAAATAGGAATTTGTGTCTGATGGACAAAAACTGTGTCTGAGGCTTTCACATAAAGGGAGCACCCTATCAAGAGAACAAGGGTAAGTAAATAATGATTTCTTTTCATAAATGGGGGTATTAGTTAGTATAACGATGACAAAGATAAGATTTTCTCAGCATATATTTAACAAACAAAGCTACAAACTTGCAATTTTTACCAAGTTCTCGTAGGACTAGTTAACACCTTGACCACCGTCCTGGCGCTTGTCATCATCGACAAAGTGGGACGTAAGAAACTGGTTTACTA